>NZ_JABAFY010000039.1 GCF_012843875.1 Desulfovibrio piger | reverse complement strand
AGCTTTATAACATACTCATAGCTTTAAGCTTTTTTGAACCTCCCGCCTAGCGGGAGGTTTTCTTTTTATACAAAAAAGGGGGCGCTTTGGGCGCCCCCTTTATCGTCAACGTATCCGCGAACTGGCTCAGAACCGACTCGCGAACCGGTACGGGTTAGAACTTGATCTTGCGGTATTCTTCCAGGGCAGCAGCCTGCTCTTCGAAGGAAGCGAAGCCGGCCTGATGCAGGGCGTCTTCCACCGTGCTGCTCCAATCCCAGGTCGCGTAGATGACGGGCTTGTGGAACATGGAGCGGAAGCTTTCCAGCTCGGTGCGGTAGAAGGATTCCTTGGGGGTATCCAGATGCTCACGCAGCTGCTCGTGACGACGCTGCAGCTCGCCTTCGTACCATTCCTGGATATCCTGGGGCAGCGTGTACTTCTTCAGGATGTGGCCGTAACCGGCCTCTTCCATCAGCTTGGCAAGACGCTGATGATGCTGCTTGCCCAGCCATTCGCCCAGCTTGGACGTGGGGATGTTCTCGGCTTCCACAGCGGCGATATCGAACACGGTCTGGAAGTAGGTATCCGGCACTACCGAAGCGGAGACGATACCGGCGATGGCCACCAGGCCGCGCAGGATCACGCTGTTGGAGATACCCTGACCGCAGAAGCCCACCTTCTTGCCGTACTTCTGGCCGGTGAAGATGCTGACCAGGATGGCCCAGACCACGGCGGGATCTTCTTCGTCGTAGATGTGGCCCAGACGCGCGTTGTCGCGGTCCGTGGCCAGCACCATCTGGGTCATGTCGTTGGAACCGATGGAGAATCCATCGAACTCCTGGATGAACTGCTTGGCCAGGATGGCGTTGGAGGGGATTTCCGACATCTGGATGATGCGCAGGCCGTCCTGACCGCTGGTCAGCTTGTGCACCTGGCTCAGGTAGGTCCGCATGGAGCGGGCTTCTTCCAGGGTACGCACGAAGGGCAGCATCATCTGCAGGTTGGAACCGCCGTACACGCCGCGGGCCAGCTTGAAGGCTTCGATTTCCCAGTCGTGGATATTGCGGGACACACCGCGGTAACCCAGCATGGGGTTGTCTTCGTGATGTTCGAAGAGGTTGCCGCCCAGCAGGTTGCGGTATTCGTTGCTCTTGAAGTCCGTGGTACGGTACACGATGGTCTTGCCGTAGAAGGCCATGGCAAACAGGGCCAGGTTCTGGGCCAGCGTCTGCACATAGTGTTCCTTACCGGTGCGGAAGCCGCGGGACTTGATGATGGCGCGGATCTTTTCAGGCAGAGCGCGCACGTCGTCCATTTCCTTCTTCAGGCCGCCACGCAGGCTCACTTCTTCACGCAGGCGGGCAATGTTGCCCAGCAGAGAAGTCACCACGGGCAGATCCTTGATGCGCTTCACATGCTCTTCCACCGAGGCTTCGATCTCGGCGATGCGCTTGGCCGATTCGGGATCGGAGGGCGAAAGCAGGGCCAGCTCGTCGTCATAGCCCATGATGATGCGCACATGATCGGCCAGATCCACAGAGGTCTTGAGGATCTCCAGGCGGCGGGAAGCCATTTCCATATGCTGGTCGATCTTGTGGTCGAGCTCACGCATCTTGCGATGCTGCAGCAGCACTTCTTCGGCGCTGAGGCTGCGGTCGGCATCCACTAGAGCGGAGACTTCGGCATTGAGGCCGGTCACTTCACCCACGTATTCACGCAGGTTGAAGTTGAACACGATGAGGCCGGCAGCCATCTGCTCGCGCAGGACCTTGGAAAGGTTATCTTCCAGTTCCTTGAGCTTGCCCTGCACCACGTCTTCCAGTTCGCCGTTATCGAAGGCTTCCAGAGCCTGGGGATGGATGCTGATGTTGCCCAGCATGAACTCGGCACGCAGCAGCCCCACTTCGAACTGCGGGAACTCGCGCAGACGGGAGAGGAACAGGGCCTGGCCCACGTCCGCCAGCACCAGGCCGACCTTGGTCTTGGTGGTGGGCAGTTTGGCCACGTCCATTTCGCCGCCCACTTCACGCAGGGGCAGCAGACCGCGATACACCCGGCCGCGGGTACCGTCGACGGTCACTTCCACGCCATCCAGGGCGCGCAGCACGTCCAGGCGCTGGATGCCGATGACGGCGGCGATGCCCAGTTCACGCGAGGTGATGGCGGCGTGGCTGGTATCGCCACCCACGTCGGCCATGATGGCGGAGGCCACACGCATGCCGGGCACCATGTCGGGGTCGGTACGCTCGGCGGCCAGCACGTCGCCCTTGGCGACCTTGTTCAGTTCCAGAGCCGAACGCAGGAAGCGCACGGTACCGTGACCGGCACCGCGGGAGGCACCATTGCCTTCCACCAGCACTTCGGCATTGGCGGCAGCCTTGGCGTCCACTTCGCGACGGCGCATGAAGATGGTGGTGGGATGCAGCTCCAGCTCTTCGTTCCAGCGGGTCTCGGGGCGGGCCTGCACGAACCACAGTTTGTCGTTGGCGTCGATACAGAATTCCGTATCCATGATCATGCCGCCGTAAGCCTTGCTCACGGCACGCACGCCCTTGGCCACACGCTCGGCCTGGCTCAACGACAGGGCCCAGCGCAGGGCTTCCAGTTCAGGCACGGCCACTTCACGGGTACCACCGCGTTCGTCATAGACGATCTTCATGTCCTTGCAGCCCATCTGACGGATGACGACTTCACTGCCGTCATCACGCTGGAAGACATAAAGCTTGTCGGGGGTCACCTTGCCGCCCACTACAGCTTCGCCCAGACCGTAGCTGGTATCGATGCTGACCAGGTCCTTACGGGCCGTGCCGCGGCAACCGGTGGACGTATCGGCCGAGAAAGCCGTACCGGAGATCACGGGGTTGATCATCTGCATCATGCAGACGGAAAGCGAGGTGTTCTCGATGGCCCATTCCTGCTTGGCATTGATGGCGATGGCTTCATCGCCGGTCTCTTCAGCGCGGGCAATGGCATCGAGGATGGCCTCGCGGCGGTAGGTCATGGAGCGCAGGTTGTACGCGGAAGCACAGTCCCAATGGTAGGCTTCCACGACCTTGGCCGGGCCCACCATGTTGAGGTAGGTGTCCTGCAGACCGGCAAAGGCTTTTTTGCGGGAGTCTTCACCGGCAGCCGAGGAACGCACGGCCACGGGAGTCATGTCGTCGCCGTTCTCGTTGCAGATGGAGAGGTAGGCACCGCGCACGGCCTCATCCACGTCCTGGGGAAGATCCACGGACAGGATGGCGGCCTGCACCATGACAGAACGTTTGCGCAGCTGGTCGATACCTTCGGGAGAGGTAGCAAAGCCTTCCACGATGGTATTGATGAAGGTGCGCAGTTTGGTGTGGGACTGGTCCCCTTCCGCAGCGGCAGCGTCATGGATCTGCTTGCCGAGCTGGCGGACGAACTTCTGCAGGAAGTCGGGGTCCTGGTTGATTTCGGGATCATTCCAGTCGATACGGCCGTACTCGCGGTCGACGACCGCGCGAACGATACGCCCGGTAACCTTGGTCTCATCCAGCACCCTGTGGAAAGCGAGCGAAGAGATGGCGCGGAAATAAGGCGCCTGGATACCTTCGATCTGGCTGATGAGGGCCGTGTTGTAGTTCTTGCCACCCACAAGCAGCTCGGCTTCTTCGCCGATCGCCACGATGTCGGCGCCGGTCAGCACCAACTTTTTGCGGATAGCTTCCGGGGATTCCTCTTTCTTAGTGGCAGCCGTTTTGGCCATGACTTCCTCCGTTATACCAGGAAAGAAAGCTTTTGATTGCAATCATCATACCCTAGCAGGCACATCCTGTCCACAATGCGGCGCAAATGCGCCACACGGCTAGATCACGCGGGATCCGCAGTAAGGACAGAAGGAGACATTGTCCATGGGGATAGGTTGTGCGCAGGCTTCATTGCTGCAAATACGCGGCACGGGGCCCAGTTCGACGAGCAGCTCGCCTTCACGCACGGATACCATCTGCTTGTTTTCCTTGAAGTCGGCCGTCTTCAGCACGCGCTTCACGACGCCATCCACAGGAGCCAGCACAGCCTTTTCCTGCTTCATGATGGATACGTTGAACAGCTCTTCGCCGGCCTTCACGATATCGCCGGGGTGGACGTACATGACCCACAGGTCGCCATTGCTGGGCGACGCCACATGGAACTTGTTAGCAGGATCCGCCATGGTCAGGCCCTTGGCCTTCTGGCCGGTGGGCTGGGCGACCTGCACTTCGCAACTCATGATCTCGGAGTCCAGCACGTAACGGCAGATGACGACACCGGCATCGTTGGGACGGGAGATGCTCAGCAGCAGCAGATGGTGGGGCTTACCGCTGCGGTCATTGAAATAGAGGTCCTGGCCGGGCTTGAGGCCTTCGAACCAGACATGCAGGGGCAGATTGTTGGGATCGCCGTACTGCATGCGGAACTGCATGGTCTTGAGGGCATCGGCCGGATGATTCAGGTACAGGACGAACTCTTCCTTGGTGGGCTTGCGCTTCAGCAATTCGGTGCAGGCAGCTTCTTCGGCGGCCAGGTTCACGTCCGGCAGGCTTTCCAGAGGCGAGGCTTCCGTACGGTTGGCGATGGCGCTCTTCCACTCGGAGCCAAAGGCGCTCTCGTAGACCCAGTCCGCGGGGAAGCCCAACGGCAGGCGGCCGAACTTGCCCAGCAGCAGCTTGCGGAAGGCGTCGTTGCAGTCCTGGTAGATGTTCAGGCGGGCCTTGCGCATCTCGCTGGAAAGTTCGGATTCGGGCGTACGGGTGACTTCGTTGAGCACTTCGAGCAGGAAGCGGACTTCTTCCTCGCCGCCGCGCTTCCAGGCCCCGGTGACCGCCAGGAAGGCGGTGTTCCAGGTGATCTGCGAACCGGGCGTCACGTCGTGGTAACGAACGATCTGGCGGGTCCCTTCCAGGAACTTGAGCATGTAGGGCAGCAGATGGATGTAGCCCTGCTTCATGGCGCCTTCCTGCGAGGAGGAAGTAGCACCGCCGGGCATGCCGTGGCGGGTCACATCGTAGTCGATGCCCTTGAAGTACGGCGAGCAGTAGCGGTCATAGTAGGGCATGATCTGCTTGCAGACGAAGTTGGCGTCGCGGATGGCATCCTTGTTCAGATGGCACTCCAAGCCCAGCTCGTCTTCCATGTAAGCCACCGTGGCCAGCACGTCGCCCTGCCCGTAAGAACGGACAGCGGAGCCCAGGCCCACGTCGATGATGTGGGCACCAGCCTTGGCCGCGGCCCCGCAGGCGGGGATGAACAGGCCGTCGGTGCAGTGGCGGTGGTAGTGCAGCACCAGTTCGGGCCAGCGCTTGCGCAGAGCCGTCACCAGCTCGGTCATGAAGCGCGGCGGGCAGACACCGGCCATATCCTTGAGGCCGAGGATGATGCTGCGGGCAGCGGTCTTTTCATCGGCGCCCATGATGTCGGCCATCATGCTCAGGATGTTCTCGGTCACACCCAGATAGTGATTGACGTCGAAGCCCTTGGCCCACGAAAGGGAGATGGCGGGCTGGAAGACCACGTCCTTGCGGTCCATGACCACTTCGGCGATGGGGCGCATGTTCTCCACATGGTTCAGGAAGTCGAAGCAGCGCACCACTTCGTAGTGATCGCAAATCATCTCGCCGGTCAGGCGCATGAGGTTGCGCGGCTGCGGCGTGTAGCCCAGCACGTTGGTGGAGCGCACCAGCAGCTGCTTGAGCGTCTTGGGAGAGAAGCTCTTCCACTCCTTCGCTTCGGAGAAGGGATAGGTCATGTTGGCCAGCATGGCCACATGGAAGTGGGCGCCGCCGCCGTTCTCGATGGAGAAGTAACCGGCATTGTCCAGGTAGGGACCGATCAGGCGGTCTTCGGCTAGGCGGAAGCGGTTGCCGGAGTTGGACTGGGTGAAGTCACGCGGCGTGGTATCCGTAAAGTGCACGTAGCCGCTGTCGCGGATGAAGTCCAGCAGGGCGCGGCGGTCGCCCTGAGGATAGGGAGACGGCTGGCGGCGCAGCTGGCTGGGGATGGGCGGCAGCACCGGATCGAAGGCGCCCAGACGGGGCGTGGTGACGGAACGGTATTCCCCGAGCTGCACATGAGGGTTGTAGCCCTTGGCGGAGATCTCCGCCACCAGGCGGGCCAGACGTTCGCTTTCGGGGGCCACGTCCCGGTACTGCATGAGCTCGGGATGGTTGGCCACGAAGTTGGTGTTGATCTCGCCCTTGCGGAACAGGGGATGCTTGAGGATCTGGCGGTGGAAGGGGATGGTGGTCTTGATGCCGCCGATGATGTATTCGCTCAGGGCGCGGTCCATGATGCCCAGGGTCTTTTCCCAGTCGTGGGCATAGGCGATGAGCAGGGAGCCGGCCGAGTCATAGTTGGCCGGGAACTCATAACCGGCACTGATGTTGGAGTCCAGACGCACACCGGGGCCGCCAGGCGACACGTAACGGGTGATCAGACCGGCATTAGGAGCGAAGTTCTCCTGCGGGTTCTCGCAGTTGATACGCACCTGCATGGCACAGTAGGAAGGACGCAGGTTCTCTTCGCGGTAACGCAGTTCCGCACCAAAGGCCACGGCGATCTGCTCTTCCACCAGGTCGATGCCGTAGCGGCATTCGGTGATGCCGTGTTCCACCTGCAGACGGGTGTTGACTTCGATCATGTAGGGCGTGCCGTCGGGCGTGACCAGGAATTCCACCGTGGCCAGGGAGTGGTAGCCCACGGCGCGCACCAGGCGACGGGCGTAGTCCTTGAGCTGTTCGCGCAGCTGGCGGGTCATGCCCGGCCAGGGCGAAGGCGTGATCTCGACGAGCTTCTGATGGTTGCGCTGCACGGTGCAGTCGCGTTCGTCAAAGGCAAAGACATTGCCGTACATGTCGGCGATGACCTGGATCTCGATGTGGCGCACATCGGCCAAGAACTTTTCCACGAACAGGCGCGGATTGCCGAAGGAGGCCTGGGCCATGGTGGAGGCCTTGAAGAAGGCGTCTTCCAGCTCGGCTTCATTGTGGATAGCGAAGATACCGCGGCCACCGCCGCCGCCTTCGGCCTTGAGCATGATGGGCAGACCGATCTCGGAGATCAGCTGACGGGCGGTGGCGATGTCCACGGCCCCGTCAGAACCGGGCACCACGGGGATGCCCAGCTTGCGGGCCACGGCGCGGGCCTGCACTTTGTTGCCCAGCAGGTTCATGGCTTCGGCAGTGGCACCGATAAAGGTGATACCGGCTTCCTTGCAGCGCTGGGGGAAACGGGTGTCCTCAGAGGCAAAGCCCCAGCCGGGGTGGATACCGACAACGCCGCGCTGGCGGGCTTTGTCGATGATGCGGTCAATATCCAGGTAAGCGCGGGGATCGGGTCCGAGCAGAATCAGTTCCTTGGCAGTGGATGCTGACGGCGCAGTTTTATCCACATCGGTGGCTGTCATGGCCGCGACGGCGTCAAAGCGTTCGCGGATGGAGCGACAGATGCGGCGGGCGGGAATGCCACGGTTGGCGACAAGGATCACCTTGCCCTTGAGAAATTCCTGGACGTCTGCAAAGGATTTGTTGGCCATGCCTTTTTGCCCTTTAGTAATGATGCGAAAGACGCAGGCTTCCGCTGTAAAAAACCTCCTGCCGGCCATTGCGCGACAGGCACAGTCCTCCATCATGGCACAGCCCTGTCAGAATGCCCTCGACGACCTCATCGCCGTCGTCGAGACAAACGCAGGACCCGCGCCAGAGTAGGAAGCTCTCGGCGAGATCTTTCCAGTTTTTCTTTAGAGAACCGCCGGTACTATACTCGCAAAACAGGCAGTTTACAAGTTGATACCATAGGCTCTCGGCGGTAAGAAATATTTTTTGTGATTTTTCCAGGCCCGAAACCAGAGCCTTCGCGGGCATGGCGGCCCCTGCACGCAAGGTCTCGGCCGGCGGGGCCCAGGCCACATTGATGCCGATGCCGGCCAGCAGGACGCCCGCCCTTTCTTCCAGCAGGATCCCCGCCACCTTGGCGGGGGTGTCCCCGTCCAGCACGGCAAGATCGTTGGGCCATTTGAGGCGCACCTCGAAGCCCAGCTTTCCCAGAGCGGCCGCCAGCATGGCCCCGGTCACGGTGGAGGCCGCGGAACTGGCGAACGGCTCCTGCATGGGGAGCCGCAGCGCCGCATAGATATTGCCGGCGGGCGAGACCCAGTTCCGGCGCAGCTGTCCCCTGCCCTGCCGCTGGCTGCTGACCAGCACGCTCTGCCAGGGCGCCAGCAAGCCGCGGCGGGCCAGGGTATGCCCCACATCCAGTGCGGACGAGACCTCACCGAAACGCCAGACCTCAGGCCGCCCGGCCCTTTGCTCCCGCGCCCCGTTATGGCATGATGTCGTCATGAAGACCTACCTTGTTGGCGGTGCCGTCCGTGACATCCTGCTGGGACAGGCACCGGTTGAGCTGGATTATGCCGTGGACGGAGACGATGCCGCCTTTCTGGCGACGCATCCCGATGCCGCCCGCGTGGGGAAAAGCGTTCAGATCTGTCTGTGGCACGGCTGTGAATTCATGCCGCTCCGTGGTGGGAGCCTGCCTGCGGATCTGGCCGCTCGTGACCTGAGCGTCAATGCGCTGGCCCTGGATGCCGGCGGGCATGTGCATGCCCATGCCAGGACGCTGGCTGATCTGGAGCGCAGGCTCCTGCGCCCGGCCTCGCCCGACGCTTTCCGCAAGGATCCCCTGCGCCTTTTCCGCCTGGCCCGCTTTGCCTGCCGTCATCCGGACTGGCAGCTGCACCCCGATTGCCTCCGTCTGGCAGCGAAGGTACCGGAAAGCGCTCTGGCGGCCATTCCGGCGGAGCGGGTCGGCAGGGAGCTGCTCAAAGCTCTGGCCCTCCCCTGCCCCGGCCGCTTTCTGGAAGTCCTGGAGCAGCTCCACCTCTGGCGGCCGTGGTTCACGGAACTGGAAACCATCGCCCGCATCCCCGCCGGGCCTGTACGCTGGCACAGCGGTTCGGTGCTCCAGCATACCGTCCGGGTCATGAACGCCGTGGCCGGCAACAGTCTGGCCGTCTGGATGGCCTTCTGCCACGATCTGGGAAAGCTGCTGACTCCTGAGGAAGAACTGCCCCACCACTACGGACATGAGCAGCGGGGGCTGGCGCTGGTACGCCTTCTGGCCAAACGGCTGCACCTGCCCGTCCGGCGGGAAAAGGCAGGACTGCTGGCCTGCGAGCTGCATATGAAGGCCGGGCTATATGACCGTCTGCGCCCCGGCACACGCCGGGACGTGCTCTGGACCGTGGCCACGCGCGGCCTGATGAAGGAGTTCTGGAGTGTGGTGGATGCCGACAGCAAGCAGGACATCAGCGGCAAGGCACTGGAGGATACGGCCCTGCTCCGCACCATAGGGCTGCCGCCCCAATGGCAGAACAAAGGAGCGGAATCCGCCCGCAAATTGCGGGAACTGCACTGTCAGGCCCTGGTCGGCAGCAGGTCGGCCTAGCTCCAGACTTCCGCCTCGGCCCTGCTCCGGCACCAGTCGCAGAGGGCATCCATCTCTTCACCGTGGTCATATCCGGCCAGGTGCCCCACGGAATGCGCCAGCAGGCGCAGCAGATGCTCTGCCGGGTCCTGACCGTAAAGCAGGCATTCCCTGTTCAGCGTATCGAGGGAAAGGAGCATCACCCCCGGCAGGCTCTCATCACCGGGGAACGACAGCACATTGGTCGGGCCTGTGCAGCCCATGTAGCGCTGATTGGCCCGGGCGATGCAGGCATCGTCCACCAGATGGGCTTCCACAGGGCCCAGCGGACAACCGGCCTCTCGCGCTGCGGATGTCAGGGCATCCAGTATCCTGCTTATCTGGCGTGGGGGCACAGGCAACAGCCAGGCCCCCGCCGGACAATGATCGATGACCCGGACAGCCATCATTCCCGCCCCGCCTGTTCTGTACGGGCCAGCTGTTCGGCTTCCAGCTTCTCCGCGGCTTCGACGGCGGCAGCGTCATGCACACGGCCGTGATGATGCCCGCTGTGGCTGTTCTCGGCTTTTTCTTCCGCCTCCCTGGCAGCCGGGGCGTTCTCGTGCCCCTTGGCTTCGGCCTTGCTTTCGGCCGGGCGGGCATCCGCGTTTTTGCCTTCCGCAGCCTTGCCTTCCTGCTTGCCTTCGTTCTTGGCCGGCGGATAGGCGATGCGCTGGTGGAAGATGCCCGTCAGGATGCGCTGGAAGTTCTCGCTCAGGTAATGCAGATCCTTGAAGGTCAGTTCGGACTCGTCGAGCTGGCCTTCGGAGAAGATGCCCTTGATGATGGTATCGATGTGCGTCCTGATACGGGCAGGCGTGGGATCCGTCAGCGTCCGGCTGGAGGCCTCCACGGAGTCTGCCAGCATGAGGATGGCGGCTTCCTTGGTCTGGGGCCGGGGACCGGGATAGCTGAAATCCGATTCGCGCGGCCGCTCGCCCATATTGATGGCCTTCTGGTAGAAGTAGCGGATGACGCGGGTCCCGTGATGCTGGCGGATGATGTCGATGATCTCCTGCCCCAGCTTGTAGCGCTCGGCCAGTTCCGTGCCCTTCTTGACGTGGGACGTGATGATGAGCGCACTCATGGAGGGGGCCAGCTTGTCATGCTTGTTGGGACCGCCGAACTGGTTCTCGATGAAGTATTCGGGATAGGTCAGCTTGCCCGCGTCATGATACAGGGCCGCCACCTTGCACAGCAGGCTGTTGGCTCCGATGGCCTTGGCCCCGGCTTCCACCATGTTGGCCACCACCAGAGAATGATGATAGGTGCCGGGGATGGTCACCATCAGTTCCTGCATCAGCGGATGCTCAAGGCTCATGAGCTCCATGAGACGGAAACGCGTACTGTAGCCAAAGGCCAGCTCCAGCACGGGGCTGACGGCGAACAGCAGGATCAGGGACAGGAGGCTGTTGATGGCCACGGCCCCCAGCTGCATGGGGAACTCGTTGGGCGAGATCTGCGCCAGCAGGGCCATGCCCAGCCAGATGAGCGACTGCCCCACCGTCAGGGGGATGATGCTCCAGACAACGTCCTGCCGGGTCTGGGCATTGGTCACCAGCCAGGTGGCCAGCATGCCGCCCAGGAAATGATACAGGAAGAAGGTGTAGTCCGCCTGGAACATGAGCATGGCAAAGAAACAGAGCAGCAGGCTCATGGTGCAGTAGCGGCGGGCGGCAAAGACCATGGCCACCAGCCCCACGCCCCCGGCGATGGGGAAGGCCACGGCATAGTTGGCCATCAGCGTCAGGCTGTCGAAACGGGTGGCAAGGCAGAACGCCCCCTTGGCCCCCACGCTGAACAGGAACAGCACCAGCGAGATGAGCAGCATGTCCTTGCAGCGCAGCGGCGTGCCGGGCTTGCCGCTGGGCGCCACGAAGAAGCCGATGGACAGGATCAGGGAGAACAGGAAAGCCCCCAGCACCACGCCCCAGCGGACGGGATCGGCAGCGCTCTTATACAGGGTCTGCAGTTTGAGCTGCTGCTCGCGGCTCACCCTGTCCCCCTTGCGCACCACCAGCTCGCCTTTCTGGATCTGGTAAAAGACGGGCTCCACATTGGCCACCACGGCTTCACCGCGGCGCTGGGTCGTCTCACGGTTGAGCGTCAGGGACGCCGGGACCGTCGCGGAAAGCAGGATGTTGATGGCCCGGCGGGAGTGGGCGTTGAGGGTATCTTCCTGCCGCAGCAGGGACGAGATCTCGGCCAGGAAGGACTGCACATCGGGCAGCGTGGTCACTTCGGGGCGCAGCAGTTCCGAACCGTTGTCGAGGTTGCGGATGACGACCCCGGCCCGTCCAGCTCTGGCGGAGCGGATGTCGCCCACGAGGCCTTCGGCCAGGCGATCCCGGATCAGCGGCATCAGGGTCTTGAGGAGGTACTGCTGCACTTCCGGCAAGGCCAGCTGGGGCAGCACCTCTTCGGCCACCCGGGGCGTCAGTTCTTCCACCAGACGGCGGACAGAGGCCTCCCCTCTCGGAAGGTCCGCCAGATCTTCCTCGGCTCTGGGCAGAGGACGCTGGGCGGCAACAGGCGCGGCAGGAGCGGGCGTGACCGGGGCTTCCCCGGCCTGTCCGACAGTAGGCGCGCTGTCCTCCGCTTCGGGAGCCGCCGGAGCGGCTTCTTCCGGCACAGGCTTGACGCTCTGCAAGCCCTTGTGGTCGGCCATCACGTTCAGATGATGCAGGATCCCAAGGATGCGGTTCTGGAACATCTCATAGGGCTGCATGCTCAGGTCGTAGACCGAGGGCTGGAGCATGAGCACCTGGCGCTGCCGGGCCTTACTGGCCTGCACGTCTTCCACCAGGATGTCGCGGTCAGCGATGACGTCACTGTCCGCAACCTGCCCCGCCACATAGACGCGGCTTTCCGGCGTCAGATTGGCACCGGCCAGCAACGAGAGGAAAAGCAGGGTCAGGATCAATACCAGCAGGCCGCGACCGCAGTGGTGACGCGTTCTCAGCGTCTGCCACAGGGCCACCATGCTGGAGGGTCTAGCTGTCTTTTTCGGCGTTGTCGTAGGCATTGACGATGGCTCCCACCAGAGGATGGCGCACCACGTCAGCCTTGCTGAAGTGGTGCACGGCAAGACCGGGGATCTTGTCCAGGATGGCCAGGGCATGGACGAGGCCCGAGCGGGCCCGCCCGGAAGACGGGTTGACGGGCAGGTCGATCTGCGAGGTATCGCCCGTGACCACCACGCGCGATCCAAAGCCCATGCGGGTCAGGAACATTTTCATCTGCTCGTGGGTGGTGTTCTGGGCTTCGTCCAGGATGATGAAGGCATCATTGAGGGTACGGCCACGCATGAAGGCCAGGGGGGCCACCTCGATGGTCCCCACTTCCAGCATGGATGCCACCTTGGGCTGGGGCACCATGTCGTGCAGGGCATCATACAGGGGACGCAGGTACGGATTGACTTTGTCCGCCAGGTCGCCGGGCAGGAAGCCCAGCCGCTCCCCCGCTTCCACGGCGGGACGCGTCAGCACGATGCGCTTGACCTGATGCTGCTGCAGCATGGAGATGGCCATGGCCACCGCAAGATAGGTCTTGCCCGTACCGGCAGGCCCCACGGCAAAGACCATCTCGTTTCGGCGCAGTATATCCAAATACTGCTTCTGGGCCACATTGCGGGCCGTCACCGTCTTGCGCGGCGTATTGACGAAGACAGCCTCCTGGAAGACCTGCCGCAGGTTGAGCCCGGGATCGGCCGCCAGCATGGCATAGGCCCGGGACATGTCCTGCTGGCTGATGCTGATGCCGTTGCGCAGCATATCATAGAGCTGCACGAAAAGCCGGTACAGGCACTGCAGGACAGCATGGTCCGGACTGGAGAAAAAAACAGAAGCACCGCGGCTGCCTATCTGGGCACCGCTGGCAGCGGCCAGCAGGTCCAAATGGGCATTGCGGGGACCAAACAGCTGATTGGCCAGCAAAGGATCATCGAAATCGATCCTTTCCTGAGAAGATGAATATGAAGCCATGATTTTTGCCTAGCGTATTTTGGGCTTTCTGTCCATGAAAGGGCTTCCGGCTCCGGCGCACTATTCCTTAAAGTATAACTTTAATAAAATTGGAGCTGCGTTCAAAAAAATAAGGGGGCACCCCAGGCGCCCCCCTTGCAGCTTTTTATGTTTCCGGACTAGCCAGCCAGCTTTTTGGCCAGCAGCTCATTGACCAGCGCGGGGTTGGCCTTGCCGCGGGTCGCGCGCATGACCTGGCCCACAAAGAAGCTGATGAGCTTGGTCTTGCCGCCACGGAAAGCCTCCACTTCGGCGGGATTGTCGGCCAGCACCTTGTCCACGGCCGCTTCCAGCGCAGAGCTGTCGGAGATCTGCACCAGGCCCTTTTCCTTGACGTAGGCTTCGGGCATGGCGCCGTTTTCCATCAGGTCGGCAAAGATGTCATTGGCGATCTTGGCACTGATGAGGCCCTTGTCCACGATGCTGACCAGCTCGGCCAGAGCTTCGGGCGTCATGGCACAATCCTGCACATGCAGGGAGCGGGCGTTGAGCTCGCGCAGCAGCGGGCCGAGGATGAAGTTGGCCACCTTGCGGGCATCGGCTTTGGCCGCCGCAGCCTCAAAGAAATCGGCCATGGCACGGCTCTGCACCAGCACTTCCGCCTCGGGTTCGGGCAGGCCCGTCATGGCGATGAAGCGCTGCATGCGGGCGGCAGGCAGCTCGGGCAGTTCCTGCTGCCAGCGGCTGAATTCCTCATCGGTGATGGTCACGGGCAGCAGGTCGGGATCAGGGAAGTAACGGTAGTCGTGCGCTTCTTCCTTGCCGCGCATGGAAGCCGTGATGTTCTTGGTGGCATCGTACAGGCGGGTCTCCTGCACGATCTCTTCCCCGTCCGCCAGGGCATCCTGCTGGCGGGCGATCTCGTAATCGATGGCTCGCTGCACATTGCGGAACGAGTTCAGGTTCTTGAGCTCGGTACGGGTGCCGAAGGTCGTGCTGCCCACAGGACGGATAGAGACGTTGGCATCACAGCGGAAGCTGCCCTCCTCCATGTTGCCGTCGCAGACGCCCAGATAGGTCACGATGCCGTACAGGGCCTTGAGGTAGGCCACGGCCTCGGCGGAAGAACGCATGTCCGGCTCGGAAACGATCTCCACCAGCGGCGTCCCGGCGCGGTTGAGGTCCACATAGCTGACGTTCTCGCCCTGGGCATGGATGTTCTTGCCCGCGTCGTTCTCCATGTGGATGCGCGTGATGCCGATGCGCTTTTCGGCACCGTCCACCGTGACCGTCAGATGCCCATGCTCGCAGATGGGCAGGTCGAACTGCGAGATCTGGTAGCCGGACGGCAGGTCGGGATAAAAATAGTTTTTGCGGGCGAAAATGGAATTGCGGTGGATGCTGCAGTTGGTGGCAAGGCCCACCAGGCAGGCATAGTGCACGGCCTGCCGGTTAAGCATGGGCAGGGCACCGGGCATGCCGCCGCAGACTTCGCAGACATTGCTGTTGGGAGCCTGCCCGAAACTGGTGGGGCAGGAGCAGAAAAGTTTGGTGGCCGTAGCCAGTTGTACGTGGACTTCCAAGCCGATGACGGCTTCATATGCAGGCATGAAAAACTCCGTGAACCAGATGTTAGGAACGGCTGATGGTCGCGTCGAAATATTTGCCGACGCCGTACTCGCCACGCCGTGTAAAGCGGGCCGGATCGGGCCCGATGATCTGCATTTCCCTGTTTTGCCGCTGCACGTCCAGGGCTATGCGCATCTCCTGGGTGCAGCCGGTAGAAAAAGTGGCGTCCTTGCCGGACCAGATGGGCGGGACCTTGCGTCCCATGAGCCGGAAGCTTTCTTCGATATCAGCAAACGTCTGGAAACGCCAGACGTCGATGAAGCCGCTCCGCTGCACGCGCTCCCACATGAACATGAGGTCGTCCCCGTCCATGCCCTCCACGAAATGCTCGGCAGGATTGACGATCAGGACGTTGTCCAGGCGTTTGCGCAGATCGCCCACAAAGGTCCGTGCCAGTGAGATGGCGGTCTGGGTCTCGCCGGGGATGCTGCCGATGATGCAGCTGTAGAACATGACCGTACGGCCGTTCATGCGGGCCTCGCGCATGCGGGCGATGATGCCGTCCGCATGGGCCGCCACGTCCTGCTCGGTCAATTTTTTTACCCCGGGCGCATGCCGGCGCAGGGCCAGATGCATGTTCGCGCCGTCATGCCAGTAGCAAAGGATATCGCGGGTGAACTCGCAGCTGGTGCCCAGCAGCATGTCGGCCGAACGCCAGCCCTTGGCCAGGATAAGGTCCGCTTCCTTCCAGGCACGGGAAAAACTGATGGAGACCCGGTACAGGTTGAGCCGCTCACGCGTCCCGTCGCTGATGACCAGCAGACGGTGCTCGCGCAGATGGCGCAGCAGCTGGCTCTTGCTCAGGTGGGCGTCACGAACGATATAGTCCTGCTTCAGCTCCTCACGCAGGACAGGATCCTCTTCCACGTCATCCAAGGTGGGCGCATAGAAGAAGAAACCGTCCTTGACGGCAAAAATGACACGATGCTGCATGCGCAGCAGCTTGCGCACCACCGCCAGATCGAAGACCACCCCGCCGTCGGCATCACACAGATACAGGATGGTCCGCGGCCGGGAGGCCAGGTCATCCAGGTAGCTTTCCAGCTCCGTAGCCTTCTGCTCCGCGCGGTGGAACTCTTCTTCCAAAAATATCCTGTCGGGGACGGCGGTCTTCAGCTCCAGCGTATAGGCGGAAAGGAACAAATGACGGACCAGGCTGCAGGCATCCAGCCGGGCCCGGGCCGCCTCGAGCGTATCCGGCAGCGGAGCTACCGGCATGCCTTCAAGGGCGGTACGCACGCTCTCCGAGCGCAGAATCTCGCGCTGCAGGATATTGAGCGCATGGCGGCGCTGCCGCCAGGGATCGCCATCGCCCAGCCCCTGGGCCAAGACGATGTTGGTCATGCGCTTGATGAGACGCGGCGGCAAAAGCGTATGCTGGGCAACCGCACTGCGGAAGCGGTAACGACAGAACAGCAACAGCGCCCGGCGCTGCATCCTGTCCGTCACGAGGGACCGTACAAGGCGCACGAGGATGCGCCAGGCGCGATTGTACTCTTTTTGCAGCCGTCGGGGCATGGTCGGCTCGCACAGCAAGGCGAACATGGCGTCCGAACAGGGAAGATACACGCTGCCGGGGCCGCCGGCTACCATGAATTTCAGCTGTTCAGGACTGGCAACGATGTGCGGATTGAGGCCATGGACAAGGTTGTTGTCGATGAACAGATTGTACAGCCATGCGTCGAAGCAGGCATCTTTTCCCAGCCGGACATCAGCCATGCGGCGCGGCGCGTTCCCATTCATGCGGGCCTCACTTGTGTTTGGCGCCCGATGCCATATCCGTCACGAAGCCGCGCGTCCGCAAGCGTTCAAAAAACGGCATTTCCTTGCCCACAAAGCAGACGGCGTCTTCCAGCCCCGTCACCTCCACCCGGTCCCCCACCTGGAGCAGCAGGCCTTCCTGACCGTCCACCGTGATGTAGGTCTCGGTGGTACCGGGCAGCAGGTCGATACAGAAGCGGGTCTTATAGGGAAAGACCATGGGGGGGATGGTATTCAGGAAAGGACAGATGGGCGTGAACACCATGCAGTTGAGGCTCGGGTACAGCAGCGGGCCTCCGGCGGAGACGCTGTAGCCCGAACTGCCGATGGGGGTGGAGATGATCACGCCGTCACTGCGCAGACGGCACATCTCCTGCCCGTCCACGCCGATGTCCATGTTGACGAGCCGCGAGAGGGCCGCCCGGCTGAGGACGACGTCATTGACGGCCACGCCCTTGGCGAGCGTGCTTTCATTGCGTACGACTTTCCATTGCAGGGCCATACAGGTACGCTCGGGAGTGATGCCTGCCAGGGAATCGGCAAGGCCCTTCTCCCACTGCTCCGGCTGGATGTCGGCCAAGAAGCCGACCCGGCCGAAATTGATGCCCAGCAGGGGGATGCCCCGGCCTGCCACCCGACGGGCCACACCCAGCATGGTGCCGTCCCCTCCCAGGACAACGGCAAAATCCAGATCGGGAAGAGCATAGGCGGGATCGTCAAACCCTCCGCTGATGGCCGTGACAGAGTGTCCCCTGGCGCGCAGCCAGGCACCGATTTCAGCTTCAAGACGTGCCGCACGGTCACTGTTGGCCTTGCGGACCACGAGAATATGGCGGGCTTTGCTTTGCATCCTTTTTCTCTACGTTATAGGCGCGCGCAGTGCAAGTGGGAAGAGGCTTTTTATCTTGTCAGGGCAGTTGCTTTGTCTTAAAAATGGTACGGCCGCAGGCCATCAGGACGACACCATGCAGACAGCGCAGGACATCATAACGACATACAGCCGGACAGGCGCCCGCCTGCGCGAGGTCTTTTTCCAGGAAAGAACGCCCCTTTTGCAGAAGGCGGCCCTGCATATGGCCCGCTGCCTTATCCATGACGGCAAGGTGCTCGTCCTGGGCGAAGGGGCCGCCGGTATTTGTGCCCGTGCCGCAGCCCAGGCCCTGCTTGACCGGCTCGATCTCGACCGGCCGGCGCTGCCGGCCATCTTGCTGCCGGCCGGGAGCCCGGGGGGGCAGACGGCGGACAGAGCGGCCCTGCGGCAGCTCGAGGCTCTGGCCCGGCCCGGGGATGCGCTCCTGACATTCCTCCCCGACACAGCACAGACGGCCATGGGCCCCGTGCTGGCACTGGCGCAGGAGACCGGCATGTCCTGCATCACTCTTTGCGGGCGTCCTGTCGCGGGTCTGTCCCTGCCCGGGCTCGTGATCGATGTCCCGGATGCTTCCGGGGCCCCTGCCTCCCTTGTCCATGAACTGCTTTTTGCCGCCGGCCATCTTGTCTGCAGGCTGGTGGATTACTATCTTTTCGAAAACGTGACGGCGATCCAGACCGTCGATCCGCAGTAAGAGGTTACACGACCATGCCCATCTACGAATACACTTGCACCAAATGCGGCAAGGATTTTGAGGAACTTGTCTTTGGCGATGACCTGCCCGCCTGCCCCCATTGCGGCGCGGCCGAGACCCGCAAGCTGATGTCCCGCTGCGCTCACTGCAGCGGCGGCAACGGCGGCGATGACTCCTTCGCTCCTTCCATGCCCGCCTCTTCCGGCGGCTGCGCCGGCTGCTCCGGCGGTAACTGCGCCACCTGCGGCCACTAGGAGACGCCATGCGCAAAAATCTTGTCATCGCCACCCGCGGCAGTCAGCTGGCCCTCTGGCAGGCCGAACACGTCAAAGCCTGCCTGGAGTCCCTGGAACCGGGCCTGAACATCAGCCTGCGCGTCATCAAGACCCGCGGCGACATCATCCTGGATGTCCCCCTGTCCAAGGTGGGCGGCAAGGGCCTGTTCGTCAAGGAGATCGAGGAAGCCCTGCTGGACGGTTCCGCCGACCTGGCCGTGCACAGCATCAAGGACGTGCCCATGGTCCTGCCCGAGGGCCTCGTTCTGGGCTGCGTGCCCCAGCGTGAGATCTGCGTGGACTGCCTGCTCTCCAACCGCTACGCCTCTCTGGACGAACTGCCCCAGGGGGCCCGCGTGGGCACCAGCAGCCTGCGCCGCCAGGCCCAGCTGCTCAATCTGCGTCCCGACCTGGAGATCCTTTCCCTGCGCGGCAATGTGGATACCCGCCTGCGCAAGATGAAGGAAGGCGAATACGACGCCATCGTGCTGGCCTCCGCCGGGCTCAAGCGTCTGGGTCTTTCCGCGGACCGCATGCACCATTTCGAGGCGGCCTCCTTCGTGCCCGCCGTGGGCCAGGGTGCCCTGGGCATCGAATGCCGTGGTGATGACAGTGAAGTGCTGGAACTGCTGTCCCGCATGGAACACCGCCCCACCCGCATCTGTGTGGAAGCCGAGCGCGGTTTCCTGGCCGGTCTGGACGGCGGCTGTCAGGTGCCCATCGCCGGTCATGCGGAGATGCTGGACGACGAGCGCTTCATCCTGGACGGCCTGGTGGCCGAAGTGGACGGCAGCGTCATCCTGCGCGAACAGCAGGAAGGTACGGCCGCCACGGCACGCGAAACGGGCTTTGCCCTGGCCCGTCATCTTCTGGACAAGGGCGGCAAGGACATCCTTGACCGCCTGTATGCTGAAAACCGGTAGTAATGATGCCCAAGATCCTTCCTCTGCCCACATCGCGACTGCACGCGACGTTCGATCCCGAACGCATCCCCTGGCAGGACAGCCGGGAGATCCCCTTGCCCCGCAACGGGGCGGGCAGCCGCAACGCTTTCCAGCCTCGCGCCATGCAGGCTCTGGACATGGCCCTGAACATCAGGGCCTGTGGCTACAATGTCTATGTCTCCGGCGATGCCAATCTGGGGCGCAGCTATACCCTGCTCTCCTATCTTGGCCCGCAGGCCCGCAAACGGCCGACGCCGCCGGATCTGGTCTATGTCCACAACTTTGATGACCCCGACCGGCCGCGCCTGCTTTCCCTGCCTGCCGGTCAGGGCAAAAAGTTCAAGCAGTGCGTGACCTCCACCGTGGACGCCATCCTGCATGAACTGCCCCGCCGCTTCGAAGCCGCGCCCTTCGTCAAGCAGCGTGCCCGGCTGGTGGACAGCTTCCAGAAGGTCCGCAGCGGCCTGCTGAGCAAGATGACCTCCGTGGCCCAGCACAAGGGCTTCCATCTCGACATGGACGAAGGCGGCAGCCTGACCCTGTATCCGCTGGTCAAGGGCAAGCGGCTGAGCGAGGAAGAGTTCGAACATCTGGACGACAGCCTGCGCATGACCCTCAAGCGGCGCGGGGAGACCCTGGTTCAGAGCATGGCCAGCTTCATGCGCCAGTTGAGCAAGGCCGAGGAAAGCTTCCATGACGACGAGCGCAACCTGGAACAGACCGTCATGGCCCAGGTGCTGGACGCCCTGCTGCTCCCGGCCCAGAAAAAACTGCTCAAGGCCTGCCAGAGCGAGGCCCTAGAACAGTACTTTGTCAGCCTGCGCGCGGACATCCTGAAGAACACCGAAGCCTTCCTGCCCCGGGAGGCCGGCCAGTCCGGCCCGGATGTCCCCCATGCGCCCCTGCCGCCGCAGGGCGATCCGCTGTACCGCTATGACGTCAATGTCTTCGTGGACAACAGCCAGCTCAGCGGCGCCCCCATCGTGGTGGAAGACCATCCCACCGCGTCCAACCTGCTGGGCTGTATCGAGCGGGAATCCGAGCTGGGCGCTCTGGTGACGGATTTCACCCTTGTGCGGGCCGGGAGCCTGCACAAGGCCAACGGGGGCTTCCTCGTCCTGCGGGCGGAAGACCTGCTGCAGCATCCCAATGCCTGGGAAGGTCTGCTGCGGGCCCTGCGGGCCAATTCCCTGCGCATCGAAGACGGCGCGGAGACCCCGGATGCCGCCATCCGCACCAAGGGCATCAACCCCGAGCCCCTGAAGCTGGATCTCAAGGTCGTGCTTATCGGTACGGAAGACCTGTACGAAGCCCTGGTCCTCAATGAGGACCGCTTCGCCAAGCTGTTCCGCATCAAGGCCCAGATGGCCGAACGCATGGACCGCAATGCCGCCGGCGTCCGTTTCTATCTGTCGGTCATCGCCCGCATCGCGGAAGAATCCGGCCTGCGGCCCTTCGACCGCACGGCTCTGGCCTGGCTAGTGGATCTGGGCTCGCATCTGTGCGAGGACCAGCGCCGCCTGTCGCTCAAGTTCCCGCTGCTGCGCGAGCAGATGATCGAGGGGGACGCCCTGGCAGGCATGGAAGGCGCCGAGATCGTCACCGGTGATATCATGGAGCGTTCCTATGCGGCGCGCACCTATCGGGCCAATCTGGTGGAAGAGATCTTCATGGAAGAGTACGACCGCGAGATGATCAAGGTCTGTACTTCAGGCAGTGCCATCGGTCAGGTCAACGGCCTGTCGGTCACCGGCTACGGTGATTTTGAATTCGGCCTGCCCCACCGCATCTCCTGTACCGTGGGCGTCGGTCATGAAGGCATCATCGACCTGGAGCGGGAAGCCGAACTGGGCGGCCCCATCCATACCAAGGCCATGATGATCCTCAAGAGCTACCTGACCAATCTCTTTGCCCGCAAGAAACCTCTTGTTCTGGCCGGGTCGCTCTACTTTGAACAAAGCTATGCCGGTATCGAAGGCGACTCCGCTTCCGGTGCGGAGCTGGTGGCCCTGCTCTCCGCCCTTGCCGATGTGCCCGTGCGGCTCGACCTGGCCTTCACGGGCGCGGTCAGCCATTCCGGGCAGATCATGGCCGTGGGCGGCGTGACGCGGAAGATCGAAGGTTTCTTCAAAGTCTGCGCACGGCATGGTCTCACGGGCAGTCAGGGGGTCATCATCCCCCACGACAATGTGGATCACCTGATGCTCTCCCCGGATGTGCTCCAGGCCGTGGAAAAGGGACAGTTCGCCATCTATGCCGTCCGCAGTATCGAAGAGGCCCTGACCCTGCTCACGGGGCTGCCCGTGGGACGCCGCCGCAAGGACGATACATTCACGCCCGGCAGCCTCTACGATATGGTGGACCGCCGTCTGGAACGGTTGGGCGATTATGCCCAGAACTCCTTCCGTCGGACGCGTAAAGGATAGGCGCCATGCATTGACTTGCCTTCATTGAGCGAGTAAACAGTTCTGGCCGATTGTGAAAAAGACGCTTAACCCCCGCAATGACCATGACTGCAAAAAATAAAAAAGAAGCCCTGCTCCAGGCCGCCAAGGAACTTTTTGGTGAATGTGGCTATGTGGAAACCACCTTCAAGAAGATTTCCGACCGGGCTGGTGTGGCCCTTGGACTGCTGACGCATCACTATGGCAACAAGGAAAAACTGTTCCTGGCCTCGGGACTCGATGTGCTGGAACATTTTCTGGTCAAGCTGCGCCAGGCCACGGCTGATGCGGCCTGCGGCTATGATGCCGTCATGCACTTCTGCAAGGCCTATCTGGACTTCTCTGTGGACAAGGACTCCAACTGGCTGGTGCTGGTGCGCTGCTCCCCGTACAGCGATATGAAGACCAAGACGGACAGGGAACAGATGGATTCCATGTTCGCCCAGGTGCATCGTGAACTGGAAGAGCAGATCCAGCGCGGCATCCGCGACGGCAGCATCGTCAATGTGGACAGCAAGGCCACGGCGCAGGTCATCATCTCCCTGATGGTGGGTGCCAACCGTACCCGCGTGCTGACCCCCTATGCCCTGCCGGAGCTCTATGACGAGACCCTGGATTTCGTCTCCCGCTCCATCCGCAAGAACTAGTCCTTCCCTCCCCGCTAAAAAATCAGAACCACCCGCAAAGCGGGTGGTTTGCTCTGGCCCTGTAAGGGCCTGTTACCGGCTGCGCCTAAAGACGCT
>NZ_JABAFY010000038.1 GCF_012843875.1 Desulfovibrio piger | reverse complement strand
TGTGCCGCCATATGGTCTCTCCTCATTGTAAGTGAAGAGATTATAACATACTTTTGAATTTGACGACACTATCTAGGAAAGATAAAGGCTGGGGGAGGAACCCCTCCTCCCCCAAAACCCGCTTATTAAAGGCTGCCCGCAAGGGCAGCCTCTTTTTTATTGTATGACATTGCCGGGCATGACCCGAAGTCACGGGACCATAACTACTCGCGGACGGTTTGCTTTTAGCTTGCGGGAACAGAAAGGCAGACCAGATGTCTCCAGGCGGCCATATGGATGGGAAAAGCACGCTTTTTCCGGGGATGCAAGGGGCGGGTCTCCGCCCTCCCGGGGGCCCCTCCTGAGGGGCACTTGCCGGGCCGGGACTTTACTGACAAAATAGCCGTTCCCTGCGGCATTTTTCCCTGATTTTTTCGGGCGCCGTACGTCCCGGAGCAGGGATTGCCCTGTGGGGCAAAACAGCATATGAGCGGTTTTTGGAAGGATGGGGGGAGTTTGAGGGGGGAAGGGAACCTTTTTTCCGCCAGGAAAAGGTTCCCTTCCCCCCTCAAAAAAGCTCCCCTCTCCGCCATCCCTTATCGCATAGGAGGTCACCATGTGTGGCATTATCGGATATGCCGGGCACCGTCCGGCGGTGCCTGTGGTCATCGAAGGCCTGCGGCGTCTTGAATACCGCGGCTATGATTCCGCGGGCGTTGCCTGCGTGCAGCGCGGCGAGCTGTGCATCACCCGTGCCCAGGGCAAGCTTTCCGCCCTTGAGGAAAAGCTGGCCAAGGAGCCTGTTTCCATGGCCACCTGCGCCATGGGCCATACCCGCTGGGCCACGCACGGCGTGCCCGCCGAGCGCAATGCCCATCCCCATGCTTCCAACGACGGCCGCCTGGCCATCGTGCATAACGGCATCATCGAGAACTATCAGGAACTGAAGGAAGAGCTGCTGCAGAAGGGCTATGTCTTCCATTCCGAGACCGACACGGAAGTGCTGGTCAACCTCATCGCCGACTGCCACAAGCAGGAAGCCGACCTGCTCAAGGCTTTTGCCGCGGCCCTGCGCCGGGCCCACGGCGCCTATGCCGTCTGTCTCATGAGCCGGGAATATCCCGGTGAGATCTGGGCCGCGCGCATGTCCGCCCCGCTCATCTTCGGCATCGGCACGGGCGAGCACTTCGTGGCTTCGGACATCCCGGCCTTTTTGCCCTACACGCGCACGGTGGTCTTTCTGGAAGACGGCGAGATCGTGCACGCCACCAATTCCGAGTATGAGATCCTGAGCCTGGCCGACCTTTCTCCCGTGGAGCATGAGCCCCAGACCATCCAGTGGGACATGCAGGCGGCCCAGAAGGGCGGCTACCGCCACTTCATGCTCAAGGAGATCTTCGAGCAGCCCCAGGTCATCGTGGATGGCCTGAGCGGCCGCCTCAACGCCGCCCGTGACACCGTGCTCCTGCCCGAGCTGGACGCCCTGCCCGTACCGCGCCGTCTGCATATCGTGGCCTGCGGCACGTCCTACCATTCCGGCCTTTGGGCGCGGCATCTTATCGAGCCCTGGGCCAAGGTGCCGGTGCAGCTGGAGATCGCTTCCGAGTTCCGCTACCGCGAGAGCCTGCCCCTGGACAAGGACGACATGGTGCTGGTCATCAGCCAGAGCGGCGAGACCGCCGATACCCTGGCCGCCCTGCGCATCGCCCGCGAACACGGCGTGCCGGTGCTGGGCCTGTGCAACGTGGTGGGTTCGTCCATCGCCCGCGAGTCCTCGGCCGTCATCTACACCCAGGCCGGGCCCGAGATCAGCGTGGCCTCCACCAAGGCCATGTGCAGCCAGATGCTGATGCTGGCGCTGGTGGCCCTGTACTGGGGCGGCCGTCAGGGCATCATGGACGCGGCGGCCCGCGCCCGCCAGATCGCCCTGCTGGAATCCCTGCCCTCCCAGCTGGATGCCGCCCTGCCCGCCATGCACGAGAAGGCCCGCCAGCTGGCCCGTGCCTATGCCCAGGCCCGCAACTTCTTCTATCTGGGCCGCGGCCACTGCTACCCGCTGGCCCTGGAAGGGGCGCTCAAGCTCAAGGAGCTTTCCTACATCCATGCCGAAGGTTATGCCGCCGGCGAGATGAAGCACGGTCCCATCGCCCTCATCGATCCGGCCTTCCCCACCTTTGCCCTGGCTCTGGACGACGCCCTCTTCCCCAAGGTGAAATCCAACATCGTGGAAGTGCAGGCCCGTCAGGGCAAGGTCATCGCCCTGACCAATCCGGGCATGGATCTGGCCGTGGACGATGTCTGGGAGATTCCCGCCTTGCCCGCTCCCCTGGCCGGTTTCATGGCCCTGCCCGCCATGCAGCTGTTCAGCTACGAGATGGCCGATTATCTGGGCAAGGACGTGGACCAGCCCCGCAACCTGGCCAAGAGCGTGACCGTGGAATAGAGCCGCTCTTCCTTCCCTAATATATGAAAAAGGACGCCTCACGGCGTCCTTTTTGCGTCTGGCCCCATGCGCCCACTGGAGCTCAAGAGAACTTTTTTTGCTGGTGGGGCCCGTTGGGGACCTTCAGCACAGAAAAATCATAGGAGTGGTGCCGCTTGGCACCCTTCAAGATAGAGTGCGTTCGGGGGAGGATGGAGGGCTTTTGGGGAAGGGCCCCTTTTCGCGCCAGTAAAGGGGGGGCTTCCCCCCCCAAAAAACGCGCGCCCCTTCCGGGCATTGCCAAAGCATTTTGGCCTGTGGCATAGTATCTGGTGCAAAATTTCACGCCCGCCGGATGCTTGCGCATCGCCCCGTCGCCGTGGACGGGGAAAGGCCGGGCCTGCCTTTTATCGCCATCACGGCACAGCACAGACTACGCAGGAAGCAAGATGATCCAACTGAGCGACAAACCGGTCATTGTGCAGGGCAACACCCTGATGGAACAGGAAGAAGCCGCGGCGCGCGGCATCGACTGCGCCGCTGCCCGTCAAAATACCCTGGCCTGGAACATCCTGGCCGCCCACAACACGGCTGCCGGGGACGACCCCACCCTGCGCCTGCGTTTTGACGCCCTGGCCTCGCACGACATCACCTATGTGGGCATCATCCAGACGGCCCGCGCCAGCGGCCTGGAACGCTTCCCCATGCCCTACGCGCTCACCAACTGCCACAACAGCCTGTGCGCCGTGGGCGGCACCATCAATGAGGACGACCACCTCTTCGGCCTGACCGCCGCCCGCAAGTACGGCGGCATCTTCGTGCCGCCCCATCTGGCGGTCATCCACCAGTACGCCCGTGAAATGATGGCCGGTTGCGGCAAGATGATCCTGGGCTCCGACAGCCACACCCGCTACGGCGCCCTGGGCACCATGGCCGTGGGCGAAGGCGGCCCCGAGCTGGTCAAGCAGCTGCTGGGCAAGACCTACGACGTGGCCCGTCCCGAAGTGGTGCTGGTCTGGCTGGAGAACGCTCCCCGTCCCGGCGTGGGCCCGCAGGACATCGCCATCGCCCTCATCGGCGCCGTGTTCAAGAACGGCTTCGTCAAGAACCGGGTCATGGAATTCGCCGGCCCCGGCGTGGCGGGCCTTTCCGTGGAATACCGCTGCGGTATCGACGTCATGACCACCGAGACCACCTGCCTGTCCTCCATCTGGACCACGGACGACAAGGTGCGCGATTACCTGGCCATGCACGGCCGCGCCGACGATTACACCGAGCTGCGTCACGACAAGCCCGCCTGCTTCGACCGCTGCATCCGCGTGGACCTGTCCGCCATCGAGCCCATGATGGCCCTGCCCTTCCATCCCAGCAACGCCTATCCCGTGGCCGAAGTGGTGCGCCATGCCGACGAGCTGTTCGCCGCCGTGGAAGAAGAGGCCCGCAAGCAGTTCGGCAAGGCCGGTGAAGGCCTGAAGCTGCGCGACAAGATCCATGACGGCGGCGTCTGGGTGGACCAGGGCATCATCGCCGGTTGCGCGGGCGGTTCGTTCGAGAACTGCTGTATGGCCGCCTCCATCCTGGACGGCCGGAGCACCGGCTGCGGCGAGTTCTCGCTTTCCGTCTATCCCGCCAGCGAACCCCAGGCCATCGCCCTGGTGCGCAACGGCGCCGCTGCCAAGCTCATGGCCGCCGGTGCGGTCATCAAGAACGCCTTCTGCGGTCCCTGCTTCGGCGCGGGCGACACGCCTGCCCACGGCGCCCTGTCCATCCGCCACTCCACCCGCAACTTCCCCAACCGCGAAGGCTCCAAGCCCGGCAACGGCCAGATCTCTGCCGTGGCCCTCATGGACGCCCGCTCCATCGCCGCCACCGCCGCCAACGGCGGCCGCCTGACCCCGGCCACGGAACTGGATTGGGACAAGCTGGCCGTGGACACTACCTACACTTTCGATGCGGGCATCTACCAGCGCCGCGTCTACAACGGTTTCGGCAAGGCCGATGCCGCCGCGGAACTCAAGCGCGGTCCCAACATCGCCGACTGGCCGTCCATGAGCCCCCTGCCGGAAAACCTGGTGCTGCCGCTGGCTTCGGTCATCACCGACCCCGTGACCACCACCGACGAGCTCATCCCCTCGGGCGAGACCTCGTCCCTGCGCTCCAACCCGCTCAAGCTTTCCGAGTTCACCCTGTCGCGCAAGGACCCCGCCTATGTGGGCCGCGCCAAGGACGTGCAGGCCATGGAAAAGGCCCGTCTGGCCGATCCTGCCGATGCCGCCCTGCTGGCGAAGCTGGAAGGCATGCTGGCCCCCCTCAAGGCCGCGCAGCCTGAGGTCTATGCCGCGGTGCTGGGCGCCGGTCTGAAGGACACCGGCATCGGTTCCACCATCTTCGCCCTCAAACCCGGTGACGGCTCCGCCCGCGAGCAGGCCGCTTCCTGCCAGAAGGTGCTGGGCGGCTGGGCCAACGTGGCCGCCGAATACGCCACCAAGCGCTACCGTTCCAACCTCATCAACTGGGGCATGCTGCCCCTGCTGGCCGATGCCGCTCTGGCGCAGAAGCTCAGCGTGGGCGACTGCTTCGTCCTGCCCGGCATCCGTACCGCCGTGGAACAGGATGCCGCCGGCATCACCGGCTGGCTGGTGAGCGCTGCCGGGGCCGTGGAGGCCGTGGAACTGCGCCTGGGCGACCTGACCGTCGACGAACGCCAGATTATTCTGGACGGCTGCCTCATCAACTTCTACAACCACAACTAACGCTGCGGGACGAGACCGCCGCGTCGCCATCTGGAAAGGGGCCTCACCGGGAGGCCCCTTTTTCTTTGTGGGGCCCTCCCCTCTTTGCCAAAGTATTTTTCTGTATTCCATCAGGTGGAACGTCCGCAGGGCACTCTCGATCCTGCCGCCGGGGCGCGTTTCTTGTCTGCCCTTCCAACACATATGCCAACACGGGCAAGGGACAGCTCCGGCGGCCCTGCGGCTGCCCGGCCTGACAGCCGCGACGGCGGGAGCTCCCTTGCGAGACGGGGAACTCCCGCCTATATTTTTTAGAGTGGGAGGGAACATCATGACATACTGGAAAGCCCAGAAAGAACAGCACCTGCGGCAGCTTGCCCATCTGTTCGAAGGAGATCCCGGTGGCGGGAAGTTCAACGGACAGGCACAGCCATTCGTCCTGCAGGCACCTGAAAAAAATCTTTTTGCCCCGATACGGGACGAGGTGCTGCTCTATTTCAACGGCCATTTGCCGGGAGCGGACGGAAGACTGCGTTTCTGGCGTTCCGGCGGGGAAAGGGTGGTCGCCGGTCATGTGTGCAGTCTGCCCACCGGCCATGTGCTTTCTTCGCAGGTGGCCTGTCTCAACCATCTTTTCCCCTTGAGTCGTGACGGGAAGGCGGCCACCTTGCTGCTGCAAGGGCTGCGTCCGGACATGGTGGAAGCCTTGCCCGTGGGCATCCATGCATGTGACATGTTCGTGGAATTTGAGGTCACAGGGGGCGGAAGCTACCTCAATGAGGAGCAGCGGGGCAGATCGTTGACCCGGGGGGCCAATGCCACATCTGTGGATGCGGTCATGAAAGGACGGGACGCCCAGGGGAACATCCGGCTGTTCCTCATCGAATGGAAATATACGGAAAGTTATCCTTCCAAGCGCGAGAAGAAGCCCGGCAGCAGGGGGGATAATCGCCTCTGGCGCTACAGGAGTTTCTTTACCCGTGACGGCAGTCCCTTCACCTTTTGCAACAGTGACGTGGGTTCCACGTTTTTTGAAGAGCTTTTGACCGAGCCGTATTACCAGCTCATGCGCCAGACCCTGCTGGGCTGGAAGATGACGCAGGACCCGTCCCGTAACGGACAGGCCACGTCGTTCACGCATATCGTGGTCATCCCGCACGGCAATACGGCCCTTCGTTCAGGCTGTGCGGTCATCGCAGGACGGCAGGGGGATCTTGCCGGGGCATGGAACGCACTTGTCCGGGAGCCTGTGCTCTTCCTTGCACCCGAAGAGTTGCTGCAACCGTTGACGGCGCAGCCGGACTACGCCCGCCTGCTGGACTATCTTTGCCGGCGTTACTGGCAGGACGGGCGGTCCCGTTCGTAACACACTGCTTTTCCCTCCAGACCATCAGGCATGAAAAAAGGACGGCCCTCGCGGGCCGTCCTTGTCGTCTTCGTTACCGTACGGCAGCCTTACAGGCTGGCAGCCACCTTGCGCAGCAGGCGGGCCAGCTGGTTGGTGAAGCCGGATTCGTTGTCGTACCAGATGATGAGCTTGGCCATGGTGCCGTCCATGACCTGGGTGGACAGGGCGTCCACGACGCCGCCGTGGGTGCTGCCCTTGAAGTCGATGGAGACCAGGGGCTCGTCGCAGTAGCCCATATTGTCGTGCAGGGCGCCGTCATGGGCGGCCTTGAGGGCGGCATTGATCTCTTCGGCGGTGGCGGGCTTTTCCAGCTCGCAGGTCAGGTCCACCAGGGAGATGTCGGGGGTGGGCACGCGCACGGCCATGCCGTCCAGCTTGCCCTTGAGGGCGGGCACCACCAGGGCCAGGGCCTTGGCCGCGCCGGTGGAGGTGGGGATCATGGACACGCAGGCGGCGCGGGCACGGCGCAGGTCCTTGTGGGAACCGTCCAGGATACGCTGGCTCATGGTGTAGGAGTGGATGGTGGTCATCAGGCCGTGGCGGATGCCGAAGGCATCGTTGAGGACCTTGGCCACGGGAGCCAGACAGTTGGTGGTACAGGAGGCAGCGGAAAGCACGGTATGGGCGGCGGCATCGTAGATGTCGTCATTGACGCCCATGACGATGGTGGCGTCGGCTTCCTTGCAGGGGGCCGAGACCACGACCTTCTTGGCGCCGCACTGCAGGTGCTGGGCGGCGTCCTCGCGCTTTTTCAGGGTACCGGTGGTCTCCACGGCGATGTCGATGCCAAGGCGGGCCCATTCCCATTCGCCGGTCTTGCAGCGGGTGACTTCGATATGACGGCCGTTGATGATGATGCCGTTGTCGTCATGATCGACGGTGCCGGGGAAAATACCGTACACCGAGTCGTATTTGAAAAGGTGGGCCAGCGAAGCATTGTCGGCGCGGGCGTTGATGGCGGTGATGCGGATGTCTTCCGAGTCAGCCAGCAGACGCAGCAGATAACGACCGATGCGGCCAAAGCCGTTCATCCCCAAAGATACGGACATGTTGCGCTCCTTCACGCGAGAGAGATGGAAAACGCCGCCTCCCCGGTGGAGGCGGCGTGAGATACTGGTTTAGGCCTTGCCGGAAGATCCCATGACGTTGCGGATCTTGTGGGCGACCATATCCTTGACGGCCTGTCGCGCGGGTTTCAGGTACGCGCGGGGGTCGAAGGCTTCGGGATGTTCCACCAGATACTGGCGGATGGAGGCGGTCACGGCCAGACGGATGTCGGTATCCACATTGATCTTGCATACGCCCATGCCGGCAGCCTTGCGCAGCATGTCTTCCGGCACGCCGCGGGCGCCGCCCACCTGGCCGCCGAACTTGTTGCAGGCTTCCACGAATTCCTGGGGCACGCTGGAGGCGCCGTGCAGCACCAGCGGATAGCCGGGCAGGCGCTTGCCGATCTCTTCCAGGCGTTCGAAGTCCAGCTTGGCTTCGCCCTTGAACTTGTAGGCACCGTGGCTGGTGCCGATGGCCACGGCCAGGGAGTCGCAGCCCGTGCGCTCCACGAAGTCCACGGCCTGGTCGGGGTCGGTGTACACATGGTCGGCATTGCTCACATGCTCTTCCACACCGGCCAGCTTGCCCAGTTCGGCTTCCACCCAGATGCCGCGCGGGTGGGCGTATTCCACCACCTGCTTGGTCAGGGCGATGTTTTCTTCATAGGGCAGGTGCGAGCCGTCGATCATCACGGAGGTGAAACCGCCGTCGATACAGTCGCGGCACAGCTCGAAGCTGGAACCGTGGTCCAGATGCACCACCACGGGCACGGAAGGATCCTCGGCCAGGGCGGCTTCCACCAGCTTCATGAGGTATTTCTGCCCGGCATAGCTGCGCGCGCCCGAAGAGACCTGAAGGATCACGGGGGATTTTTCCTCCGAGGCGGCCTGCATGATGCCCTGCACGATTTCCATGTTGTTGACGTTGAACGCGCCCACAGCATACCGGCCCGCATAGGCGGCGGCGAACATTTCCTTAGGCCCGATAAGCGGCATGGATTCCTCCTGCACCAGGTGCGATACGACACTGCGCGCACCATGCGCGAGTGTGGGATAAAATGGGAAGGCGGACAGAAAAAGCCTGTCCGGCCGGCCTGTCTGATGTATCGGCGGCCGCCGTCTGATCCGGCAGGGATGCATGCCGGAAGGACTGTTGTGGGGCAGCCGCAACGAAGCGATTCATTATATAAAAAAAAGCCCCAAAGGGGAATGACTTTGGGGCGGTCGTGGAAAAATTCATAAAATCGGCACCCGCAGGGGCCGTATGCTGTCTAGGAAAGCAGCATGTCCTCCAGACTGCGCAGGCTTTCGTGGTCCGTGAACTCGAAACGCAGGGGCGTCACGGTGATATAGCCGCGATTGAGCAGGTCCTTGTCCGAACCGGCGTTGATGGTGTGCGGCGGGATCTCGCCTTCCAGCCACCAATAGGGCTCGCCGCGCGGGTCCTTGCGTTCGGCGTAGGCGTTCTTCCACACGGCGCTGGTCTGCGGGCAGATGCGCAGGCCCTTGGCCTCGGACAGCGGGCCGCGGGGATAGTTGACGTTGATGACGCGGCGGTGGGCCACCTTTTTCCAGTCGATGCGCGTGGCCAGCTCCACGGCGTGGCGGGCGATGGCATCCATGTCCGGGTGGCCGCCGCCGGCATCGCAGGAGAGCGCCATGCTGGGCAGGTCTTCATGGGCGGCTTCGGTGGCGGCGCCCACGGTACCGGAATAGAGGATGTCCGGGCCCACGTTGCTGCCCGCGTTGATGCCCGAGATGACCATGTCGGGCCGCTTTTTCAGCAGGTTGCCCAGGGCCAGCTTCACGCAGTCCGTGGGGGTGCCGTACAGGCCCAGACCTTCGAAGTCGGGTTCCTCGATCTTGTGGGCGCGCAGGGGATCGAAAAAGGTCAGGGAATGGCCCACGCCGGACTGTTCATGCATGGGGGCCACCACATGCACGGTATGCCCGGCTTCGCGCAGGGCCCGGTACATGGCACGCAGGCCCTCGGCCCGGATGCCGTCGTCGTTGGTCAGGAGGACACGCATTTGACAATACCTCTGAAACAAGGGAATCTTTATGGATAAACAGGCCCCCGCGGGCCTGCGGGGATACCCCGGGACCTCAGAACATACAAGACAGGCGGCCTTTGGCCGCAGAGTCAGGATATATGCAAAAAGGCATCTTCGTCAAAGACATGGCGGCCCCCAACGAAGCGGAAGGCGTCTTCGTCATCACCCTGGCCGCACAGGGCAGCTCGCGCAACGGGCCGTACTGGCGGCTCGTGCTGGCCGACGCCAGCGGCAGCGTGGAGGCCAAGATCTGGTCGCCCCTGAGCGCCTCTTTCCCCGCCCTGCATACGGGCAGCTTCTTCTATGCCCACGGCCGGGTGAGCACCTTCCGCGACCAGCTCCAGTTCACGGTGGAGGAAGGCCGCCTGCTTTCGCCGGAAGAAGGCGCGGCCCTTGACCTGGCCGACTTCATGCCCGCCAGCCCCTACCCGCTGGATGCCATGATGGACGAGCTCATGGCCCTGATCCGCGAGGAGTTCCGCTACAAACCCTGGCGCAAGCTGGTGGACGGCGTGTTCAAGAACGAGGAGCTGCGCGAGGCCTTCCGCACCTGCCCGGCGGCCAAGGGCGTGCACCATGCCTATGCGGGCGGCCTGCTGGAGCATACCCTGAGCGTTTTCAAGCTCTGTCGCCGTCTGGCCGACCAGTACCCCGAGCTGGACCGCCAGACCCTGCTGGCCGGGGCCCTGTTCCACGACTTCGGCAAGATCCGCGAATTTTCCGGCGGCATCGCCAACGATTATACCGACGAGGGCCGCCTGCTGGGGCATCTGGAGATCTGCGTGGAGATGCTGGCTCCCTATCTGGAAAAATCGGGCCTGGAGCCCGAGTTGCAGCGCCATCTCAAGCATCTGGTCCTGAGCCACCACGGTACGCTGGAATTCGGGGCCGTGCGCGTGCCGCAGACCGCCGAGGCCCTCGTGCTGCATTATGCGGACAACATCGACGCCAAGATGGCCCAGTGCCGGGGCCTGTTCGCCCAGCTGGGCGAAGGCGAGAGCTGGACGCCCTATCAGGCCACCCTGGGCCGGGCCATGCACCGCTGCGCGCAGACGCCGGTGGAAGAAAAAGTCGAAAAGAAGCCCCGCGCTTCCCGGAAGTCTTCCGGGGAGGACGGGATGCTCTCCCTGCTGTGAGGCTGCCATGTTCATCACATTCGAAGGCATAGAAGGTTCGGGCAAGACCACGGCCCAGCAGCTGCTGGCCCTGGAACTGGAAAAGCGCGGCCACGACGTGCTGCTGACGCGCGAACCGGGCGGCTGCGGTCTGGGGCGCGCCCTGCGTCCCATCCTGCTGGACGCCCGCAATTCCGGCCTGTGCAACCGGGCCGAGCTCTATCTCTTCCTGGCCGACCGGGCCCAGCATGTGGCCGAGATCATCCGTCCGGCGGTGGAAGCCGGACAGATCGTCATCTGCGACCGCTATACCGACTCCACCTTGGCCTATCAGGGCTACGGCCGCGGCCGAGATCCCGACCGCCTGCGCCGGGCCAACGATCTGGCCACCGGCGGCCTGCAACCGGATCTGACCCTGCTCTGCGACCTGCCCGTGTCCGTGGGGCTGGAGCGCGCGGGCCTGCGCAACCGGCGCGAGGGCACGGTGCTCTCCGAAGGCCGTTTCGACAGCGAGAGCCTCAATTTTCACGAGCGCGTGCGCCAGGGCTATCTGACCATCGCGGCGGAAGAGCCCGACCGCATCGCCATCATCGACGCATCGCAACAGCCCGAGGACGTGGTGCTGCAATGCCTCTCCGCCGTGGAGCGGCATCTGAAGCAGCGCGGCAGCGGGCTGGAATAAGACGTAAGGATATTGCCATGAGCGAACTGTATACCGTCACCGCCGAGGAAGGCCGCCTGCGCTTCCTGCCCCGTACCGATGCCGCCCTGGAGCAGGCCGTGCTGGACGAGAGCCCTCTGCCCGGCTGCGAATTCGTTTCCCGCCTGGGCGATCCCGGGCTGCTGCATTGCGTGGTCTTCCGTCATGAGCAGAAGCCCGGCGGCGTCTTCGTGGTGGAAGACGACAACGGCCTGCTCTTCGCGGCCGTGGCCGAGACCAACCTTGCCTATGCCATGGCTCTGGGCCGCCTGGGCAAGATGATCTCCTATGCGCGCTACAGCGCCGACATCTTTGCCGAAAACATGCTGGACGACGATGACTGATCCCCTGAGAGCCCGTAACCGGCTGGGCGTGGTCTTCTTCCCCGCCTTCGACTGGGCCATCTCCGCCACCCATCCCGAGCGTGAGGAGCGCCTGCTCTATACCCGCGATCAGCTGGCGGAAGAAGGCCTGTTCGACATCCCCGGCATCACCGAATACCGTCCGGAGCTCGCCACCAACGCCCAGGTGGAGCGCGTGCACTTCTGTCTGCCCTCCACCGGCGCCGTGGTCACCGATTCGCACCGGGCCTCGGCGGGTGGGGCCATCACGGCCGCCCGTCTGGTCATGGAGAAGAAGGAAGACAAGGCCTTTGCCCTGGTGCGTCCTCCGGGACACCACGCCATGCGCGTGACCCACGGCAACCGCGGTTTCTGCAATATCAACAACGAAGCCGTGATGGTGGAGTACATCCGCGACCACTATCCGCATCCCACGGGGCGGCCCCTGCGTATCGCCATCGTGGATACGGACGTGCACCACGGCGACGGCAGCCAGGACATCTTCTGGAACGACCCGAACACCCTGTTCATCTCCCTGCATCAGGACGGCCGCACCCTCTATCCGGGCACGGGCTTCCCGCAGGAATGCGGCGGGCCGGGCGCGCTGGGCCGCACCATCAACATCCCCCTACCGCCCGAGACCTCGGACGAGGGCTACCTTTACGCCATCGAGCACGCCGTGCTGCCCATGCTGGCGGACTTCAAGCCCGATCTGGTCATCAACTCCGCCGGGCAGGACAACCACTTCACGGACCCGCTGGCCAACATGAAGCTCTCGGCCCAGGGCTACGCGGCCCTCAACCGCGCCCTTAACCCGGACATCGCCGTGCTGGAAGGCGGCTACGCCATCCGCGGCGCCCTGCCCTATGTGAACCTGGGCATCTGTCTGGCGCTGGCCGGCCTGGACGCGGGCGACATCCGCGAGCCCCAGTGGCGGCCCGAGAGCACCCGCCAGAAACAGAAGATCAGCGACTACATCGCCCGCCTTTGCGACGGCCTGCTGGAGCTGTACCACAACCCGCCGTCCGTGCCGCAGGAAGGCGAGGAAGAGAACGGCTGGTGGACGCGGCGCAAGCATGTCTTCTACGATACGGACATGCTGCGCGAGAGCCAGCGCGAAAGCTGGCGCCTGTGTCCGGACTGCTCCGGCCTGGGCTGCTTCGAGACCAGCTCCGAGCGCGTGGCCCGCTCCCTGTGCCTGCTCATCCCCCGCCATGCCTGCCCCCGCTGCCGCGCTGAGGCCGAGGCCCGCGCCGCGGCGGCCCGCAAGGCCGGCCTCCACGCCCATGTGCTGGTGCTGGACGGCGACGCCGCGCTGAAATAGCCGTTGGAACAAAGCTCGTCACCGGATACTGGCCGGTGAAGATATCGAGGGGGGGGGGGGAACTTTTCCTGGCGGAAAAAAGTTCCCCCCGCCCCCTCAAACTCCCCCACCCCCTTCAAAAACCGCTTATAAGGGACATCTTGGGATGACGTTCTAAGATGAAGGAGAAGCAATGACGATTGATGACTTAACCATCGGTATGGAAATCAATAACGATACTCTCTGTGAAATTTTTGGATGTTCTTCCCAAGGGGGAATGCGTCGCTCAAAACGTACAAATACGCTCGTGCTGGTTTCGAATCGCGTGGTATCAACCTATAGCGATGACTGGGATGGGGATACGCTTTTGTATACTGGGATGGGGCAAAAAGGCGACCAGAGCTTGACGTTTGCGCAAAATAAAACATTGGCCGAATCCAACAGCAATGGCGTCACTGTACATCTTTTTGAAGTACATCAGCGCAAGGTATATACCTATTGTGGGGTAGTGAAGCTGGTAAAAGAGCCCTATCCGTCCGTGCAGGAGGATGCTACAGGGGAAAAGCGCAAAGTCTATATTTTTCCTGTACGGCCTATCGCCTCATAGAAAAATATGCTGGGATGTAAAAAAGGACGCCTTCGGGCGTCCTTTTTTCATCTATCACCAAAGCGCCAGGGCCACGCTGGCCACCGCCAGATAGCGGCCCAGTTTGGCCAGCACCACCAGAAGCAGGAAGGAGGGCAGGGGCTCGCGCAAGGTACCGGCCACCAGGGTCAGGGGATCGCCGATGACGGGCATCCAGCTGCACAGCAGGGTCCAGCGGCCGTAACGGTGGTACCAACCCTCGGCCTTGCGCAGGGACTCCGGCGAGAAGGGGAACCAGAGGCGATCCTGAAAGCGGGTGAGATAACGGCCCAGCCACCAGTTGACGGCCGAGCCCGCGCTGTTGCCCAGGGTGGCCACGGTGATGAGGGCCCAGGCCGGTTCCCCGCTCTGCACCAGCAGGGTGCCCAGCAGCAGCTCCGACTGCGCGGGCAGCAGGGTGGCCGCCACCAGCGCGGTGAGGAACAGCCCGCCGTACAGGGCCAGCAAGGTCAGCATCCATGGGCCTCCTGCGGGATATATTTTTACGGTGAGCCCCTCAGGAGCCTACCGCTTGCCGTAAGGCCTCTGCGTCACCGAGGGGACGGACTGCGGCGCCATCGGCCAGTGTCGTACGGACTTTTCCTCGCGCTTTTTTTCCAATGAGCGTCATGAGGAAGGAAGCAACGGGGAAAGGCGCTTGTTCCGGCTGTGGCCATAGCCCCCTCCCCCGAAGAGCTCCCAACACTATCCCGGCCTAGCGGCCGTCGTATTCCCAGATGACCTGACCGGTCTTTTCCACGCCGTAGCCGCCCAGGGCGGCCACTTCCTTGCGGAAGGCCTCGGAGCGGATGACATCCAGCAGGGCGAGGATGCGTTCGTCCTCGGCATAGCGCTGCGGGATGACCAGGTCGTATTCCTCCACGCCCACGGGCACGAAGTCCAGGCCCAGGGCGCAGGCGGCGGCGCGCACGGCCAGACCGGTATGGGCGCGGCCGGAAAGCACGGCGGCGGCCACGTTCATATGCGTGTATTCCTCGTCCTCATACCCGGCCAGCTGCTGCGGGCGGATGCCCAGCTGCTTCAGGCGGTAGTCCAGCAGCACGCGGGTGCCGCTGCCGCGCTGGCGGTTGATGAAGCGCACGTCCTCGCGCGCAAGGTCGGCGATGTCATGGATGCCCAGCGGGTTGCCGGGGGCCACGATGAGGCCCTGTTCGCGGTCCACAAGGCGCACCAGCAGCATGGGCTCGCCCTGGAGGTTGTCGCGCAGGGCCTGGCGGTTGTAGACGCCGTCGGCATCATTGAGCAGATGGCTGCCCGCCAGATGGCACTGGTGGCGCTTGAGGGCCATGAGGCCGCCCAGCGAGCCCACATGGGCCGAGGCCAGACGGAAGCGCGGATGCTCGCGGCGCAGGAAGCTGTCGATGAGGTCCAGGGTGTTGTCGTGGCTGCCGATGGCCAGCAGGGTGCCTTCCACCTGCTGGCGGGGGCGCAGCAGCTGCACCTGCACGGGCTCGTCACGGCTGATGCCTTCGCAGTCGCGGGCCACGCTGATGATGCCGTCGGCCCGGCTCAGGCTGGTGACGGTGCCCGCGCCGCGCGGCAGGGGCACGGCAAAGAAGGTGTCGTCCACCCGGCCCAGCTTGACGCGGATGCGTTCTTCCATGCCGGGGCGGGAGGGCAGCGGATTGACGGGCAGGGCCGTGACCGTTTCGCGGTGGGCCAGGCAGCGCTTCTGGAGCAGGGCCAGCAGGGGCTGGACGAACTCTTCCAGGGCCACGATGGCCGAGACGGGATAGCCCGGCGAGCCGATGATGGGCACGCCGCGCACCATGCCGAGGGCCGTGGGCTTGCCGGGCATGACGGCCACACCGTGGGTCAGCAGCTCGCCCTTGTGGGCGATGACGTCGGCGGAATAGTCGTGGCTGCCCGCCGAGGAGCCGGCGTTGAGCAGCACCAGATCCGCGCCCTGGTCGATGGCCGCGTCGATGGCCGCGCTGATGGCCTCGGGATCGTCAGGCACGATGGGCAGGGTGAAGGCCTCGCCTCCGGCCTCCTGCACGATGGCCGAGAAGATGTAGGAGTTGAACTCCGGCAGGCAGCGGCCCGCGCACAGGTCTTCTTCGCGGGCCTCGGTGAGGGGCACGATCTCGGTGCCGCTGGGGATGATGCCCACGCGGGGCTTTTTGAACACCAGCGGTTCCAGCACGCCGCCCGCGGCCAGCGCCCCCAGCTCGTAGGGGCCGATGCAGACGCCGGGCGGCAGGATGATCTCGGACGCCACCATGTCCTCGCCCAGCTTGCGCACATGCTGCCAGGGGAAGGCGGCCTTTTCGATGACCACATGCTGCCCGTCGGGCTCGGTGTTGACGTTCTCCACCATGACCACGGCATTGGTGCCTGCGGGCAGGGGATGGCCGGTATTGATCCAGAACGCGTCGGTGCCGATGGTCAGGCGCAGGGGCCGCCGGGTGGAAGCGGTGAAGGTGGATTCGGCGTTGACGGCGATGCCGTCCATGGCCGCGCCGTGGAAGGCCGGGGAAGAGCGGCGCGCGGCCACGGGCTCGGCCAGCACGCGGTGCAGGGCCGCCGACAGGGGCACGCGCTCCGTGGCCAGCTCGCGGCCCTCGGCGCTGATGCGGTCCAGCCAGCCCTGGCGGGCGGCCTCCACGGTCTGCAAAGTCAGATAGGTATGACGTTCGCGTTTCATAAATATCTCCCAATATCTCGAATGGAGGCCGGAAGGGCTTCCCGCCGCATGACCGGAAGGTATTACATCCTCTCCGGTGTCGGCATGACATCTTTTCCCGTTCCTGCCTTGGAACGGGGCCGTCATTTCAAAAACGACAGGCGGTCAGTCCCTTTTATAAAGCGCATTGGGGGGAAGATGGGGGCACGGGGGAAGGAACCCCCTTTTTGCGCTAGTAAAAGGGGGTTCCTTCCCCCGAAAAGATCTGGATCTACGCCAGCAGCTCCACGCGCACGCGTTCCCCGGCGGTGAGGCCTTCGCGGTTCTCGGCGCAGATGACGAGGCCGTCGGCCTCCACCAGGCCGGAGACCACGCCGGAAGGCTTCATGAGCGGCTGGGCCAGCCAGTCCACATCGGAGCAGTCCAGGCCCTGGGGCAGCCAGGCGGCCTCGAGGGCCGCGGCGCCGGCGGGCACCAGTTTGACGCGGATGTAGTCGCGGCGGCCCTGGGCCGAAGCCACGGCGCGGGTCAGGCGGGCGGTGAGGGAGGGGACGAGCTCGTCCCCGGCGCTGCCCTGCAGGTGTTCCAGCAGGAGCACGAGGAAGGCGCGGGCGCAGACCAGGGCGCTGCTCACATGGCCGGGCAGGCCCATGAGGCATTTGCCGCCGCTGCGGGCCAGGATGAAGGGCTTTCCGGGGCTGATGGCCACGCCGTGGGTCAGCAGTTCGCTGCCGGGCACGGAGGTGAAGACGTCCACGGTATGGTCGCGCATACCGGCGGAGGAACCGCCGGAGACCACCACCACATCGGCCTCGTCCAGCGCGGCCAGCACCGTGCGGCGCAGAGCCTCGGCGTCGTCACGTACCAGACCGGCCAGCGTCGGCTCGGCACCGGCACTGCGGCAAAGGGCGGCAAGGCTGTAAGAGTTGACGTCCCGCACCTGGCCGGGGCGGGGCTCGCTCCCGATGGGCACCACCTCGTCACCGGTGGAGATGATGGCCACCCGGGGCGCACGGCGTACGGTCACGTCCTTCTGTCCGAAGGAGGCCAGCAGACCGATCTCCTGCGGGCGCAGCTTGCGGCCCGCGGGGATGATGCAGTCACCGGCGGCGGCGTCCTCGTCACGCATGACCACATGGTCACCGGGGGCCTGGGTGCGGGTGAGCTCCACCATGTTGCCGCCGGCCGGGCGGGAATATTCCACCATGACCACGCAATCCGCGCCCTCGGGCAGCATGCCGCCCGTGAGGATGCGCGCGCACTGGCCGGGCTGGAGGCTGATGTCCGGCACGGCGCCCATGGGGCAGTCGCCCACGCATTCCAGCAGGGCGGGGGAACCTTCCTGCGCGCCGAAGACATCACGGGCGCGCACGGCGAATCCGTCCACGGTGGAACGGTCGAAACCGGGCAGGTCGGCAGGGGCGTGCAGGGCTTCCGCCAGGCGGCGGCCCAGGGCATCCGTCAGGGGGACGGTCTCCGCGGGCAGGACGGGCAGGGCGCGCAGATGCCCCAGCACGGTCTCCACGGATTGCAGGGTCAAAAAGTTCTTCATGGCTTCTCCTTGTGCACCGGCGTGACGGGCCGGACGGCAGAAAAGCATACCGCAATGCCTGCCGGGTGCAAAGCCTTTGCTTCCTGCGGCACAGTGGAGAGAAAAGGGCGGCTGCGGGCCGTGCGGCCATCCCTGTGGGGAAAAGGAGGATCAGAGGCATCGTTACGGGCGGCAGGAGGCGTGGGGCCGCAGGGCATCCCGGGAGCGGCGGGGGAAAGCGGCCTGACGCAAGACACCGGGAAAACGGAGACCGAAGACTCCCTGAAGAGAGCCCCGGCTGTGGCCGCATGGCGCTCTCCCCGTCATCCCTGCGGGGCGGAGCTCGTTACAGTGTTTCCGTCTCCATGGCCGACCGGTACAGGCACAAGCGGGCGCACAGGCCGCCTTCCGGCCGGTTGTGCAGGCTCAGTTCCCCGCCGTTGCGGCAGGCCATGCTGCGGGCGATGCTCAGACCCAGGCCGCTGCCGCCGGTGTGGGGGCTGCGTGCCTCGTCCAGGCGGAAGAAGGGCTCGAAGACCTGTTCCAGCATGTCGGGGGGGATGCCCGGGCCGTCGTCCAGCACGTCGACCTGCAGGATATCGTCTTTTTCCCGGAGCTGGATGCGGACACTGCCGGAATAGCGCAGGGCGTTGTCCAGCAGATTGGAGAGGCAGCGGCGGAAGCTGTTGGGGCGCACCGTCCAAGGGCGGGCACAACTGCCTTCGAGGCTGACGTCCTGTCCCATGTCCTGCCGGTCGGAGACCAGGCTGTCCAGCAGGGCGTTCATGTCCATGCGCACGGCGGCCTCGTCGCGGGCGCTGCCGCGGGTGAGCTCTGCGCTGTTGGCCATGATGCCGCCCAGGATGTCGATGTCTCCCAGCAGCTTGGCCCGCAGGGGGGAGGCGGGGTCCATGCTCTCCACGCGCAGGCGGATGCGGGTCAGGGGGGTGCGCAGGTCGTGGGCCACGGCGGCCAGGATGCGTTCGTGCTGACCCACACCGGCGCGGATGCGCTCCTGCATCTTGTTGAAGGCCCGGGCGGCCTCGCGCACTTCGGTGGGCCCGTCTTCGGGCAGGGGGGCGGTGTAGAGGTTGCGGCCGAAACTCTCGGCCTTGCCGGAGAGCACTCGCAAGGGCCGCACCACGCGATGCACCACCACCAGGATGAGCAGGATCAGCAGGCCCGCTTCCAGCAGGAGCATGGTCAGGGAGGCCTGGCTGGGGGAGAAATCATAGGCATCGCTGCTGATGACCACGCACAGCCACTTGCCGTCGTCCAGGCGCACGCTCACCCGGCTTTCGTACACATGCGTCCAGGGCACATGGCGGCGCAGGGTGGGGTTCATGCTGTCGGCCACATGCACGCGCTGGACCTCGGTCAGCATCTCGCGGGTGTCCAGATCGGTCTCGATGCTGTTCAGGTTCTTGCGCAGGCGGTCGCGCAGGTACAGGGCGCGTTCGTCCTGGGCCTGGCGGGCCGGATTGGGGGCATCGCTCAGGCTCAGGTGGACCACGTCCAGCCGCTCCAGCCGTTCCAGCAGGGAGCGCTTGTATTCGAACGGCTCGGAATGCAGGAGCTGGAGGGAGAGGGCCAGGCTGTTGGCCTGTTCCAGCAGGGCGGAGCGGGCCGTCTGCCGTTCTTCCACCAGCTGGACCGTGAACGTGGCCACGCCATGCAGGCAGAGGATGCCGCCGATGAGCATGCCCGCCAGCTGTGCGGAAAGCGTGGTGGAGGTCAGTCTGCGCAGCAGACGGGCAAGGAAGGCGCGCATGCTACTTTCCGGGCATGATGGGGGCATCCACGGGCAGGGCCGGGCGCACGAACTGCGGGCGCACGTCCGTGGCCAGCACATAGCCGTCGCCGCGGACGGTCTTGATGAGCTGGGGCTCGCGTCCGTTGTCGCGCAGGCGGGTGCGCAAGCGGCTGATCTGCACGTCGATGCTGCGGTCATAGGGCACGGCGTTGCGGCCCTGGGTGCGTTCCAGCAGCTCGTCGCGGCTGAGCACCCGCTGGGGGTTCTGCAAAAAGATCTCCAGCAGGCGGTATTCCGTGCCGCTCAGGGAGACCACCACCCCGTCGGGCGCCACCAGATGGCGGGCGCTGCGGTCCAGCAGCCAGCCTGCGAACTGCAGGGGCGTGGTCTCGGGCTGGTCGCGGCGGGCGCTGCCTTCGGTGCGGCGCAGCACGGTACGGATGCGGGCCAGCAGCTCGCGGGGCTCGAAAGGCTTGCTCAGGTAGTCATCGGCACCCAGCTCCAGGCCCACGATGCGGTCGGTGATGTCGCCCAGCGCGGTGAGGAAGATGACGGGCACCGTGGATTCGGCGCGCAGGGTACGGAACAGCTCCAGCCCGTTCATGCCGGGAAGCATGATGTCCATGACGATCAGGCTGCAGGGCACGCGGCGCTGGATCTCGAGGAACTCCGCCGCGTTCCCCGCCGTGCAGGTGGAAAAGCCGTTGCGACGCAGATAGTCGGAAAGCAAGGAGCGGATTTCCTCGTCGTCATCGACGATACAGATGGTATGGATCGTGTTCATGGTCCGCACTCTAGGGCTGAAGGGCAGGGTATTATGACAAAATATGTCATACTTTTACTGTTATTTTGCAGTTCTGTATCAAAAACGACAGTAAAGATACGAACTTATCCATAATACCTGTACTCGCGCCAGGAGGCAACCGCCGGGGAGGGAGCAGGGGGCGTCAGCGGTCTGCCGGCAGGGGCAGCCCCGCCTCCAGACGCAGCAGGAAGCGTTTGACCTCCAGACCGCCGCTGTAGCCGCCCAGGCCGCCACCGGCGGCGATGACCCTGTGGCAGGGGATGACGATCATCAGCGGGTTGCGGCCGTTGGCCTGGCCCACGGCACGGCAGGCACGCGGGCTGCCCACGGCCGCGGCCAGTTCGGCGTAGGAGCAGGTCCGTCCGTAGGGGATGTCCTGCAGGGCCCGCCAGACGCGCAGCTGGAAGGGCGTCCCCTGCGGGGCCAGCGGCAGGTCGAAGCGGCGCAGGCGGCCTGCGAAATAGGCCGCCAGCTGTTCCCGGGCCTCGTGCAGCAGGGGGCTCGCCACGGGCTGTCCCGGCAGGGAAATGGCCTCGGGCGGGCAGTGGGCCGGGGACGGGCATGTCCTGTCCAAGGCCACCAGATGCCCGCCCTCTTCCGTGAGCCAGAGCGGCCCCACGGGGCTTGCAAGACCGGCGACCGGCATCACGCACGCTCCCCGGCGGCGTCGTCCCGCAGGCGCAGGGAGGCCAGCGCCCCCAGGGCCGCCACGGGCACCAGGCAGGCCATGGCCGTGCCCAGCCCGCCGAAATTGTCCGCGATCCAGCCCAGCAGGGGCATGGCCATGCCGCCCAGGGTCATGGGCAGGCCCAGGGTCACGCCCGAGGCGAAGCCCATGTTGCGGGCCAGCAGCTTCTGGCCCAGCACCACCATGGAGCTGAAGGGCGCGAACAGGCCCACGGCCAGCGGGGCCAGCAGCAGGGCCGCCAGCCACATGCTGTCCACCCAGGCGAAGGCCAGGGCCGCGGGCAGGGCCAGCCACCACGAAAGGCGGATGATGCGGGCATAGCCGATCCTGTCGGCCAGGAAGCCGCCCAGCACGTTGCTGCTGACGCCGCAGACGCAGAAGAAGGCCAGCATCATGGCGCCGAATTCCTTGCTCTGGCCGAAGACGTCATGCCAGTACATGGGGATGTAGGTATTGAAGCCCAGGAAAAGGATGGAGCGCGAGGCGATGACCAGGGTCAGCACGCCGAAGGCATGCCAGTCGTTGCGCGGTTCGGCCTGTCCTGCGGCGGCATTGCTCTGGGGGATCTGGCGCTGCCAGCCGCGCATCTGGAAAAAGAGGAACGAGGCCGTGCACAGGGCCAGCAGCAGGAACACGGCCGTGCCGTGCAGGCCCGCCACGAAGGTGGCCCCGGCCACCAGCAGCGGCCCCACCACGAAGCCGCTGTTGCCGCCCACGGAAAAGATGCTCATGCCCGCGCCCTTGCGGTTGCCGGAGACAAGATTGGCATAGCGGGCCCCTTCGGGATGGAACAGGGCGCCGCCCACGCCGCAGAGCATGAGGGTGAGGAAGATGGCCCAGTAACTGTCCAGAAAACCCACCAGGCCCAGGCTGCCGCCCGCCAGCAGCACGGCCAGCGGCACGAACCAGGAACGGGCGTGTTTGTCGGCCAGATAGCCGAATACGGGTTGCACCAGGGAAGAGGTGGCCGAATAGGCGAACATCAGGGCGCCTGCGGCCTGATAGTTGAAGCCGTGGGCCGCGGCCAGATAGGGCATCAGCGAGGGCAGCGCGCCGCCGTTGAGGTCGCAGCTGAGGTGCCCCAGGGAAATGAGCAGTATTTTGCGAAGGTCCATGCCTGTCTCCTGCGGAAAGCTTGAGGCATGGGCATAGCGGGCAGGGCAGGCGGCGTCAAGGGAGGCGGGTACGAAAAAGGGCCGCCCGAAGGCGGCCCGGAAAGGCAGGTAGGACACGATGCCTAGCGGCGCGGGGGCTGCTTGGCTTCCATGCTGTAGCGGTAGATCTCGTGGACTTCCTCGGTGTAGCCGGGGTAGAAGCCCTTGCCCATGCCCAGCACGATGCGGGCGCCACGGTTCATGTGCACCAGCAGGTCGCCGGTGGAGGGATCCACGCACAGACCTTCGATCTCGCCCTGCTTGATGGCTTCGTCGAAGACCTTTTCCATGTACACATGGGCGTTGCTGTCCGAGGTGATGTCGATGCGGTACAGGTGGTCGGGCTCGTTGTCGTCGGCGGTGCCGTCGTCAGCGGTCATGAACAGGGAGCCGTTGTAGTAGAACACGCCCTGCACCCACTGCGGCACGGGCTGCAGATGCACCTTGCGCAGGTAGTTGCCCTTGAGAGCGTGTTTGGAAACTCATTTATCAATAATGAAACGTTTCAACAGTATGCTTGCCATGGCTATTTGAATCATGGA
>NZ_JABAFY010000037.1 GCF_012843875.1 Desulfovibrio piger | reverse complement strand
TTAATCTTTGGTATTTACTCATGAAATTCGATTACACGATTTTTATGACTTTTTCTGGAATTATGAAATGACTTCTACTCATATATTATTCCTTAACTATTTTTTGAAGGAAAGATGGTGAAAATTTTTTTCAGTATTTTTCTTTTTCCTCGTTTTAACCAGGGGAAAAATACATATCTTATATCTTGTGTTGCCATAAGTAATATGGCGAAAATCTTTTTCATATTTGCTATCTCTGTAAGATAGTGAAAGCGGTAAAAGTTCATGAGAGCAACTTTTTTAGATTTTGTAAATATATGTGGTTTTTTCCCGCAAAAGTGAATTACAGCAGAAAAGTCTTTTGGACGTGGCGCTTGAGGAGAGATATATTTATTCAGAAATTCTTCAGAGCTATCTACAGGAATAACTTGGTAGTCTACACTTTTTACGCGCAGATAGCCTTTTTGAACAGAATGAAAAATCATGAGATTTAAAAATCCCATTTCACCTCCAAACTGAAATAATGCAGGATTTGTACTGGAATAAGTAAATTTTTCTTTTAGCTCATCCAAATTAAAAATATGTCTACGCGAAAAAAAAGTACCTGTACAAAAATAGCAATCACGAAATTTTTGCCATGAAAAATCTGGCCAAAGTTTTTCTACTTCTCTAGTATTGAAGAACCAAAAATTAATTTCTCTATCTGTATATCTCCTTTTATAGTCTGTAATCATGTCAAAAGTATTGTCGAAAAATTTTAAAATATCACCAATAACAAGAGTGTCTGCATCAAGATATAGAAAATATTCAAATGGAGACTCGTAAAAAGCAATCATTTTTGTGATTCCCCAACCAAAGCAGTTTTGTCTTAACCAGGGATTTTTTACGGTATTGCGGTCAATGACAGAAACATTTGTATCGTGCAATATATGTCCAAGTATTTCCGCTTCTCCATCAACAATAAAGCAAACTGGCATCGAAGAACCTAGGCTGCGACGTATGCTTAAAAAACATGCTTGAGCAAAGTGTTTGTCTGTTTTGCAAGTAGCAATGATAATGCCAAATTTTTTATTCATAAATACCTCGATATTATTTTTATGATTTTTAGGATATGTATACATAAATTATGCATAAAATATAATCCATGTTGTGAAAAAAAAAGATCTAAATAATCTTTTTTTGATAGTCTGTATCTATATTTATTGACTATCCATTTTTCACGATATTCGCACGAATAAAAAAATTTATTTTTTATATGTTTGATGAATAAACGTAATGCATTTTTGCGTTCTTCATATGGGCAGCGTTGTTCTATTTCTGCATGATATTGAGCAATATTTGAACTTAGCTGCCCTGTGCGGCGATGAAAGGCTGCCATCGGAAATGTAAATTGGATATATGGTTCATATTTTGCCATTCGTCGCCAAAGATCCCAGTCTCCCGCAAGTCGAAAACTACTATCGAGTCCCCCTGCGGTATCCCATAGCCATTTTTTCCAAAAAGTACCTTCTTGCTGAATAGTTCTCCAATGCAGGCCATCGCAGGCTCCGGTAGCAAGAAGCTCTTGTGGATAAGAGTAGTCTTGACGACCAAGGCAGGTCACGCCATTCTCCTCAATGATCAGTGGAATTCCTCCAAACCAATGAAAATGGGGGAACGCCTTTGCAGCACTGCAAAGTTTTGCTAATACTCCTGGGCATAAAGTATCATCTGCATTTAGCCATCCCATAAGAGCATTTTGAGGGATAGATAACGAATTAAATCCCTTATTTATAGCATCGTACATCCCGTTATCTTTTTCGGATGTAAATGTAAAGTAAATATGTTCATATTTTTTATCGTTAATTAATTGAGAATAATAATATAAAATGTCACTTGTGTTATCTGTGGATTTGCCATCTTGGATGTGATAGTGAATTATAAAGTCTCCAGCTTGTGAAATGATACTTTTTATAGTATTTTCAAGCGTTTTGGCTGCGTTGAAACATGGTGTAACTATATAGATATGAGGAATATTTTTCATGATGCACGATGTTTTTTGACGGTTTTTCTTACTTGTCTCAATAAATTAATACAACATCCTGGAATAAATATTATTGATTGAAAAATAAATCCTAATAAGATATTGTATAGTATGTATATTGTAGTGTTTTTTTTAAGCGGCTTAAATAAGGTGTAATTATTTTTTATAAAAAATGGAGTTTTAATGATCATAGGTATTTTAGATAGCGGCAGACAATTTTTTTTCAGACTGCGCGGCATATGTAGAACTTCTTCATATACTTTTTCATAACGATTGGTAAAGAGATCGAGATTGAAGCGTCGTGCGCCACTGGCAGCTGCTTCTTGCCCCATTTTTTTTCGCAAGTCCGCATTTTGGAGCAGTGTCACAGCGGCCTTTACTAATGCAGGGCCATCATGGGTAGGTACAAGAAGACCATCCAGACCATTTCGGACGATTTCGGGGACACCACCTGTAGCAAATCCCACAATAGGAGTTCCGCAGCACAGACTTTCGATACAGACCAGAGGATGATTATCTGCAAGTGTAGGATAGAGGAGCAAATCGAGTGCCGCATAGAGACGAGCCAATTGGACAGGCTCGTGCACATAGGGGATATGGTGAACCCAGTCCGTGTTCTGCAATTCCTCAGGTGCACTTTTAACGCCGATATTCAAGAAATGAAGGGATGGGAATGTTTTTTTCAGCTCCAATACCGTTTCTTGGACATATCTGCCCCCCTTCCAGGGATTAGCCAGCCCTCCATCCGCGCAGCCACCTACCAGCAGAGCACCCTGGGGAAGTCCAAGCAGGCGACGAGCCTCCTGCTGATCTTGAGAACGATAAACGGATGTGTCCGCGCCATTGGGGATACAGACCAAAGGCTGCTCCTTGAGCAGGCTTTTTTCTGTCAGGCGTTGCAGCCAAACAGAGGGTGTCACCAGGTACAGGGAACTGTGGGCATAGATGGTATGCTTGTCCTGCCAGAGTTGCCGTGTGGTATCACGCCATAAGCGGGGATACGCGGAGAGAGACGGGCAGCTTCCACAGCCAGTTTCGGGCAGCCAGCGCTTACAGTCTAAAGAATATGCACAATGTCCTGTCAGAGCCTGCATATCATGCAATGTCCAGACCGTGGGCTTAAGCGCGGAAAGCAAGGGGATTGACCATGGATTGAAGTATCCCCCATGTAGGTTATGGAAATGCAGGATGTCCGCTTGCTGAAAAAAAGGATTATTCAGTAAGCGATGGCTCTTCTGAATATGGTAGTCTTGCTGACCGCGCCACAAGCACCAGGAAAGCAATCCTCCGCGTGAGTGGGCTTGTAACCCATCATCATGCTGCTTTGAGCCGGCAAATCCTGTCAGGATATGTGTCGAGGCACCCCGCAAGTGCATCATATGATCAAGCCGCTGCATGACAGCGGCGGCTCCCCCCCCGGACGGAGTAGTATTGATGTACAGGATATTTTTCATTTTTTCTGTTAAGAAATCAGATTCTTTCCTGATAGCATACGAGTCAGCTTATTAATGGCGCGCACGGGAAGTGAGTGTTTTTGCCGACTGTAGCAGGCATGGTATGCCTTGTGAATGCGGAGGTCTACAGTAATATCATCCAAGAAACGGGGATGTTCCACGGCTAGAGAGATATCACTGTCCCAGTAAGTTGTAGCCGTCGTCGTATGAGTGCCGCTGCCCATACCGATGTTGAGGGCATAGGAGCGTACAGGATTTATGCCAAGCATATTTTTTTTGAAGCGAGCATAGTCGGCACGGATATCCCACGCATCAATCTTCCCCTCCATCTGGTCATCTAACATAGAACTGAGATCATCCCCACCCGCATTAAAGGCTTTTCTCAGCTGTGGCGAGTTTTTGAATGTTCGGTAATCCTTGACGGTCCAGTCGATATCCTGAAATCGATCGCGCCACGATGCCCAGCCCCAGCAGTTGAGTCGCGGGATGGCGTAGACATCGTAGGGATACTCTGCAGGCAAATTTCTGGCAATATGCGGTGGTGTCCAAGCGGCGATATTGAAGACCTTTTCGTTGTCCGCATAGCGAGCCAAACCTTCAGAAAGGAATCGTAGCGTATGCGGTGAGGTCACGATATCGTCTTCAATAACGATCAAGCGTTCATGCAGACGGAACATCTCCGTCAACCCATTAATAATCGAAGCCGCACACCCTATGTTCTGGGAATATTCGACAACTTCTAGAGCCGCAAATCCATTTGCGCGCTTGGCTAATTCGCGCACGGCACGTGTTTTTTGTTCTTCTAATTCATGCCTGGGACCATCACAAAAAATGGTTAAAGAAGCCTTATTGGCCAGTGTATTATGAGATAGCGCTGTCAGTGTCTTTTGAAAGAGGTCTGGACGATTAAAAGCAAAAAGTGCGATGGCCGTATTCATTTATTTTTCTCCTGAAGTAGTGAATCAAATAATTTTATATACTTCTCTATCCCAGTTTTCTTTAAAAAGTCACATGCGTGTCTACGGGAGTTTTCTGAAAATATTCGTAGTATATATTTATCACTTATTATTTGTATTGTTTTTTCTATTATTAAATCAATATCTAGTTGGGGAACAATGCATCCTGTTGCATTGTTAACTATAAGTTCCCTATTGCCTCCGCAATCGAAACATATAGAGGGAAGCCCGCAGTATTGAGCTTCAAATAAAGCCATGCTAAAGTTCTCTAGTAGTGCTGGAGAAATACATATAGAGCATGATTTCATGTAGGCTATGTTTTCATGATATTGAATAGAGCCCGGAGAATAAATATTTCTATCTAAGCCTGTTTCTTTGAATTCATATTGGAGAGGGGCTGAAATTTCTCCACTGATGTAAAAAAATATATTGTTATTGAATTTACAAAGTCTACGAACGATTTCAAATAGGTAACGTCCTCCCTTTATTGCGGTTCCCCCTGATGGGATATAGATAACTATAGATTCCTCATCATTGCATATATTGGGAATCTTTTTTTTAGGGATGCTGTCAATAATATTTGTATCAATAATATTGGGAATGACATGGATATCTTGCTTATATCCATGTGATTTTTTGGAGAAATCAGCCATATATTGTGATGGACAGATAATGCTATCGACAAAGCGGGCTGCATATTTTTCGATATTTACAGCTTGACGAATGTCAGCTTGTGATATCTCTCGATCAAACAAAAGAGGACTTGTAAAACGTGCAGGATTATGATGGCAAATTAGAACAGTTTTTTCATGTCTTATTTTTCTAATTGAAAGCCCTGGACATCCTCGATCAGGTATGACCAGGATGTCAGGATTAAATTTTTTAAGAGAAAATCTCGCCAATAAGGATCCCCACTGGCAAAGTAAAATATCTTGAACTTGATATTGCATTTTTTTAGGAGATAATATTCTAAAGTATATCTTGCATAGCAGTATTATAATTTTTTTTAAAATATATGGAACGCAAAATCTGTGAACGAATAGAAGATCTTCCGGGCAACTTTTCTTGCTATCTGCAATCGTAAAGAAAGCTACAGGATAACCTAGATTATGTAATACTAAACATAAGTTGTAGTGGGAAGAGTCCACCCCTCCACCACCAAGCGGAGGACATGATTGAGATATAATAGCTATTTTATATTTTTTTTTCATAATGTTCTCTTTCTGCTGAAGATAAAAATACAGCTATCTAGGTTGTAATTATTTTTTGTATTTTATTAAAAATTGCTTTTTTTATAATTTTAAAGCGTTGATTTGAAGATGGGAGGAGTAAATATAGTAAATATGAAATACTACAAGAACTAGAACGGCAGATATGTCTCCATCGTTGCCAGCATGTATCGTTGATTTCCTTTGTGTATACTTTAGTTTTTGATAACTTTCTAAGCCAGAGATAAGCAATTATAATTTCTTTTATTTTATTGAATTTTTTATATGTTGATATCTTATTGTGCAGTGATAGTTGGTCTGCGGTTGGGGATATTCCTAGTAATTTGAGTTGTTTCTCTCTAATAGAATTTGCACTTTTTTGTTGTGTTTGTTCATAAATAGGGCTTTTTTCGTTATATGTCATTCTATAATATAGGAGTGGCTTATTTATATTCGAGAAGATGATAGTTTTGTCCTGGCTTAATCTGTGCCATAGATCATAATCTTCTGCGTATAAAAAGTTGTCCTCATATTTGTTGTGATTCAAAATGGTTGTTTTTCTATATATTACAGTTGGGTGTAATATTGGAGAATTAAAAAGCATTACTGCTCTTATTTCAGTATTGAACTCTGGAACAGACCATATCTCATCTGTTCCTAAAATTTGGACAGCTGTTCCACAAATAGCCACTTCTGGATGTTTTTTCATGAATTCATACTGGAGCTCAAGCCGCAAAGGAAAGGCAACATCATCTGAATCCATGCGTGCAATCAGTGGTGCAGAGGCTAGCTCTAATCCCTTATTTAAGGTCGCGACGATCTTTAAGTTTGATTTATTTGAAAATACTTTGATTCTTTTATCCCGTTCGGCATATTTTTTCAAAATTGAAAGGCTCTGATCCGTAGATGCATCATTGATAGCAATGATTTCAAAATTATAAAACGTCTGCCTCAGAAGTGAATCTAGGCAGTCAGATAAATACCTTTCAGCATTATAGACGGGAAGTAAGACAGAAATCTCTGGATAATTTATTATATTCTTCATAGAATAACCCAATTTGTGCAGTATATATCTTGATATTCTTCCATGTTTTTCTGTGAAAACCACTTAGAGGGAGCTATTGTTAGTCCATTCTGCTTACCTAGCCATGCGCCCCACCACGAAAATGTTGAATTTGCTATAATATGATGTTTGCATAATGCCATTAGGTGCATTTCATGATATGGATATTCTGGAAGACTAAGATTGACAATATTTTTTGGCTCTTGACTAGCTGAGAGGATTTTCTCTGAGCAGTTTTAGCACCAGAAGGTAAATGTCCTCTTGTCTATGATTAAACCGAAACTCACATTCTTTCAAATGGAGATAAAACGTTTGTTTTTGAAGGCCTCTAAAACGAACCAACCGGTTTTTTGCATAGATCCAAAAACTTTCTATCCCATTGATATGTGAGTGCTTATTGGAAAATTCATTGTGCGAATGCTGGACGCGGAAGTGTTTTTGGTATCCCAAATCGACGAGCCCGTCATAACCTCGCCAACCATCGGAATGAATGACGCTTTCAAGGTCTACACGTCCACGTATGATGCCCTGGAGAGTGGCTCTGGAGCAATCAGGAACGATCTCCGTATAGACGTTATCATTGCGTTTGAACAGGCCGAAAACAATGGTTTTTCCGCGTGCTCCACGGCCTCTGATGCCCCTGACCCGGCGAGCGCCGAAGTAGCTTTCATTAACCTCGACTTCCCCTTTGACGGGAGACTCCGCCTCGCAATAACGGGCAATTCTTTCCCGGAAAGCCGTCACATACCGGTTGACGGTGTTTCGGTTAACACCGGACAATTCCGCAATCTGTGAAGCTGTCAAATCAACGGAAAAAAGCTTCACAAGTTGCCGAATTTTTGCCTCGGAAATTCTTGAACGATATGCGTACTTGTTTTTCATTGCCATGACTACCTGGATAACATTTTTAGGATATCTCAGCTAGTCAAGAGCCATTGTATATAGTTAGCTATTTACGTACATCGCAAGAATAGATTTGGCTGTTCCTTTTTTATATACAACACCTTTTTCTATCCAATATAGCTGGTCACAACTTTTTACAGTCGTTAGCCTGTGTGCAATAATAACTATAGTCATATGTTTACGCAGCCTTTCAATAGTTTGCTGAATCACTTGTTCAGTAGTACAATCAAGAGCCGAGGTAGCTTCATCAAAAATTAAAAGTTTTGGATGCATATACAGGGCACGAGCGATGGACACGCGCTGTAGTTGACCGCCAGAAAGACGCACACCGCGCTCTCCGATGATGGTGTCGAGGCCGTCTTCCAGGTCATCCACAAAATCCATGGCCGCCATGCGACAGCATTCTTCCACGCGCCGGCGGTCGACCTCCTGGCCCCACTGGCTGAAGGCAATGTTCTCAGCCAAGCTGCCATTAAGCAGGAAGGGACTTTGTGGCACATAGCCGATACCACGCATCCAGCCCGCGCGCAGGCTGTTGTCCAGCTCCTGCCCGTCCACCAGTATCCTGCCGCTGCTGGGCGTGTACAGGCCGGTCAGCAAACTGACGACGGTGCTCTTGCCCGCGCCTGAGGGGCCGATAAGGCCGATCAGGCTGCCCTTAGGGATGCGCAGGCTGATGTCTTGCAGGGCATCCTTGTGCCCTGCGCCGGTATTGGGATAGCGAAAGCTGACATGCTCGAAACGTATCCCCTCTCTCAATGGACAAGAGCGCTCCCCTGTGGTCGCCTGGGGCAGCGCTTCCACTTCGTGCACTTTCTTAAGAACTGGTTCTACCATGGGGAGCATTTGCTGCATCTGTAATAGGCCCTGTACCACCCGATTCATGACCGGTAGAAGACGCCAAGCCACAGCGGCCAACAAAGCCAGAGTGGCGCTTACATGGGCCAACGTGGCGTTCTGCCAGCGCAGTAGCAGCACGGTGCCCAGCAAGAGACAGATGCCAACGAACTCCAGCATCCACGAAGGCAAAGGAGGGAAGACTGGCAATACGCTCTGACCTTGCATATAGCGCCGCTCAGCAGCGACGTATTGCTTGATGAAGTTTTCTTGCTGCTGGCAAATGAGGATGTCTCGTATGCCGTTAAGACCTGTATGGATAAGCTTCATGGAAGTTTGTTGGGCATCGGTACACTGTTGGCTATATTTGCGAACCCAGAGACGGCTGCAGCGGAAAATACCCGCAGCTGCCAATCCAGCGATGCTGACCACAAGCAACCCGGCCAAAGGGGACATCCAACAGATAGCCACCAGTAGGGTAGCTACCACAAGTAGTTGGGACAAAGTCTGCAGACTCTGGAAAAGAAAAATCCCTACGGAACTTCTCCAACTAAGAGTGGTCATCAAGTCGCTGATCTTCTGACCTGTATGCCAGAGATAAGGCGCACGCATGAATCCTTGAAACAGACGTATCCCCAGATGCATGCTCACTATTTGACTGTAATGACTTTGGCGCCAGGTAAGTAGAGCCAGCATCACTGTCTTGATCAAGGTAGTGCCACAAAGAAGGAAAAGCAATAAAGCGAGCAATAGCCGTGGATCTTCTTGAGCTGGCCGTAACGTGGGTAACCAGTCCACCACCTGCTGCGTGAAGGGATGCTGTACAATGCTCTGTGGCGAGGCCAGAACCACGCCCAGCAGCGAGACTGCCCCAGCCAGGGCGAATTCCGTCAGGGCCACGACGAACGTCAACCCCATCACCACCCAGAAGCTGCGCTGCAGGGCTGCCGGCAAGATGTGATAGATACGTTGAAAGGCCTCTATGAGCTGAGCTTTCAGCATGGTGCTCTCTTTTTACAGGTGGTGGGTGCAGAAATCCGCATATGCCGCCTTCAGCCCGTCTTCCAGGTCGATACGCGGGTGCCAGCCCATGGCGAACAGACGACCGGAATCCATGAGCTTGCGTGGCGTGCCATCAGGCTTGGAAGGATCGGTGAGGATCTGACCTTCATAACCCACCACACGTGCCACCAGGCGGGCGATGTCCATGATGGTCATCTCCTGCTGGCTGCCCACGTTCACATGCTCAAAATCAGAATAGTTTTCCAGAAGGAAGACACAGGCATCGGCCATGTCATCAGCATGCAGGAATTCCCGCAGGGGGGTGCCCGTGCCCCAGATGCTCACCTGGGAAAGTCCTTGAGTCTTGGCCTCATGGAAACGGCGGATCATGGCCGGGATCACATGGCTGTTTTCCGGGTGATAATTGTCACCTGTGCCGTAGAGGTTCGTAGGCATGGCGCTGATGGCGTCAAAGCCGTATTGCTTGCGGTAGGCCTGGCACATCTTGATGCCCGAGATCTTGGCCAGGGCATAGGCATCATTGGTAGGCTCCAGGGCACCGGTGAGCAAGTACTCCTCTTTGATGGGCTGCGGACAGAGCTTGGGATAGATACAGGACGACCCCAAAAAGAGGAATTTTTTTACGCCGTTCTGCCAGGCGCTATGGATGACGTTGTTCTGGATCTGGAGATTCTCATAGATGAACTGGGCAGGATAGGTGGCATTGGCGTGGATACCGCCTACCTTGGCAGCAGCCAGGATGACATAATCCGGCTGCTCGGCCGCAAAGAAGTCGCGTACTGCCTGCTGTTCAGTAAGATCAAGTTCCGCATGGCTGCGAACGCACAGGTTTTCATAGCCCGCGCGGCGCAGAGCCCGGCAGATGGCACTGCCCACCAGACCACGATGCCCGGCCACAAAGAATTTACCGTCTTTCTGCAACATGATGTCCTCGATACGGCGCGGGGCGGCCATACTGGCGCATGCCGCCCCTGAAAATATATGACGCGGCGTGGCGCGCTATTCCTCGTGTTTGAAGCTGGTAAAACCGGCGTCCTCCACCACAGCATCACGCAGGGCCAGCTCCAGATCATGGCGGGCCATTTCCTGTACCATCTCCTCAAAGGTGGTACGCGGTGCCCAGCCCAGCTTGGCCTGGGCTTTGGCCGGATCGCCCAGCAGGGTCTCCACTTCGGTGGGACGGAAATAGCGCGGATCCACACGTACGATGGTGTCCCCTTCCTTGACACGGATCGTCAGTGCTTTGCCCCGGGCGGCCAGCGCGGCCTTGTCCGCGTCAACAGCCACCACGGTAGCGGTTTCATTCACGCCTTCTCCCTTCCACTCCAGGCTCAGGCCCAGTTCGGCAGCCGCAGCATTGACGAAATCCCGCACAGAGAACTGACGGCCCGTGGCGATGACGAAATCATCGGGCTGTTCCTGCTGCAGCATGAGCCACTGCATTTCCACATAGTCGCGGGCATGGCCCCAGTCACGCTTGGCGTTCATGTTGCCCAGATAGAGGCAGGAGGACAGGCCCAGCAGGATGCGCGCCAGAGCACGGGTGATCTTGCGGGTCACGAAGGTCTCGCCGCGCACCGGGGACTCGTGGTTGAAGAGGATGCCGTTGCAGGCATACATGCCGTAGGCTTCGCGGTAATTGACCGTGATCCAGTAGGAGTAGAGCTTGGCGCAGGCATAGGGCGACCGGGGATAGAAAGGGGTCTTCTCCGTCTGCGGGATCTCCTGCACCTTGCCGAACAGTTCCGAAGTGGAGGCCTGATAGAAGCGGGTCTTTTTTTCCAGACCCAGCATGCGGATGGCCTCCAGCAGGCGCAGGGTGCCCAGAGCGTCCACATTGGCCGTGTACTCGGGCGACTCGAAGGAGACCTGCACATGGCTCTGGGCTGCCAGGTTGTAGACTTCGTCCGGCTGCACTTCCTGCATGATGCGGATCAGGTTGCCGGCGTCAGAAAGATCTCCGTAGTGCAGAACGAACTTGCGGCCTTTCTGGTGCGGCCCCTGGTAAAGATGGTCGATACGGTCCGTATTGAACAGGGAAGAACGGCGCTTGATGCCGTGGACTTCGTAGCCCTTGTTCAGAAGGAATTCCGCCAGATAGGCGCCGTCCTGACCGGTGATGCCGGTGATGAGTGCTTTTTTCATATCGTCATACACAGTTTTTGATATTTCTTCGATATTGACCATACCGCAACACAGCGAACACATGTATTCATAGCCGTGATGGGTCAGGGACAGTGCCTGGGGTGTGCTTGGCAATTCGATGTCGCCGTATAATGCCCGGCACCGACATCGCGAATCTACCCTATTTTTCCCAAAAGTCAAAAAGATAGCCGGTATCCTTTCCGTCGGGCATGAATCTGTCCTGACATCGTTCAGGATGCTGCCGTTACTACGACGGCTACTACGATGGTCGACGCAGGCCACCGAGAGGGCACAGGCCTCCACGCGGACACCGTCATAAGGACCGTTGGGATGGCAGGCCTCCGCATGGCCGGGCATACGGTCACCGGAAAAAGCGCTTTGATCGTGACGACTGGGACGATTAAAACAAACAAAAAACAGCCCGTTCACATAGGATACATGTGAACGGGCTGTTTTTTGTTCGCTGGAATATTGGCTGGTTGGGTGATTACCAGATGCTGTTGTGGATGTAGAGCAATTGATTCTTGATCTTTTCCACAGAGGCATTCACTTCGGTGCGCACACGGTTGATGGTCATGCTTTCACCAGAAGAGAGCAGATTGATCGGCTTTGCCTTCGCCGAAGAAATACGACCTGTGCCGAGAAAGTCATCGAGCAGCAGATGGTTCGTCGGGTCATCCGTCGTGAACTGTGTTATGTTTTGCCGGATGATGTCGAGTATCTTCTCAACGTAGATTTTCGTCTGCTGGTTGGGCTTGTTTCTGGCGCCGGAAACTGTCGACCAGCCGCAGTGTGTCAACTTCTCTTTTCCCCCTGAAGGGGGAGGTCTCAAACCACAAAGGAATTTTTGATGAAAAGGCCGGGATCGGACGTCGCCATTTCGCGGCGCAGCGGATCGTCAAGGCTTACATATCCTTGAACTCCGGACGACTCCATCATCTGCCGAAGCAGCGTTGTCTTTCCGACCTGTCTCGCTCCAGTGACCAGGACAACAGGAAAAAATCCTGATGCTGTAGACACGATTTTTTCAAGGCTTCTCGTCAGATACATACCGACTCCGTCAAATCCATATTTTGATTATGGATCTGACGGTATTCTGGAAATAACCTGGTGTCCAGTCCTCCAACCAGGTCAAGCCTCATCAAACACGCCTTTCTCCGCCAGGTAGTCGACAGCTTCCCTCGCCCGTTCCGCCTGCTTGATGAGCGCACGGTGCATGTAGATGGCCCGACCCAGCTTTTCCAGTATCTCGCGGTCGGTCACTTCGTGCTCTGTGATCCCGTACATCGCTGCCTCCTGACGACCTAGCTGATCATTCTGAGGACACTGCCCCAGGGGACGGAATTGTCGCTCGCCATGCTTTTTTCCGTATCAGCAAGCAGTTTCAATGTTTGCAGATCGACGCGACCGAAGCGGGCGAAGCCCTGAAGGATTTCACGCACGGCATTTTTGTCCAGGGACACCGTGGGAGCGAAATGGACGATGGTCGCGTACCACTCCATGAGCTGCGCCTTGTCGATGTCGCGCAGCAGAGGATCATTCAGGTGCAGGTCTTCGAGCAGGGATTTGCGTCGGATATCGTTCTTGATATTGTTGATGACTTTGCCAAGCACGACACCGCCCGTAACGACGGCCCCGGCGACGGAAAGGCCGGTAAGATTGGTGCGGTAATTGACAGGTCCCTTATTGGTATCAAAGTTCGGCATGGGGCTGCTCCAATTATGCGTACATATACGGGTTGCTGGGATTGATGTTGTTCAGATGCCTGTCCAGATCAGCCTGAATCCGGCCGGCACCATACATGGCCGGAATACCAAGGTACGCGGCGCGTACCGGGTATTTCCGTATGGCATCCCCTGCGCGTTCCACGCCTCGGGCCCCGGCGCGGGCAAAACGTCCTGTGTCTTTGCCGACGGCTTTGGCACCGTGGTACAACGCCTTCACGGGAATGTTCGACGTCCGAAGAAATTTGCCGACACCGCGCAGCATCCTGGCACTCAGCACGTCGGCCAACCAGGCATCCTTCTCCATGTGGCCGCAGGATTCCACAAAGGCTCTGCCGGTCTTGGTGATCACTTGGTACCTTCCTTTGCCTCTTTCCATCTGTCTCGCAGCGACTGCTCCAGGTGCCTGATCTCTCCGGAAAGTTTGACGATGCGGCTCATGCCATCGCAAATGCCCTCCATGACCTTCATATGGGGCGTCGTATCGTCCACATAGTCCTGATGCGTATCGGCAGCTGTCTTTTGGATCTCGTCTCCAGGGATGTGGAGATAGGTAGCCAGGCCTTCAAGCACCGGCATGGCGACATCCCCGTAAGCGGCAAGGCTGTCGGCGGCGAATTTGCCGAAATCCGGTCCATTCCAGACATGGAACTCGGAAGCAAGGAAGTCGATGCCGTCCTGTACAGTGAGTTCCATCGCCATCTTTTCCTGCCTGCTCTCCGCAAGGCATTTTTCAAGGGAGAAGATGTCCGCCATGCTGACGCCCGGCTTTGTTTCGCCGGCCGAGGCCGTCTTTTCCCGCCCGCTGTGAAAACAGGCGGCGAAGTCGAATCGCGGCGCCTCACGCTGTGGCAGCCCGGTGTACACAGCAAACAAGGCATCGCTACGCCCGGACTCCGCTGTTTTTTCCTGCCCGGCCGGCATATCACCGTTCCCGGGCTCGTCGCCCGCGTGCGTCCTGCGCAGAACGTCCTCAAGTTCAGCCAGTTTGAAAGAGCCTTTTTTATCCTCCGCCGTCTTGAGGAAGTACAGCGATGCGGCCGTATTCGTTTTTTCGGTAAGGCGTGTGACTTCTTCAGGGGTGAACTCGCGGTCGACGGCCACTTTGGCGATGCCGTCCGTCAGTGCGACGTCATTCCTGAAGAAGTCATCAACGATCCCGTCGGCAAGAGCCTGAAAATCTGTTGTCGTGGTCGGCATGATAAGCATCAGAATATGTCCCCCAATGAGGGTGTCGGTACGGAATCTTCAGATCGCGTTTTGGTCAGGAAAGCCGTGAGGTCATGGCCGGCGCTCGGGTCATCATCCCCCGAACGCCTCAACGCTTCGTATGCCTTGAGCATGAGTTCCGCGTGCTTCACCGCATTGCGTGTTATCTCGGTTTTTATCCCGTTGTAGTTCATGGCCATCGCCTTGTAGGCCGTAGCCATGAACATCCTTTCCACAAGAGCCTTCTGGGCCGCTGTTTTGGGAACAAGGTTCGCGTAGGTGAACAGGACGAATTCGTACCCAAGGCTCACAGCCCTGCTTTTCAGCTCCCTGCCGAAGTCGTCATCGTAGTTGGCCAGATACTCGATCTTGTCCAGATTCGTAAGGAACGCGCCTGTGTCGAAGAAGAGTTCCCTGTACCAGGCGGTCGCCTGCCTCGGCACGGCCAGGGCGCTTTCCACGATCTCCGCCGGGCATCCGCTCAGGATGAGGGCTTCGAGGATCTCGCGCTGCGTGTCGCTTTGCCGGATGGAGAGGACGATACATGCTGTATTGTCCAGCTCGGGGTCGTCTTCCGACTTGCAGGCGTACCAGAAGCGCATGGCCGGAGTATAGGCATCCCCCGGTGCGCGGCCGGCGGCCACATCCGCTTCGACGCCCAGGGCGACGTGCGCCAGTCTGGCTGTGCAATCCGATATCCGCATGTTCCGTTAGCCACTCCAGACCACCTACGCCATGTTGACGTACTGCTTGAGCGCGGTGACGAGGTCGCCGATGGTGATGAAGATCTTGCGGCACGAACTCAGCAGCGTGGTGTATTTTTCCGTGCCGAAGAACTCCTGCAGCTCCTTCTTCTGATAGGACAGCAGAAGGACGATGCGTCCGATCCTGTCCTGGGCCGAGATGAAATCAGGCAGGTAGTCGACCAGCAGGATCTTGATGTCCGGGTTCTGGGCGAAGGTGGCCAGGATGCCCGTATCCATCAGTTCCGGGTCCTGGATCTCGGCTATCTGTTCCATGACGGACGGATCGAAGGCAGGGCGGTCGTAACCTTGTACCGGCATTTCCATGACACCCTGATCGGGAAGCTGTATGGGCATCTGCTGCGGCATTGGCTGCGGGAAGCCCTGCATTGGCTGCCCTGCCTCGAACGCCGTCTTGCGCAGCACGAGACTTTGCCCGGAATCCAGAACCTTGCGTGCCTGACCGGCGTCCATGCCGTACGTTTCATGCAGCCAGGCCGCGGCATCCACACGCCCGGCAAAGGAAGCGGTTTTCTCCGTCGAGCGGTCGGTGATGTCGATGCCGGCGCCGTTGTCGGAGACGACGACCCTGCTTCCCGTACGGATGAACAGGTCTTTCAGCGTCTCCGGAGAAGCGAGAAACGGCGAACCGTGCTCCAGTTCCGAGGACGACAGGAAGAAGCGGCTCTCCGCCGGTACGGCCAGCATGTTGTCCCGCATGATCCAGCCGTGCCGGATGCGTGGCGTGATGCGGATCTCGAAATGGTTGCCCGAGCTCACGACGATATCGTCACCGATAGTCTGGATGCTGATGGAGCCCTTTTTCGCGAAGAAACAAGGTTCCAGATCGAGGAAGGTGAAGCCGTTGCGGGCCGGGACGATGGCATGCGGATGGAACCAGTCGCTTTCCCCAAGCTTGCCGATCTCCCTGCCCAGACGGTCTTTCCCGAAGACGTAGCCGAATTTGTCCAGGAATTCCGTACAGACGGCGTTGCACATGTCGTGCAGCAGGACCTTTCGGGGTGGCTCAAGCGCGACGTACCCGTCAGCAAGCAGGATGTCCGGACCGCAGACGAGGCACGGTTTGCATTCAAGGCCCCGCCCGTTGATGCCGACAGCTCCCGCACGCATCACCGGCCAGTATTTTACCTGTCGGTTGGCATGGGAGATGCATCGTGCGTCGAGGGGGATATTGCCGTCACCGAAGGTATGGCGGCTGTAGACCGTCAGGTTGAGTTCCGTTTCGATATGCTGCCCTGTCACGCCGGAAAATGGTACGACGGCAACCGGGGATTCTTCCGCGGTCTTGGTGATGAAGCCATTGGCCAGCAGGTCGGCACGTTCCCGGGCGTCCAGCTTCTCGGCCACCGCCGGGGCGAGAGCGTCCAGCCGCAGGAAGGACGGGAGACAGGCTTCCTTGACATGGGGCGTTTCAACGGACTTCGCCAGTTTGTGGGCCAGTTCCTCCACAGGGTAGAAGGAAGCGATCTTGCCGAGGACGTCCGGACGCTCCTTTTCCAGCCAGCTGGCAAGCACTTCCTTGTACCTGTCCGGAAGGGACGCCGCGCCGGCCCGTTCCGACGCCATGATGACATTCGACGAGACCGGCGGACGGATCATGTTGTGGAAGATGGCTTTGGTATCCTCCACGCGCGGGCTTTTCGTCAGGACCTTTGCATCCGAAATGGCGTTGGCGGACAGGATCTCGCGCACATTGTCCTTTGTCAGCGGGAAGAACTGGTCCGCCGCCTTGTCATAGGCCATTTCGCAGGAGGTGATGGATCCGCCCGCCATGACGCACGGGATATAGGCGACGTCGGCACCAGATTCCACGATGAACACACCGAAGGCCGTGCTCGTGTCCATTTCCGAGGCCAGAGTCTTGAAGGTGATGACCCGGTCGGCGATGCTTGGGTATTTCGCCCGCAAGGCATTGAACGCCTGGTTTCCGAACTCCCTGACGAACGTGTCTTCCGCGGTCTGGGAAGGGGCTTGCTGCGCGGTCTGGGCCATGTAGGCATCGACGTTTGGTGAAACGGCCATTGTGTGGATCCTGCTGGTGTTCCTGCTTGATTGTTAGTTCTGGTAGTACGGATCGATCATTGGGCGCTGTTCGAGACGGGGAAGGGCGCGGACCTGAGGGATCTGTGCCTCGTAAGCCTTGTTCCCGAGCCATGCGCCGCCGAGAAGGCCGAGTCCTGCCCCTGACACAACAGCAGGATTTTTTTGAGCGTAGCCAACCAACCTTCCAAGTTGCCTGGAAAAATAATTTTTGGCCGTGTTACTTCCCCGCGAAAAAAGAGGAGTGGAAACGAAGCCTGCCTCTTTGGGCATAGGGTGTGCCAGGTGGTACATCGAGACGCAGTTTTCCATATATCGCCATCCATGCAGCAAGCTGGCCACACCACGTGATGTGGCCAGCCAGTGAGCTAGTTGCCTTCTTTGCTCTTGCCGGAGTACTTGTCGTACAGGGACTTGCCGAGAGCCGCACCACCGGCAAGTCCGGCGGCTACCGCACCACCTTTTGCGATGCGCTTCCACGGGATCTTTCCCTTACCACCGACAACTTCGGCATCAAAAACTTTCTTCTTGGGCAAGTTTTCGGAAGCATCCTTTTCCAGCAGGGAAGATGCGGCTTCGACAAAAGACTTTTCATCGATCTGCCCGGCGACCTTCATTTGCAGGAGCTCACCAAGGGCAGCCTTCTTGGCGATATCATCTGTTTCCTGAGTGTCTTCAGACGCTGTCTTCGGCAGACCACTCATGCCTTCTTTTGCGTTATCCACGCCGTATTTGTTCACCATGAGTTGTGTACCGACCGTAGTCCCAATGGAAGCTTTCTTTTCCTGCTTCTCATTTTGAGGTTCGGCAAGAAGCGCTTCCGTCAGGCTTGCGACCTTCTGGAGATCGTAGTCTTCATCGCCAATACCCTGACAGACGGCATCCACAAGGGCATCGAATGCTTCCTGACCGGCTACTTTGACCAGGCCAAGATCGACAAAAGCGGCCATTGCACCGCGAACTTCGGAGTCACGAACCAGTTCAGCGAGTTTATCCATAAAACAAATCCTTTACCCTTCAGGGTATGTAGTGTTTTGACTTTGCCAAATAAGGGGTGTGCCGATGATCGACTACCTGCCATATTTCCCGGCATGCAGCCAATGACAGATTTGAGATACACAGGCCATATTTATAATTTGTCAGCCGCGATTCCTGCGCATGATATCTCTTGCGTTGCCCTGGCTGTACCTGTCTGTCATGAGTTTCATGCCAAGCATCCCGCCAATCGGAGTACCAATCAGTGCCCCGATCAAAGGCCGGCCTTTTAATACTTTTCCTGCCGCATAACCAGCTGTTCCCCCAAGAACCTGCCCAACACCGGAGCCTATCGCGCCACGTATGGAATTTCTGATAGCAAGGGATGCATCATCCGAAAGACCATAATGTTTGATCAAAGCGGCTTTTTCTTCATCTGAAAGACCAGCAGCCCGATTTGCACCGACCATTACGCCAATGTTTGCTGTCTTTTCCGTCAGTGAAGACTGTTTCTGAAGACAACGGCCTTTATTATCCATGCTTTGACAGGTACCATCGACGAGTGCACATAATTTTTCCCTGTGCGCACACTTCACAAGGCCAAGGGCGACGAAGTCTTTGAGAGTACCTTCGCCTTCTGCCGAACGGACAAATTCTGCCAATTTACTGATTGCCATAGTTATACTCACCGATGGTTGGTGGTTGACGTTTCCAGATCGGAGCTATCGTACCGAGTACCGACCCCCCTGCAGATCCTCCGATCATAGATCCCACAACGGGTGACAGGAAGCGTAGTGCCGGAGTCACGTAAGGGAGCTTTGGCAGCCTGTTCACCAGCTTGTCGGCGGCGCGCCATCCGGCCAGCCCTCCTGCGGACTCGCCGACTGCCTCACCGACGGACGATGTTCCCGAAGCGATGTTCGTCGCCGGGATACCTACGTTGAACAGCGGCATGGAAAACCTGTTGAGGGCCGAGAGAGCCTTTGAGCCGAACCCCGGCGTACCGGGTGCGTTCGCTGCGCCGGCCAGTTTCAAAAGCCCGGAACCTGTTTTCGTAATAGGCATGTGCCATCCACCTGTGTTGCGAAAGTCGAAAAAATATTGGCCGTCGGGCGACAGGCCATTCAGCATTCAAACCGTCAGGCTACCGGCTTGTGGCCGCGTACCAGCTTTTCAGGGACGCCTTGTCTGCATCGTGCTGTTCGATGATGGCCTGCAGATCAACGATATACTCAAGCAGGTCCGCCACGGTGTTACCGTACAGAGGCGGTATCCCGCTTTCCTGCAGGAACACTTCCGGCGGGCTTGTCACCGCCGGCCGGGGAACAACGTTTGCCGTTGAGCAGGCGGAGAACGTCATCAGGCACGACAACAGCACCAAAATCAGTGTTCGCCTTGCTTGACGACAGGATTTTGCAAAGGTCCTTCCTCGCGTTGGCATAGCTTTCGATAATGTGCTCATTGCGCTCCTTCCAGGCCGTGAATTCTTTTTCCGTCGCTTCCAGAAGTGTCGCCTGCTGTTTCAGAGCGTGTTCGATGGCGGTGTTTTCCTGACGAAGCACGGCGACGTTCTCATTAAGGTCGGCATACAGCCATGCCATCAGGGCGAAGGCCGCGAACGGCGCGTATTTCAGGATGGCCGACAGCATATCATCGCTCTGCGGCCAGCTGCTTGAGGTGCGCGTTTTCTTGTGCGAGGCGTGTGACCTGTTGCTCCAGCCAGGCGAGATGAGCTTCCAGGGAGACCAGACGGTTGTCCGTGCGGTTCATGTGCCAGTTGAAGTATGTGTGCGGGGGCTGCTCGATGGCCCAGCCATTGGCCACGCGGGCGAGTGAAGGTTCCTTGATGTCGGCGTGGAGGGCCTTGGCGGCCCAGGTCGGGTAGGGGGACTGATACTCGGCGATGAATTCGTCTTTGGTGATCGGCATGATGTTCCTTCGCTGTCGAATGAGGGACGTGCGGTCGTGAAATATGCCGAAATATTGGGAGGGCAGGGGGGAGCGGTTCAGGTAGAGGATGTTCAGGCACAGAGCCGTTCCCGAAGAAGAAAACGGGAGTTTCTCTGGATAAAAGCTAAGCAATTAGTTACAATAATTGATATTTTATGTGGCTTGACATCTTTGGTGATAAAGGACTTAATATGAGTTAATCATGCTAGTACCTCTGTTGACTGCAAAAGCGCCATCAAGTACCGACCGGTATCTTCCGCCGAAAAACGAATCAGCTCCCTGTCAAAGTGCTTGAGTATGTACGCTGGCATGGAATGTCTCTGTGTTCAGCAGGCTATTTTAAAGTAGTCCAGAATTTTTTTGAATCTGTCCTGGGCTGTCAGACACGTATCGATCAAATATCCGGGCATATCGTCCCACTCACTCAGACCACGGTAGTAATACAGTTTCAGATCATCACCGACAATGAACGGTGTGATCCCGCAGCGCAGACATTCCTTGAACATGATGAGTCTTCCGACGCGGCCATTCCCGTCCTGAAATGGATGGATGCGCTCGAAGGCAACATGAAAGGCGAGGATGTCTTCCAGGGATTTGTTTGCTGAACGGCCGTATCGTTTTATGAGCGTGGCCATTTCTTGCCTGACCTTTTCAGGTGCGGTCGTCATGCGACCACCGACCTCATTCGGTATTTTTTTGTAGTCATCTACAGAAAACCAGTCCTTTTTGCTGATACTTGTCCCTGATTTAAGTATTTTGTGGAGAAGTTTTATACTCTTCTGATTCAGAGATGACAGTGCATTATCTATAATAAAATCAAAGCACCTAAAGTGATTCACTGTCTCGATAATATCATCTACATTCACAGCTGAGTCAGCTATTCCAATCGTATTTGTCTCAAAAATATATCTTGTCTGCTCGTGTGTGAGCATGCTTCCTTCGATTCTGTTTGAATTGTACGCCAAATCTATTTGAACGCGGTTGTAGATACCGCCGGAAATATGCATCGATTTCTCTAGCAAGAGACGGGGATAGAGTCTTTGTGGTGACATCATGGCGTTGCCTGGTCAATAAATTCATAAGAGTCACGCATCAGATTTATCTCTGCGGATTTGGCCCCGACTTTAACGGCCTCATCACGCCAGAAGGATACCGCTTTTCGTATCCGTTTGACGCATTCTTTGGCGGCGTCTGTCTTTAGCCTGAAAAATTCCGCTACATCAATAGCTGCCTGCAGGTCGAATGAGGCCTCATCGTCGATTATCGCAGTGTGCAAAAAAGCTGCTTTCTCCGACGGATGTGCTATTTCGAGGTCATACGCCGGTGACAGCGTCCAACCACCGGCCATGCGCAGGAAGCCGTGATTTCTCAGGTGGTCGTCGACGTTGTAGACACACATGTTGAACACCATTCGTGACCACAGCTGCCGCAAATCATCATCGGCGGCACAGCCGGTCGCCTGCAACTCAATGGCTATATCCACATAGCTTTTGTGGTCACCGTCTTTCGCCTGCATGAGGCTCATGGCTGACATGAAGGGGATCCGTCCTGACGGAGTGCGATCAAAACGCTGAACAAGGAGCACACTCTTGTCACCAACTCGCTGCAAACGCACCTGAGGTATCGACAGTCCGGCGCGTTCCGCAACTTTAAAGGTCACATACTCCCACAGAGGTACATCACGATCGTCGTTGCTGCTCGGGAACTTGGCGATCAGCAGTTCATCACCGTCAATGACCGAGGCTTTCGGACGGGCGCCGCCAAGCGAGGATCCGGGGGCCACAAGGAGGCGGATATCGTCCTCCGTGTCTTCGCGGATTTCAACACCAACTGAGGCATTGAGCAATTTCGGCAATGTTGTGAGTGGAGGGATGTGGTTGCGGTCACCGGAAGAAAGAAATGTCCTGCCCTCGTCCGCCGAGAGGCGGATGGCGCCCTGTCTGGCGACGTCGGACACAAGAAGAAGAAAATCCGAATCCAGCAGTGTTCTCGGCTTGCGCCGCTCCTCCCTGGCTTGCCTGTTTTCCTGCCTGCGCAGGAGCCCCCTGCCCCACCTGTCCGGGGAGCAATCCTGAAAGCACAAAAATAATCCGTCACAGGATCTGGTCGATGTATCCAGCGGCAAATCCGGGCTCAGGGAAAACGCCGCGGGGTCCCGGGCCCATTCAAGATCATAGAGGAAGGTCGACGCAATTCGCCCCCTGATATTGTTCAGCCAGAGCGTCCCCACAGATCGCGGTTCGCCGCTCTGGAGAAAAACTGAATATCTACCGTCCATAATCGCTGTTCCTGAACACTGTTGTCTGGATATCAATCCTTCAGGCGTGGGATCCTGGCTCGCTTTGGGAGCCTCTCCAGATCGAGAAGCCTGCCAAGAGTATCATTTTTCAGGTCAAGGACTTCCTCAAACGGCGTTCCCATACCAAGTGCAAAAATGGCCGCGGCCACGTTGCCGATGCTGACACCGGTATCACCGTTTTCGATATTACCGAGTGTCTTGACCGAGATTCCGGCTCGCTCGGCCACCAGTGACATGGGCAGCCGCCTGCGCAGCCGCGCATCCTTGAAATCCCTGCCCAATTTTTTGATGGCCCGTGATATGCGTGGATTTTTCATCATAGTTAAGTGGAAGTATAATTACTTTTAATACTGGTTAACAGGAAAGACAGTTCCGGTCAAACCACGCATTCCGGCAGAATGAAAAGGGCCGGACGCATACGCATCCGGCCCCGGTAGCAAGGTCTGTCAGCAGTGTCCGCGAGCAGGCCCGGAAACCTACATGCCTGTATCCTCGATCTTCACGCGAACGTGGTCAAAATACAGCGTATGGCCATCGGCGTCCTCAATTTCGACCTTCACATTGTAGGCCTTCGCCTCGATGGTCTGGCCACCAATGAAAATCTTAAGACGACCAAGTTGAGACTCTGAGCGGTCAAAAGCATCCGCTTCAGTTTCGCTGTCGATGACAATATTCCCGATCTTTACACGAATGGCAGTCGCCGTTGAGAAATCGTACTCCTTGCCGTCTTCCTTCAGGACCACCTCGATAGGATTGTCCTTCTGCACATACGCCGTCTGGATATGGTCAAGCCGTTCTGTTATACCTACTCAAATCTATTCATAACTGGACAAATAGATTCAATGCTAACTTCCTGCTTCATTGAGGCCGGTTTCACTTTCTCCGAAAAGAAAGCCAGAGCCTTCCTCTCCACAGGCTTACACCGTGGAACTCACGGCAT
>NZ_JABAFY010000036.1 GCF_012843875.1 Desulfovibrio piger | reverse complement strand
CCCCCCCCCCCCCCCCCCCCCCCCCCCCCCCCCCCCCCCCCCCCCCCCCCCCCCCCCCCCCCCCCCCCCCCCCCCCACAAAAAATATCTACTCGCCAAAAGGCACGGCCATGCCGCACACGCCATGCTGCGCCGGGCGCAGATGGCCGTTGACGAAGGCCGCGGCCTCCATGTCCTTGCGGCCCTGGGGGCGCACCACCAGCAGGCGGTACCAGCGATCGGCACAGGCCACGCACAGGCCTTTCTTGTCCGTACGCAGGCTGCCGGGCTGCACACCGTCGCAGGGCTCGTCCACGCGACCGGGCTGGAGCAGCAGGGGCAACAGCTCGTCCTGCCCGTCGAAACGGGCCTGGAGACGCGCACCGGGCCAAGGCGTCACGCCGCGGATGCGGGCGTGGACCTCGGCGGCCGGACGGGCCCAGTCGATATAGCCGTCTTCCTTGGCCAGCTTGGCGGCATAGGTGACGCGGCTCTCGTCCTGTTCCCGAGGCTGGGCGCTGCCGTCGCGGAGCTGGTCCAGCACCGTGAGCAGCAGCTCGCCCCCGGCTTCGGCCAAGGCGTCATGCAGGCTGCCCGCCGTATGCTCGCCGATGGGCACCTCGCACTGGGCGTAGACCGGCCCGGCGTCGAGGGCGGGCACGATGCGCATGATGGACACGCCCGTCACGTCACCGGGCTGCCAGTTCTCCATGACGGCGCGCTGGATGGGCGCGGCGCCGCGGTAACGCGGCAGCAGGGAGGTGTGCACGTTGAGGGTGTCCACCGTGGGGATGTCCAGCACGGCCTGCGGCAGGATGAGGCCGTAGGCGGCCACCACCAGCAGGTCGGGTTTGAGGGCGGCCAGCTCGTCCACCGCGCCTTCCTGACGAAAGTTCAGGGGCTGGTGCACGGGCAGGCCCAGCTCCTGGGCCAGCTTTTTCACCGGCGAGGGCGTCAGCTTGTGGCCCCGGCCGGCCGGCCGGTCAGGCTGGGTGTAGACGGCCACCACGTCGCCGCCGGGCCACCGGACCAGCCGCCGCAGCACGGCGGCGGCCAGGTCCGGAGTACCCATGAAGACTATCCTTTGCGCTTGAGCCATTTCTTCACCCGGGTGTCGTACAGGGAACGGCGCAGACGGCCGATGCGGTCGATGAAGAGGGTGCCGTCCAGATGGTCGGCCTCATGCTGGATGACGATGGCCGGGAAGCCTTCCAGATCCTCTTCCACGATCTTGCCGTCCAGATCCATGTAACGCAGGTGCACGCGCTCGGCGCGCTGCACGTCGGCCCGGTAGTTGAGGGGCACGGAGAGGCAGCCTTCCTGACGGCTGAGCACGGTGTCCTCGCTCAGGGTCAGTTCGGGGTTGATGACGACCCGGGGCTGCTTCTCCTCGTCCTGCGCGGCGGGGTCCATGACCAGCATGCGGATATTACGGCCCACCTGCGGGGCGGCCAGCCCCACGCCGGGGGCCTCGTACATGGTCTCCAGCATGTCGGCGGCCAGCTGGCGGATCTCGTCGGTGATCTCCGTCACGGGCACGCATTTTTCCTTCAAGCTGGCAGCGGGATAGGTCACAATATCCAGAATCATGGCATCCTCCCGCTAGGCCTGGGCGTTCTCGGCGGGTTTGGCGGCTTCCTTGTCGGTCTCGCGCAGGCGCAGACCCAGTTCACGCAGCTGACGCGCGGACACCGTGGAGGGCGCCTCGGTCATCAGGCAGGTGGCCTTCTGGGTCTTGGGGAAGGCGATGACGTCGCGGATGCTGGACGCACCGGAAAGCAGCATGACCAGACGGTCCAGGCCAAAGGCCAGACCACCGTGCGGCGGCGCACCGTGCTCCAGGGCCTGGATGAGGAAGCCGAACTGGGCCTCGGCCTGCTCGGGCGTGAAGCCCAGGGCCTGGAACATGTGGCGCTGCACTTCGGCGGAGTGGATGCGGATGGAACCGCCGCCCACTTCGTTGCCGTTGAGCACCATGTCGTAGGCACGGGCCAGGGCGCGGGCCGGGTCGCTGTTCATGATCTCCAGATGACCGGGCGCGGGCGAGGTGAAGGGATGGTGGCAGGCCACGTAGCGCTTTTCTTCCTCGCTGTATTCGAACAGCGGGAATTCCGTCACCCACAGGAAGTTGAAGGTGTTCTCGGGGATCAGGCCCAGCTGGTTGCCCAGGTGCACGCGCAGGTTGCCCAGGGCGGCGTTGACCATGGCGGGCTCGCCGGCCTGGAAGAAGACGATGTCGCCCACCTGGAGGTCCAGGGCCTCACGGATGCCGGCGCGTTCTTCTTCGGACAGGAACTTGGCGATGGGCGACTGCCACTCGTTTTCCTTGATCTTGATCCAGGCCAGGCCCATGGCGCCGTAGATCTTGACGAACTCGGTGTAGGCGTCGATCTCCTTGCGGGTCATGGATTCGCCGCCGGGCACCTTCATGGCCTTGACCAGCTTGGCCTGGGCAAAGAGCTTGAAGCCGGAACCGCGCACGATGTCGGTGATGTCCACCAGCTCCAGACCGAAGCGGGTATCGGGCTTGTCCACACCGTAGCGGCGCATGGCTTCTTCATACTTCATGCGCGGGAAGGGACGGGGGATGTCCATGCCCATGACGTCGTGGAACACGCGGGCCATGAGGTTTTCGGCCATGGTCATGACCTTTTCCTCGTCCACGAAGCTCATCTCGATATCCACCTGGGTGAATTCGGGCTGGCGGTCGGCACGCAGGTCTTCGTCACGGAAGCAGCGCACGATCTGGAAGTAGCGGTCGAAACCGCCCACCATGAGCAGCTGCTTGAACAGCTGGGGCGACTGCGGCAGGGCGTAGAACTGGCCGGGGTTGAGACGGCTGGGCACCAGGAAGTCGCGGGCGCCTTCGGGCGTGGACTTGGTGAGCACCGGGGTCTCCACTTCCAGGAAGCCGTCGTCGTCCAGCTGGCGGCGGATGGCCTGGGCCACCTTGTGGCGCAGGCGCAGGTTGGCCTGCATGCGCGGACGGCGCAGGTCCAGATAACGCCAGGCCAGGCGCAGGTTCTCACCGGCGTCGCAGCGTTCTTCGATGGCGAAGGGCGGGGTCTTGGAGGTGTTGAGCAGCTTCCACTCATGCACCACCACTTCGATGGCGCCGGTGACCAGGTTGGGGTTGGTCATGCCCTCGGGACGGGGACGCACCACGCCCTTGATGGCCAGCACGTATTCGGAACGCAGGATGTGCGCGTTCTCGTGCGCGGCGGGAGCGATATCGGGGCTGAAAACGACCTGGGTCAGGCCTTCACGGTCACGCAGGTCCACGAAGATGAGGCCGCCGTGGTCGCGGCGGTATTGCACCCAGCCCATGAGGCAGACCGTCTGTCCATCGTTGTCCAGGGTCAGCTGGCCGCAAGTGTGGCTGCGGGTCCAGTCGCCGAGGTCTTCGATGAACTTCTGGTGCTCCTGCTGCACGTCCAGGCTTTGCGTCTGTTCAGTCATTATTTTTTCCCATTGTCAGAATTGGCAGCAAGGAAGTCCGCCGCGGCATCCAGGGACAGGGTCTGCTGCTCACCGCTGTCCATGTCTTTGACGACCACGGCGCCGGCGGCCGCTTCATCGGGGCCCATGATGCAGCAGAAACGGGCATTGGACTTGCCCGCCTGACGCATCAGGCCCTTGAAACCGGCATCGCTGAAATTCATCTCGCCCTTGAGGCCCAGGCCGCGCAGGCGCTGCACCAGGCCGAAGCTCAGGTCGCGGCTCTGCGCGTCCATGGCCACGGCATAGAAATCCGGGCGGGGGGCTTCTTCGTCCCCGAGCATGAGGGCCAGGCGTTCCATGCCGCAGGCAAAGCCCACGCCGGGCACGTCGGGGCCGCCCACGCTCTTGACCAGGCCGTCATAACGGCCGCCACCGGCCACGGCGGCCTGCGCACCGATGCTTCCGCTTACCACCTCGAAGGTGGTGCGGCAATAGTAGTCCAGACCGCGCACCAGACGGTGGTCGATCTCGTACTTGACCCCGGCGGCGTCCAGCAGGCGCAGCACGGTGTCGAAGTGTTCCTTGCACTCGGGGCAGTTGTAGTCCAGCAGGCGGGGCGCTTCGTCGGTGACGCAGCGGCATTTTTCCTGCTTGCAGTCCAGCACGCGCAGGGGGTTGGTCTCCATGCGGCGGGTGCAGTCCTCGCACAGCTGGTCACAGCAGTCCTGGCGGTGCAGATAGTCCACCAGGGCCTGCTTGAACAGCGGGCGGCAGTGGGCGCAGCCCAGGGAGTTGAGCTTGAGCGTCAGATCCTTGAGGCCCAGCGCGGTGAGGAAGCGCGTGAGCATGATGATCAGGTCCGCGTCGGCGTAGGGGCTGTGGGAGCCCAGGCATTCGCAGTTGATCTGGTGGAACTGGCGCATGCGGCCCTTCTGGGGACGCTCGTAGCGGAACATGGGACCGGTGGTGAACAGACGGCTCACGGACTCGCGGCTGTAGCGGGCATCTTCCACATAGGCGCGCATGACGCCGGCCGTGGCTTCGGGGCGCATGGTCATCATGCGGCCCTTGCGGTCCGGGAAGGTGAACATCTCTTTCTGCACCACGTCGGTCTCTTCACCGATGGAGCGCTTGAACAGGTCGGTGTATTCCAGCACGGGGGTGCGCAGCTCCACGAAGCCGTAACGGCTGAAGATCTCGCGCGCGGTATTCTCCATGCGGGTGAACAGCGAGCTCTGCGGCGGATACATGTCCGCGAAGCCCTTGATACGATTAGCGATAACAGCCATGTGAAAAACCTCGGACTAACGGCTGCCGCAGCAGCCGCCGCATTCCAGACGGAGTTTGCCCGACTCGCGGCAGGGCACGGGATAGTTGCCGTCGAAGCAGGCCAGGCAGTAGCTGTCGGACTGCATGACGGAGCGCAGCAGGCCGTCGATGCTCAGGTAATGCAGGGAATCCACGTCCAGCATCTTGGTGATCTCGGGCAGGCTGTACTTGGCGGCGATGAGCTCGCCGCGCGAGGCGAAGTCGATGCCGTAGAAGCAGGGGAACTTCACCGGCGGGCAGCTGATGCGGATGTGCACTTCCTTGGCGCCCAGCTCGCGCAGCTTCTTGACGCGGGTGATCATGGTGGTGCCGCGCACGATGGAGTCGTCCACGATGCAGATCTTCTTGCCTTCGATCATGGAGCGCACGGGGTTGATCTTCACGCGCACGCCGAAGTTGCGCATGCTCTGCGTGGGCTGGATGAAGGTACGACCCACGTAGTGGTTACGGATCATGGCGTGCTCGTAGGGCAGCTCGGCGCACTGGGCGAAGCCCACGGCCGAATAGACGCCGGAATCGGGGAAGGGCATGATGAAGTCCACGTCGGGGGTGGACTCGTGGGCCAGCTGCCAGCCCATCTGCTTGCGGCACTGGTAGACCTGCTCGCCGAAGACGAAGGAGTCGGGGCGGGCAAAGTAGACCAGTTCGAAGATGCACTGGCGGGGACGTTCCGGCAGGGGGCCGCGCAGCTGTTCGCTGTGTTCGCCCTTGCCGTCCATGATCAGCATCTCGCCGGGCTGGATGGGACGCTCGTAGTCGGCTTCAAGCAGGTCGAAGGCACAGGTCTCGGAGGCCAGCACCGGCGCGCCGTCCAGACGGCCCAGGGCCAGGGGATGGAAACCGTGGGGGTCGCGCACGGCCACCATGGTGCCGCCGGCGTAGACCAGCAGGCAGTAGGCGCCGCGCACGCGGGCACAGGCTTCGCGGATGGCGTCCACCAGGTCATGCTCGCGCAGGGCGCGCACGATGAGGTGCATGAAAACTTCGGTATCGTTGGTGGTGCTGAAGATGGCGCCGTCGTTCTCCAGCTCCTCGCGCAGCTCCATGGTGTTCACCAGGTTGCCGTTGTGGGCGATGGCGATGTCCAGCCCCTTGTAGTGGGCCACGAAGGGCTGGGCGTTGCGCGCCGCGGAACGGCCCGTGGTGGAGTAACGCACATGGCCCAGAGAGATGGTGCCCGGCAGGGCCTGCAGGTTGGCTTCGGCGAAGACATCGGGCACCAGGCCCATGCCTTTGTGCTCGTGCAGCAGGCCTTTCTCGTCGATGGTGACGATGCCCGCGCTTTCCTGTCCGCGATGCTGCTGGGCGTACAGACCGAAATAGGTCAGTCGCGCCGCTTCCTCATGACCGTAGATACCCAAAAGACCACACTCGTGGCGAATCATAGCGTTTCCTCACTGCCAGCGCAAAATGCGTTGTTGTCTCCTCCGCCCTGCGGCGGGACCGTCTTCCCTCTCACCGCTCCGGGGCCCGCCTTGCAGGCAAGGCGGCCGACCAGCGCACGGCGGTACAAAGGGCGTGTCATATAACGGCGGGCCGCGCAATGCAAGTCCGCGCCCGCGCCGTTCCTCCCCTGACTCCTGCTCTGCCCCGGACAGGGAAAGAAGGGATGCACGGCCGGGTCTCCCCGGTCCCGTGCCTGCCCGGGTCCGGCCCGGCAGCTGCCGGGGACCGGAACCAAAGGGCGCGGCGTCCCCAGGGGCGCCGCGCCGCGTATCTATTCGTTGCCGTCATCGGCTCCCGCTTCCGCCGGAGCGCTCTCCAGAGGTGCCGCCGCGCTTTCGGGCGCGTCGTCATCGTCCTCCAGGTCGTCCATGCGGCTGCCGGTCTGGCCGCCTTCGTCCACGCGGTCGAAGCCCACCACATGCGCGCCTTCGTCCAGACGCACCAGCATAACGCCCATGGTGGCCCGGCCCTTGCTGCGCACGTCTTCCACGCCGATGCGCACCACCTTGTTGGCCGAGGTCAGCATGATGAGGCCGTCGTTGTCACGCACGGGCATGGCGCCCACCACGGGACCGGTCTTGGACGTGACCTTGAAGTTGATGATGCCCTTGCCGCCGCGCGACTGCAGACGGTAGAGGTCCACGCGGGTACGCTTGCCGAAGCCGTTGGCGGAAATGGACATGATCTCCGTGGTCTGGTCGTTCTCCTTGAGGATGACGCCGGCCACCACCACGTCCTGACGGCGCAGGGCGATGCCCTTGACGCCCGTGGCCACGCGGCCCATGGGACGCACGTCCTTGCAGGCGAAGCGGATGGAGTAGCCGTCGGCCGTGGCCAGCACGATGTGGCTGTCCTCACGGATGGGCCGCACCACCACCAGCTCGTCGTCCTCGCGCAGGCCCACGGCCATGAGGCCGCTCTTGCGGCAGCGCGCGTAGAGCGAGGCCGAGGAGCGCTTGACCATGCCGCGCTTGGTCACGAAGAGGAAGTACTTGTCCTCGGCGAACTCGCGCACGGCCAGCACCGTGGTGACCCACTCCCCTTCTTCCAGGGGCAGCAGGTTGTTGATGTGCACGCCCTTGGCCGTGCGGCTGCCCTCGGGCACCTGATGCACCTTGAGCTGGTGCATGCGGCCCTTGTTGGTGAACAGGCACAGGTACTGGTGGTTGGTGGTGGTCAAAAACTCCTGCACATAGTCGTCATCGGAGGTATGCAGGGCCGCGATGCCCTTGCCGCCGCGCTTCTGCTGCTGGTAGTTCTCCAGGCTGGTGCGCTTCATGTAGCCGCGGCGCGACAGGGTGATGACCACTTCCTCGTCGGGGATGAGGTCCTCGATGTCGATGCCGCCCAGGGCGTCGGTGAGCACCTCGGTACGGCGCGGCGTGGCGAAGGTCTCGCGGATCTCGCGGATCTCGCGCTTGAGTTCGGAGCGCAGCACTTCGGGGTTCTCCAGCACGGACTTGAAGAACTCGATCTTTTCCAGCAGTTCGCGGTATTCGGCCATGAGCTCTTCACGCTGCAGGCCGGTCAGGCGCTGCAGGCGCATGTCCAGGATGGCGCGGGCCTGCACCTCGGTGAGCTCGAAGCGCTGCATGAGGCCGGCGCGGGCCTCGTCCGTGCTGGCGGAAGCGCGGATCAGGGCCACCACTTCGTCGATGTGGTCGATGGCGATGCGCAGGCCTTCCAGGATGTGGGCGCGGGCCTCGGCCTTCTGCAGGTCGTAGCGGGTGCGGCGGATGACCACCTCGCGACGGTGGTCCACAAAGCAGGACAGGGCCGTCTTGAGGTTGAGCAGCACGGGACGGTTGTCCACCACGGCCAGCATGTTGATGCCGAAACTGGTCTCCAGCGGCGTGTACTTGTACAGGCTGTTGATGACGATGTCCGGGATGGTGCCGCGCTTCAGGTCGATGACCACGCGGATGCCCTTGCGGTCGGATTCGTCGCGCAGGTCGGAGATGCCGTCGATCTTGTGGTCATTGACCAGACCGGCGATCTTCTCCACCAGCGAGGACTTGTTGAGGCCGAAGGGGATCTCGCGGATGACGATGGCCTGCAGGCCCTTCTTGCGTTCTTCCACTTCCAGACGGCCGCGCACTTTCACGGTGCCGCGACCGGTGTGGTAGGCATCGGACAGGCCCTTGCCCGCGTAGACGAAGCCGCGCGTGGGGAAGTCCGGGCCCTTGACCACTTCCATGAGGTCCGAGATGGTGCACTGGGGATCGTCCAGCAGCATCTGCAGGGCGTCGCACAGCTCGCCCAGGTTGTGGGGCGGGATGTTGGTGGCCATGCCCACGGCGATGCCCGACGAACCGTTGAGCAGCAGGTTGGGCACCTTGGTGGGCAGCACCGAGGGCTCCTGCAGGGTGTTGTCGTAGTTGGGCCGGAAGTCCACGGTCTCCTTGTCGATGTCGGCCAGGAACTCGCTGGCCAGACGCGACATGCGCACTTCCGTGTAACGCATGGCGGCCGCGGCGTCGCCGTCGATGGAACCGAAGTTGCCCTGCCCGTCCACCAGCGGGTCGCGCATGGAGAAATCCTGGGCCAGACGCACCAGGGCATCGTACACGGCGCTGTCGCCGTGGGGGTGATACTTACCGATGACGTCACCGACGATGCGCGCCGATTTCTTGTGCGGACGGTTGTAACTGTTGGCCAGCTCGTACTGGGCGTACATGATGCGCCGGTGCACGGGCTTGAGGCCGTCGCGCGCGTCGGGGATGGCGCGCCCGATGATGACCGAAAGGGAATACTCCAGATAGGACTTGCGGAGTTCCTTCTCAATGCTGACTTGCGGCTGCTGTATGCCGCTGTTCTGTTCAGACACGTTTGCCTCGCAGGTAAAATATCAGGTCGGGAGCGGGTCCCGTGTTCTTTCTCAAAGGATGTCGTACCGGGGGAGCCGCCGGGCGGCCCCCGCCGGGAAACGTCCTCAGGCAGCCAGCCAGTACCTGCCCCAGAGCCAGACCAGCAGCAGCATGGTCCCCTCACCGAAGCAGACACGGATCACGGCGGGCAGGAGACGGCGCACGTCCCCCGCGCAGCGGGAGCTGGTGAAAATAAAGACGAAGATGTTGCTGAACAGCACCGCCATGGCTGCCGGATAGGCCAGGCTGTAGGCCTTGGGGTAGCCTTCCAGCGAGATGGTCAGCCACAGGCACATGGCCGCGCAGACCAGCCAGCCGCAGACGGCGATGACGGAGCAGCCGAAGCAGCTCTTCTTTTCCTTGCCGGTATCCTGCATGCGTCGTCCCTCCGGCAGCTAGATGTCCAGATCCTGCACGCTCAGGGCGTTGCGTTCGATGAACTCGCGGCGGGGCTCCACCCGGTCGCCCATGAGTTCCTCGAAGGCGTCCGAAGCCTCGTTGGCGTCCTCCACCGAGACCTGCAGCAGCACGCGGTTCTCGGGGTTCATGGTGGTCACCCAGAGCTGTTCGGGGTTCATTTCACCAAGACCCTTGTAGCGCTGGATGTTGATGCCCTTGCGGGCCTCGTCCAGGGTTATCTGCATCAGGTCGAACACGTCGCCGGCCTGGCTGCTGCTGTCCTTGCGGCGCAGGCTGAAGCTCAGCTCGCCGCACTGCTCGCGCAGGTCGTTGAACAGCTGCCAGGTCTGCCGGTACAGGCGGGAGGCAAAGAACTCCATGCCCCGGCGGGTGTGGTGGCTGCCCGTGTTCTCGAACACGGCGAACACGCGGCCTTCGTCCTCGTCCTCGCTGTGTTCCCGTTCCAGGCTCAGGGCGTATTCGTGCTTCTCCAGCCAGGCCAGGAAATCGGCATCGCGGGCTTCCAGCAGCTCGCGGTCCACGGCGCGGGGATAGGTGGCCAGGGCCAGGAACAGGGGACGCGGCATGCCGGTGCTTTCGGCATCGGCCACGCGCAGCTCGATCTTCTCGATGGTCTCCATGAGGCGGATCAGGTCGCTGCCCATGTATTCCCGCCCGTTGGCGGCCACCACGGTCACGTCCTCGCTCACGCGGTTGAGCAGGAACTCGTTGAGCTCGGCGTCGTCCTTGATGAACTTTTCCATGCGCGCGTTGTGCACACGGTACAGGGGCGGCTGCGCGATGTAGACGTAGCCCTTCTCCACCATCTCCTGATACTGCCGGAAGAAGAAGGTCAGCAGCAGGGTGCGGATGTGGGCGCCGTCCACGTCGGCGTCCGTCATAATGATGATCTTGTGGTAGCGCAGCTTGTCGAGGTCGGTGTCCTCTTCGCCGATACCCGCGCCCATGGCCGTGATGAGGGCCTTCACTTCCTTGTTGGCCAGCATCTTGTCGAAGCGGGTGCGCTCGGTGTTCAGGATCTTGCCGCGCAGGGGCAGGATGGCCTGGTTGCGCGGGTTGCGGCCCTGCTTGGCGGAGCCGCCTGCGGAGTCACCTTCCACGATGAACAGTTCGGATTCCGCGGGGTCCTTGCTCTGGCAGTCGGCCAGCTTGCCGGGCAGGGAATTGTCCGAGAGCGCCCCCTTGCGGCGCACCAGTTCCTTGGCGCGGCGGGCGGCGTCGCGGGCGCGGGCGGCGTCCACGGCCTTGTCGATGATCAGGCGGATGTCCTTGGGGTTCTCCTCAAAGTAGACCGTGAGCCTGTCATAGACCATGCCGGCCACCATGCCGGCCACTTCGCTGTTGCCGAGCTTGGTCTTGGTCTGGCCTTCGAACTGGGGCTGGGGCAGCTTGACGCTGATGACGGCCGTAAGGCCCTCGCGCACGTCGTCGCCCGACAGGGCCGTGCCCTTGAACTTCTTGGTCAGGTCCGGCTGGTTCTTCACATAGCCGTTGATGGCGCGGGTGAGCGCCGTACGGAAGCCCACCAGATGCGTGCCGCCTTCCTTGGTATGGATGTTGTTGGCGAAGGTGAGGATGGTCTCCTTGTAGCCGGCGTTGTACTGGAGGGCAAAGTCGATGGCCACATTGTCCACCACGCCTTCGGCCATGATGATGGGGTGGATGCCCTGCTGGCCGGAGTTGAGGTCGCTCACGAACTGGCGGATGCCGCCCTCGGCGTGGAAGACGTGGGTCTCGCTGGTGCGCTCGTCGATGCACTCGATGTACAGGCCCTTGTTGAGGTAGGCCAGCTCTTCGAAACGCTTCTTGAGGGTGTCGTAGGAGAATTCCAGCACCTCGAAGATCTGCTCGTCGGGCTGGAAGCGCACCGTGGTGCCGTGGCCGTCGGCCTCGCCGATGACCGTCAGCTGGTCCTGCGGCACGCCGCGGGAATAGTGCTGGCGGTAGCGCTTGCCGTCACGGCGCACCGTGACCGTCAGCCACTCGGACAGGGCGTTGACGCAGGACACGCCCACGCCGTGCAGGCCGCCGGAGACCTTGTAGCTGTTGTTGTCGAACTTGCCGCCGGCGTGCAGTTTGGTCATGACCACCTGCACCGCGGGCACGCCTTCCTTGGGATGGATGTCCACGGGGATGCCGCGGCCGTCGTCGCGCACGGTGACGCTGTTGTCGGCGTGCAGGATGACGGTGATGCGGGTGCAGAAGCCGGCCATGGCCTCGTCGATGGAGTTGTCCACCACTTCGTACACCAGATGGTGCAGGCCGCGCACGTCGGTGGAACCGATGTACATGGCCGGGCGCTTGCGCACCGCGGACAACCCTTCGAGAATGGTAATGGATGAGGCGTCGTAGCTGGAGGCCATGTCAGGAGCCATTAAACATCTTCCTCGCTATAATAGGTGGATTCGGAAATCTTCATGGGCATGATGATGACCGTGTACTCGTTGTCTTCGGAACCGCGGATGCCGCAGGGGCCCTCGGCGCCGGTCAGGATCATGTCCACGCTGGGCGAACTGAAATGGCCCAGCACGTCCATGAGGTTGCGGGTGGGGAAGGCGATGCGGCTGATGTCGCCGCGGTAGGTCACTTCCAGGCTCTCGTTGGCCGAACCGGTGTCCTGCCCCTGGGCGGAGAGGCGCACTTCGTTGTCGCCCAGGTCGAGATAGGCGCAGCGGTCGCTGTCGGTATTGAAGATCTGGATGCGGCCCAGGGCCTCGATGGCTTCCTTGCGGTTGACGGTGAGCAGGCTCACGCCGTCGCCTTCCAGACGGCTCATGAACACCGTGTAGTCGGGATAGTCATGACCGGCACGCGGCACGGACAGGCTCTCGGCGCCGTCCAGGGTACGCAGGTACAGGCGCTTGTCGGTGATGTTGAGCTCGATCTCGTCCACGCCCAGCCACTTCTTCATGTCCTGCAGATACTTCTTCTGGATGAGCACGCCCTCTTCGGGCAGACGGGCGGCCAGATCGTCATGGGTGAAGGAGACCAGGGCGAACTGGTGGCCGTTGAGGCCGCAAACGTCGATACGGCCGTTGCCGCAAGGCTTCATGTACAGGCAGGTGATGGCGTCGGTGGCGTCGTCGTCGCTGATGCAGAAGACCACACGATCCAGCACGTCCTGCAGGAAGTCGCCCGACCAGGTCACCGGAGACTCGGCCGGGAATTCGGAAAAGTTCTGGAACCACTCGGCCCCGCTCACAGGCAGCTTGTACGTGCGGCGGCCCTGTTCCAGCAGCAGGTTGCCGGTGCTCTCGTCCAGCGTGAGCTGGAGCACGCCCGCAGGCAGCTGGCGCACCAGATCCACGAAAGCGCGGCCCTGCACACCGATGAGGCCGGGCTGCTTCACTTCAGCGGGATAACGGCCGGTGAATTCGATATTGGCGTCCGTGGCCATGATGGACAGGCTGCCCTTCTCGGCCTTGAGCCAGATGGAACGCAGGTAGGCGGCTCCTGCTTTGGCAGGGATGATGGCTGCCGCTTTCTGCAGGCCTTCGATGATCTGTTCTTTATTAACAGAAAGTTTCATAAAAGAATCCTTGTAATAATTGATGCCTGTGCTTTTGTGCGGAACATATGCAACAGGCTGTTTTTACTTGAAATTTTTACTATCCCTTTAAGCACTGCCCGTCTACGCCCCGAACACTTCGTCCGTGGAGGAGCTGTCCGGCTGTTCCTGATGTGCGCATTTCTCCAGTCTGGCGACAAGGTGTTGCACATCTTTGTTACTTTCCAGCATTTTTCCAATCTTTTTAACCGCATGGATGACGGTACTGTGGTCGCGTCCGCCAAAGGCCCGGCCCAGTTCGGGATAAGAGAGGCCCAGATGGCGACGGCAGACGTACATGGCGGCCTGCCGGGCCATGACCAGCCGCGCGTGGCGTCCCGTGCCCGTGATGTCGGCGGGGGCGGCATCGCAGCAGCGTGCGGCCTCGGCCAGGATCTGTTCGTGGCCGGCATGGCAGGCCTGCACCGGTCCCGTACGGGCCAGACGTTCCAGATCGTCCAGGCTGGGATGCCGGGCGGCATCATCTTCCCAGGCGGACTTGACCCGGAGCAGCAGGGAACGCAGGCCGTGGAAATGGGCCGCGCGCCGCGCCATGAGGCGCAGATGTTCGCGGGGCAGGTCCAGGGCGTTCTCCCGGCAGCATTGCTGCAGGTAACGCATGCGGGCTTCCATGTCCGGCGGGGTCAGTTCGGCGGAGAACAGTTGCCGGACGCTGGCGGCGGGGCCGGGTTCCCACGCTCCGAGGGCATCGGGGCCGCCCTCCAGGGCGAGGACCACCGGGGCCTTTTCGGGGCGATGCGCCAGAAGGGCCGCCAGCAGGCGCTGGGAACGGGGCTGTCCGCCCAGGGTCTGGATATCGTCCAGGAACAGGGCCTCGGCCTGTTGCCAGAACAGGGGGGCCGTCTGTTCCTCCAAAGGACAGTGCTGAAAAAAACGGGCCGCCGGGGCCAGGATGACGCGCAGGCCCTGCCGGGCGAGGGACGCGGCCATGTGCTGCAGCAGATGGCTCTTGCCCGTGCCTTTTTCGCCGTGGAGCAGGAAGGGGCTGTGCCCGGGCTCCCGCAGGGCGACGGCCCTGGCCATGGCCAGGGGGAAGGCATTGCGGGCGCCGCCCGGCAGCGGCATCTCGTCCCTGCTGCCGTCGGCATGGAAAAAGAGGGCGTCCGGGATGCGGGCCGGGGCCACTTGCGGCGCCGGGCCCCGGGGCAGGACGTATTCCAGCCGGGGGGCGTCGGCGCCCGGCCAGGCGGCCTTCACGGCTGCCGAAAAATCCGTTTTGTGCGGCGCGAACCAGCGGGCGAAGTAGATATGGGGAAAGGTGATCCGCAACACATTGCCGGACGGGAGGTATTCCATGACCAGACCATCCAGCCAGGGCGCTCCCCCGCCATCCGGGCCACCGGGGATGCCGCCGAGCAGATGCCGGCGCAGGCGGTGGCGAAAATCCTGAAGGGAAACATGTGCATTTGTCATGAGCGGCCCCTTGCGATCCGGGACCTTCTTCCGGTCGTCGCAAAGATGTTTTTATAGCATAAAAACGTCCGCTAAACAAGTCCGCGTCTCGTTCTCAGGCGCGGCGGATAGGTCAGGAAGGCTTGCATTTGGACGGTGAGCCTTTTTGCCTTCTTCTGTGTGGGGGGATACGGCAGCGCAAAACAAAAGCCCCCAGCAGCCTGCCTGTACGGACTGCCGGGGGCCGGATCCTTAACTGTGTCACTTATGACACTTTTGTGCGTATCTCTATTAACATATTATTTTTATTATTTTTTATCAACGAACGTCTCCGGCAGGAGCCAGGCGGCCAGGGCACTGACGGCAGCCAGGAGCGCCAGCGGGGCAAAGGCCCATGTCCAGGGCTGGGAAAGGCCCGCCTGCTGGGCAAAGGAAAGCAACGCCCCGGAGATCAGCTGGAGCAGGGCCCCGCCCACGAACACCGAAGATGCCAGGATGCCGCTCAGGCTGCCCACCATGCGGTTGCCGAAGCGTTCCCGGCCGGTGGCATAGCCCACGGGGCAGGGGCCGTTGGCCGCGATGCCCAGGCCCAGGGAGACCACGAACAGCAGGGGCACGCTCAGGCCGGCGCTGCCCAGGCTCAGGGCCGCGCCGGAGACGCAGGCCAGCAGGCTGGCCAGGACCATGGCCTTGCGGCGGGACTTGAGGCGCTTTTCGCTGATCCAGGTCAAAAGCGGCGTCCCGGCGATGAAGCCCACGGCGCCCATGGCCAGGATATTGCCGATGAGGCTGGGCGAAAGGCCGAAGGTCCCGCCCATATAGACAGTGCCCCAGAGCCCGTGGAACACGAAATACTGCGACGGCAGGGTCAGGTACCAGACGACCATCTTCCAGAAGTCGGACTGCCTGGCCATGGCGGCCACGTCACGCAGCACGTCGGCCAGACGGATGCCGCTGCAGGTGGCCGCCAGATGGGGCGGCCAGTCCCGCACCACGGTATAGATGATGACGGTCAGGGAACAGGTCAGCACGGAAAGCGCAAGGAAGACCAGCCGCCAGCCCACCCAGTGGTTGGCCAGGGAAAGCGGGGTTGTGGCCAGCAGGCCGCCCATGCCGCCCGCGATGAAGAACAGGGTGCAGAGCCGGGAGAAGGTCTCGGGCGCGAACCAGCGGCTGAACAGGGTGAAGGAAGAGGACATGACCCCGGCCATGCCCAGACCGTTGAGCAGACGCCCGGCCACGGCCATGGGCAGACTGTGGGCCGTGGCGAAAAGGAAGCCGCCCAGGGCCGCCACCAAGAACTGGCAGCTCAGCAGGCGGCGCGGGCCGAAACGGGTGGAGAGGATTCCGGAAAAGACCTGGGTAAGGGCATAGGCATACAGGTAGACGGAACCCAGCAGGCCCATGTCACCGGAGGAGAGCCCGAGGTCCTGCATGACGTCGGGGGTGACCACGGTGATGGCCACGTTCTGGATGAAGACCACCAGATAGGCTGAGGAAAGGACGAAGAACAGCCATTTTTTGTAGGAAAGATGCAAAGACACGGAAAACCCCACGAAAGCGTCCTGTGACGCTGCTGCTATGATGATTGTTTGTTGCGTGAGCAACATCTATACGGCAGGCGCAAGAAAATCAAGAGGGGATGTTTTTATTATTATCTTTATTTTCAGTATGTTATGATATTTACGCACATGTTGACACAAGGAACACCCCTCAGGAAGGGCATGGTGCGCGCCGTGTTCCCCGTCCGGAGGGGACGGCGGGCATCTTGCTGGACAACTGACGGGCGCGCAGGCTATATGCCATACTGTTTGGAGTGTACCGCATGAAGAAAACAGGACTTGCAGTCTTTTTCGTCCTCGTGATCCTCCTTGGCCTGCTGGCCGGACAGCTGGGCATAGCCCACCTGCCCTGGAGCTCAGAGGATACAGATACGGCTCCCGGCCAGGCCGTGACGGAACAGGCCGCCGAGGCCCCGGCCCGCGACGGGGAGGCAACGGCCCCCGCGACCGGGACGGAAGACGCCGGGCAGGAAAAAGCCCCTGCCGCTCCCGAAGCTGCCACTGCCGCAGAGGCAGAGACGGACCAGGATGCCCAGCCCGCGGTGCCCCTGCCCGAAGGGGCCGAGATCATCAACGGCGAGGCCGTGGTGCACGGCACGGTGGAAAAGGGCGATACCGTCAGCAAGATCATCGAGGGCAACACCTCTTCCGGGTCCCATCCTTATGTGAGCGCCGCCCGGCAGGTCTTTTCCATGCGGGCCTTCCGTACCGGCCAGCCCTACACCATCGTGGTGGACCCCGCTTCCGGCCAGCTCAAGCGATTCGAGTACGAGATCGACGCCAGCCGCCGTCTGGTGGTGGAAGGAGCGGAAGAGCCCGTGGCCCGTGTGGAGCCCATCGAATATGTGACCACCCTCGCCCAGGTGGAAGCCACCATCGACGACAATCTCTTCCAGGCCGTGGCCGACATCGGCGAAAGCCCGCAGCTGGCCCTGACCCTGGGCAGTCTGTTCGGCTCGGAGATCAACTTCATCCGCGACCTGCAACCCGGCGACAGTTTCAAGGTGCTGGTGGAAAAACGCTACCGCGACGGCGAATACAAGGGCTATGGCCGCGTGCTGGCCGCCCATTTCACCAACACGGGTACCACTTACGAGGCCTATCTGTTCCGCGACGGCAAGAACCGGCCGCAGCATTACAACGCCAAGGGCGAGAACCTGCGCAAGACCCTGTTGCAGGCGCCGCTGGCCTTCACCCGCGTGACGTCCCGCTTCTCGCACAACCGCAAGCATCCCATCCTCGGCTACAGCCGTCCGCATCTGGGCGTGGACTACGGTGCGCCCACCGGTACGCCGGTCAAGGCCGTGGGTGACGGCGTGGTCACCCGGCGCAGCTGGGCCGGAGGCTACGGCAACCAGGTCATCATCAAGCATTCGGCCGGGCTGGAATCCATGTATTCCCATCTGTCCGGCTATGCCCGCGGCCTGCGCAACGGTCAGCGCGTGCGTCAGGGCCAGGTCATCGGCTTCGTGGGCAGCACGGGCCTTTCTTCCGGGCCGCATCTGGATTTCCGCCTGCGGCAGAACGGCAAGTTCGTCAATCCGGCCAAGGCCATCAACCCGCGCGGCGAGAGCGTGCGCAAGGCCTCCATGGACCGCTTCCGCAAGACCGTGGAAAAGGAACGTGCCCTGCTGCTGGGCCAGACCTCGCTGCTGGAATATGATGTGGACAGCATCGTGCCCGTGGATGATGTGGAGCCTTCCGCCAAGTAGCTGTCATGATGTTTTTTGGGCAGTACGCCAATGGGAACGCCCCGTGCCATGCACGGGGCGTTCGTTTTTTGGGGGAAAGTCCTCCCTTTGACCAGAGCCCAAAGGAGTTGCCTCCCCCCAAGCCCTCTAGCCCCCTCCAAATCCACTTTCTCCGAGGGGGCCTGTCCCGCTCCTGAAAAGCAAAAGCCCTGTGGAGGGGCTGTGTGCTGAAGCAGGTGGCCGTAGCCGCAACTGTTGCGGAAGCCCGGGGGAGGAAGTCTTCCCCCGGGACTGTTTCACATGGTTACTGCCCGTCTCCGGGAAGGCTGAGATCATAGGGGATACCGGAGAAATAGCGCGTCAGCAGCTGGTGGAGCTGCGGGTAGAAGGTGGTGCGGTTGTCCCCGGCTTCCAGCAGCTGGTCCAGGCGGTGCACGCCGGTGGAGACGCCCGGCCGGAGCTGGTCCGGCGGCGGCAGAGTGATCCAGCGGGTGCCCTGGAGCTTCCGGCTGCCGCCAAGGCCCTGCCTGTCCGTATTGATGAGCATGTGGATGCTGCCGTCGAAGCCCATGTAGACATCGTGCGGGGTGAAGGCACCGGACAGGCGGTTGGCGAGGAAGCGCAGCAGCCGGCTTTGCCCCCGGCTTTCCTGCACGGGGCGCAGGGCTGCCAGAAAGGCATCGATGGCCGCCTTTGCCTCGCCGTGCTTGCCTTTGGTCCAGCGGCTGCCTTCCAGCAGGCCGTGCAGGGCCGTGGCGGCATCGTCGCGGCCGGATTCCAGGCAGACGGCCAGCTGTTCCGCCACGCCGGTCTCCTTGCGGATGGCGTTGTCGAGGAGCCTGCCGCAGGCCACGGCCGCGTCCCTGCCCTTTTCCAGCAGCCTCAGGCCGTCCTGCAGGGCCGCGCGTGCCACCACGCCGCCTTCCTGATCCTGCAGGCCGCCAAGGATGCGTTCCACGCTCTGCCGGATCAGGTCGAGGCCCTCCCGGGCGCCGTCGGTATCCAGTCCGCGCGCTTCGGGCTGGGCGCTGTGTACGGTGGGGTTCTCCGTCTGCATCCGGGCCAGGGTCAGGTTGGCCATGAAACGGGCGACGGACGTGCGCAGTTCCGTGATGGCCTGCTGCCGGTGTTCCGGCTCGCGCGGGCCGTTGGTACGCAGGCGCAGGGCCAGACGGCTGATCTGGAGCCCCTGGGAGATGAGGCTGTCCGCCTGCGGCAGCCGGGCGCGCTGCAACAGCGCTCCCGCGTGGCCCACCACCTGATGCAGGGCGCGCGCCTGCTCAAGGGCATCCAGGCGGCTCTCGGCCTGGTCGGTCCCGGCAAGCTGGAAGACGGGGCGGTCCATGGCCGGTTCGAGGTGGCGCAGCAGATCGGCCCGCCCTTCCTGGAAGCGCCGGCGCACGTCTTCCGGCATCCGGGCATCTCCTGTCCTCCGGTCGATGACGGACAGAGCGTCCCTGACGGCCCAGGCATCCGTGGCGGGAGAGCGCAGGGCCTCGATGAGCGTGTCGCAGGCCCGGCCCCATTCCTGACGGTCCATGTCCGGGGGCAGGTCGCTTTCGGCCAGCTCGTGCAGCAGCAGGCAGGCCCGGCAGCGGCTGTCCCGCTGCGCCAGCTCGCCCAGTCCTTCCGTCAGCTGGCCGTACAGGCGGGAGATATCCCGTATCTGCCGGCGTGCCTGCCGGATGCCCTGCCGGAACGGGTCCGCGTCGGGGCGGGCCGTATCCGCCGGGGCGCTGTCCCCGCTCGCGGGCCGGTCGCCGTGTTCGATGGCGGCCAGCTCCTGCCGGACGAAGTCCGCGTCGATGCGGCGGAAGTCCTGCCCTTCCTGCCCTACGCTCTCCGACGTATCCAGATGGCGCAGGGCCAGCCCGCAGACATCGTCCAGGGCGCAGTGGATGGCCCGGCGCATCTTTTCGTCCACCTGATGCTGGACGTGGGCAAAACTGTCCGCATCAGCCGTCAGCCTGTCCTGCAGCACGGCGTCCACGGCTTCCAGGGCCGCTTGCAGGGTGTCCCGGGCCTCGCCCGTGAAACGGGCCAGGGTGGCCTGGCGTTCCTGCAAGACCTGCCGGGCTTCCTCCCTGAAGGTGATGCGGCCCAGGAAGAAGTCCCGCAGGGCGGCGGGGCTGAAACGGGAACGATAGGGCTGCGGGGCCGTTTCGGGGGGCGTGTCATCGACCGGTGCGGCGGAAGCCGTTCCCAGGTCGGTGGCCCGAGCCTCCACCCGGGCGGCCATGTCGTCCGCGCCGGTGTGCAGGGCATCCCGGATCAGGGCCAGGTCGGCGGCCATGTCCGCCTGCCCGGCATCGAGGTCGGCGATGACGGCATCCAGCAGGCCGCTCGTCTGCAGCTGCCGCAACTCTACGGCCCGTTGCGGGGCTTCCTCGCGCAGGATGGCCATGTTGCGGCGCACACGGGTCTGGAGCAGTTCGGCATAGTCCGCGCCCCGGCTGGTCATGGGGCGCGCCGCCTGCCGCAGTCCGGCCAGCTCCCGCAGGGCCGATTCCAGATCCGCACGGCGCTGGGGATCGTCGGGCGCACCGGCAGCGGCATTGCGCAGATGGCCCAGTATCCTGCCCGTCTGGGCGCTGAAGTCTTCCAGCCCGCGACGGAACTTGCCCTGGGCACGCCAGCTTGCCGGGGTGAGGCTGTCCAGCAGCTTGGCGAACCAGCGCCCCACCGTTTTGGGCGGGCCCGGGATGCGGTCGGTCTGCCGTGTGCCCGGCTCCAGCACCTCCATGCTGTGCCTGCCAAGGCGGCCCATGCCGCCCAGGGCGTCATAGCCGAAATCCGTATCAAGACTGATGTAGCGTGTCTGCGTTGCCTGCACTGGTCCTGGCATGGCGTCCCCCTTCATTATGAATATGGTTGTGAGCGGCGGCGTGGCGGCCTTCTCCGGCTGTCGCGACCGGGCAGGCGGGCGTGGGATTTCCCGCGGCGGTGATGCCCTGTGGTCGCCTGTGCAGCACGGGGCCGGTGCGGGGCTCTGCAGGGCCAAGGAGTTCCGCACAGTTCCTTGGCGGCGCTGTCACCGGCGAGACATATCTCCCGGACGCGGAGCTCCGGCCAAAATCGCCCCGGTATATGGTACCGGAAGACGGCAGCAGGCAGCGGGGCCTTCCCGTCTAGCGGCCCTGTTGCATCACATCGGCCCAGTGAGCCAGGACATCCAGAAAATCTTCCAGCGCGGTGAAGAGCGTCCCTTCCCCGGCTTCGGCCGCCGCCACGCGGGCAAAGGCCATGATTTCCTCACCGTCCAGGCCGAAAAGCGTGTTGCCGCTCTCCCGGCCCAGGCAATGGGCCCGCATCATCCGGGCCATCAGTTCCCTGCCCTGCTCACCGGCAGGGAGCGTCCCCAGGCGGGCATACAGATAGATGGCGTCCTCGTCGTCCGTGACCTCAAGGTCCACGATGAAGCGGCCGTCGAAGCGCAGGCGGCACAGGCCGTCCCCGTTGAATGCCAGGGCGGCCCCGGTCTGGCGTGAAAGCGCGTCCAGCATCTGGTGCGGTGTCATAGTTGCTCCGGTCGTTGAAGATGTGAAGGATGCCTGCCCGGCCTGTCCGTGATGTCTGTACGGGCAGATGCATCAACAGTGCCAGCACTCCCGGCAGGGACAGTGCCCGTGTCATGGCTGTGTTTCGGGACGTCCTGCGCAGGAGAGGGGGAAAAGGGGTGGGAAAAATGCTGTCATGGCCGCCCGCTGGCGTGAACGCCGTTGGCGGCCCGGCCGGGACGACCTTGCGGGCCGTCCCGGGGATACGGGGGGCCCTCCTTTCGGAGAGCGCGGGATTTAAAAAAAATTATCGTTTAAAAACATATAGTTGCGCTTGTTGTGCACATCTGTGCGCGCATCATGCATGGCGCAGCAGTTTGGCTGCGAAGGCCGCGGCGCCGAAACCGTTGTCTATATTGAGGACGGCCAGGCCGGGCACGCAGGAGCAGAGCATGCTGTGGAGGGCGGCCATGCCGCCCGCGCCCACGCCGTAGCCCACGGACGTGGGGACGGCCAGCACCGGGCAGGGCACCAGCCCGGCCAGCACGCCGGGCAGGGCGCCTTCCATGCCGGCCACGGCGATGATGAGGCGGGCGGCGCGCAGATCCCGGATGTGCGGGGCAAGGCGGTGCAGCCCGGCCACGCCCACATCGGTGAGGAAGCCGCAGTCGTGGCCCCAGAAGCGCAGCGCTCCGTAGGCTTCGGCGCCCACGGGGATGTCGGCCGCTCCGGCCGTGACCACCATGATCTCGCCCCTTTCGGGCCACGGCGGGCCCAGCTCCGGCACTTCCCGCCCTTCACCGCCCAGACAGAAAAGACGGCATTGCGCCCAGTAGCGTCCTGCGGGGAATTCGCGTTGCAACAGGGCCCCCTGCGCTTCCGAAGCGCGGCTGACCAGCACGGGGGCGCCGCGAAGGCTGAGGCCGCGCACGGCCCCCACCAGGGCCCCGTCGGTCTTGCCCTGGGCAAAGACGACCTCGCCCAGGCCGGTACGCAGGGCGCGTTCATGATCCAGATGCAGGCCCTGCAGGCTGTCGGCCGCAGTGGCGTCTCCCAGATGCCGCAAGGCCTGTTCCGGCGGGATGTCCCCCCGGGCCACGGCCTGCAGCAGGCTTTCGATAGCTGTATGATCCATCCCCTGCATATAGGGCAAAGGGCATCGCTTGTCAGCAGCGGATGGAGGGCCGGTTCCCGCGCTCTTCTTGAGTTTCTGCCGGAATGCCCCTATAGTTATCCGTTGCCCGAATCTTTGCGGGCAATAAATTCCGTGCCTTTTTTCGGAGTGCCCATGCTTGATTATATCCGTTCCAATGCCCAGTCCTTTGGCGTCAAGGTAGCCTTCGCCATCATCATCCTCGTCTTCATGTTCTGGGGCGTCGGCAGCCTGACCGACGGCGGTTCCAGCAATGTGGTGGCCAAGGTCAACGGTGAGGCCATCACGGCCCAGCAGTTCGAGCAGGCCTACCAGCGGGCCGCCGAATACGCCATGCGCAACGATCCCTCCCTGACCCGTGAGGCCCTGGTGCAGCAGAAGCTGGGCCGTCAGGTGCTCAACGAGCTCATCAGCGCCCAGCTGATCCGTCAGGAAGCCGCCCGCGTGGGGATGACCGTGAGCCCTGAAGAGATGCATTATGTGGTCTCCAAGCTGCCCGCGTTCCAGGACGCCCAGGGCAAGTTCGATCCCGAGGCCTACAAGCGCAACATCGAAGCCCAGCGCATGAGCGTGGCCGAATACGAACAGGGCCTGGCGGACAGCATCCTGCGTGACAAGGTGATGCGCACCGTGGCCGGCAGCGCCTGGGCCGCCGGTGACGAAGCCCGCAAGTATTATGATTTCCTCACCCAGCAGCGCACGGTGGAGTACCTGTACCTGCCCGCTGCCGATTTTGCCGCTTCGGTGAAGCCCACCGAGGAAGAGCTCAACGCCTGGTACGAGGCCCACAAGGCCGAGCTGGCCAGCCAGCCCCGCGTGGAAGTGGAATATGTGGCCGTGGCCCCCGAAGGTCTGGTGCGCCCCGAGAGCGTGAGCGCCGAGGCCGCCCTCAAGTGGTATGAAGCCAACAAGCAGCGCTTCCGCCAGCCCGAGCAGGTCAAGGTGGCCCACATCCTGGTGCCCCTGGCGGAGAACGCTCCCGAAGCGGCCGTGAAGCAGGCCATGGAAAAGGCCGTCCGCATCCGCAGCGAGGCGGAAAAGGGCGACTTTGCCGCCGTGGCCAATGCCAACAACGGCCCCAATGCCGCCGGCCCCGGCGGTGAGCTGGGCTGGATCCAGCGCGGCCAGACCGTGAAGCCTTTCGAAGATGCCGCCTGGGCCCTGCAGCCCGGCCAGATCTCCGAGCCCGTGCGCAGCCAGTTCGGCCTGCACATCATCAAGATGGAAGAGCGCAAGGACGCCAGCGTGCAGCCCTTTGCCGAAGTGGAAGCCGAAGTGCGCGCCACCCTGGCCAAGCAGGAAGGCGTGGAAAAGGTCAACGACGTGCTGGACAGCCTGATCGGTGACAACATCAACAACCGTCCCCTGCAGGAAAGCGCGGCCCGCGCCGGCAGCTACAAGGATGCCGACGGCAAGGAACAGCCCCTGCTCAAGGCCGAGCGTACCGGTCTGGTGGGCCAGGCCGAACTGCAGAAGATCCTGGGCATCAGCGACGAGATGGCGGCCAGCCTGATGAAGGCCCCGGCCAACTCCCCTGTGGACACGGCCCTGGAAGCCGGTGACCGTTACCTGGTGGTGCGGGTGCTCACCTCCGAGCCGTCCACCACGCCCACTCTGGATCAGGCCCGCGACCGCGTCATGAAGGCCCTGGTGGCGGAAAAGTCCCTGCAGGCCGCCATGGAAAAGGCCACTGCCATCCGCAAGGCCATGACCGACGGCACGCTGCCCGCTGAAGACTCCGCCCGCGTGCAGAGCGCCGACCTGACCCGCGACGGCGCCCTGGCCGGCTTCGTGCCCAACCCGGCCATGAACCAGGTCATCTTCCGCGCCGCGCCGCAGACCTGGATCGACCAGGCCTTCAGCGTGTACGAGCAGGAAGACAGCAGCAAGTGCGGTGCCCTGCTCTGCCGCGTGACCGCCGTGGAACAGCCCAAGTCCGACGGCTGGGCCGGCATGGAGAACCTGCTCACCGAGCTGGTGCAGCGCAAGCGCGTGGAAGGCATGTACCAGACCTTCATGCGCATGCTGGAGCAGAAGGCCAAGATCGAAGTCTACAACAGCCGCGTGCTGGAAAGCGCCGGTATCTAGATAGTGTCGTCAAATTATGTTTGCCCACAAAGATATGCATCTGATTTGAACGGCGGCAAGAAAAGATGCACAT
>NZ_JABAFY010000035.1 GCF_012843875.1 Desulfovibrio piger | reverse complement strand
AAGAACTTTTTTGCCATCCGGGAAAATTTCTTTTCCCGTCGCCCTTTCGGACGTGGCCAGCTCGTTGGCGCGAACGGTTTTATGCGCCTTTTCAACTCCACCGTCAAGCATTTTTCCGCAAAAAATTTGTGGATTTGCAAAAAACTGAGGCAATTTTAGACTAACTACCTATAATAATATAAAAATCAATTATACATCCATCATATTCCATTCTTTCAAAGTTTGGGCTCGCATAGACTTTTCTCCGGCAGGTTTCCCCTGCCCTCCCTGATCTTCACATGAACAGGCACAACCAGTTTTTTCCTCGTGTACCGCAGGCCCTACCCTTTTCTTGCTGGTGAGGAAATGAGTGGAAGCAAAAAGCCTCCTCTTTCGCCGTAATACTTTCGTTTTTCCCGTCAGGCAAAAATCTCCCTGAAAAACTATGCCACTTTCGGCAGCAGGTATCCAAGAATGCCACACTCCCTTGCGATCCTTCTGCTTGAGGCAGCCAATCTCCCAAATTCCTGCAAAAAAGGAGGGGCTCCAGAAAGCCCCCCCCTCATAGCGGCGACGTTACCCGTCACCGGACGTTCAGCGTATATCGGGTCTAATCCCAGACCACCAGACCGATCTGGTAGGCTGCTACGGAGACGGCAAAGGCCAGCAGCGTATTGAAGACCATGCTGAAAATCAGCCAGCGCCAGCCCCCGGCCTCACGCTGGATCACCACCAGGGAGACAAAGCAGGGCGAGTACAGCAGGACGAAGAGCATCAGGGAAAGGGCCGTAGCCTTGTTCCAGTTGGGATTGCTCTGCAGCAACTGGCCCAGGCTCTGGGCATCTTCGGGGTCCACGTCACCGAGAGAGTAAGCCGTGCCCATGGTGGAGACCACGGCTTCCTTGGCGGCCACACCGGCCAGCAGGGCGATGTCCGTGCGCCATTCGAAACCGGCGGGCAGGGTCAGGGGTTCGATGGCCTTACCCAGGCGGCCGGCATAGCTGTAAGCCAGTTCGGCGGCCCCCTTCTCTTCTTCCAGCTTGGTGATCTGCTCTTCCAGGGCAGCGCGGCCTTCGTCTTCGGCAGGCAGGGCTTCCATCTGGGACGTGAGCTGCTCGATCTGCGTGTCGAACTTGGCCGATTCGGCTTCATCCAGCTTGGGATAGGTCAGACCGGCCCAGATGATGATGGAGATGGCCAGGATCACGGTACCGGCCTTCTTCACATACATCCAGGTACGTTCCCAGCAGTGCATGAGCACGCTAAACAGGGTGGGCAGACGATAGGGGGGCAGTTCCATGACGAAGGGAGTCGCCTCCCCCTTGATGATGGTGGAGCGCAGCAGGCGGGCCACCAGCAGGGCGAATACCCAGCCGGACAGCATGACCAGCATCATCACCGTCGGGGCCTGATCCCCAAAGAAGGCCGCAGCCAGCAGCAGGAACACGGGCAGCTTGGCGCCGCAGCTCATGTACGGCAGCGTCAGCAGGGTCGCCAGCTTTTCCTTGGGGCTGCGCAGGGTACGCGTGGCCATGGCGCCGGGGATGGCGCAGCCACCCGCGATGCCGCCCGCGATGATGTAGGGCATGACGGAGGCGCCGTGCAGGCCGAAAGCGCGGAAGATGCGGTCCATCATATAGGCGATGCGCGCCATGTAGCCGCTGTCTTCCAGGAAGGCGATGAGAGCGAACATGATGACGATGAGGGGCGCGAAGCTGAGCACGCCGCCCACGCCGCCGATGATGCCGTCCACCACCAGGGATTGCAGCTCCCCTTCAGGAATGATCCCGGCAAAGAATTCGCCCAGTGCGGCGCAGCCGTCTTCCACCCAGCCCTGGGGATAGGCGCCGACCTCGATGGTCACATAGAACAGGGCATACAGTACGGCCAGCATGATGAGCGGGCCGAAAAAGGCATTGGTCAGCACCTTGTCCAGCTTGTCGGAAAGGGCCAGACGGTCTTTGCCCGCATCCTGGCGCACCACACCGTCACGCAGCAGCCCGCGGATATACCCGTAGCGGGCATCCGTGATGTAGGCTTCCATGGAGATGTTGTGCCCGGTACGGATGTGCTCGGCCACCTTGCGGCGTACGGCATCAAGTTCCGCCGCCGCCTCGCTGCTGGCCTGGTGCACTTCCTTGCGTATCTCGGCGTCACCTTCCATGAGCTTCACGGCGATCCAGTGGGGCGCGTACTTTTTCAGCAGGCCTTCACGGTTGATGATGGCACACATGGCCCGCAGACCTTCGTCGATGTCCGCGCCGTAATTGAGCTCCAGCACCTGGTGCCGGCCTTCGCCAGCCAGGCGCACCGCCTCACCGAGAGCCTGCTGCAGGCCTTCGCCGGTACGGGCCACGGCGGACACCACAGGGATGCCCATCATCGCGGACAGGCGCTCCATGTCGATATGCACGCCGGCCTTGCGGGCTTCGTCCATCATATTGCAGACCAGCACCACAGGCAGGCCCATCTCCATCATCTGTACGGTCAACAGCAGGTTGCGCTCCAGAGCCGAAGCATCCACCACGTTGATGACGGCCTGGACATCGCCGCTGCCCAGTTCGGCTCGGGCGACCAGCTCTTCCATGGAATAGGCGGTCAGCGAATAGGTCCCGGGCAGGTCCACCAGAGTGATGTCGGCGTTGCCGTGGCGCACATGGCCTTCCTTGCGGTCCACCGTGACGCCGGGGTAGTTGCCCACATGCTGCCGCGCGCCTGTATAGGCATTGAACACCGTGGTCTTGCCACAGTTGGGATTGCCTGCCAGAGCGATCCGCAACGCTCCCGTGGTCATTTTTCCCTGACCACCATCAAATCGGGCTTCAGCACTCATTCCAAAAACTCCTCTTTGAGGCCTTGTGTGACTAATTGGCAAAACAAAGGTAAGGGTTCGAAAAAACGAATTTCATTTCCCGAACCCTACCCAACTTGAAAATGAATGTCAATATTTATGAAGAGAACAAACAATCCCGAAGACTGGACACGCCGCAGGAGTGCACCAGATGGATGGGGATATTGCGGGAGCGGGCATGCAGCAGAGCCTTGCGCTTGGCTTCATGCGAGACTTTGTTGGTGAACACGATGATGGCATCAGGGTTGCCGATCTTGTCCATAAAATTCCGTTCGTTACGGCTGATGCATTTGAGGGTTGCTCCCCCCTGACGGGCAGCGGCGATATAGTCCTGCTTGAGTCTGTCCATTCCGCCGATGAGAGTGACGCACATATATGGCTCCTTATTTTGTTTTCACGCTCAGCCCCCACTTGCTGCAGATCCAACCTAATTGAAAGCAAATTTCAATGTCAATAAAAAATCAACAACTCCTTAAAAAAGGGGAGCCGTCCCTGCTCTGACAGAGATGGCTCCTCTTTTCCGGTAAGGGCAACACGCGATACCGCCCTCACCTAATTCTGAAAAAACAATATATCCCTATGTGTTACTTCCAGCGTGCAATAAATTCGGCCGCTGGTTTCCCGGCATCCAGATACTTCAGCAGGGCACTGCCGAAGACCACGGCATCAGGCAGGGTGTCCGGCGGCAGCCCCTGCATCTGTTCCGGCTGCTCCAGACCGAAGCCCAGCGCCAGCGGCAGGCGGAACACGGAGCGGGCCCGCTGCAGGGTCTCGGCGACCTGCATCTCCATGCGGGCGCGCTGCCCGGTGGTCGCCATGGCCGAGACCACATAGACATAGCCTTCGCTGACATCCGCATACAGGCGCATCCGTTCCTCCGGCGTATTGGGACCCACCAGAGCGATCAGGGCCAGGCTCTGTGCGGCGAAGATGCGGCGGATGTCCCCGGATTCCTCAAAGGGCAGATCCGGGATGATGAAACCATGCACACCGGCCTCGCGGGCCTCCACAGCCAGCTTTTCCAGACCGTATTGCAGGAAGGGGTTCAGGTAGCCCATCAGGACGATGCCCGCACGGAAGACACCGGCGCGCAACTTCAGCTCTTCCATGATCCGTTCCAGACAGACACCGTCGCTCAGCACCCGGCGCGAGGCCTCCTCCACCACTGGGCCGTCGGCCACAGGATCGGAAAAGGGGACACCGATCTCGATGATGTCCGCCCCGCTCTCGTCCAGTTCCACCAGAGCGGGCCAGAAGCGTTTTTCATCCGGGAAACCGAAGGTCACGAAGGGGATCAGGGCATGACGTCCGGCGGCACGGGCCGCACGGATCTTTTCTTCAAGGATATGCATGACGAACTCCCGGAGCGGCCGTTGACGACCACTCCCGTTATGGCTGTTGTTATATGACTCTCTGCCGGCTTTTCCCGAACGACAGCAAGGCATGAGCCTGTTTTCCCTCTCCACGCACGCGGGGGATGTACCATCCCCGCGCGACTCCCCTGCCCGTCCGTTGCCGGAGGCTCTATTCCGCGGATGGCGCTAGCAGATGTCCCCGCTTTCCGGCAGGTTCAGGGCTTTGCGCACGATGGCCAAGTCCTTGTCTCCCCGGCCGGAGAGGTTGACCACCACCTTGCTGCCGGGCTCGAACTCTTCGGGATGATCTAGGACCCAGGCCAGAGCATGGGAAGATTCCAGGGCGGGCAGGATACCTTCGGCATGGCACAGCTTTTCAAAGGCGGCCAGAGCGCGGGCATCACGGACCATCACATAGCGCACACGGCCCGTCTTGTGCAGGAAGGCATGCTCAGGCCCCACGCCGGGATAATCCAGCCCGGCCGAAACAGAGTGCGAGGGCTCGATCTGGCCGTCACTGTTCTGGAGCAGCATGGTACGGTTGCCGTGCAGCACGCCGGGGCTGCCCAGATTGAGCGGCGCGGAATTGAAGCAACCCGGCTCGCCCGTACCGGCGGCTTCCGCCCCGATGATGCGCACGCGCTCGTCCTCCAGGAAAGGATGGAACAGGCCGATGGCGTTGGAGCCGCCACCCACGCAGGCCACCACGGCATCCGGCAGGCGCTGGGCACGGGCCAGCATCTGTTCCCGCACTTCCTGTCCGATGACCTGCTGGAACATGCGCACCAGCGTGGGGAAGGGGTGCGGTCCCGCAGCCGTACCAAAGCAGTAATGCGTGGTCTGCTGACTGACGATCCAGGCACGCAGGGCCTCGTTGATGGCATCCTTGAGCGTGCGCGAACCACTTTCCACCGGGTGCACGGTGGCCCCGAGCAGGCGCATGCGCATGACGTTGGGCGCCTGCCGCTCCACATCTTCCGCCCCCATATAGATGGTGCAGCTCATGCCCAGACGGGCGGCCGCCACAGCCGTGGCCACACCGTGCTGCCCGGCACCGGTCTCGGCCACCAGAGCGGTCTTGCCCATATACTTGGCCAGCAGCGCCTGCCCCAGGGTGTTGTTGATCTTGTGGGCGCCGGAATGCAGCAGGTCTTCACGCTTGAGCCACAGTTCAAAGCCCAGTTCTTCGGAAAGGCGCGGACAGAAGGTCAGAGGCGTGGGCCGCCCCGCATAATTGTGCAGCAGATCCTGCAACTCGTCCTGGAATTGCTGCGTCGGCATGATATCCCGCATGGCGGCTTCCACTTCCAGCAGCGGCGGCATCAGCAACTCAGGAACGAAACATCCCCCAAATTCGCCAAAATAGCCTTTCTTCATGGTCGTTCTCCACTGTATCTGAACTGTATCGTATTTTATAACTTTTATCCGTCCGGCTCTCCAGCCCTGCCGGGATCAGGCCGTCAGGCCCGTCTGGAAGGATCTGCCGGAGCATCCCGGAAAACTTCTTCGACAAGGCGGGCCATATCCGTCATGGCCCGGGCATCCTTCTGCCCCGGCGCATCTTCCACGCCGGAATTGCAGTCCACGCCGTCCGGACGGCACGCCGTCAGCGCCTGACGGAAGTTGGCGGGCGACATGCCCCCGGCCAGCAGCCAGGGATGGGGCAGGGGCAGGCCGCCCAGCGTTTTCCAGGCCAGCGTGTGACCGCTGCCGCCGCCTGACCTGCCGGCATCCAGCAGGTACAGGGCACAGCTGTCGGCATACTGTCCCGCCGCGACTTCCAGAGCGGCCGTATCACCATATCGTTGCGGCCACAGCACCCGGATTACCCGCTCCGCACCCAGCTGACGGGCACAGTCCACGGACTGGTCTGCATGCAGCTGGGCCATGTCCAGTCGCGCCAGCCGCATGATGCGGGCTATCTCGTCACTGTCCTGCCCGGTGAAGACGCCCACACGCACCATGTCCCCGCTCTCCAGGCGGGAGACCGTCACGGCATCCACACAACGGGGGCTGCCCGCATGGAACACGAAGCCGCAATGCGTGGCCCCCAGCCGGGCTGCCAGCGTCACATCTTCCTGCCGCCGCAGACCGCAGAATTTAAGCAGCATGATGCCCGTCCTCCCGGCCGCGGAGCAGCCGCCGCAGCGCGGCACCGGGCTGCCCTTCCTGCATGAGGGCCGTCCCTACCAGAGCGGCGGAGAATCCGGCCCGGGCGGCTTCTTCCAGATGCTCGCGGCGATCCATGCCGCTGGCAGCGATCCAGATCTCGCCCCGTTCCGGCGGGCATTGCCGTGCCAGCTCCAAGCAGGCCTGTCTGTCCACCCGCAGCGTATCCAGATCGCGGGCATTGACCTGGATGATGCGCGCCCCGCTCTCCCGGGCCAGCACCAGATCCTTTTTGCCGCAGACTTCCACCACGGCCTGCATGCCGAGACTTTCCGCCTGCTCCCGCAGACGGCGCAACAGCGCGGCATCCGGGGTAAGAGCCACGATGAGCAGCAGGGCCGCTGCCGGAGTGGCTGCCGTGGCCCGCACCTGCAACGGATCAAAGATAAAGTCCTTGCGCAGCAGGGGCGTCCCGGGGCAACAGGCAGCCGCCCGCCCCAGAAAATCCAGCTCACCGGCAAAAAAACGCCGTTCCGTGAGGATGGACAGGGCCCCTGCCCCGGCCGCCACATACTGCCGGGCAGCCTCTTCCACCGTCAGGCTGCGACAGATGGGCCCGCGGGACGGTGAAGCCTGTTTGAATTCCGCGATGACGGTCAGCGGCACGCCTGCCTCCCGTCGTTGCAGGGCCGCGATAAAATCGCCGCGCTGCCCGCTGAAGGGAACAGGCAGGGCCCCTTTCCTTTCCTGCTGCCGCAACCGTGCCACTTCGTCCGCCTTGGCCCAGAGGAAACGCTCAAGCAGCATGGAGGACCCTCCTTCCCAAACCGGCACGCACCGCTTCACGGGCACGGGCCATGCAGACATCCAGCGGCATCCCTTCTTCCATGAGGAAGATGGCCAGCCCCACATTGAGGGCCACCATGTCGCGCATGGGACGCGGGCCTTCGCCATCCAGCAGACGGCGCAGTACTGCCACAGCCTCCTCGCGGCTCTCTACCGCCAGATCCTCCGGCGTGCAGCTCTGGAAGCCGAAGTCGGCCGGATCCAGCTCCAGCGGCCGGACGCTGCCGTTGTGCAACAGCATGGCCGTGGCCGGGCCCATGGGCGTCAGCTCGTCATAATTCCCGGCCCCGCAGACCACCGCCGCCCGGTAAAGCGCGGACTGCGACAGGGTATCGGCCAGAAGGGGCACCAGCTCGGGCCGGGCAACCCCCATGAGCAGATGGCTGGGCCGGGCCGGATTGATCATGGGGCCCAGCAGATTGAACAGGGTACGCACCCCCAGCTCCTTGCGCAGCGGGCCGATATTCTTGAATGCCGGGTGGAAATGCGGGGCGAAGAGGAAGGCGAAGTTGCGTTTGGCCACCATATCCGCCACCGCCGCGGGATCGGTATCCAGCGGGATGCCCAGGCTCTCCAGGGCATCGGCACTGCCGCAGGTGGACGAGACAGCCCGGTTGCCGTGCTTGACCACCTTGTAGCCCATGCCTGCCAGCACCAGCGACGTCGCTGTGGAGCAGTTGAAGGAATGACGGCCGTCACCGCCGGTCCCCACCACATCGATGCACGGACCCGAGATGCCTTCCACGCGCACGGCTCGGGCCAGGGCAGCCCGGGTGGCGTGGGCCAGTTCCAGAGAGCTTTCTCCCTTCATGCGCAGCCCCATGAGGAAGCTCCCGGCCTGGGCAGGCGTCAGTCTGCCGTCCATGAGCGCTCCGAAGCTGCGGGACGCCATGTCCGCCGTCAGGTCTTCCCGCCGCGCCAGATGTTCCAGCACCTCGGCCATGCCGCCGTCCCGTCCCTGCCGGGGCAGGATGGCCTGCGGGAAATTGCCCAGCAGGCGCAGCCCGTCCGGCGTCAGGATGGACTCGGGGTGAAATTGCACGCCCACCCACGGCCTGTCGCGATACTGCAGGGCCATGACCTCGCCTTCAGGGGCGCGGGCCGTCACCGTGAACAGCGCATTGCCCTCCCCTTCTCCGGCATGGACCACCAGCGAATGATAGCGGGCCACCTTCATGGGATTGGGCAGGCCTTCGAACAGGCCGCTGCCGTCGTGCACGATCTCGGACTGCTTGCCGTGCATGATGCAGGGCCCCACATCCACCCGCGCCCCGGCATGCAGGCCCAGCAACTGATGGCCCAGGCAGACGCCCAGCACCGGTACATGGTGCGGCAGGCGGCGCAGGAATTCGGGGCAGAAGCCCGTCTGCGAGGGATGTCCCGGCCCGGGCGAGATGCAGACCATCTCCAGAGCGGGATCCGCGGCCATGTCCAGGATGGCGGGATCGTCGTTGCGCAGCACCACGGGCTCGTGCCCCAGGGCGTAGAACGCCTGGACCAGGTTGTAGGTAAAAGAATCGTAATTATCGATGAGCAGGAACATGGTCGTCACCCTCTTCAAGCACAAGGCGCATGATGGCTGATTTGTTGCAAACTTCTTTCCATTCCAGAGCGGCATCCGAGTCATGGACGATGCCGCCACCGGCCTGCCAGAACAGGCGCCCTTCGCGGCTCCACATGCTGCGGATGGCGATGCCCATGTCCAGATCCACGCTGTCCTTGTCCAGTCCCAGCCAGCCGATGCAGCCCGCATAGGGCCCGCGGGCACGACCTTCCAGGCTGCGGATGATCTCCATGGCCCTGACCTTGGGCGCCCCGCTCACCGTCCCTGCCGGGAAAGTGGCCGCCAGCACGTCCAGGGCATCCCGCCCCGGGGCCAGACGGGCCGTGACCCGGCTGGTCAGATGCATGACGTGGGAAAAACGCTCCACATCCATGCAACGCTCCAGGTTCACGCTGCCGGGCTGGGCCACCCGGCCAAGATCGTTGCGCCCCAGATCCACCAGCATCACATGCTCGGCCTGTTCCTTGGGGTCGCTGCGCAATTCTTCCGCCAGCCGGGCGTCTTCCAGATCGTCCCGGCCGCGACGGCGCGTTCCGGCAATGGGCGACAATTGCAGACGCCCCTTTTCGCAGCGCACCATGACCTCCGGCGAGGCCCCCCAGAAGCAGAAATCTCCCAGGCGCATGAAAAACATGTACGGCGAGGCATTGTAACGGCGCATGCGCCGGTACAGCACGAAGGGATCCCCTTCGCAGGCCACGGAAAAATTGACGGAAGGCACCACCTGTATGGCCTCGCCCTGGTGCAGCATTGCCTTGATCTTTTCCACCATGGCCTTGTAGCCGGCCTCTCCGGGATCGGCACGGACATCGCCGCGGACAGTGAAATTTCCTTCCGCCCCGCGGCTGCCCAGCACCTTTCGGTGTCCGCCCAGGCTGATCTGGCACAGCCTGTTGTACAGATGGTCGAAGACCAGCTGCGTCCCGGGCAGCACTAGCATGCTCTCCGCCTCTTCCGGCGGCATGACCGCGGCCAGACGGGGCTGGAACAGGGAGGCCATACCGAATCCCACCCAGCCGTAGAGGGCACGGGTGATGGCCGGGAGCCCGTCGATCTGTGCCGGGGCCTCCAGGTGCAGGCCCTGCATCAGGCGGCGCAGGCCTTCCACGAAAGGCAGCCCCTGCAGGACGGCGAGAGGGGCAAGACGTTCGTCCTCGATGCGCAGATCCAGCCGCCCCTCACGGCAGCGGACATACAGGGCCATATCGCAGGCCAGGACGCTGTAGCGACCCCAGCGGCCGTCCACCTCCGCGCTTTCCAGCAGGATGCCGTCCTGCCGGCCCACCATGCCCAGATACAGGCTGATGGGCGTATCCATGTCGGCGGGCAGCCAGCGGGCCTGCTGCTGCAGGGAAACGAGAGGAGCATGGGAGGCCGCGTCGGGAAGTGTGGTCGTATTCATAGGGTCATTCCTTCAAAACATAAAAAAAAGCGCCGCTCCCCTGTGGGGGAACGGCGCTTGCTCAATGCATGTGACGTATCAATCGCAACAGGCTATGCCTGCACGTCCCCCGTACATTGACTCGCGCGCCACCAGAAGGTGCGGAAGCAGATGTTGGAGAAAGTGCACGACATGGAAATAATCCTGTTGGTTAAAAGTTCTTTGCGTAGAAAATCACAATTCTTTTCGGCTGTCAATTATTTTCCGAAAAGGATTTCCTGATAGCTGGGCAGATCCCACAGGTCATCGGCCACGCGGGTCTCCAGCAGGTCGGCATAGCGCCGCACTTCGCCCATGATGGGCAGCACTTCTTCGCAGTAGCGGGTGGCGCGGGCCAGGAAGTCGCCCTTGCCGTCCACACTGGCCAGCGTGGCTTCCAGGCTGCGGGTGGCATCCTGCAGGCCGCGCAGCTGCTCGGTGACCTCGTCCAGCGTGATGGTACGGAAGTCCTTGCCGATGGCCTTCATGCGGGCCGCGGTCTCGGCCAGTTCGCCCTGATAACGCATGGCCGCGGGGAAGATGATGGTCCGGGCGATGCGGATGGTCAGGATGGCTTCGGTGCGTACGGTCTTGCAGTACTGCTCCAGATAGATGTCATAACGGGCCTTGAGCTCGGCACGGTTCAGGATGCCCAGACGCTCGTACAGGTCGATGACTTCGGGACGGATCAGCTCGGGCATGGCCTCGGGCGTGGTGCGCAGGTTGGACAGGCCACGACGTTCGGCTTCGGCATGCCAAATGCTGGAGTAGCCGTCACCGTTGAAGATAACGGCACTGTGCTCTTCGATGACATGCTGCACATAGTGCTGGATGGCCGTGTTGAGGTCCTTGCCGCGGGCCAGGTCGCCTTCCAGGAAGTCGGCCGCATGGCCCAGCGAATCAGCCATGATGGCGTTCAGGGCAGTGATGGAATCGGCCGCGGACTGGCTGGAACCCAGGGCACGGAATTCGAAGCGGTTGCCCGTGAAGGCGATGGGGCTGGTGCGGTTGCGGTCACCGGGGTCGGTGGGCAGGGGCGGCAGGGTATCCACGCCCACGTTCATGACGCGGCCGCTCTTGCTGTTGGCGGCATCGTCGATACGACCGGCACGGAAGGCTTCGAACACTTCCGTCAGCTGATCGCCCAGGAAGATGGACATGATGGCCGGCGGGGCTTCGTGAGCGCCCAGACGGTGGTCGTTGCTGGCGCTGGCCACAGTGGCACGCAGCAGGCCGCCGAACTTGTGCACGGCGCGGATCATGGCCGCACAGAACACCAGGAACTTGGCATTGGCGTGCGGGGTCTCGCCGGGGTTGAACAGCGTGCCCAGCTCGGCATTGCCGATGGAGTAGTTCACGTGCTTGCCCGAGCCGTTGACGCCGTAGAAGGGCTTTTCGTGCAGCAGGCACTTGAGCCCGTAGCGTTTGGCCACGTTGCGCAGGGTGGACATGATGATGTGGTTGTGGTCCACGGCCAGGTTGCTGGCCTCGTACAGAGGCGCGATCTCGTACTGGCTGGGAGCGGCTTCATTATGGCGGGTGCGCACGGGCACGCCCAGCTTGTAGAGCTCGCGTTCCACTTCCATCATGTAGGACAGCACGCGCTGGGGAATGACCCCGAAGTACTGGTCACTGAATTCCTGGCCCTTGGCCGGACGGGCGCCGAACAGCGAGCGTCCTGCCACCTGCAGGTCGGGACGGGCGAAGTTGAAGTTGTGGTCGATGCAGAAGTATTCCTGCTCCAGACCGGCGTAGGAGACCACAGGCAGCTTGGTCTCGATGCCGAACAGCTTCAGCACGCGGCGGGCCTCACGGTTGAGGGCCTGGCCGGAACGCAGCAGCGGGGTCTTCTTGTCCAGGGCCACACCGGTCCACGAAAGGAACATGGTGGGGATGCACAGGAAGGTCCCGTTGGGGTTTTCCATGATGTAGGCGGGGCTGGTCACGTCCCAGGCCGTGTAGCCGCGCGCCTCGAAGGTGGAGCGCAGGCCGCCGGAGGGGAAGGACGAAGCGTCGGGCTCGCCGCGGATCAGCATGGCGCCGGAGAATTCGGCGATGATGCGGCCCTGGCCGTCAGGCATCAGGAAGCTGTCGTGCTTTTCCGCCGTCTGACCGGTCAGGGGGTAGAAGATATGGGTGAAGTGGGTGGCACCCTTTTCGATGGCCCAGTCCTTCATGACGGCGGCCACGGTATCGGCGATGCCGGGATCCATGCGTTCGCCGAATTCGATGGTCTTGTGCAGGGCCTTGTAGACATCCTTGGGCAGGCGTTCACGCATCACCTTGTCGGTGAACACGTTACAGCCGAAAATGTCGGTGGGCTTGGTATCGTAAAAGTTCAGCGGCGACGCTTCCGGCTTGTAGGTGGTGATGGCCTGAACGGCACTTCTGCGGGCGGAATTGCTGCTCATGAAAGCTCCCTTGTCAACGTCCGGGAACCTAGTTGACGCTGACGATTTCGATTTCGAAGGTCAGTTCCTTGCCGGCCAGGGGATGGTTGGCATCCAGGGTGATCTCTTCGTCCGTGACTTCGGTGATGGTCACGTCCATCTGGCCCTGTTCATTGGAAAGCTGCAGCGGCACGCCCACGGTCAGCGGGATATGATCGGGCACCTGGGCGCGGTCCACGGTGAAGACCAGCTCGGGATCGCTTTCGCCATAAGCCTGGGACGGGGGAATGGTGACGGTCACGGTCTCGCCCGCTTCGTGGCCCATGACGGCGGCTTCGAAGCCGGGGATGAGCATGCCTTTGCCCATGGTAAATTCCAGGGGTTCGCGTTCGCGGGAAGAGTCGAAAACAGTGCCGTCGCTGAGAGTGCCGGTGTAGTGCACACGCAGGGTGTCGCCATTCTTGATAGCCATGGATACTCCGTATGATTCGGGCAAGCCCGGTTGATTACAAAAAAGAATGCGCGGCAAAGGGCCGCGTGAAAGGCTGGAACCCGGATGCCGTCAGGGCATTTTCCACCGGTCCGCTGTTTTGGAATAAAGCAGGGGGGCTGCCATGTCAATGCGGACGGGCCCGCCCTCCCCTTGCGGCATGGCCCGGGCGGCCATGAAATCGTCCTTGCCGCGGGCCTGCCATCTTGACAGCCGGGGGAGGCAACAGCATATATTGAGCGCCCAAACAATTCCTGAGCCGGCCAGAGCCGGCAGCCTTTCAGACCAAGGAATCCCCTATGTCCCAGATCCGCTCCAGCTATACCGACAGTATCAATTTTTATGGTGGCCATTCTCCTCTGGATCTGGCCCAAAAGTTCGGTACGCCGCTCTATGTTTATAATGAGACCGTGCTGCGCCAGCGCTGCCGCGAACTCAAGGCCCTTTCCTCCCTGCCCGGCTTTGGCGTCAACTATTCGGTCAAGGCCAACACCAACCCCGTGCTGCTGCGCATCATCCGCGAAGAAGGCCTGGTGGTGGACGCCATGAGCCCCGGCGAGCTGTACATGGACCAGCTGGCGGGCTTCACCGCCGACGAGATCCTCTACATCTCCAACAACATCTCTGAAGACGAGCTGCGCAATGCCGTCCGGCACGGCGTGCTGATCAGCGTGGATTCCCTTTCCCAGGTGGAGACCCTGGGCCGCGTCAATCCCGGCGGCAAGGTCATGGTGCGCTTCAACCCCGGTATCGGCGCCGGCCATCACGCCAAGGTCGTCACCGCCGGCAAGGAGACCAAGTTCGGCGTCTCGCCGGAACTGCTGGACGACCTGTTCGCCATCCTGAAAAAATATGACCTGCATCTGGCCGGCATCAACCAGCACATCGGCTCCCTGTTCATGGAGGCCGACGGCTACATCGCCGCTGCCGAGGTCCTGCTGCATCTGGCCGAACGTCTGCCCGCCGACGTGCTGGAAAAACTGGAAGTCATCGACTTCGGCGGCGGTTTCGGCATCCCTTACCACAAATACGAAGACCAGCCCCGTCTGGACATGGACGACCTGGGCAGCCGCCTGCACGGCCTCATCAGTGGCTGGGCGGAAAAGACCGGCTACACCGGCCGCTTCCTGGTGGAGCCCGGCCGCTATGTGGTGGCCGAATGCGGCGTCCTGCTGGGGAGCGTCAACGCCACCAAGACCAACGGTGACAGACGCTATGCCGGTACCGACCTGGGTTTCAACGTGCTGGTGCGTCCCGCCATGTACGACTCCTTCCATGATGTGGAAGTGTACCGTCAGGGCGCGCAGGGCCCGGATACCGAGACCGTGGAACAAAGCGTCGTGGGCAACATCTGCGAAAGCGGCGACATCCTGGCCAAGAACCGCCAGCTGCCTCTGCTGCATGAAGGCGACGTGCTGGGCGTGCTGGACGCCGGGGCTTACGGTTTCGTGATGTCCTCCTCCTACAATCAGCGTTGCCGGGCCGCCGAGATCCTGATCCAGGCCGACGGCAGCGTGCGTCTGATCCGCCGCCGCGAGACCCTGGAAGATCTGGCTGCCTGTTACGAGGGCCTGCTGTAATCCTGGGCCGCCTGCCTGATTTTCACGAAGGGGGAAGGGGACTTTTCCAGCGGGAAAGCGCCCTCTTCCCCCTTCGAGCGCTTCGGCCAGCTACGATCGCTCCTCCTTTTTCCTTGCAGTGACGGCGTCCTGTCCTGCCCGGCAGTCCACGGGACCTGATCCCCCCTTCAGGGCCACAGTTTTTGCACGTCGCCTGTCCCCAGCTCTGCCGGGGCGTACGACTCCCCGATACGCCGGTGCGCTGCCGTTCACTGCCTGCCGCCGGGCTGCCGGAGCAGGAAGCCTTCCCAACCAGAGCCCCTTGCTGTCCACCAACCTTTTCCGTGTCAGCCGCACGCAAACATCTTTGGAACACCTCATGCCGGAACCGGATCTCAGCGTTTCTCCCCGTGCCATATGGAAGCTCACCTGGCCGCAGATGCTCATGATGTATCTGGTCTTCTTCATGGGCTTCATCAATATCTGGGTGGCCGGACGCATCAGTGCCGACGTGCAGGCCGCGCTCGGCATGGTCAACCAGTGCGGCCTGTTCCTCATGGTCGTGGCCATGTCCATGTCCAGCGGCGCCACAGCAGCGGTCAGCCAGTCACTGGGGGCCAAGCGCATGCGCCGCGCCCAGCGCTATGTGGGCACCACCGTCCTGGGCAGCCTGCTGGCCGGCATCCTGGTGGCCCTGCTGGGTTGGCAGCTGGGCAGCCCCATCCTGCGCGTCCTCCAGGTCCCGGAGCGCATTCTGCCGGTCACCGCCGGTTTCTGGGACATCACCATGCTGGCCCTGCCCGCCCAGTATGTCTACGCCGCCACCGGCGTCATGTTTCGCGCCACCCGGCAGGTCCTGCCGCCGCTCTGGGTGGCGGCCACGGTCTGCGTCTTCGACCTGCTGGGCTGTCTGGGGCTGGGCCTGGGCTGGTTCGGCCTGCCCTGCATGGGCTATGTGGGCATCGCCTGGGCCAATGCCGGTGCCCAGTGTCTGGGAGCCGTGGCCAACTGTTTGCTGCTCTGCCGGGCCGGTTACCTGTGCCGCCGGGCCATGCCCACCACTCGCTGGCTGCGGGCCGGTCTGCCCTACCTACTCAAAGTGGCCCTGCCCGCGGGCGCGGCCCAGATCGTCTGGCAGTCCGGCTACCTCATGCTTTTCGTCCTGGTGGCCTCCCTGCCTTTCGACAGCATCAACGCTCTGGCGGGCCTCACCGCCGGTCTGCGCATCGAGGCCCTGCTCTTCCTGCCGGGCATGGCCTTCAACATGAGCGTCTCCGTGCTGGTGGGCAACTGTCTCGGCATGGGCGAGCCCGCCAAGGCAAAGCGCGTCGCCCTGCAGATGATCGTCATCGCCTCGCTGGGCATGAGCGTCGTAGCGGCCCTGCTCTGGCCCTTCCGGGCCGAACTGGCGGCCCTGCTCTCCCACGAGGCGGGCACGCAGGCCCAGATCATCAACTATCTGACCTACAATCTGCTCTCCACGCCCTTTTCCATCGCCAGCACCGTCATGGGCGGCGTCATGGTGGGCGCGGGCGCCACACGCTACAATCTGATGGTCTACGGCGGCACCTTCTGGCTGGTACGTCTGCCGCTGGGCTGGCTGCTGGGCCACTGGCTGTGGGGCACGGCCTCCGGCGTGTTCCTGGCCATGCTGGTCTCGCAGTGTTTACAAACGGCCATCATGTTTTATGTTTTACTGTACCGCGACTGGGCCCGCTTTGCCATGCGCGCCCGGCACCATCACGACAACAGATAACAACAGGTTCCCCTGATGAAGAATCTTTCTTTCACTCCCGTCACCCTGGACGGTCGTTCCGAATTCTACGAACTGTGGCACAAGACCCCGCGTCGTTCCCTGGACTACAGCCTGCCCAATATCTGGGGCTGGCAGCAGTATTTCGGCCTGCAGTGGGCCTTTGACGGCGATCTGTGCTGGCTGCGCCAGACCGTGCCCTTCGTCACCTACTGGGCCCCTGTGGGCGACTGGGACGCCGTGGACTGGGCTGCCAGCGGCATCGACGACGCCTGCCGCAGCTTCATCCGCGTGCCCGAAGAACTGCTGGAGCGCTGGCGCGCGGCCCTGCCGGACAAGGTCGAAGAGCATGATTCGCGCGGCCAGTGGGAATACCTGTATCTGCAGAGCGATCTGGCCACCCTGCCGGGCAACCGCTACCATAAAAAGCGTAACCACCTGCGCGGCTTCGAAAAGGCTTACGGCATCGACTACCGGCCGCTGGACGATGCCATGGTGGAAGACGTGCTGGGCCTGCAGGACGACTGGTGCCAGTGGCATGAATGCGAGGACTCCCCTTCCCTGCGTGCCGAGAACGAAGCCATCAACCGCGTGCTCTCCCACTGGGAGCTTCTGGACGGCCTGTGCGGCGGTTCCCTGTATGTGGACGGCCAGATGGTGGCCTTCAGCGTGGGGGAAGCACTGGACGAAAAGACGCTGGGGGTCCATTATGAAAAAGGGCTCAACGGTTTCCGCGGCGTCTACCAGACCATCAATGCCTGCTTCTCCCGAGAGGCGGGCAACGGCTTCGAGCTGCTGAACCGGGCCCAGGATCTGGATGAAGAAGGCTTGCGCCAGGCCAAGATGACCTATCTGCCGACGGACTTTCTGCGCAAGTATCAGGTGAGCTTCAAATAAGGGGGCATCATGACTCGGTCTTTCCTCTGGACAGGGGTACGGCTGGCGGCGCTGTGTTCGCTGCTGTTGCTGGCCGCCTGCGGCGGCAAACAGATCCCGCCGCGTGACGGCATCCCTTCCCCGCATCTGGGCACCATCCGTGACATGCGGAGCTTTCCGCAGGATCTGACCGTGTTCGCCCAGCAGGCCGGTGCCGACACGCCCCTGCTGGACAGCCAGGCCCAGGCGGAGCAGGACGCGCGCTTCAATCGCATCTTCTTCGGCCCCTGGGACATGCGCAAGACCTCCATCCGCAAACGGGACGTGGAGATCTATTTCCGCAAGGCCAAGGGCTACAAATACGGTGACGTGCGCTGGACCCAGGACGAATGGGACGCCATGCGTGCCAACGCCGGTCTGAAGAGCTTCCCCAACACGGCCATGTACGGCATCACGGTACGCAATGCCGACCTGCGCGAGATGCCCAGCCATACGCCGCGTTTCAGCGAGCCCACGCCTGACCCGCGCATCAATCCTTTCGACTACTTCCAGTATTCCCTGCTGCCGGTGGGGACGCCGGTCTTCATCGCCCACACCAGCCGTGACGGCAACTGGTATTATGTGGAGACCCCCGTGGCCGCGGGCTGGGTGGACGCCAATGATATCGGCATCGTGGACGAGGCTTTCGAGGCCAGCTACAAGACCGGCAGCTATGTGGCCGTGCTGCGCGACAACGTCCCCCTGCCCGGCAGCCTGGCCGGACAGGTCAATATCGGCACTGTCCTGCCTCTGGCCCCGTCCCAGAGCGACAACACCCGCCTGGCGGTGCTGGTCCCCGTCAAGAACGGCAGCCGGGCGACCGTGGTCACACTGACGCTGGCCCATGAAGACGCCGCCATCAAGCCCCTGCCCATGACCCCGGCGCAGGTGGCCCTCATCGGCAACGTCATGATGGGGCAGCGCTACGGCTGGGGCGGCATGTTCGGCGACCGCGACTGCTCCGCCCTGACCCGCGAGCTGCTGACGCCCTTCGGCATCTGGCTGCCCCGCAACTCCCTGTCCCAGGCGCGCAGCGGACGGCGTATCATGCTGGACGGCATGAGCATCAAGGAAAAGGAAAAGGCCATCCTGCGCGACGGCGTCCCCTTCCTGACCCTGGTCTGGCTGCGCGGGCACATCATGCTCTATGTGGGGCCCTACAAAGGGCGGCCCGCCATCTTCCACAACGTCTGGGGCGTGCGCACCGTAGAGGGCGCCAGCGACAACGAGCGCTTCGTCATCGGCCGTGCCGTGGTCAGCTCCATCACGCCCGGCAGCGAACTGCGCAATCTGTACCGCACCACCACCTTTGGTGACCGCGTGAACAGCATCACCGTCCTGGGAGGCCGTTGATGAGCGGGGAAAGCCCTCGTCAGCTGGACTTCCGCGTGGCGGGCGCTCTGGTGGGGCAGCGGCTGGACAAGGCCCTGTGCGGTCTGCTGCCCGACCTCTCACGGGCCGCCGTGCAGCGTGCCATCACGGCCGGTGCCTGCCGCATCGACGGGCTGCCGGTCTCCACGGCGTCCCTCAAGCTCAAGGCCGGCCAGGAGGTCCGTCTCGATCTACCCGATACGGCCAACGAGCTTCGCGCCGAAGACGAAGCGGTGGACATCCTCTGGCAGGACGAGCATCTGCTGCTGTGCAACAAGCCCGCGGGCCTGACGGTCCATCCCTGTCCGTCCTGCCCGGAAAACACGCTTGTCCAGCGCCTGCTGCACCACTTCCCGCGTTTGCGGGAACAGGAAGGCCTGCGCCCCGGTGTGGTCCATCGTCTGGACAAGGACACCAGCGGCCTTTTGCTCGTGGCCCTGGACGAGCCCACCCGCCTGCGCATGAGCGAGGCCTTTGCCCGGCGGGAAGTCCACAAGGAGTATCTGGCCCTAGTGCAGGGCGTGCCCCCGAAGACGGGCACCTGCCGGGAACCTCTGGGCCGCCATCCTACCGCCAAGGTCAAGATGGCCGTTGTCCCGGAGAACCGGGGCGGCAAGGCGGCCCACAGCGACTGGCGCGTGCTTTGGAGCAGCCCGCGCAAGGATTTCTCGCTGGTGGCCGTGCGCATCCATACCGGACGCACGCACCAGATCCGCGTCCACATGGCGCATGTGGGCCATCCCCTGCTGGGCGACGCCCTGTACGCCCCGGCCCCTGTGGCGGCCCGTGCCCCACGCCAGATGCTGCATGCCTGGCACATCAGTTTTTGCCATCCCCTGTCGGGCGAGGCGCTGGAATTTTTCTGCCCGCCGCCCGACGACATGCTCCGGACCATCCTGAACAACAGCAGCCGCATGCAGCGGCTGGTCATCACCGGCAATCCCGGTTGCGGCAAATCGACCCTCACCCATGCCCTGGAAGAGACGGGCCTGCCCACGGTCAGCGCCGATGCCCTGGTGGCGCAGCTCTATGCCGCCGGTGGGGAGATGGCCGATTATCTGGGCCGCCGCTTCGGGGAACGTCTGCTGGAGGATGACGGCAGCGTGTGCAAACCCGCTTTGCTGGAGGCCATGCAGCAGGCCCCCGGCCTGCGCAAAGAAGTGGAGCAGATGGTCCATACCCTTGTCCGGGACGCCATCCTGGCCTTCTGGGACAAGGCGGAAGCCGAGGGCAAGGACTGCGCCGTGGCGGAGATCCCCCTGTATTTCGAATGCGGCTGGCATAAGGCCGGTCTGCCCGGTGCCCTGAGCCTGACGGTACGCTGCCCGCGCGAGATCCGCCTGCAACGCATCATGGCCACCCGCGGCTGGAGCGAAGAAAAAGCCGCGACTCTGGAAGCCTGGCAGTGGCCAGCCGAGCGCAAGGAAGCCGCCAGCGATCTGGTGGTGGACAATGCCGGGACACCGGCGGACCTTCGCGCCCGCATCCCTGCCCTGCTGGAACAGCTGACCGCTCTGCGGCAACAGGCACAGGATGATATCCTCCGGCAGGTCACGGCCTGCTGGCAGGTCAAATGACGCCATCCCCCGTTTCGATCACAAGTTTATCACAAGCACTATGAGCAGCAAAAAAATAGCCAAGACCAATGCCGCGCGCCTGCTGGAGCGTCTGGAGATCCCCTTCACCCTGCATCAGGCCGATGTGGACGAAAGCGACCTTTCCGCCGTGACCATGGCCCACAAACTGGGCGTGGATCCCGGCTGCGTTTTCAAGACCCTGGTGGCCCGCGGTGACAAAACAGGCGTCATCATGGCCTGCATCCCCGCCGCGGCGGAACTAAACCTGAAGGCCCTGGCCACGGCATCCGGCAACAAGCATGTGGAGATGGTCCACCTCAAGGAAGTCCTGCCCCTGACAGGCTACATCCGCGGCGGTTGTTCGCCGCTGGCAGCCAAAAAGGATTACCCCGTCTTTCTGGATGAGCATGCCATCCTCTGGGAGCAGATCTATATCAGCGCCGGACAGCGCGGGGTGCAGCTCTGCCTTTCGCCGGACGACCTGTGCCGGGCCACCGGCGCCACCATGGCCGAGATCGCCAATAATGCAGACTGAAACAGTTTGCAAAAGACAGTAAAAAAGTCTGAGACGTCCTCTCCTGCCTGTCCCTGACGGAGCAGGAGCAGCCCATCAGCCACAACGCAAAGAGAGCGGGCCCCCTGCGGGACCCGCTCTCTCATTTTGTACAGTCTTGTTATCACTTAGGCCTGAGCCAGCGCCTGCGACAGGTCTTCCAGAAGGTCGTCGATATTTTCCAGACCGACGGACAGGCGGACCATGCCGGGCGTGATGCCAGCTTCCGTGAGCTGCTCGTCACTGAGCTGGCGATGCGTGGAGCTGGCCGGATGCAGGACACAGGTACGGATATCGGCCACATGCACCTGCAGGGACACCATCTTCAGGCTGTCGATGAAACGGGCCCCGGCGTCGCGGCCGCCCTTGAGCGAGAAGGAGATGACGCCGCTGCAGCCCTTAGGCAGGTATTTTTCGGCCAGGGCCTTGTCGTGGCTGTCCGGCAGCCAGGGGTAGCAGACGCTCTCCACCTTGTCGTGCCCGGCCAGGAAGGTCGCCACAGCCTCGGCATTGCGGCAGTGGCGTTCCATGCGCAGGGGCAGGGTCTCCAGGCCCTGATTGATGTAGAAGGCGCCCTGCGGCGTCTGGCAACATCCCAGGTCACGCATGAGCTGCACGCGGGCCTTGACGATGTAAGCGGCCTTGCCGAAGGCCTTGGTATAGATCAGGCCATGATACGAGGCGTCGGGCTCGGTGAATTCGGGGAAGCGCCCGGAAGTCCAGTCGAACTTGCCGCTGTCCACGATGACGCCGCCCATCTGCAGGGCATGGCCGTCCATGTATTTGGTGGTGGAGTGGACGACGATGTCGGCACCGAAATCGAAGGGACGGCAGAGCACAGGCGTGGCAAAGGTATTGTCCACGATCAGGGGCAGGCCGTGACGATGGGCCAGGGCCGCGATGCGTTCGATGTCCAGCACGTCCATGGAAGGATTGGTCAGGGTCTCGCCGAACATGGCCTTGGTGTTGGGGCGGATGGCCTTCTCGATCTCGGCGTCATCGGCCCGCTGGTCCACGAAGGTCACTTCGATGCCCATTTTCTTCAGCGTCACGGCGAACAGGTTGAAGGTGCCGCCGTAGATGCTGGCCATGCTGACCACATGGTCGCCGCTCTGGGCCATGTTGAGGATGGCGATGAGGATGGCAGCCTGTCCCGAAGAGGTGCACAGGGCGCCGACGCCGCCTTCCAGAGCCGCGATTTTCTGCTCCACGGCGTCCACCGTGGGATTGCCCAGACGGGTGTAGAAAAAGCCGGAAGTTTCCAGGTCAAAAAGCTTGGCCACTTCGGCCGTGGAGTCATAAGTAAAGGTCGTGCTCTGCACGATGGGCAGTACCCGGGGCTCACCGTTCTTGGGGGTATAGCCCGCATGCAGGCAAAGCGATTCGGTTTTCATGGGTTCCTCGTTCCGTAAAAAGTCCATTCGGCAGCGTCTGCCGGCCTTTTTTCTTATCTGATGGATAGGAGAAACACAAGCCGCAGCGCCCCAAAACAAAAGCCCGTCCTCAGGGAAGACGGGCAACGACCTTTCGCAGGTCTAGATATCTTCGGGCAGATGTTCCTCGGTATACAGGGCGAACCCGGCCTCGCGCAGCATGCGTGCCCACAGCCCGTCACCGGGACAAAGGGTACGGCTGAACGTGCCGTCATAGATCTGCCCCACACCGCAGGAGGGCGAACGCCGTTTGAGGATGGCCGCCGTACAGCCGTGCCTGCGGGCCGTCTCCATGGCCAGGCGGGCCCCCCGGAGGAAATCCTCCGTCAGATCCCTGCCATCCTGCGACAGGACGCGCCCTTCTCTGATCTCGCACGGCGGGTGGGGCACGGGCAGGCAGGCCAGCCCTTCAGGACAGGCCGTGACGGCCTCTCCCCTGCGCACCAGTTCCTGGACCGCAGCACAGGCGTTGCTCCCGCCGTCATAGCGGCAAAATTCCCCGGCCAGACAGGCGCTGACCACAAAACGGCATACGGGCGTCGTCATCACAGCTCCGCATTCCGGCGCTGGGCTATGGCCAGTTCGCGCCGCTCGGCCATCCCGGCTTTGACGGCATGCTTCATGGCCTCCTCGGCAGACTGTACCACAGGGACATTGGTGTAATACAGGGCACCGCTGTCCAGCCCGTTCTCTTCCTGAACGCGGTCATAATGCTGCCAGGCAGGGCTCAGGGCCACAAGGCGCGGCGTGATGACCGCGAAAAAGACCCACAGGCCGACGCCCCAGAGGACAAGCTTGCCCATCTTGAAGATTCTGTCATTCATGAGGATCACCCTACACCGGAACATCCGGGAAAAAAAGGGGGCCGTTCCCGGAACGGCCCCCCTTGATTGCAGATGAAGCTTAGATCTTGGCCGTGATTTCGGGGAAGACCTTGTAGAACATGATCCAGGCCATGAGCAGCGTCAGGGCCAGGTTCAGGGACTGACCGCAAACATAGAGCAGGATGGGCTTGCCGCCCTTGAAGTACTTGCCCAGTTCGCGGAAGTTGGTGGTCAGACCGATGGACACGAAGGCCAGGGCGAAGAACCAGCCGCGCAGGGGCACGGAGATCTTGTTGATGCCGTTATCCACCAGCATCTTGCCCACATCAGCACCCAGGGAGGAGCTGACCACGGACATGACGATGGAAGCCGTCAGGAAGCCCAGCACGAACTTGGGGAAGCGGTGCCAGATCTCCATGGCGCTGACCTTCTGGCCTTCCTGCACGTCCACCTTGGCGCACCAGTACATGGCCACGCAAAAGGCCGTCACACCGATGAGCACGTTCTGGATCATCTTGACCGTAGCGGCCACCTGCAGGGCCTTGGGACCGATGAAGGCACCGGCAGCGGCCACGGCGCCGGTGGCGTCCACGGTACCGCCGATCCAGGCGCCGCCCAGGACCTCAGGCATACCCACCCAGTTGATGAAGGCGGGCATGGCCACCATCATGATGGCGGTGAAGGTCAGGGACAGGCCGATGGACAGGGTCAGTTCTTCCTTCTTGGCGCGGCAGGCAGCGGCGGTGGCGATGGCCGCCGAGGTACCGCACACGGACATGTCGGCGGAAATGACCATGTTCAGGGTACGGGAAGGCATCTTGAGCACCTTCTGGCCGAAGATGAAGGTGCTGATGAGCACGATGGGGGTGACCACCCAGGCCACGAAGATGCCGGGGATACCGATGGCCAGGATCTTGTGGAACAGCACTTCGGCACCCAGCAGCACCAGACCGGCCTTGATGAAGTATTCCACCTGGGCGCCGTCCTTGACCAGCTTGGGCGTGCCGATGGTATTGGCGATGATCATGCCGATGACGATGGACCAGATCTCGGCGTTGATGCCGTACAGGCGCATGGTCTTCTGGTTGCCCAGGATGTTGGCCAGCACGCAGAGGGCGTAGATGATGAGGAAGGAGACGAAGAACTTGCCGGGGTTCATGCCCATGAACACGGCACCGACGGTGCACAGGGCGCCCAGCACCAGACCCAGCACGATGAGGGTGGGGATGCGGTTGAAGGGCTTGGCCAGACCGGAAACGGCCTTGGAGGCCTTCTTTTCGGCGCTCTGCCAGGAGTCGATGGCGGCCTTGGCGGCATCATTCAGACCGGCGTCCTGATAACCGGCAGCGGCGGCGGCATCCTGGGCGGCCTTGGCCGTGGCCAGAGCCTCGGCAGCGGCCTGCTTGGCAGCTTCGACCTTGGGCTTGAGGGCGGCGTTGCGCTCATCCGCGCGGGCCTGATCCATCATCAGGGCATCCAGAGGATTGTCGGTCCAGCGGGCGGGCTTCTTCAGATAAGCGATGACATCAGCCACCTGGGACTGCTTCTGGGCCTGCACGTTTTTCTGGGCGGCAGTGGCCTTGTACCATTCGATGGTCTTGAAGGGCTTGCTTTCCTCAGCCTTGATGATGGTCTCGTATTCGTTGAACTTGGCTTCCAGGGCCGGACGCTGGCCAAAGCACAGCCATGCGGCCACGATCAGGAAGAAAAAGCCAATCCAGATGGCCCAGTAGTCTTCCTTCTTCCACAAGTCGGACCACTGCGACTTGGCACGGTCGACAACGACTTCGTTGTTTTGTTCCATAACAGACAACCTCCGTTTGCGGCCGGGCTGCTCCCCGCCACGTCGTATTGAAAATAGCAACAAGAAGGCTTCTTGCGGAGCGTTCCCTCCCATCCCGAAAAAAGACAGCGGCTTTTTTCACAAACCATCTTGCTTTTGCGGCGCGCACAGGCCGCACATCCCAAGGATAATACCGGGCAAAGGGGCAAAGTAAAGTAAACTATTCTCACAGGATAGAAACATTCATCCCATCATGTCGCCATGGAAAATCAACAGGTTAGATATCATGTGAAATATTTTGTAATGTGGCATCCCGTGACTGTGCCAAAGGGCACTTCCCTCCTGGCCGCTCCCGCATTTTTTCTGCCGGATACGAAGCCTTAAAATTTTTTCGATTTTTTTGTTGACAAGAGAGCCGGTTTTGCGTAAGTTCCATTTTCGCGATGGGCTGTCGTTCAATTGGCAGGACGGCGGATTCTGGCTCCGCTAATCAAGGTTCGAGTCCTTGCAGCCCAGCCATCACAACTTCATAGTGCGTCCCCATCGTCTAGCCGGCCCAGGACAACGGCCTTTCACGCCGTCGACAGGGGTTCAAATCCCCTTGGGGACGCCAAAGAAATCAAGCCCTTACGAGAAATCGTGAGGGCTTTTTCGTTGTGGGGCAAATCTGCCCCACCATCTGCCCCACAAATCTTGAAAAAAGTTTGTCGGCTCCGCAAGGCAAAGCGTCTCGCAGCCGGGGCGGCCTGCATGAGAATGAAAGCGGCCGATCCGGCTGCGTCCTTCCCATACATGCTGCTGGAGATAAATTTCTTTCCGCCGCACTCGTCATAAAAATGTGGCTGTTGGTTCTGCATCCAGCGGGACGTATCCGTATTTTCTGCACACAGAAAACTCCAGTCGGCTGCCTATCGCTGTGTTCTTCCCTGCGGCTCGCAGTTGCAGCATTTTCGGGAATTTTATAAAATTTTATGTCTTGCCGGCATACGCGCATGGCGCACTTTGTACGGATACCTTCTCATCGGCCAGAGCGGATTTAGAGCATTTTCAGTTTGAAACGCTGTGCGTTTCAAACTATACGGCCTATCGTTTCGCGGAAAAAGCGCGGTTTTTCCGCTCAGTTCGGGCCGGGCGGCGCTGTGCCGCCGCCTTGCGTTTCACCAAGTTGAAACGCTCTAATGAAGGAGATTCCCTTTCTTTCATCAAAGGACACGCAGGAAATTTACATGGCCAAATCAACCAGCAGTACCATCGGCTTTGAAAAGCAAATTTGGGATGCCGCCTGTGTTTTGCGCGGCAATATTGACGCTTCGGAATACAAGTCCGTCGTTCTTGGACTTATTTTCCTGAAATATATCTCTGATCGTTTTGAGGCCAAGTACGATGAGCTGGTCGCAGAAGGCGACGGATTTGAAGAAGACAGGGATGAATATCTTGCCGAAAAAATTTTTTTTGTGCCGGAAAACGCCCGCTGGAGCGTTATTGCCGGGGCAGCCCGCACAGAGGAGATCGGCAGCGTCATTGACGAGGCCATGCGCAGCATTGAAAAGGAAAACAAACGGCTGAAAGACATTCTGCCCAAAAACTTTGCCCGCCCAGAGCTGGACAAGCGGCGTCTTGGCGAGGTTGTTGATTTGTTTACCAATATCCAGATGGTTGAGCACGGCGACAGCAAAGACATCTTGGGGCGCACCTATGAATATTGCCTGTCCAAATTTGCCGAACAGGAAGGGAAGCTGGCGGGAGAGTTCTACACGCCTTCCTGCATCGTGCGCACGCTGGTGGAGATTTTGCAACCCTATGACGGGCGCGTCTATGATCCCTGCTGCGGCAGCGGCGGCATGTTCGTCCAGTCAGCCAAGTTTATTGAAAATCACGGCGGCAACATCAACCGCATTTCCGTCTTCGGGCAGGACTCCAACCCCACCACCTGGAAAATGGCGCAAATGAATCTTGCCATTCGCGGGATTGAGGCTGACCTGGGCAAATTCAATGCGGACACCTTCTTTAACGACTGCCATCCCCAGCTCAAGGCGGATTTCATCATGGCCAACCCGCCTTTCAATATGTCCGGCTGGGGACAGGACAAACTTCTGGATGATGTACGCTGGCAATACGGCACGCCTCCTGCCGGTAATGCAAACTTTGCCTGGCTCCAGCACATGATCTGGCATCTGTCCCCCAACGGCAGAATCGGCATGGTACTGGCCAACGGTTCCCTGTCCTCCCAGAGTGGGGGAGAAGGTGACATTCGCAAGAACATCGTCAATGCCGATCTTGTGGACTGCATCATCGCCATGCCTGCCCAGTTGTTCTATACGACACAGATTCCTGTCTCGCTGTGGTTTCTGGCCCGCAATAAGAGAATGTCCGGCATACACCTTGCTATACCAGTTTTCTCCAAAGGATACAGGCCAAAGCAAGGTAAAGTAGCCC
>NZ_JABAFY010000034.1 GCF_012843875.1 Desulfovibrio piger | reverse complement strand
CGGGCTTCTTTTAGGGAGATGGTAGGATACGGGCCTATGGTGAACTGTTTTTGCGTGTTCCCTTCTTTCCAGAGCATCCGCCATACTTTGATGCCCGAAGGTGAGACGAAGAGCCAAAGTTTATCACCGTCGCCGATTTTGATCCGCCGTGCTCCGGGCTTGAGATTTTTAATTTGTCTGTCTGTCAACTTGTTGATTCCGCTCATAAAGACTCCATTGGGTGGTACAGGCGAGCGTGGAACGGTGGTACACGAGGCCTGTACCACCCGCTGTACCACCCGTGCGCTGAAATCGACAAGGTACGGATAGGAATCGATGGGACTATAGGAAGTAAAAAAACAAATCCCGCCAAGCACTTAGGTACTTGGCGGGATCGTATAGGTCGCTTTTCTGGCGGAGAGGGTGGGATTCGAACCCACGTACCGGCTATTAACCGATAACTCGATTTCGAGTCGAGCGCGTTACGGCCAACTTCGCTACCTCTCCGCTCTTTGGAGCTGTGCATGCACAGCAAGGCCGAAGGCATTATTTAGTCTGTTTCGGCGAAAAAAGCAATAAGTTTTCTTGCAGCCCCGGACGGCATCAGGCATCGTCCGTTTTGGCCTCGGGCAGCCAGTGCGCCAGCACGGTCTCTCGGTGGGCGTCCAGCAGCTCCAGTACGGGCTTGGGCACCAGAAAATCCACGTTCAGGCCGTGCAGCCAGCGGTGGCGGATGCGCGAGGCACTGACCGAGATCCACGGCAGGGGCACGAAGTGGACCTGCCCGCCGCCGGGCAGGCGCATGCGGCGGCTCCCGGGCAGGACAGGCTCGCACGCCCGGGCACCGGGCCACATGCTTTCCGTAGCGGCAAGAAAGTTCTTTTCCGAGCCCTCACCGCGCGGCACCACCACCAGCTGGCAGAGTTCGGGCAGTTCCAGCCCCAGGTGCCAGTGGGGCAGCAGGGCATAGTCCGGGTTGCCGAGGATGAAGAACAGGGGCCGTTCCGGTGTTTCTTCACGACAGGCCTGCAACGTATCCCAGGTATAGGAAAGACCGGGACGTCCGGCTTCCATGCGATTGCACGAAAGGCCGGGCAGGCCGTCCAGACAGGCTTCCACCATGGCGGCGCGCAGGTCGAAGGGCAGCAGGCCGCTCACCATCTTGTGCGGCGGTGCGGCGCAGGGTATCAGCTCCACGCTGTCGGCCAGGGGGCGCAAGGTCTCCGCCATTTCGATGGCCAGACGCAGATGCCCCACATGCGGCGGGTTGAAACTGCCGCCGAACAGGGCCCGGCCCGCTGCGCGCTTCCCGTCCATGTCTATTGCCGCACCTGCCCCTGACCGAAGACCACGAACTTGGTGGTGGTCAGTTCCTGTACGCCCATGGGACCATAGGCATGGAGCTTGGAGGTGGAGATGCCGATCTCCGCGCCAAGGCCCAGCTGGCCGCCATCGTTGAAGCGGGTGGAGGCATTGACCGCCACCATGGAGGCATCGGCCTCACGCAAAAAGCGCATGGCGTGCTCGTGATCGTTGGTGCAGATGATCTCCGTGTGATTGGAACCGTAGCGGGCGATGTGGGCCAGGGCCGCATCCATGTCGTCCACCACGCGGACGGCCAGGATCAGGGCGTGGAATTCCTGTCCCAGGTCGTCGGGGCTCTGGGCCTTGGCCGTGGGGCCCAGCAGCGGCAGGGAAGCGGGGCAGGCGCGGAACTCCACACCGGCCTCGCCCAGACGCCGGCCCACTCGGGGCAGGAAGGTCGCGGCGCAGTCCTTGTGCACCAGCAGGCACTCCAGGGCGTTGCAGACGCCGGGACGCTGCACCTTGCCGTTGAAAACGATGTCCAGGGCCTTGTCCAGGTCCGCATCCGCGTCCACGAAGGCATGGCAGACGCCCTTGTAATGCTTGAGCACCGGCATGGTGGCGGCTTCGGTCACGGCACGCACCAGACCTTCGCCACCGCGCGGGATCATGACGTCGATATACTGGTCGAGTTTGCACAGCTCGGTGACCGCGGCGTGATCCGTGGTCATCACCAGCTGGGCCGCATCGGCGGGCAGACCGGCTTCTTCCAGGGCCTGGCGCAGCAGGGCGGCCAGAGCGGTGTTGGAGTGCAGGGCCTCGCTGCCGCCGCGCAGGATCACGGCATTGCCCGCCTTCAGGCAGAGGATGGCCGCGTCGATGGTCACGTTGGGGCGGGCCTCGTAGATCATGGCGATGACGCCCAGCGGTACGCGCATGCGGCCCACCAGCAGGCCGTTGGGGCGCTGCCACTGGCTGTCCATGGCGCCTACGGGGTCGGGCAGACCGGCCACATGCAGGCAGGCGGCGCGCATGTCGGCCAGTACGGCGGGATGCAGGGTCAGGCGGTCCATGCGGGGGGCGTCCAGGCCCCGGGCGCGGGCCGCGTCCAGATCCTGCGCGTTGGCGGTGCGCAGCTCGGCTTCCCGCTCTTCGAGCAGGGCGGCCAGACGGGTGAGGGCGGCGTTCTTGGCCGCGGGGCTGGCCTTGGCCAGCAGGCGGGCGGCTTCCTTGGCCTTTTGGCCGAGCAGGGTCATTTCTTGTGCCAAAGTCATACGGGCTCCTTGGGTTGGCTCGTCTCTCTATACGCTGCCGCAGGAACGAGGGCAAGGGGACGGTCCCCTGTACGGGATGTCGCTGTACGCCCGGATATCCTTCTTTTTTTGGGGGGAAAGGCGCCGGTGCGGAAGGCGGATGTGCCTCCGGTTTCCGGCCGACGCCCTCCCGGGAAGAGGAGCGTCCGGCTTTGGGATTCCCTACTGCCGGCAGGGGTTTTTCTTTGACAGAAGGCCGCTCCCTATCCTACATAAATAGACCGCACCGTGACAGCTCCGGCGACCGCGGGCGAAGCTTTTGCAAGGAGCACTGAAAGAAATGAATCCTGTCAGACCTCAGAATACCCCTGAATCTCCTACCCTGCTCAATGACCTCAAGGCTGAGGTGAGCGCGGAAAGCGCACCGCTGCTGCAGTTCATCGTGCGCAACAGCGGGCTGATCGTGGGCGTGGTGGTCGTCCTTCTGGTGGCCCTGGTAGGCACCGCCGTGTGGCGCTGGCATCAGGGCGGCCTGCAGGCCGAGGCCCAGACCGAACTGGCGCGTATCGGCATCACCATGAAGGGCGGGGATCGCCTCAAGGCGCTGGACGACCTGGCAGCCAAAGCTCCCGAGAACATGCGTTACAGCATCTATCTGATGCAGGCCGAGTTCGCCATGCAGGATCAGGATTACAGCCGTGCCGAACAGGCCTATGCCACGGCGGCCAAGCTGGACGCCGACGGTGCCATGGGCCTGATGGCCGCTCTGGGCCAGGCCGGCGCGCTGATCAAGCTGGATCGTCCCGCTGATGCCGTGACCCTGCTGCAGGGCCTGGAGAGCCGCGCCACCGAGGACGGCCGTGCCACCCTGCGCATGCTGCTGGGCGAAGCCGCCGAAGCGGCGGGCAAGACCGATGTGGCCGTTGCCGCCTATGAAGCCCTGGCCGCCTCGCAGCCTGGTCTGGACGGTGAGTTTTACCGCTCGCGCGCGGAAGCGCTGGGCGGTGGCAAGACCGCGCCCGTGAAGGACGGCGCGGAGAACAAGTAGTAAGAACGTTGGCGGCCCCTCTGCCGACGCGCACGGGCCGGGAGGACACATGAGCAAACATCCTCTGCTGCACGGGGCGCGTGGCGAGCGCCACGTTTTGCTGGGCAATGAAGCCATCGTACGCGGCGCGCTTGAAGCCGGCGTGAACATGGTCACCTGCTATCCTGGCACGCCTTCTTCCGAAGTGCCGGATACCTTTTACAAACTGGGGGGCGAGGGCCGCTACAAGATCGAGTACGCGGTCAACGAAAAGGTCGCCTTCGAAGTGGCCGCCGGTGCGGCCCTGGGCGGTGCCCAGGCCCTGGTGACCATGAAGCACGTGGGCCTCAACGTGGCGGCCGACCCGCTGTTCACCTCGGTCTACACCGGTCTGCCCGGCGGTCTGGTGGTGCTCTCCGCCGATGACCCCGGCTGCCACTCCAGCCAAAACGAGCAGGACAACCGCTACTATGCGCGCTTTGCCTCCTTGCCCTGTTTCGAGCCTGTGTCCGCCCAGGAAGCCAAGGACATGACCCGCGAGGCCTTCCGCCTGGCCCGCGAGCTCCAGCAGCCCGTGCTGCTGCGTACCACCACCCGCGTCAGCCATATGCGCGGCAATGTGGAATTCGACGATCTGCCGGCGGGCCCCGCGCCCATCGTGGACTTCCAGCGCAATCCCGGCCGCTTCGTGCCCGTGCCCGCCGTGGCCCGTGGCCGTCACCGCTCCCTGCTGGAGATCATGGAAAAGGCCCGCGCCTTTGCCGAGTCCAGCCGCTTCAGCCGTGAATACGGCCCCGAAGGCTGCCGTCTGGGCATCATCGCCAGCGGTGTGGCCCGCAACTATCTGGCCGACGCCCTGGCCTCCGGCGGCTGGGAAGAGCGCGTGCGCGTGCTCGAGCTGGGCATGACCTGGCCCCTGCCCGAAGGCCGTATCGAAGCCTTCCTGCAGTCCTGCGACCGCGTGCTGGTGCTGGAAGAAGGGGAGCCCCTGCTGGAAGGCAGCGTGCGCGCCCTGGCCCAGAAGTGCGGCTGCAAGGCCCGCATCGACGGCAAGGACGAGATCCTCACCGTGCTGGGCGAATACTCCACCACCCTGGTCCTGCGCCGCGTGGCCGATTATCTGGACTGCCCCTGCCCGGTCAAGGCCTCTTCGCCCGTGGTCCGCGAGCTGCCCGTGCGTCCGCCGAACCTTTGCGCCGGCTGCTCCCACCGCGCCGTCTACTACGCCGTCCGCCACACCTTTGGCGACGACGCCTACTATTCCAGCGACATCGGCTGCTACACCCTGGGCATGCTGCCGCCCCTGCGCATGGCCGACTTCCTGGTCTGCATGGGCTCCTCCGTGTCCGCCGGCAGCGGTTTTGCCCGGGCTTCCGGCAAGCCGGTGGTGGCCTTCATCGGTGACTCCACCTTCTTCCATTCCGGCATGACGGGCCTGGCCAACGCCGTGTTCAACAAGCACGACATCCTGGTGGTCATCCTCGACAACGGCACCACCGCCATGACCGGTCACCAGCCCAATCCCGGCATGCTGCAGGACATCCTCGGTGAAGAGGCCATGCATCTGGATATCGAATCCGTGGTGCGCGGCCTGGGCGTCACCGAATGTGTGAAGGTCCGTTCCTACAACCTTAAGGCCCTGCATTCGGCCCTGGAAGATATGCGCGACAAGAAGGGCGTGCGCGTCATCATCGCGGAAGAACCCTGCGTGCTCTATGCCCGCCGCCGCCTCAAGAAGGCCGCCGCCCAGGTGGCCTATGTGGCCGAGCAGGGCGCCGATGCCCAGCGCTGTCTGGAAGAACTGGCCTGCCCCGCTTTCTATCGCAATGGCGAGGACGTGGCTGTGGATGAAAATCTCTGCACCGGCTGCATGGTCTGTCTGCAGGTGGCCCCCAAGGCCTTCAAGGCCAGAAAGCGCGCCTAGGTGAGGTGTATTATGCAACATAGCGACAAACAAAAGCGTCTTCGTATCTTCTTCACCGGCGTGGGCGGACAGGGCACCCTGACCGCCACCACCCTGCTGGCCCGCACCGCTCTGGATGCCGGGCAGGAAGTGGTGGCCGGCGAAGTCCACGGCATGGCCCAGCGCGGCGGTGTGGTGGAATCCGTGCTGCTGCTGGGCGGCTGGCGTTCGCCCAAGCTGGATCTTGGCGAGGCCGACATCCTGCTGGGCTTCGAGCCCCTGGAGACCCTGCGCGGTCTGCCGTACCTGCGCCCCGGCGGCGTCATCTTCTCCAGCCGTGATCCCATGCCGCCCCTGAGCGTGTCGCTGGGCATGGCTGCATATCCTTCCATGGAAGAGATCGAGCAGAAGTCCCGCGCCGTAGCCAGCCAGTGCCATTTCCTGGCCTGCCGCGAGCTGGGCATCCAGGCCGGTGCCGCCCAGGCGGGCAATACCGTGCTGCTGGCCGCTGTCTGTGCCTCGGGTCTGCTGCCCTTCGGCATCGACGCCCTCAAGGCCGCCATCGAAAAATACCTGCCCGCCAAGCTGCAGGCCTCCAACCTCAAGGCTTTGGAACTCGGTCAGGCCGCCCTGCATATGTAACAGCAGCATGGCCGTGCTGTTTTGCTGAGGGGCGGGGGACCCCTTCATCTCCGCTGTCGATGCCCGTAGCTTCCTTCGTCGCAACGGGCACGGCCCAAGGGGCCGCCATCCGGTCGCTGCCAGCGCGAGAGGTGGTCCCCCGCCCCTCAAATTCCCCACCCCCTCCCCAGCGCGCTTCAGCGGGGAGGGGGATTTTTTATGGTGATGGCTCTGGATGCTGCGAACTTTTTTATCCGGGGGATCTTGGGCCTGTTAGGTTGGCACAGCAGCAATGCGGCCGTTGCTGATACCGTGGCAGCTTCCCGAAGAGATTTTCCAAAGTACAAAAGGCCGTTGCCGACCAAATGCCTTTCTGGTCCGGATTGCGATCCTTTTCTTGTAAGGCAGGAAAGGGCGACACGGATATTCGTAAAAAGGCACAAAACTGTGTGGAAGGCGCGGTAGAAAAGGCTATGGAGGAAAGAATCTTTCAGAGCCAGAGCAGGAACCAGGTGGTATTCGTACGAATAAGGAAAGGCGCTGTCCGCGTATGCGGGCAGCGCCTTTTGTTGCCTTGCAGATAAGCTTCCCTGCCTGTTGGGCAGCTTTTTAAGCAAAACGCGCTGGGGGAAGGGAGGGGAGTTTGAGGGGAGGGGAACCCCCTCTCGCGTTAGCAGAGGGGGTTCCCCTCCCCTCATGAAAAAGGAAACTAGCGGTTGCCGAAGCCGGGGATGCTGTAGCGCTTTTCCAGCCAGCGCAGGCACCAGGTGGCCAGGGAGACCAGGATGAGGTAGTAGAGGCCCACGGCCAGGAAAACTTCCGTATTGCGGAAGGTGTCCGAGGCCAGCACCTTGGCTTCGCTCATGAGCTCGTTACAGGTCACGAGCATGGCAAGGGAACTGTACTTGATAAGGTAGATGATCTCGTTGCCGCAGCCGGGCAGGGCACGGCGGGCGGCCTGGGGGATGACGATCCAGAACACGGTCTGGAAGGTGGTCATGCCCAGGGCCTGGGCCGCCTTGATCTGGCCCTGACGGATGGAGAGCAGGGCCCCGCGGATATACTCCGAATGATAGGCGGCGCTGCAAAGGATGAAGCTCAGCAGGGCGGCGCCGTAGGGCTCGAAATAGATGCCCATCTTGGGCAGGGCATAATAGATCATCATCAGCTGCACGGCCAGCGGCACACCGCGGATGATGGCGGTGTACCAGTTGCCCAGCCGGCTGCTCCAGGGGCCGCCGAAGGCCCGCAGACATCCCAGTGCCACGCCGCCCACGAAGCCCAGGATACTGGCCGGGACGATGAGGGCGATGGACACTTTCAGGCCCTGGTTGAGGGCCGGGATGACGTCCTGGGTGAAAAAGGGGATGTCGATGACCACGCTAGGCTCCCATATCCAGCAGGTGCGCGCAGAAGTCGCGGGTACGGGTATTGCTGCCTTCGGCCAGCAGGGTCTCGGGCGCACCCTGTTCGATGATGACACCGCGCTCCATGAACAGGATCTCGTGGGCCAGGGCACGGGCGAAGTCCATCTGGTGGGTGGCCATGATCATGGTCATGCCGCCCTTGGAAAGGTCACGGATGACGGAGAGCACTTCGCCCACCAGTTCCGGGTCCAGGGCGGAGGTAGGCTCGTCCAGCAGGATGACCTTGGGGTCCATGGCCAGGGCACGGGCCATGGCCACGCGCTGTTTCTGGCCGCCGGAAAGCTGGGCGGGATAGAGCAGGGCACGGCGGGCAAGGCCCACGCGGGCCAGCTCGTCCATGGCACGCTCACGGGCTGCCGCCGCGGACATGCCGCGCACCTTGCGCAGGGCGATGGCCACGTTCTCTTCGGCGGTCAGGTGGTCGAACAGGTTGAAGTCCTGGAAGATCATGCCCACCTGGGCCCGGAAGGCGCAGAGCTTGGACTTGTTGGAAAAGTCGAGCTTTTCGCCTTCAAGGATGATCTCGCCCTTGTCCGGGGGGATGAGGCAGTTGATGCACTGCAAGAGCGTGCTCTTGCCCGCACCGGAAGGACCGATGAGGACCTTGAGCTCGCCGCGTTTCATGTTCAGGGAGCAATTGTCCAGGATGGACTTGCCGCCCAGGCTTTTGCTGATGCCTTTTACCTGCAAGACAACTTCGTTCATGCGTTCTTTACCCCATGCTGCGTGTTTTTGGCCATGCTGCCCACCGTGCCGGCGGAGTAGCCGGGGATCTGGACCTTGTTTTCCAGGCGGCGCAAGAGCTTGAGCACGATCAGCGTCAAAACGAAATAGATGACCCCCGCCAGGGCGAAAAACGCCAGATGTTCATGCGTACGCTGGGCCACGGCATTGACGCGGGCCATGATCTCCATGGTGCCCAGCAGGTAACAGACGGCGGAGTCTTTGAGGAGGATGGAAAATTCGTTGGCCCAGCCCGGGATGGAAAGGCGCAGGGCCTGCGGCAGGATGATGCAGGTGATGGCGGTCAGGTCGCGCATGCCCAGGGCGCGTGCGGCCTTGAGCTGTCCCTGGGGCAGGCTCTCGATGGCGCCCCGGAAGATCTGGGACTGATAGGCCGTGCTGATGCAGCCCATGACGAGGCAGGAGAGCAGGAAGGGCTCGATGATCCAGCCCATGGAAAGGAAAAGCCCCTGGGAAAGGAAGAGCAGCACCAGGATGGGGACACCGCGGAAAAACCAGACATACAGTCCCACCAGACGGCGGGCCAGGGCGTTACCGTACACCTGCAGCACGGCCATGGGGACGCCCAGCACCAGCCCCATGCCCAGCGCCAGGGCCACCGAGCCCACGGTCACCAGCGTGCCTCCCATGATGAAGGGGAAGGCATCCACGATGGTATCGCCTACGATGGGGCGCAGGACGACGGCCAGGCAGAGCCAGGCCTGCATGAGGATATCCCGCAGGAAATCCAGGATCGCGCTGAAGGGAAAGATATCGGACATGAGAAAAACGGGCTGTATGGACATGGTGAACCGCCGCGACAAGGGCGGCGGTTCACCTTGGAAAAGCGGCACGGGCCGCTGTATCAGTCAGTAAGAGATTACTTGCTCAGGTACTTGGCCTGCAGTTCCTTCCAGTAGGGATCGGCCTGCAGCTTGCGGAAACCTTCGTCGATGAGGGCGCGCAGTTCCTTGTCGCCCTTGCGGATGGCCACGCCGAACTGGTCGGGTTCGCCGTGCACACCGGCCTTCTTCACGGCCTTGCCGCGGGCGATGGCGTCACCGGCGGGCAGGGAGTCCATGAGGGCGGCTTCGATACGGCCGTTGACCAGGTCTTCCACGGCCAGCGGACAGGATTCATAGAAGCGCAGCTCAAAGGGATAGCCCTTTTCCTTCTGTTCCTGCTTGATGGCTTCAGCTTCGGAGGTGCCGCGCTGCACGCCCAGCTTGATGGGCTTGGACAGGATGTCGGCAGGGGTCAGCTTGGAGTCGGCAGGCACCAGGAACACGCGGGAGACTTCCCAGTAAGGATCGGAAAAGTCCACCACCTTGCGGCGCTTTTCAGTGATGCTCATGCCGGAAGCGATCATGTCGATCTGCTTGTTGGCAAGGGCCAGCACGATACCGTCCCAGGCCACAGGCTTGTGGACGACCTTGAAGCCCATGGTCTTGGCGATCCAGTTCATGGCATCCACGTCAAAACCGGCAGGCTGGCCGGTCTTTTCATCGACATAGGCAAAAGGCGGATAGTTGGAGTCGATGCCGTTGACGTAGGTCTTTTGGGCAAAGGCCGGCACAGAGGCCAGCAGGCCGAACAGCAGGGCGCAAACAAAAAGTTTTTTCATGGTGCTTCCCTTGTAAAATGTGAGGGCCGGGTATAACCTGATGCCGTATCGCGCGGCAACAAAATTTTTTAGCAAAAGCCGCGCACGGGCGCAAGTGAGAAGGCGTCACAAAGCCGCTCTCCTGCCCGTCCCCGCCTTTTTTCTTCCTTACCGGAGACCGGAATCAAGATGGAATTTTCCCGTCTAGCTCAGCGCATGCTGCAGAGTCTGGGGGTGCCGCTCCGCGTCATCCTGCTGGTGTGTTGCGACTTCCTGACGCTTTTTGCCTGTACGTTTTTTGTTTTGTGCCTGCGCGCCCTGTGGGGCGATCTTAACATCACCAGCTATGACTGGATGCTTTCCATGCTCCTGCTGGCGCCGTTCATGGGGCTGGCCCTGGGCCTTTACGGAGTCATCTCGCTGCCTGCCTATGTGGAAAGCCGCAAACTCTGCGCGCTGAGCACACTGACCTTCGGCCTCATCCTTGCGCTGTTGTTCGCGGGCAAGGCCAGTGTGGCCTATTCGCGTATCGTGCTCGTGGGGGCCTGGCTGCTGAGCATCTTCCTTTTGCCGGTGACACGGCGCTTCTGCCGTCACTATTTCGGCAAGTTCCGCTGGTGGGGGACCCCTCTGGTGATCCTTGATCGCAGCAATACGGGCCGTGAGCTGTGGCATTATCTCAAACGCCACCCCTGGCTGGGCCTTTCGCCGGTAGACATCTTCACGCTGCCCCCGGACATGGAAGAAGCCAGACGCCAGCTGAAGGACGCGGAGCGTCGCCATCCCGGGGCCATCGCCCTGATGCTGCAGCCTTCCGATGCCCATACGGCCCGCTTCGTCCATGAAGCCAGCCGCTATTTCGTCAAGATCCTGGTGGTGCCCGCCCAGAGCAGCGGCGTCCGGCAGCACTGGTTCCATGCCTGCGACCTGGGGACCATGACGGGCTTCATGCTCATGCAGAATTTGCGCCGTCGCTGGCGGCAGCGCCTCAAGAGAGCCCTGGACCTCGTGCTTTGTCTGCCCGTGGTCGTGTTGTGTTCTGTGCCCGGCCTGCTGCTGTGCCTGTTGATCCGTCTGGACAGTCGCGGGCCGGTGTTCTACCGGCAGCGTCGTCTGGGCAAGGACGGCAAGGCCTTTGACGTGTTCAAGTTCCGCACCATGCGCCAGGATGCGGACGAGGTGCTGGCCCGCTGTCTGGAGGAAAATCCCGATCTGCGCGACGAGTGGGAAAAGGACCGCAAATTGAAGCATGACCCCCGTATCACCCGCGTGGGCCGCTTCCTGCGCAAGAGCAGCCTGGATGAACTGCCCCAGCTGATCAATGTGGTGCGGGGCGAGATGAGCCTGGTGGGGCCGCGTCCCATCGTGGAGGCCGAGATCGCCAAATACGGCGAAGTCTACGCGGATTACTGCCGGGTGCGCCCGGGCATCACGGGCCTGTGGCAGGTCTCCGGACGAAACAATACGACCTACGAGGAACGGGTCAGCCTGGACCGCTATTATGTGACCAACTGGTGCATCTGGATGGATCTCTGGATCCTGGCCCGTACCTTCCCCGTGGTGCTCACCGGCTACGGCGCATACTAGCGGGGCCTGCAGGAGCCACGAGTCCGGAAGCAGATAGTGCTCCGCCGGAGCAGCGGAAACATCGCTTCTTTGCAAAAGAGCGGGGCTGGGCAGTACCTTGCCCGGATACAAGCGCGTCGCCTATGCCTGTATGGAACGAGGACAGCCCCGAAAAGGCTCGCGAGACAAAAGAAAAGGACAGCCATAAAGGCTGTCCTTTTTTCTTTACGGACTGTTTTGTCCTTTACATGCGGGCCATGGCCGCTTCCACCTCATGGCGGAAGCCGGCCAGGAAATTCTCGGTAGAGAACTTTTCCGCATGCGCGTGCAGGTGTCGGGGATCGAAATCCCCTTCGCACTGTTCGAAGCGCTGCAGGGCCTCGGCCAGGCTCTCCGGGCTCTGCTCGCTGAAGAGCAGGCCGGTCTCGCCGTCCACCACGGTCTCGGTGGCGCCACCGCGTCCGTAAGCGATGACCGGGACCCCGGCCGACATGGCTTCCACCGGGATGATGCCGAAGTCTTCCTCGCCGGGGAAGAGCAGGGCCCGGCTGCGGGCCATGAGCTCGCGCACGGCGGCATCGTCCTGGCGGCCCACAAAGCGCACGCTGGGGCCTGCCTTGGCCTTGAGTTGCTGCATCATCTCGCCGTCACCGGCCACCACCAGCGGACGGCCAAGGCGGGTGCAGACCTCTACGGCCAGATCAACGCGCTTGTACGAAGCCAGACGGCCGAAGCAGAGGTAGTGCTCCCCGCCCGGTTCCGCGCGGGGCGTGAAGGCGTTGGTGTCCACCGGCGGATGGACCACGGCGGCCTCGCGGCGCCAGTACTTGCGGATGCGCCGGGCCACATGACGGGAGTTGGCCACGAAGTGGTCCACCCGCTGGGCGCTGAGGCAGTCCCACTGCCGCAGGGAGGGCAGCAGCAGGCGCATGGCCAGACGGGAGAGCCGCCCCGTGCTCCGCATGTAGGCCGGCCAGTTGTCCCACAGATAGCGCATGGGCGTGTGGCAGTAGCAGACGTGCAGGCAGTCGGGCCGGGTGATGACCCCTTTGGCGGGCCCGGATTCGCTGGAGATGACCAGATCGTAGTCCGTCAGGTCCAGCTGCTCCAGGGCATGCGGCATGAGGGGCAGGTACTTTTTATACAGCCTGCGGCTGGCGGGCAGGCTGTTGATGAAGGTGGTGCTGATCTTGTGCCGGCGGAATTCGGGCAGGAGCTTTTCCCTGTCCACCACGTGGGTGAAGATGTCCGCCTGCGGATAGAGACGGCACAGGGCCTCCAGCACCTTTTCGCCGCCGGCCATGTTGACCAGCCAGTAATGCACCAGAGCGACTTTCATGCTAGGCCTTGGGGCGGTCGCCGATGGCGGCAGTGATCTGGGCCTCGGCGGCCAGTTTGCCGTCCACATACGCGCGGGCGTCCATCTTGCAGAGCTTGAGCTTCATGCGGATATTGTCGCAGTGCAGTTCCAGGCGGTCGCCGGGCACCACCTGGCGACGGAATTTGACGCCGTCCAGGCCGGTGAAGAAGAAGAGCTTGTCCGACAGGTCGCCTTCCATGCCGGAGACCGCCAGCAGGGCGCCGGTCTGGGCCAGGGCTTCAAGGATGAGCACGCCGGGCATGATGGGCGCACCGGGGAAATGGCCCTGGAAGAAGGGCTCGTTGATGGTCACGTTCTTGTAGGCCTTGATATGGGAGCCAGGCACGCATTCCAGCACGCGGTCCACCAGCAGGAAAGGATAGCGGTGGGGCAGGATGGAGAGGATGCGCTGGATGTCCATGGTGATAGGCGTAGCGTCCGACATGGAAAACTCCTTTGATGGGTATGATGGCGCAGTTTAGCCCGATGCCTGGCGCAAGACAAGGCGGCCTGCTGCCGGCAGGCGGGCAAAAAAAAGCCCCCTGCGGACAGGGGGCTCGAGATCCAGCTGTGGGGGCGCTTACTTGCTGCCCTTGGCCTTGTCTTCCTTGTGGAGACGGTTGACTTCGGCCAGCACGTCCTGGGTCAGGTCCATGGTCTGGTCGGCGTAGAGGACGCCACCGGCGGTGATGTCCACCACGAAGTTGAAGCCCTTCTTCTGGGCCACGTTGTAGGTGGCGTTGAAGACCATGGTGACCATATCCTGGCGCAGCTTCACTTCGTCCTGTTCCACCTTGCGCAGGAAGTTGCGGGTCTTCTGGTCCAGTTCCTGCTTCTTGCGGATGAAGGCCAGCTTCTTTTCATCAGAGGCCTTGGGGCCCTTCAGTTCCTCGGCAGACTTCTTCAGGGCTTCGCCCTGCTTTTCCAGAGCGGCACGCTCTTTGCCGTACTTGCTTTCCATCTGCTTTTTGGCGGCCTGGGCAGGTTCGCTCTGGGTGGCGACAGCCTGCATGTCCACGACGCCGATCTTGGCGGCAGCAGGTTCAGCGGCATTGGCGGCAACGGCCCCCGCCATCATCAGGCAGACCGCAAGGGTCAGATACATCAGTTTGCGCATGGAAAAAACTCCCTTTGATCGAATGCTCCGCGGATCGAGGATGCCGCCAGGCAGTGATTGTGTAGGTTTTCTGGTAGCAAGAGGGAAACCTCTTGTTTACCTTTCATCACATAGCACCAGAGGCAGGGGGCGTCAAGGAATTCTGGGCCGTGCGGTTCTGCCGCACGCGGTCGCTGTAGCTCAGGATGCCCTCGGCCAGACCTTCGGCCAGGATCATGCGGTAGCGGGCGTCGAGCAGGTTGCGGGCCTCATGCGGATTGGAGCAGTAGCCCACTTCCACCAGGACGCAGGGCATGCGCGCACCCAGCAGGACGATGAAGGGAGCCGCCCGGGTGCCGTTGTCGCGCACGGTATAGCCGCGGCGCTTCAGACGGGCCAGGGACTGCTTCTGGATGTCGGTGGCCAGCCGGCGGCTCTCGTACTGGCGGGCCGTGAGCATGCCGTCGGACAGGATCTTCTGGACCTCGCCCAGGTTCCTGTCGTTGCGGGCGTTTTCCTGGCTGGCCACACGCACGGCCCGGGGATCGCGGGAGATGTCCAGGTAATAGGTCTCGAAGCCGTTGATGCCGCGGTCCTCATGGGCGTTGACGTGGATGGAGACGAACAGGTCCGCGCCTGCCTGGTTGGCTTTGCCGGTGCGGTCCCGCAGGCTCACGGCCACGTCCTTGCGCCGGCTGTAGATGACCTCCAGGCCGTTGTCCTCCAGCAGGCGGCCCAGACGCAGGGCGATGTCCAGCGTGATGTTGCGCTCGATCACGTCATTGTGGATGGTGCCCGGATCACGTCCGCCGTGCCCGGCGTCGATGAACACGCGCTGCACGGAAAGGCCCGGCTGCCCGGCCACCACATTGTTGACCCGGACGGCCTTGCCCTTGCCGGCGGAGGCATCCGCCAGACGGCTGTCCGCAGCGGCGGGGGCCATCTGCTGCCGCATGGCCGTGGCCTGGGGGCGCATGTCGCCACGGGGATATTCTTTTTCCAGACGGGCCAGCAGGCGCACGGCCTCGGTGCGGTCTTTCAGTTCCTCGGCACTGATCTGCGCCGCCTGCAGCAGGGCATCGTCAGCCAGGGCGCTGCCGGGGAATTCTTCCGGCACACGCAGCAGCAGGGTACGGGCCGTGCGGTAGTCGGCGGCAAGGTGGGAACAGTCGGCCAGGGAACGGGCGCTGACTCCGGCACGGAACAGGGCCGCCGCGCTGACCGTGGCATTGGGACGGCTCTGGTAGACCTGCATGAAATCGCCCTGCAGGTTTTCCCAGGGTTCGCGCCAGCAGGAACGACGCTTGTCGGCACGCAGGAGCTCCATGGTCTTCTTGGAATTCTCATAACGCTGCAGGGCCTGGCGGGCATCGTCTGCCGGAGGGGTGTCGGATATCTGACGGGCAGGCTGCACGGAAGGCTGCGGGGCATCCTTGCCCGGGGCCAGTTCCTGCCGCAGGCGGCGGGCTTCGGCGTACATGTCGCCGCGCGGATAATCCCGGCAGAGCGTATCCAGCAGCTTCAACGCGCCCCGGGTGTCCTTGAGCCTGTCGGCCCGGATACGGGCGGCACGCAGCAGGGCATCATCGGCCAGGCGGCTGCTCTCGTGCTGCCGGGCCACTTCCTCGAAAGTCCCGGCGGCCTTGCGGGCGTCGGAGATGGCGAAGGAGCGGCGGGAAAGCTCTTCGTAGCATTCCGCGGCCTTGAACAGGGCGGCAGGACGGTTGGCCCAGGTGGTGGCGTTCTGATGGATGGCATGGAAGGACGCGGCCACTTCTTCCCAAGGGGCACGCTGCATGCCGCGTTTATTGTCCTGGCGCAAGGCATCCATGTCGTCCTTGGCGGCTTCATAGCGCTGCGCGGGGGACAGGGTGGCGCCATGGCTGATGGTATGGCAGAAGGCCGCCAGAAGGGAAAAGGCCAGGATGAATCCCAGAGGAGGCAGGATACGGGCCATCATGCCGGGGGACTGGGGACGGGGAGCGGGGGTGACTTTTTTCCTGGCCATGACACAGAACTCGCTGGATAGTGGCTGCTCCCGGGAGGGGAACTTTGCCGTAGCCTATCCTTTGCAGGTTGCGTGCCATGAAGATGTTTTTTATTAAAAAGATGTGTTTTCAGTATATTACAAGCTCTCCGTGTAGGCCCCTCCAAGGGAGTGTCTGTTTTCCGACATAAAAAAAAGCTCCCCGAAGGGAGCTTTTTTGACGCGAAGGAGATCAGCCCGGCCTAGAAGAACTGGCCCATGCTGAATTCCAGACGGCCCTGCTCACGCTCGCCGTCGTAGTCCTTGGACAGGGGATAGCCATAGGCCAGGCGCAGGTCGCCCATGGGCGAACGCCAGCGCAGTTCCAGACCGGCGGAGTAGACGATCTTGTCGTTGAAGTCGTCGGCCATGGTCTTGTGATCGATGTTGAAACCGGCATCGAAGAAGGGCACCAGGGCCAGGCCCATGTCCTTCTGGAAGGTCCAGATGTATTCCACGTTCAGCACGCCCATGCGGTCACCACCGATCTGGTCGCCGCCATACTTGTCGTCGCGGGGCGAGAGGTCGGAGTAGGAGTAACCGCGCACGGTATCCATGCCGCCCAGCCAGAAGCGTTCGAACACGGGCACACGGCTGCTGGTGTTCTGGAACACCCCGCCCACGCGGGCGCGCAGGTGGAAGGTGTTTTCGGGATTGATGGACCAGAAGCCCTGCCAGTCGGCCACGGCCTTGATGAAGTTGTCGGTACCGCCCAGGCCGCCGCCGCCGTATTCGGCCCACAGGCGTGCGATGGTGCCCCTGGTGGGACGGGCGCGGTCGTCGGTGGTATCGCGCAGGATGCGGGCGGAGATGGCGCTGGTCCAGTTGGTGCCCTTGTAGTCGGAGATGTAGGGCGAAGCATCGGCATCCACGTTATAGAGGTCGTAGCGTTCCAGGCGGTAGCCGATACCCACGGACGTATATTCACCGATGGGATAGCCAAAGCGGATGGTGTCACCGATGGTTTCCTTGGTGAAGTCGTCCCAGTAGTCGTAGATGTAGTAGATGTCGTTGCCGAAGGACAGGTCGGTATCGTAGACGCGCGGGTTGGTGAAGGAGAACACGCCCGACGTGCGGCGCCAGGAGAAGAAGCCCTGCAGCTGCACCTGATAGCCGCGGCCGAAGAGGTTGCGCTCCATGATGGAGGCCGTCACGCCCACGTCATAATAGGTGGAATAGCCGATACCGCCCATGAGGGCACCGGTGTTGTCTTCCTTGACCTTGATCTTGAGGTCCACTTCGTCAGGACGATCGGTGGGGATCAGTTCGCTGTCGATGGCGGAGAAGTAGCGCAGGCGGTTCAGGCGTTCGGCGGAACGGCGCATCTTTTCGCCTTCGTACTGGTCGCCGTCGCCCAGGCGCATCTCGCGCAGGATAACGTTGTCACGGGTCTTGGTGTTGCCGTCGACCATCAGGCGGCGGATGAAGACCTTTTCCTTCTTGTTGACCATGTAGCCCACGTCCACCATGGGCTCGTCGCCTTCCACCTTCATGACGCGGGTGTCCACCTCGGCAAAGGCGTAACCGCGGTCGGTGTAGAAGTTGGTCAGGCGCTTGCTGTCTTCCTGCATGACGGTGATGGAGAAGTAGTCGTTGTCCTTCTTCCATTCGTCCATCTCGACCACGTCCAGCATGGCCTGTTCTTCGTCGATGATGTCACCGCCGAACTTGATGTCGTGGATCTTGTAGCGGGGGCCTTCATGGACCTTGAAGGTCACATAGATGCCGTCTTCCTTGTACTGCACGTCGGGAGCGGCCACCTGGATGTCCACGAAACCTTGGTTCAGGCCGTAGGCGGCGATGGCGTTGGTATCACGCTCCAGGTGTTCTTCCTTGAGCACGCCGGTGCCCGTGAACCAGGAGAAGATGTTGCGGGGCTTGAGGGCCAGGTACTTGTCCATGTCGCCCTTGTCCAGCTGCTCCAGGCCCTCGATCTTGACTTCCTTGATGTAGAGCTTGTTGCCTTCTTCCACCTGGATGACCAGCACGGCGCCGCGGCCGCCGGAGCGGCTGTCCAGACGGTAGCTGGAACGGGCCAGATAGTAGCCTTCCTTGCGGTAGAGTTCGTTGATCTTCTGCAGGTCGTCGGCGATGAGCTGTTCGTTGAGCACGTTGCCGGACTTGGTGCCCATGGCGGCGATCACGTCCTCGGCATCGATCTCGTGGGAACCTTCCACGATGATGTTCTCGATGCGGGGCTTTTCCGCCACGGTGAAGACCAGCACGTTGCCTTCCATGTGGGCCTGGACGTCACTGAAGTAGCCCAGTTCCCAGATGCGCTTGACTTCTTCGTTGATGTCGTTGGCGGAGGGGGTGTCGCCCTTGCGGATGGAGAGGCGCATGAGGACCACTTCGGGGTCCATGACCTGCAGGCCGCGCACCTGCACGTCGGCCAGAGCACCCTTGGCGGTGCCCATGGGCACGAAGTCGGCGCGACCGATGGGATCGTTGGGTTCGGTGCGGGGAGCGCTGCTGGCCGCAGGGGCGGCGGCAGCGGCACCGGCCAGCATGCCGGAAGCCTGACCGGCCATGGCGGCGGCGCATTCATTGAGGCTCAGCAGGGAGGGGCGATCGAAGTTGGCAGGCTTGGCCTGGCCTTCGTTCACCGGCACCAGCAGGGACTGCAGGGCAAAGCCTTCGCCGTTCTGCTTGAAGCTGCCGAACAGCACCAGCTCGGCGCCCGCTTTTTTGCCCAGCTCGCGGGCAGCGGCCATGTCGATGCTGCCGCCGCGGGAGGACAGCAGGCTGCGGGCCTTGTCCATGGGGATGACGGACAGACCGCGCTGCTGCATCTCCGTACCGATGATCTGCGGCACATCCCGGGCCGCATTGGGCATCTCAGGGCCGGCAGTGACCTGGAAGGGCAACACCAGCACCGTGTTTCCCGCAGCCTGCAGCGGGGCGGCTCCCCACAGGCAGGCCAGCAGGGCGAAACAGAACAGGCCCAGCCAATTACGCAAATGTTTTTTCATACAGAGTCCCCGCTCTCAGTTCCAGACTACGATTCATGGTGGCGGCCAGCTCGCGGTTGTGGGTGACAATCACGAGGGTCATGCCCAGTTCGCGATTCAGTTCGCGCATCAGGGTGCTGACCTGCTCACCAGTATTTTCGTCAAGGTTGCCCGTGGGTTCGTCAGCCAGCAGCACCCGGGGGCGCAGCAAAACGGCGCGAGCGATGGCTACCCGCTGCCGCTCCCCGCCGGACAGGGTGGAGACCTTGCTCTCCACACGGTGGGCAAGACCTACGCGTTCCAGCATGGTACGGGCATCGGGCAGCACATCGGCACGACAGGCACCGCCTATCAGGGCCGGCATGGCCACGTTTTCCAAGGCCGAGAATTCCGGCAGGAGATGATGGAACTGAAACACGAAGCCCAGCGTCCTGTTGCGGAAGCGGGCCTTTTCGTCAGGCCTCATCTCGGACATGTCCCGGCCGTCAAAAAAGATTTTTCCACTGCTTGGAGTATCAAGAGCCCCCATAAGATGCAAGAGGGTACTCTTGCCGGAGCCGGAGGTCCCCACGATGGCCAGGGACTCTCCTTCTTCCACGGAAAGGTTGATATCCTTGAATATCTCGAGGTTCTCCGGGCCGGAGAACCGCTTGCCCACATGTTCGAATTTGTAGAGCTCGGCCATGATCACTCGTAGCGCAGGGCTTCCGCGGGCTCAAGGCGTGCGGCCTGCCGCGCCGGGTACAGGGTTGCCAGGAAACAGAGCAGCATGGCGCTGGCCCCGATGATGAGCACGTCCTGCCAGGTGATGATGATGGGCAGGTGATCCAGGGTGTAGACGTTCTCGGGCAGCTTGATGAAGCGGTAACGCTTCAGCGCCCAGCCCAGGCTCAGGCCCATGCCGTAACCCAGCAGGGTGCCCACGAAACCGATGATGGTGCCCTGGAGCATGAAGATGCGGCGGATCATGGAACGGGTGGCGCCCATGGACATGAGGATGGCGATGTCGCGGGTCTTCTCCATGACCAGCATGACCAGGGAGGTCACGATGGAGAAGGAGCCGATGAGCACCACCATGGTCAGCAGGATGAACATGCCGATCTTTTCCAGCTTGAGGGCCGCGAAAAGGTTGGCGTTCATCTCCATCCAGTGGCGCACATAGAAGGGGGAGCCCAGGGTGTCCTGCACGCTCTGGGCGATGGCGTCGGCCTTGTAGACGTCGTCCACCATGATCTCGATGCCGGTGAGGAAGCCGTCGGGCAGGCCGAGGATGTCGCGCGCGGCCTTGAGGTCCACGAAGGCCAGGGTGGCATCGTATTCGAACATGCCGGTCTTGAAGATGCCCACCACCTCGAAGGGGCGGATGCGCGGTGAATAGCCGGTGGCGCCCTTTTCCCCGGAGGGGGAGAGCAGGTTGACGCGGCTGCCCAGGCCGATGCCCAGACGCTTGGCCAGCTCCTCGCCGATGACGATGCCCGGCGTGCCCTCGCGTTTCAGATCGGTCACGGAGCCGCGACGGATCTCGCGCAGCATGCTCAGGACCTTGGGCGCGCTTTCGGGATCGATGCCGCGCAGCACCAGGCCTTTGACGCCGCCGGCGGCGGAGAGCATGACTTCCGTATAGATGAAGGGCGTGGCGCCGCGCACATGCTCCACGGCCTCCACGCGCCGCACCAGGTCGGGGTGCTGCTGGAAGGCCGCGGGCACGTAAGACATGACGATGCCGTGGGCATTGGCGCCGATGATCTTGTCACGCATGTCGGTGGTCAGGCCGTTGTAGACGCCCAGGACCACCACCAGGGCGCCGACGCCGAGGGCGACGCCCAGGATGGACATGATGGAGATGATGTAGATGAAGGTCTGTTTGCGGCGTGAGAACAGATATCTCAGCGCCACAAACAGCTCAAAGGGCATGCGCATGCTTGTTTAGAACTCCGGACGCAGCAGCGGGAAGAGGATGACTTCGCGGATGGAGGCGGAGTCCGTCAGCAGCATGACGAGGCGGTCGATACCGATGCCTTCGCCGGCCGCCGGGGGCATGCCGTATTCCAGGGCGCGCAGGAAGTCCTCGTCCATGGCGTGGGCTTCGTCGTCGCCGGCCTCCTTCTCGCGCACCTGCTCTTCGAAGCGCAGACGCTGGTCCACGGGGTCGTTGAGCTCGGAGAAGGCGTTGGCCAGTTCACGACCGGTGATGAACAGTTCGAAACGGTCCGTCAGGTCGGGGTGCTCGTTGTTACGGCGCGACAGGGGCGAGATCTCGGTGGGGTAGTGGTAGATGAAGTGGGGCTGGATCAGCTTCTCTTCCACATCCAGATCGAAGAGCTTGGCGTGCAGTTTGGGCAGGCTCTCGCTGTCGGTGGCCTTTTCGCCGCGGCTGCGGATGTAGTCGCGCACCTTGTTGTAGTCGTTGTAGAATTCGGGGCTGTGGCCGCCGATTTTGGTCAGCGATTCGTAGAAGGACATGCGGGTCCACTTGCCGGGGGTGAGGTCGATCTCCTGGCCCTGGTAGGTGATGACCGTGCCACCGCAGACCTTGTTGGCCAGACGGGCGAAGAGCTCTTCGGTCAGGTCCATGAGGTCGTGGAAGTTGGCGTAGGCCCAGTAGAATTCACAGGAGGTGAATTCCGGGTTGTGGCGGGTGTCGATGCCTTCGTTACGGAAGTTGCGGTTGAGCTCGAAGACCTTTTCGAAGCCGCCCACCAGCAGACGCTTGAGGTACAGCTCGGGCGCGATGCGCATGTAGAGCTTGAGGTCCAGGGCGTTGTGGTAGGTCTCGAAGGGGCGGGCGGCGGCGCCACCGGCCACGGCCTGCATCATGGGAGTCTCCACTTCCATGAAGCCGCGCTCTTCGAGGAAGCGGCGGAACTCGCTCACGATCATGCTGCGCTTGCGGAAGATCTCGCGGGCGCGCTCGGTGACGATGAGGTCCACATAGCGCTGGCGGTAGCGGGTCTCCATGTCCTTGAGGCCGTGATACTTTTCCGGCAGGGGACGCATGGAGCGCGTGATGAGCTTGAGGTTGCGACAGGAGATGGTCAGCTCGCCCGTCTTGGTATGGAAAAGATGGCCGGACACGCCGACGATGTCGCCCACGTCCAGCTTCTTCACTACATTATAAACCTCTTCGGGCAGTTCCTCGCGGCTGGCGTAGCACTGGATGCGGCCGCTCTCGTCCATGATGTGGAAGAAGGCCACCTTGCCGAAGGAACGCAGCGAGACGATGCGGCCGGCGATGGCGAACACGTCCCCCTTGGCTTCCAGCTCTTCGGCGCTCAGGCTGCCGAAATTGTCCAGCACCCAGCTGACGGCATGTTCCTTGCGGAAATCATTGGGGAACAGCGGCACACCGGCGTCCAGCAGGTCACAGGCTTTGACGACGCGGTTTTTGATGACTTCGTTGAGCATGTCGCGCTCGGCAAAGCCCTCAAGCATGGGCATGAAATAGGCGGCGTGCTGCGACTTGGTATTCAGCTTGATCTTTTGCTTCTTAGGACTCTTTTCCCGGTTTTCCACTGCAAACTCCTGCTTCGGGCATGGCCCGGCCCTCTTTCGGGCTCAACGGTTGAATGGCTAGAGGTATGCCATTCAGGCCCCGTCGTCAAGGTTCGGGGCCGGGGGACCTCTGCGGCCCAAGGGTGCCTTTCGGCCAGGAAAATGATAAAGTAGTCATACTTGAATTTCATTGAAGCATAGTTTACCGTTTTCAAAACGTAACCCCGCAAGGACCGAACATGAAAAAATTGACCATCTCCTTTCTCGGCCGGGACTGTCCCGGCATCGTTTCCGCGGTAAGCCAGATCCTCGGGCAGACCGGCTGCAATATTATCGAGGTCACCCAGACCATCCTTTGCGGTGAGTTCGCGGCCATCTTTATCGTCCAGGCCCCTGAAAACGTGACGGAAGAATCCCTGCACACCCAGCTGGCCCTGGGCCTGGTGGATGCCAAGCTCGACCTTTCCGTGCTGGTGCGCCCGGCCGTGGAAGGCCGTTGGGAAGACTCCGTGGTCAGCCAGCCCTTCGTGGTCACGGTGGACGGCCCCGACCGCCCCGGCCTCATCGCTGCCATGAGCCGCGTCTTTGCCCGTCACGGCGTCAACATCGACAGCCTCAAGGCCGTTCTGGGCCAGGATCACAGCAATCACGCCCTGTTCGTGTTCGAGGTCAAGGTCCCCGAAAATGCGGACCTCGGCCGCCTGCGTCGCGAGCTGGCCAGCGAAGGCCAGGCCCAGGGCCTGCGCGTCAGCGTGCAGCACCGCGACATCTTCGAAGCCGTCCATCGTATCGGCTCCTTCTAGGATCCCGTCCGTCCCGGGAGCGCGGCAGGACCGCCTCCGCAAGTATCATAAGGAATATCCATGCTTTCTGAACGCGAAGTTATCAATACGCTCAACATGCTCCGCAACGAGCATCTGGACGTGCGCACCGTGACCCTGGGCGTGAGCCTGTTCGACTGTGTCAGCCATGACATCGACCTCTTCACCGGCAACGTCAAAGCCAAGCTGCACCGCTATGCCTCCCAGCTGGTCAACGTCTGCAACGAAGTGGGCGACAAGTACGGCATCCCGGTGGTCAATAAACGTATCAGCGTCAGCCCCATCGCCGTGGTGGGGGCCCCCTTCGGCCCCGACGGCATGGTGCGCGTCTGTCAGGCCCTGGACGAAGCGGCCAAGGAAGCCGGCGTCGACTTCCTGGGCGGTTTCTCCGCCCTGGTGGAAAAAGGTTTCGCCAACGGTGACCGCGCCCTCATCGAGGCCCTGCCCGAAGCCCTGGCCACCACGGACCGCATCTGCTCCTCCATCAACGTGGCCTCTTCCCGCTCCGGCATCAATATGGATGCCGTGGCCCTGATGGGCGAACAGATCCTCAAGGTGGCCCAGACCACGGCCGACCGCGGCGGCCTTGGCTGCGCCAAGCTGGTGGTCTTCGCCAACATCCCGCAGGACGTGCCCTTCATGGCCGGTGCCTACCTGGGCGTGGGCGAGCCCGACGTGGTCATCAACGTGGGCGTCTCCGGCCCCGGCGTGGTCAAGAAGGCCATCGACCGCGCCCTGGAGCACAGCCGTAACGGCGGCAAGCCCATGACCCTGCTGGATGTGGCCGAAGTCATCAAGCGTACGGCCTACAAGGTGACCCGCGTGGGCGAGATGATCGGTAACGAAGTGGCCCAGCGTCTGGGCCTGCCCTTCGGCGTGGCCGACCTTTCCCTGGCCCCCACCCCGGCCGTGGGCGACAGCGTGGGCGAGATCTTCCAGAGCGTGGGCCTGTCCAGCATCGGTGCGCCCGGCACCACGGCCGTGCTGGCCATGCTCAACGATGCCGTGAAGAAGGGCGGCGCCTTCGCCTCCTCTTCGGTGGGCGGCCTGTCCGGCGCCTTCATCCCCGTTTCCGAAGACTCCAGCATCGAGGCGGCCGCCACCTCCGGCCTGCTGAGCCTGGAAAAGCTGGAAGCCATGACCAGCGTCTGCTCCGTGGGCCTGGACATGATCGCCATTCCCGGCGACACCCCGGCCAGCACCATTTCCGGCCTCATCGCCGACGAAATGGCCATCGGCATGATCAACCACAAGACCACGGCCGTGCGCGTCATCCCCGTGCCCGGCAAGGGCGTGGGCGAAGAAGTGAGCTTCGGCGGCCTGCTGGGCAAGGCGGCCATCATCCCCGTGCCCAAGGGCGATGCCAGCGCCTTCATCGGTCTGGGCGGTCGCATCCCGGCTCCCATCCACAGCCTGAAGAACTAGCCGGCAGACAACAACAATAAGAAAAGGACGGGATATTTTCCCGTCCTTTTTGTTTTGGGGAGAAGGCGTCCGCCATTCCTCAACGTTCGGGCCGTTGATACGGACAGACGGCGGGCGAGTCCGGCAAATCGTCCGGGGGCCTCTCTCTTTTTATGGGGGGCCGGCAACTGGATGCCTGGACACGCACAGGACGATAGCCGCCGTTCTCATGCAGGCGGTTTTGCTTTTTGCTGAGCTGTGGCATCAGAAGGGCAGGGACGATGGCCGGAAGCGGCCGGACAAACAGGGGAGGGCATCGATGCCGGAAGGGAATTTTTTCCACTACGATCAGGCGGCTGTGGATCATCTGGCCCGCAAGGACAAAAAACTGGCAGCGGCCATGCAGGCCATCGGCCCGGTGCGTCGGGAGGTCATGCCGGATCTTTTCCAGGCCCTGATGCATGCCATCACGGGCCAGCAGATCAGCATGGCGGCCCAGCGCACGGTCTGGGGACGCTTGTGCTGCCTGCTGGGCGAGGTCACGCCGCAAGCCCTGCTGGCCCAGCCGCAGACTGCCTTGCAGGCGCTGGGGCTTTCCGCGCGCAAGGTGGACTACATGCGCGGCATCGCCCGGCAGGTGGTGGACGGGGAACTGGATCTGCCGGGCATGGACGCTCTGGAGGACGCCGAAGTCTGCCGCCGTCTTGCCGCCCTGCGCGGCATCGGCGTCTGGACGGCCGAGATGCTGCTGCTTTTTTCCCTGCAGCGGCCCGACATCCTGAGCTATGACGATCTGGCCATCCGGCGCGGCCTACGCATGCTCTACCGCCACAAAGAGATGCCGCGCGAGCGCTTCGAGCGGTACCGCAGGCGCTTCTCGCCTTATGGTTCGCTGGCCTCGCTGTATCTGTGGGCCATCGCCGGCGGGGCATTGCCGGAGCTGGACGATCCGGCGGAACGCAAAAAGGGGAGATCCCGCCCTGCCGCGAGCCTCAAAAGCACGGTGACGAAAGACTGAGCGGCCCCTTCCCTTTCCATGACAAGCTGCCCGCGTGCATCGCTTCTTTCCCACGTTGGGCGACCGGCCGTGCTCCTGCCAGTTCATGAAGATAGGTGCCATGAAGAGAGCCGCATGGTGGGGCGCATCTTGCCGCGCCTGCCGGTTCTCCGGAACGTTGCACAAAAAAAGGCCCTGCGGTGTGTGTTCCGCAGGGCCTTTGCGTACGAGAAAAAGCCTACTTGAGGGCAGCGGCACCGGCCTTGGCCACGTTGGTGTCTTCGGCCACGCTACCACCGCTGACGCCGATGGCGCCCACGATGACGTTGTCGCGGATCAGCAGCTCACCGCCGCCGAAGATCACCAGACCGCCGTTGGTGGCTTCGATGCCGAACAGTTCCTGACCGGGCTGGGAAGCGGCGCCCAGCGTGGAGGTGGGCATGTTGAAGTAGCGGGCCGTGACGGCCTTCTTGGTGGAAACGTCGATGCTGCCGATGAAGGCGCCGTCCTGACGCACGAAGGCCTTCAGGTTGCCGCCAGCATCCACGATGGCGATATTCATGGGCACGCCCTGGGCTTTGGCCTTGACCAGAGCCGCATCGAGCACCTTCTGGGCTTCGGCCAGGGTCAGGTCGCCGGGGAGCTGGGTCGCGGGGGCCTTGGTCTTGGCCTGGGCCAGACCGGCGCAGAGAACGAGAGCCAGAACGAGAGGAGCGATACGCTTCAGCATACAGGACTCCTTTTGCCCGCAAGGGCTGTTTTCTCCTGCTCTAGCACTCCGCCGGGGCATGGGCAAGCGGTAACTATTTTTTTCATATGATGGTTGGGCAACCAATCATCGCCGCGCCGCAGCTCGTACGTCCGCTCCCTGTCCGCACCGGGGCCAAAACAAAAAAGCCGGCAGCGCATGGCTGCCGGCCTGGTATCGAAACGGAGCGGGAGGATCAGGCCCCAAGCAGATAGGGAGAGATAAAAAAGCGCCAGATCAGGGTGGCCAGCAGCAGGGAGAGCGAGACCCAGAGGAAGCGACGCACGGCTTCGGTACCGACCTTGATGGCCAGACGGCTGCCCAGCCAGTTGCCCGCGATGTTGGCGGCCATCATGGGCAGGCCGACGCTCCAGATGACGGCGCCGTTCCAGATGAAGAGGATCATGGCGCCGAGGTTGGAGGCAAAATTCATGACCTTGGACGTGGCCGAGGCTTCGAGGAGGCTGATGCGCAGGACCCAGTGCAGGGCCAGGATCAGGAAGCTGCCGGTGCCGGGACCGAAAAAGCCGTCATAGATGCCCACGATGAGGAAGCAGAGCGGCGCCAGTATCCAGTAACGGCGACCGGAGGTGAGCGGCGGATTTTTCTGCTCCTTCTTGGGCATGAGGGTGGCCAGCATGGCGAAGGGCAGCAGGAGCACCAGCACCTTGCCCAGCAGGTCGGGCGAGATGTAGAGGGCCAGCTCGGTGCCGATACCTGCCCCTACCAGCGAAAAGCCCACGCCCAGCAGGGCCAGCCGCCAGAGGATGAGGTTGCTGCGGGCGAAGTTGAGCATGGCCACGCCGGTGCCCAGGCAGCAGCCCACCTTGTTGGTGCCCAGGACCAGCTGGGGCGGCAGGCCGGAAAGCAGCAGGGCGGGGATGGTGATGAGGCCGCCGCCGCCCGCGATGGAATCGATGAAGCCCGCTACGAAGGCGGCGCAGGTACAGAAAAGGATGATAGCCGTGCTGACCATGCTACCATTCCTTGAAGATAACGTAGGCGGCCAGCACGATGAGGGCGAAACCCAGGATGTGGTTCCAGCGCAGGGTCTCGTGCAGGTAGAAGACGGAGAAGAGCGAGAAGACCGTCAGGGAGATGACCTCCTGGATGGTCTTCAGCTCCGCCGCATTGAAGTAGCCGTAACCGATGCGGTTGGCCGGGACCTGCAGCACGTACTCGAAAAAGGCGATGCACCAGCTGATGAAGATGACCATGGGCAGGGCCATGCTCTTGTGCTTCAGGTGACCGTACCAGGCGAAGGTCATGAAGACATTGGAGAGCACCAGCAGGCCGACTGTGGCGACCGGGACGGGGATCTGCATGACAGGCTCCTTGGAGCAGATAAAGAAAAAACGCCCATGTTTCCACAGGCGTTGAAATTTCTGGAGCCCTTGACCAGGATTGAACTGGTGACCTCATCCTTACCAAGGATGCACTCTACCGACTGAGCTACAAGGGC
>NZ_JABAFY010000033.1 GCF_012843875.1 Desulfovibrio piger | reverse complement strand
CATGACTCAAATAGCCATGGCAAGCATACTGTTGAAACGTTTCATTATTGATAAATGAGTTTCCAAACACGCTCTGAAAGACCGCACCTTGGCCCCTCCCCTGCAAAGAATCTGGCGAAGACGCACGGAGCAGGCCAAGGTGATGCGCTAAGAACATCGTGCCCTGATGATTCCCTCTTCTTGCCTCGCTCTCCTGAAGACCTGCCTCTGGACAAGTCCATGGCACGCGAAGTCTGCATCGGTCCCCTGCCGGTATCAGCGCCTTTTAAGGAACAATCCCTCTGCTGTTGCCCCGTCTCCCACACGGTGTCGGCAGACCTTGCCATCCACATAGCTGGAAACAAGGAAGTCGCTGTACAGTGCTATTTCTATGGCACAGTTTGCGTCTTCTTCGATAAGTATGCGGTTGCCATGCAACCGTGCCACGCCAGTCTCACCAGACAAGGCATCCTCAGGAAAACAGGCTGTCCTGTAAAAGGGCGCTCCGGTCAGCCCTATGATGCGATACCTGACGGTCCCGTCATTATTGATCCGCAGGTTGACCGTGCCGTCATCGCACTTGTCCCCGACGCTGTAGGCGTATGTCCCGGAAGCATTCGCCGCATCGAATATCCAATCATAGGGGGCATGTGTCCTCTTGACGGCGCTGATCTTGATGGGGAATTGCTTGCCGCTCTTGAAGTTGTACTTGCCTTCACTCTTCTCGATCATTCGCGGGCGGCCGGTCCATGTGCCCGACAGGACGCCGTCGGTGAGCGTGCCGGTGATGGTGCCGGAGATGTCCCCGTTGGGCAGCATCTCATAAAGACGGAAGGCGCCGTCGGCCTCTTCCCGGCCCAGGATGCGGATGGGCTTTCTGGCCTTGGTGGCCGTATAGACGATCTCCCCGGAGACGATGCCCTCCCGGCTGTCGAACCAGAGGGCCACGGGGATCTTGTTGTTGATGACGCCCTGGCCTTCATAAAAGCTGACCTGCGCGGCAGGGGCCGTGGCCGCATCCGCGCCCTTCTTCGGCGCCAGTTCGGCATCGATCAGGGCGGCGAAGCGCTGCTTCAGGCCCTGGGGAGCCTTCTGGCCATTGGCATCCACAGCGGCGATGAAGTCCCCGATCAGACGCCCGGTCAGAGTACCCTGATAGGTCTGGGCAAGGGGACCCAGTATCTCGTTCTTCTGCCAGTTCCACCGGTCAATGACCCCGTTGGGGCCACGCGACGGAACGCTCTTGAAGAACATCAGGTCCACGATGCTGTGATAGCGCTTGAGGGCATCGGGCGCATAGGGATTGCCCGCATGGGCGCGCAGGAACTTTTCCAGCTGCGCGGCCCATTCGGCCATGTGCAGATGCGGCCAGTACTTGTAGTATTCCTCACCGCCCAGATCCTCGTCGCTCATGGGCTGGGAGACCAGCACATCCACAAAGGCCCTGGCCGCCGGGCTGAAGTGGACATGCTTGTAGAAAGCGGCATAGTCCAGACGCAGGTAGGCCAGCCCTTCCTCCATGGTGGGAACGAGAGCCAGCGAGCCGAGGTAAGCCAGGAGCTTCTGATCCGCGGGCGTCAGCGAGCCCTTCTTCATCAGGGCCTGCTGCACCCAGCGTTGGAGCACGGGCTCCACGAGCTCCGAGATCTTTTCCTTGACCGAGTGTCTCCGGAGGTGGCTCAGGTAATCCACCTTCATGTCCAGCAGATAGCCCATGATCCGCCGTTCATCGTTCTTGTCGATGGCGGACAGCTCGTTGTTGCACAGCAGGACCCAGTGCTGCACGGCCTTCAGGGTGGCGGCCTCATCCACGGCCCCACCGCAGGCCACGTCGGCCGGGACGGGCGTCTTCAGCAGATCCACAGGGACGGCCTGAGCCACGGCCGCCCATCCCAGGAGTATCAAAACCAACGCAATGCATTTTGCCAATGAATGCATAGTTCCTCCTGATTTCAATTCAGTCGATTACGGTGTTGTCCAGGCTGTGCTTTCAGCCCCTTTTGCAGATATGATGAAAGATCCTCGAACAGGCCTATCATTCCGTTTTGGGGCCTTTCAGCCATCCACACTCCCATGCGTTTGGGAGAAGCTCCTCATCCAGCCATTATCCCATGGCCTGTTCCGTGAACTCAAAGCTCCTGAGCAGCAGCTTGCCGTCCTGATGATGCACGATGACGTGGAATGTGGCCTCTTTCCATACGATTTCCCCGCCGTCCACTTCCTTGAAGCGCTGGAGCCTGCCGAACATTTCCCAGTGTTTTTCATCTATGGGCTCCATCATCTCCACGTTGGCATAGCCTGGCAGTAAATTATCCGGGGACAGGTTGCATATATTGCCCGTTTTGTCGCTCAGCGCGCCAAAATCGAGAAAATAGCCGTTGCCGTCGAAATAGGACCCCTTGAAGGCCACGTGCTGGCTCACTTCCTGACCGAAAATGGTCCGGGCGGACTCCTCCACCTTCTGCTTCGGCACGAAGCCCATGTACCTTTCGGGGATACCCTGGAAGAGATCAGGGTCCATACGGCGATCCACACCACAGGCCGAGCCTTCGGACAGAATAAGGAAGAAGAGCGCATCCCGGCACAAGGCCTCCTGGGATTTGGGGGCACTTTTCGTCAGGCCCATGCTCCAGAGAATGAGCAGATTGTCCTTCATGACGAGCACTTCCGCCCGGGACGGGGCGTTCCCTTGCGCGGAAGCGGAGAGGGGACAGAGCAGCAGGCAGGCCGATACCACCAAAAGCAAGATCTTGTTCATGATCCACCTCGCTGGGGAAACTTACTGCATGTCAAAGCCGAGGACATGGAGGCGCCCGCGGTCGTCCGGCATGCCGTCATTGCCGAAGAGAAGGGGGTGCCAGCCGTCGCAAAAGCCGAGGAAAAGGATGCGCCAGCAACCGTCCGTCCTCTTGAGGTGCATGCCGAAGTTTTCCCGTCTGCTGATGCGGCAGATATCGCCTTCCGCCTGCTCGGGGACACGTACCGTGCCTTCCATGATCCAGTTATCTCCGCCATGCTGGTACAGATTGATGGACAGGGCGAAGGCCCGCTGCTGATGGCGCAGGGGCCAGGACTGGAACATGGCGTCATAGTCGAGGAACAGGCCCTTTTCGCCCAGCAGGATGTAGTCGGCCTTGGGCAGGGCCGCCTTGTCGAAGGGCCAGCCCAGGTACTCCCGCGCCGTGGCCTCCAGGACCGTGAAGGGAAGGTAGACAGTGTAGCGCTGCGGCACCTTGTCAAAGACGCGTATGCTCTTCCGGTCTTCGGGGGTGGCGACCATCTCCGGGAGGAGACGTTGCGTGCCGGCATCCGGGTCCACCAGCTGGAGGACGAGGCGTGCCACAAAAGCGGGAGAGAGCTGTTCGTCTTTCACAAGGCCGAAGGTCTCATGCGGTGCCTTGTCTCCGGGCTGCTTTTCGCCGATGCCGACATGCAGTGTCCAGAGCCGGGCCACAGTGTCCTGCAGGAGCAGGAGATCGGCGCGGCTCATCTCCGAGGTATCCTCATGGGCACGGGCCGGGGCCGCGATGGTCAGACACAGGGCAAGAAACGCCACGAGCAACAGGCGTGTGCGTATGCCTTTCATGGTTCCCTCCTCAGGCGTTGGATAGGCTGCCTGTTGGGAGCGTCATAGCCTGACACGGGATGACCATGCATCATCCTTGCGATGAAAAACGCGCAAAAAGTCGAAAAAACGTGTCATCATGAAGATGAAAAGAGCAGAGCCCCCTGTCCGGGGGCTCTGCTCTTTGGGGATCGGGGTACTCAGCCTTGCTGCCTGCCCGTCATCATCTGGATGTAGACCATCATTTCCTTGTAGGAAGTGACGTTGAGCTTGGCGTAGATATTCCGGTTATGCGTGCGGATGGTATTGATGGACAGATTGAGCTTGTTGGCGATCTCATGTGAGTTGAGGCCGGTGATATAAAGATCGAAGACGATGCGTTCTGTTTTCGTCAGGGTCTCTATCTGATTGACGAACATGCGATATGCGCTCAACTCCACCTGGTCAGCGTCGCGCATTTCATGGGCGTTTTCTCCCATCTGGCAAATGAGTTCCTGCTCTCTGGCCTTCATGAAGGCAATGAGTTCATCCAGCTCCCGGATCTGGGTCGTGCCGCCTGAGCCTCCTTCCTCCCTGGCATTGCGTATGCCCTTCAGGACAGGTGCCGCGTAACAGCGGGAAAAGAATATGGCCAGCAACAGGGCGATGGCCAAAAAGATCATCAGGAAAGACGCCACAAGGATATAACGATGCATCAGCATGCTTCGTTCCCGCTGCTGGGGCAGCAATACCGCGGCAACCCAGGTGGCATCTTCGCCAAAAAGCGGAAGCGGCGCCAGCCGCAACGGCTTTTCCCTGCCCACAAAGACGATCTCGCCATCGCTGTAGCGGTTGTAATCTTTCTCTGCAGTGACCTTGTAGACGGAAGAGTCCTCCGGGATGGCCAGGGCAGGCCCGTCCTGAAAACCAGCTCCGGTGTCCAGGCTCACTCCCCCCTCGGTATCTTGCTGCCGCAAGGCTAGGACCCCTGTCAGACCGGCCAGGGGAGGCGAAAGATGTGCATGGGCCAGCTTGAAAAGCAGACTGCTGATCTCAAGGCCACAAACCCCGTATATCTCGCCGTTCTCCCCGTACATGGGGATGCAGATCAAAAGCACTTTTTCCCATGTCCCGCGCAGATAATGCGCCTTGGCAAAAAAATAGCTGTTTCTCGGGGCCTGTTTTGCCTCCTGGAGCAGTTCATCCCATTTGGAGATATGGGAGATGTCAAACTCCATGTCCCAGTTATTGTGGATGGCAAAGCGATAGCGGCTGGCAATCTGCGGCATCCCGCGCAACCAGGCCACAGGCGCCTTTACCGTATTGAAATTAACAGGCGTGTTGATCTTCAGATAGACACCGCAGCGCGACGTGGCTGCCTTGGGAAGCGAGCTGTTGAGCGTCGCTTCCAGGATGATGAACGCCCCGGTGGAACGGGATTCCCTCAGGCTCTGGATCAGCAGGGGGATGCTTTCATACTCCAGCTTGCCTATGAGCTGCGCATTATCCGTCACGTCGCTGAACGCAGCGTTGTTCTGGGCCAGGGTCTTTTCGACAACACGCGTCAGCTCAGAAGCAAGCCGCTGGCTGGCAGCGACGATATTGCCCATATGCAGGGAAATATTTCTTTCATATACAGTAAGATAATCATCCATATCCTCGCCTATCTTCTTTTGGGAAGCCGGCAGGAAATCAAAGATGAAAAGCAGTGTCAGCAAAATAATAAGCAAAATAAGGACAAAAGACAAAAAATACACACCAAGACGCACCCGCAAGGGAAGCTTTCCTGCTCTAAAAGAAAAGAGAGTAGGTTGTAAAAATCGCATGACAGCTATTTATCAATAAAAAGGTACGTCTAAGTGTTTCTTCATCTGCATCAGCGTTGACCGGACAACTCTGTCAGAGTTGTTGTCAACACTGAACCATGTTCCACGATATGTGGAAAGGACATCACGCAGGGCCATCCCAAACCGCTTTTCCAGTTCGCCATAATGTTCAAAATCAGGAGCGGGAACAAACGTGGACGTTTCATAAAGTGACCGCAGTACCTTGTAAGCTTGCCAATAGCGATCATTAAGAAAATCGGCCCGGTTTGCCTGCATCAGCTTCTGGAAGGCTTCCTTGTGAACAGGCATGTACCCTCCCTGTATGGTGAGGGAACGATTGACTTCCGGACTGGTGATCCACTTGCAGAATACTGCGGCAGCGTATTCCTTTTTCGGGGTGGAGGCACATGCGTACAGAGCGGAGCCCCGCTGGATGTCCAGCCGTTTTGCCCCTCCGAAACGCGGGTCGGGAAGTACCGTCAACCTGAGCGGGAGGGTCGTATTGTCCCTCAATGTAAGGGTATCATTGAAGTAAAGGATGGCGGCGGAAGAACCTACACCGCACACGACCTCCCCCATCATCATGACGGTGCTGTTATAGCCGGGATTGAGCCACAGCTGTCCGTTGGCTGCGGCCTTGGCCAAAGGACGCCAAATCTTCAGCAGGACAGGATTGTCCCAGCGGATGCATCCTTTCTCGAAAAAGGGTTCTCCCAGCGCCTCCGAGTTGAGCATGGCATAGTGTATCCAGTCGTCATACATGAAGAAAGACTTGCCGCCGGACCATTCATGGTAACGGTCGGCCGCACGGAATATGCCGTCCATTGTCGCGAGATCGGCATGCGTTATGCCCGTTTCCCGGCTGAAGGGCTCAAAAAGGGTGTCATTGACATAGAGAAGATTGGTGGATTTGGCAAAAGGGAACCCGTAAAGCGCATCGCCTATCATGCCTTCTTCAAGAAAGGCCGGAACATAGTTCTTCAGCTCCTCTTCACTGAAATACTTTTTCCAGTCCAGAAGCCTTGCGCTGTCGATCATGGCCACTGTTTTTGGGTAGCATGTGAAAAGGTCAGGCGGTTCTTCACTTCCCGGATCCTTACGGGCTGACGCCACGAGCTCGTCATGGATGGTCCAGGTACTGCTGACGGAAGTGACATTGATGATGATGCCCTGCTCCTTCCCCACCGTCTGGTTGAAACGGTCGATCAGCATATTCATGGGGGAACGGGCCTGTGCGCCATACACATGCCACATGGTCAGGGTGACGGGCTTGTCAGAATCAAGCGGAGAATCGGTACAAGCACAAAGCAGAAGGACATGCACAGCGAGCATGACTCGCAGGAATGTCCGGCAAAGCACTCTTGCACATGCCGCCGGCTTTGCATCCGGCATCGTGCCGTGCTCCATATTGTCCTGCCATACGCGCATAACCAGTTCCCCGAAAAAGGCCAGAAAAGTTTATCTTGTTTATTTCATATCCTTTTTTACAAATAAGCTCAATCTGTCCATGCATCCGGCTTGCGTATTTTTCTCAAAATAACATCTGTTTTCTCAAAGAGATACGTCTTTTTTTCATCACCAGGATGAAATCTTTTTTACCAGGCGAATGAAGCATTTTTCATTGTTGTGATGAAATATTTTTTCTTACCGAACGGCTTGGTAAATAAAAAAAATGCTCCCTGCTCATTACAGGGATGATGCCCTGAACGAATCCTTTGCCTATCTTCCGCATAAGAAGCGGGGAAGTTTGTGATCCCCCGGAACTGCGCAACCGCTTAGCAAGGAAAAAGCCATGAGCGACGAAAACGATTCTTACACGGAAGTCACAAGCACCAGTTGGTTTTCCCGCCTCGGAGATTCCTTCAAGGGGATCGGAACAGGTTTCCTCCTGATCATCGCAGCCACGGCCCTGCTGTGGTGGAACGAAGGCCGCACCGTGCGCACGGGCGATGCCATCGTCGAGGCCCAGCTGGCGACGGAGCCCATGCCCGCCATCACCAAGGTCGACAGCGCCTTCGAGGGCAAGATGGTGTATGCCACGGGTCGTGCCGTCACGAAGGACGAGCTGACCGACCCGGTGTTCGGCGTCAAGGTGAACGCCATCAAGCTGCGCCGCAAGGTGGAATACTACCAGTGGGTGGAGCACCGCAGATCGGAAAAGCGCCAGAAGCTGGGCGGCGGGGAAGAGACCGTCACCACCTACACCTACTCGAGGGAATGGGTGAACCACCCTGTGGATTCCCAGTCCTTCAAGCAGATGGTGGGCCACGAGAACAAGACCCGCATCCAGACTGAAGCCGCGGACTGGCTCGCCCCCAACGTGACCTTCGGCGCCTACCGCTTCCCTGCCTTCCTGGCCCGCTCCATCGGCGGTGAGAAGCCTCTGGACATTTCCCTCACCGATACCCAGCGCGCCGAACTGCAGAAGGCTTTCTTTGCTCCCAATGCCAGCCTGGATGCATCCCAGGTGGTGGGCCAGCAGGGTGCCAGCATGATCCACACCCAGACCAACACCATCTATGTGGGCCGTGAGCCCGGTGCCCCGTCCATCGGTGACGTGCGCGTGACCTTCTTCGAGACCCCGGCTGCCGAGGTCTCCATCCTCGCCAAGGTGAACGGCGATACCTTCGTTCCCTTCCGTGCATCCAACGGCAACACCTTCTCCCGCCTCAGCATGGGCATACAGGACATGAACAGCATGTTCGACGCCGCCAAGAGCGGCAATGCCACCATGGCCTGGATCCTGCGCGGCCTGGGCCTTGTACTGTGCGTCACCGGTTTCGGCATGGTCTTCGCCCCCCTCAAGGTCCTCGCCGACGTCATCCCCCTGCTGGGCAGCATCGTGGGCGCCGGTACGGGCCTGGTGGCGGGTCTGCTGGGCACCGCCTGGTCGATGGTCATCATCGCCATCGCCTGGATCCGTTTCCGTCCCGTGCTGGGTGCCTGCCTGCTGGGCGCGGCGCTCGTCCTGGTGATCCTGCTGTTCGTCAAGGGACGCATGAAGAAGTCCGCCCCCACCGCCCCGGCCCAAGATCCCTCGGAACCGGCTCCGCGCTCCTGACGGAGTCGCCCCCTCAACCCCAAGGAGCAAGACATGAAGAAGCTCATCCTGGCACTCTTTGTCCTGCACGCCTTCTGTGCGACGGCATGGGCAATGGAGCTCAAGTGGGACAGGTACTACGTGTATTGCACCGCCAGCGGCAGGCCTGAGGTCGGCAACGGCAACCAGGTCTCGAACTACCTGAGGAGCTTCGGGAACAATCCTTCCGTCGACCTGATCACCTATCCCGGTTTCAAGGACAAGGCCAAGGCCGACGCTTATGCCCGCTCCCTGCGCGGCAGATGCCCGAAGAAGTGATGCCGTCCCCGGTGGCGGCCCGCCCTCACCCCCCAAAGACATTTGGACAACGCATTCCATAAAAAAGCAGGAGGAAGCCCTATGTCCGTAAAGAACATCCTTTGCACCATGTTGGCCCTGGGCCTGAGCGTCTCGGCGGCCTACGCGGCGCCTTCCGTCAACCGTTCCGGCTCTTCCGTCATCGTGAAAGAATCCCTTACCGATGAAGGCCTCAGCCAGGCCAGGGAGATAGCCGGCAGCATCAAGACGCCGGAGTTCAAGCTCGAGGGCGTCAAGGATGCGGACCTGGCCAAGTTCTGCCAGGCCTTCCCCAATGCCAGCCGCCTCAGCGTCAAGGGTGGCCTCACGAGCATCGCTCCTGTGGCAGGGCTCAAGAACCTGACCTATTTTGAGCTGGAAGCCAACAAGGTGACGGATATGTCGCCTCTGGCCAACCTCACACAGCTGACCAGGATCAGCCTGAAGAGCGAGAAGATGGGCCCCGACCTCAAGTGGATGACGGGCCTGACCGCCCTCAGGGAGATCGAGATCAACGCCGGCAGCGCCCTGACCTCCTTTGAAGGCTTCCCCGCCCTGAAGGGCGATCCCCGCGTGGCCCTCAACGGTGCCTCTCCGGCCGACCTTTCGCCGCTCAAGTCCCTGGGCAGCTCCAAGCTCGAACTGAGATACTGCACCATCCAGGACCTGTCGCCTCTGGCCAGTATGCCCAACCTGCGCGAACTGAGCCTCTATGGCGCCACTGTGAAGGACTTCAGCCCCCTGGCCAAGTGCGCGAAGCTGAAGCAGCTCTCCTACTATGCCGTCAAGGATGCCGACTTCTCCACCCTGGCCGCGCTGAAGCAGGTCACCGAGCTCGATGGCGGTCTCACCAAGCTGGACAACATTGCCTTTGTGGCCGAACTTCCTGCCCTGCGTGAGTTCGACATGTTCGCCGAATACGTGACCGACTACTCCCCCCTGGGTGCTTCCAAGGTGGAGAAGCTCCAGATCTGGAACATGCGTGCTCCCGACTGCGACCTGAGCGGTGTGGCCAAGGCCAAGACCCTGAAGGACCTCCGGCTCTGGGGGGTGAACGGCGCCACCAATTCCGCCGCCCTGGCCAACCTGACGGAACTGCAGAAGTTCACCATCGCTTCGTCCTACAATGAAAAGAAGGGCGATCCCTTCGACATGGCCGCCGCCAAGGGCTGGGGCAAGCTGAAGGAAATGAGCATCAGCGGTACCAAGGTCGTGAACTCGGGCGAGATGGCCGGCTGCACCTCCCTGACCAAGCTGACCCTGATCCGGGTCAACAAGGAAGGCGAACCCTTCAGCCTGGCCGGCGTGGCCAAGATGCCCGGCCTGAAGAGCATTACGATCAATGACAGCCAGATCGCCAACTTCGAGGCCCTGGCCGGCTGCACCGAGCTCACCACCTTTGAGATGAAGAAGGCTACGGGCGTCACCAGCCTGGCTCCCCTCAAGTCCCTGCCCAACCTGAAGCGAGTGGTCGTCTCCAAGGGCGCCTTCCCTGAGGCCGAACTGGGCGGCTTTGCCCAGACCGTGAAGGTCGAACAGCGCTAAACCTCAGCAAGGGGCCGCAAGCGACAGGCCTGCGGCCTCTTGCCGGTCCAGTAACCAACAAGGTCTCCAGCCTTCCCCGGGGAGGACACCCATGCCGTATCTGTCCCATCACGTGGCAACAGTCTGCACAGCGCTCCTGTTCCTTGCCCTGTCTCTGGTGCAGGGGGGCTGTTCACCCGCGCGGCATGCCTCCCCGGCGGAAGGCGCTCTTTCCCTGACCATCCTGCATACCAACGACACCCATTCCCACATTGCGGGCATCAACAAGTACGGTAATGCCTGCTTCGATGACACGGATTGCCGCGGCGGGCTGGCCCGCATCGCCACCGCCATCCGCACGGCCAAGTCCCGGAGCGACAACATCATCGCCCTGGATGCGGGCGACCAGTTCCAGGGGACCCTTTTCTACAGCGTGAACAAGTGGCCCATGCTGGCCGAGCTGGATCAGCACATGCCCTACGACGCCATGACCCTGGGCAACCACGAATTCGACGAAGGCTGTCTGGAGCTGACGCGCTTTCTGGCGGCCCTCTCCTTTCCCGTGCTGGCAGCCAACCTGAAGCCTGCAAAGGGCTGCCCCATGCTCAAGGGCAACTATGCTCCCTACACCCTGCTCACGGTACGCGGGCAGAAGGTGGCCGTGGTGGGCATAGCCAACAACGAGGTGGTGAGCCTGGCCGCCGCCTGCCCCCGCACATTTTTCGAGGATACGGCTGCCTGCCTGCAAAGGACGGTCAAGGATCTGGAAGCGCAGGGCGTGAAGCACATCATCGCCCTCACCCATATCGGCCTGTCCGAAGACAGAAAGCTGGCCCGCAGCGTGGACGGCGTGGACATCATCGTGGGCGGCCACAGCCACAGCTATCTGGGCCCTGATTCCGAAGAAGGCCCTTACCCCATTATCGAGCGTTCCCCCTCGGGGCAGCCTGTACTGGTGGTCACTGCCAAGCGTGCCGCGCAGTATCTGGGCGAACTCAATGTCATTTTTGACGCACAGGGCGTTCCTCTCCGCTGGAACGGTGGCGCACGGGAGCTTGCTGCCCCGAAACCGCGCGATGCAGAAACAAGCGCTCTGGTGCAGAAGTATGCCACCAGCCTGGACGAATTCCGCAACCACAAGGTGGGCAGCCACCATCTTTCCCTGCCTGACGGCATAGACGCCTGCCGGGAGGACGACTGTCTGGGGGGCAGCCTCATCGCTGACGCCATGCTGGAATACGCCCGCCCCTTTGGCGGCCAGGTGGCCCTGTGCAATGGCGGCAGCGTGCGTGCTGCCCTGCCCGCGGGCGATATTTCCCGGGGCGACCTGCTCAGCGTCATCCCCTTCGGCAATACGCTGGTGATGCGCGAGATCACGGGAGAACGACTGCTGGCAGCTCTTGAACACGGCGTTTCCGAAGAAGGCGGCCAGGGCCCGCGCCTGCTGCACACCGCGGGCCTGCGCTATGTGGTCGACGCCGCGCGTCCGGCGGGTTCCCGCATCGTCAGGGCGGAGATCCTGGACGAAAAGGACACGGCCACGCCTCTCGATCTCAAGGCCCGCTACGTGATCGTCACCATCGAGTACCTGGCGCGCGGCGGGGACGCGTATGCGATGCTCAAGGACAGCAAGGTGATCCCTTCGCCCGAACCCATCGATATCACGGTGGTGGAAGACTACCTGAAGAAGCACTCGCCCCTGCCCCAGCCCAAGGCTGAGCGCATCATCCGCCAGTAGGCGTGCCTAGGAAACAGCGGGCAGCGGATCTGGCCGCACCGGTAACGCAACGATCCCGACAGGCTCTCCAAAGGAGGATCTTCATGAACAGCGCACAGAGCATGCCCCCCAACCTGCCCATGCTGGGTTTCCCGGAGTCCGTTGTCCGCTGCATCAGGAAGTACGCCACTTTCCGCGGACGCGCCACGCGGGCGGAATACTGGTGGTTCTCCCTGTTCAATACCCTCCTCGGCATGGTGGTCTACGCCGCTGTCCAGCACCTTATGGGCACGGAGGCAGCGGACGGGGCAGCAAGCATCGTCCAGCTCGTGCTCTTCCTGCCCATGCTTGCCGTGGGTGTGCGGCGTCTGCACGACATCGACTTCCGCGGCTGGTGGATGCTGCTGGGCCTGACCGTCGTGGGCATCATCCCCCTGATCATCTTTTTCTGCCTGCCCGGCAAGGCCGCGCCCAACCGCTTCGGCGCCCGTGAATACGGGGCACAGGCGGGCATGACGCCGGAACAGCAGGCAGTACAGCAGCCTGGACCAGTCGCGCAGACAGCGCGGACCGCGCCGGAAACGCAGGTCGTGCCGACGCCGCAGCCTGGAACAGTGCCCCAGACGGAAGCGGAAACGCAGGCCGCACCTGAACAGCAAGTGGCAGCGGCAGCGCAGACAGCGATAGAGACACCGCCTGAAGCGGTGACGCCGCCAGCGACGGAAAAGCCGGCGGAAAAGGGCGAGACGCGCCTCACGAGCCTGCTCCTGTGCCTGTGCTGTCTGGCGGGTCTGCTCCTTGCCACGCCGTCGGCCGGGATCGCAGCCGACGCGGACCAGCCTGCTTCCGTGGCCTCGAACCCGGACACACCGGAAGCCACACCCGGCTCCTCCCCCACGTCCGGTGCTTCTCCCGCCCCCTCCTCCCCTGCCTCCGGGCAGGGCATGGAACAGGGCATACAGGAAGCCTTCGGCGGCCTCATCTCCATCATGGGGGAAGCCCTCGGCGGTATGACGAAGGGTATGCAGGAAGGTGCGCGTGATATGCAGGCCCAGCTGGACGGCTCGGACGGCACGCGGCTCATCTCCAACAGCAAAGACCTCGCGACCCTGACCGAAACGCGAGTCCTCAAGGCTGAACAACAGGAAGACCGCTCCTGGCGCATCATTCTGGCCGTCAAAAACCCGCAGGAGTTCCCCGTGCGTCTGACCGGGCTTACGGAGAAACAGCAGGTTCTTCTGCTGGATCAGGAAAATTTTGTCTACGAGCAAACCCCCGTCGGAGAACGCCTTATGACAGTACCGGAACGGGCCGCACAAAAGCTGACATTCTTTTTCCCTGAACTGGATGGTTCCACGCCCAAAAACATACGGCTGTACGGCATGGATTTTGCCGTGCCTCACCCCATCGAGGTCCGTACCATATCCCAATAAACAACCGGCAGACCACATGGGAGGCTCCCTTATGTCAGTCCGTCTGTTCCCTTACTGTTTTGTTCTGCTTCTGGCAGCATTCGCTCTGGGCGTGCCCGGCACCGCAGCGGCAACCACTGAATTCCTAGTCCTCAATGACTATGCGCAGGCCTGGGCAGACAAACAGGAATGGGTATATGAAGGTATGCAGGAAAGCGATGAGCCTGTTCCTCACAGGGAAGGCGATGCATGGAATCAAGAGGACAGCTCAGGTCTCACGGTTCTTGATTATGCCCTGTTAGGTGCTTCAGCACAGGAACTTGGTGCTGTTCAGTCTATGGTCCAGCTTGGTGCGCGCCCAGGCACCGGAAAAGCGGAAGCGTATCTCGGCCCGACTCTGAATCTGGCCAGACTGGCTGTTCGCAAGGCTCCTTTGGAGGAATGGCGCAGCACCATAAACTTTGGCGGAACGAACAAAATACTACCGAACGGTTTCACCCCCCTGCTGTGGGCGGCCGTGTTCCAGCCGGATGCATCGGTACTGCACGCGCTGATAAAAGGCGGAGCAGATCCGAAGAAGGGACTGCCCGAAGAGGCCGGAGGACAGAACATTCTGCACATTGTTGCTGAACAGGGATGGGATCCTCAGGCTGTCCATATCCTCATCGATGCAGGTCTGGATGTCGATGCCGTGACCAATCCCCAGATGATGGGGGAAACTCCCTTCATGTTGGCCGTCCGCAGAAACCAGAACCCGCAAGTTATCAAGGCCCTGCAGGAAAGAGGCGCAGATACGGAAGTCCGGGACAGCCAGGGACAGCGTGCATGGGAAGGGTTATGGCCCGAGCGTGAAGCCTGGCTGAAGGATGCCGGTCTGGGCTGGCTGTGGGACAATGCTGCGCGGCAAAAGCGGGCGAAGAGAGAACGTTCTGGTGGACAAGCTGCATCAGGTATTGCCCCCCCCAATCCCGCTTCCACCAGCGTTGAAGGGCAGACGCAGAATGCGCTCATGGACACGAATGCTCCGGGCATTCAAGCCCCGCTTGTCAGCAACGCCATGCCGGACGAGAGCATGTCTGTACAGGCTCTGATTACGGACAGCGACAGGATGGGAACCAACGTGCGCGATGCTCCCTCCGGCAAAATCATCGCTACCATCCCCTTCCCGGTCAATAACGAGCTGCCCGATGATGAGAAGCTGACGCGGCGTGTAGTCACACTTCTGGAAGAGCGGAAAGGTTGGTTCAAGGTTCTCTACTATGGCGACAAGCAAGGCTGGATGCACAAAAGCGTGCTGGGTGCCTATGCCTGCGCAACCGAGGATGGGGATGCCCGCCTGAAAGCCAACCCCGATTACAATGCCCCTAAGGTGGCCATCCTGCCCACGGATACGCCCCTGCGTCTTCTGAGTGTGCGCGGCGCTTGGCTCAAGGTCTCCTGCACCACCAAGACGGGGCGAAACGTCAGCGGCTGGCTGCCGCCGGAATGTGTATGGGCAAATCCCTATCGGCATGAATGGCGCTGAAAGCCCGATAACACTCTAAGCAAGAGGCAAGAATGCATCTCTCCCTGTTCTCACTGGTGCCGGCCTTTTTTCTTCTTTTCCTGCCTTCGCCCTGTTCAGCCAAAAATTTGGATAGTGTGCGTTCCTTCTCCTACGTTGTTTCCGGCATGATGGCACCTCAATCTTTCCATGTATGGACGACCAGAGACGGCAAAGTCATGATGCAGGTGAACTACAAAGAAAAAAAATATCGCCGGGAAGCCAATGGCTGGGTGCTGGAACACTTATCTATTCTTGCCGCACACCACAACATTATTGCCTGGACCAATCATCGGGACAAACCACTTCCCGATGGCATATATGCATTGGATGAAGGATCCTATTCACTAAATGTCCTGTGGGATTCGGGACAGAATCTATCCATCTCCGGTCGGACTCTGCCGCAAGGCTCCCAGGCTTTTATCTCGGATCTTATGGATTTGTGGGAAAAAACTGTACAGCGCTATCCCTATGAACCTCCAAAGGAAGTACATTCTGACAAGATCCGCTTTTTCTCATTTCATGAACACTTGGAACAAAACGAAAACACATGGCTGATGCTATGCGCCCAGGATTTATCTTCTCAGGTAAACGTCCGGATCTGCCGTGGGAACATAGCTGGCAACAAGGAATATTACAAGACTGCCCCCCTCTTTCTGCAAAAGCTGAATGGACTAATCAAGCGGCACAAGCCAAACCTCTGGAACGATAAGGCCAAGGCCGCACAAATGGATAATGATGCAACGGCCGTCCCTTACGTGACTTTTTATGTGGAGTATTATCCAGAGCAAGATGATGCACCGGATAATGAATACTATATTCACAATTATGGAGATGCAACACCTATGGAGATTATTGATGTTGTGTTTAATCCTACTGAATATCAAGGATATATACATTTTAAGAAGGAACTCCTCGCGCTATTTGAAAACGTAATGCAGAGCAAGAAATACCGTTATGGAGAATAGGAGGGAAATATGATGAAAACGAGCCTGATTCCTGCCCTTGTGGCACTCATGATCACTTTGGGCATGATGAACACAGCCTATGCGACATCACAGACCGGCCTGCCCGCGCCCCTGTCTGTAAGGGAAGCCCCGGATCTCCTGAACAAGCTGACCGTTGGGGCGTATGAGCTGACCGTCACCTCCAATCAGGACTACACTGTCAAGCTGCTTGTCGCAGCCCAAAAAACTCTGAGGAACTTCAGCATCATAGCCATTGAGTATGTGCCCAACAAGGATCCCAATGATACGACCATCAGATTCAAAAAGACAAAGATGCTTTATACCCTGCCACTGTTCAGTCCGGACAAGCCCCTCTATGCTCTTGTCGAAATGATAGGCAGCATACCCAATATCGGGTTTTCCTATGCAGCGGAGGATGGTACAACCCCTGTTTTTTCCCTGAATTACAACGGAAATGACGGCTCTCTGCACCTGTATCCCGTGAACATCGTGAATGAAGAAATGGAGTAGACATTATGATTACTGTCATCATCATAGTAGGTATTGCCCTAACGATCGCCATAAGCCTCATTCTGCTCTATAACGGCATGGTGAATGGAAAAAATATGGTGGATGAGGCCTGGAGCGGCATCGGTGTACAGCTTAAGCGCCGTCATGACCTGATTCCCTCGCTGGTCAGTGCCGTCAAGGGCTACATGACCCACGAGCAGGATACGCTCACCAAAATCGCCGAGCTGCGCGCCCAGGCTGTTTCCGCCTCTTCTTCCGGCTCGCTGTCGTCCATCGCAAATGCGGAAAATCAGCTGATGGGAGCCTTGCGTTCCCTGTTTGCCGTATCGGAAAACTATCCCGATCTGCGCGCCAGCGAAAACTTCATGCAGCTCCAAGAACAGCTTGCCCTGCTGGAAGATGAGATCCAGCTGTCCCGCCGCTACTACAACGGCACAGCCCGCGACCAGAATAATCGTGTGCTGCAGTTTCCCGGCAATCTGGTGGCTCGCGCCTTCGGCTTCGGCAAGATAGAATATTTTGAACTGGCCGATCCCGCAGAAGCGACTGTGCCGGAAGTGAAGTTTTAAGACATGTGTCGCGTCATTTTGCTTCTTCTATGGGCGGTGATGCTCCCCCCAGCAGTCGTAGCACTCGGGGCGGAAACTCCTCTCTCTTCCGCCCCATCCCCGGACATGCCTTCCTGCTTTGCCCTTATCCAGGTGGCTCCCGACGGAGAGTTAACCATTATCGAGCGGCTGAAGGGCTTTGGTCCTTCCGTGGAACGTCCTCTGAGCAGTGGGGCAAAGATCTACGGCAGTCTCGCCCCCTTCGTACAGGAATCGGATATGGAGCTGGTGTCAGTCACAGCCGATGGCAAGCCCGTCACTCCCAACGTGTATGTGAAGGAAAAAGACAATAGCCGCCACGTGCGTCTTATAGCCCAGGACAAAAGCCTGTCCGTGCACGAATATACCCTGAAGTACAAGGCTAGAGACAGGATTCTTTTTCTCTCCAACGTGGATAGACTGGACTGGGATATCTGGGGCACAAGTCGGCACAATAGTAGCCCCCTTAGGCTTTCCTGCGCCATAGCCCTGCCGAAAGGAGCGATCGTCAGCAAGCAATGGTCCCGGCTGGGGCATACAACCATGGGGCACAGACCCGTCACCCAATGGATCAACAAGGATGGGGTGGCCTTCTTCCGAGGTGAAGAGCCCATGATGGATACTGAACACTTTGTCGTTTCCGTGGAATGGAACAAAGGCGTCGTCACCTCCGATGGGTCAGAAGAAACGCTCTCCACCGTCAAAAGCACCCTGTGGGGCGTCTTTGCCCTGCTCCTGCTCCTGTGCGGCGGGATCTGGTTCAAGTTCGGCAAGAACCCGCGCCCCAAGGTCTCCATCCCGCTTTTCTATCCGCCCCTTGGTCCGGACGGCAAAACGCTCTCTCCGGCAGCCGTGGCCTATATCCGCGAGGCGGCCATGCTGACCTCTCGCGGTTTTTCCGCGCTCCTGCTGAACTTGGCGACCCAGAAAATGGTGGATATGACTGGCACAGGCAGTCGCACGGATCCCTATGTCCTGCGGACAAGCAGTGAGATCATGAAGCGGACCTCCATAGACAGTTACGGCACCGAAAACAGGAATACCGGCCCAAAAGGAGATGAAAGCAGCCAGCACAAACGCCGCATCTGGGAAGACCTCCTGAAGCGGGGTCGTGGTTTCGACATGGCAGAGCGACGCTGCCTACGGAAGCTCTTTCCCACCCGCCCGCCCCAGCCTCTTGAAGTGGGCAGGAAAAACGCCTGGAAGGTGGCCGAGGCCCGCTCCACATCCTACGAGGCCCTCGCTTCCCAGTACCGCGACATGTGGCAAATAAACGGGAACCTGGTCAGCCTGATGTTCATCCTTTGTTATGGCGGGGCACTCCTGGCTCAGGGTGCCCTCTGGCTCAATTTTGGTGCTGAGGACATCCCTGCAGTCCTGGCCGCCTTCAGCCTGACGCTCGGCCTCACCTTCTTGACCCATCGTAGCACACAGTATGCAGTCAGCATCCTGGTCCGCTGGCAGGAAATGGGTTACCTCAACCTGCTCCTTCTGGGAGTCTATATACTGCTCGTGCCCGTCATGCTGGTGTATGACGTCATCCTCGACGAAAGCATGTCGGACTTTGCCCTTTACCCGTTCATGCGCAGCTGGAGTGCGCTGCGCCCCCTGCTCTGGCTGGGATTGATGGGCTATCTCCTCTGGCTGACCCGAAGCATTACGGAAGTATTCTTAGTCCCCTTAAAGATTCTGGGCTTCCTTTTGCTTTTCTTTGTGGTGGGAGGGACACTCTTCTGGGCCAACAGTTTTATGGGCAGCGGCAATCTGGCCTTTATGGGCATTCTGCTTCTGCCTATGGTCTTCATGCCTCTCATGAAGCGACCTGCCCCCAAGGCCGCGCAGATTCTGGCGGAGATCGAAGGTCTTGCCCTGTATCTGGGGACTGCAGAAGCATCGCGTCTCAACACCTTTAATCCGCCGGACCGGACACCGGAAGAATTCCACCGTTTCATGCCCTACGCTGTGGCGCTGGGACTGGAAAAGGCTTGGGGGGCACAATTCGCCACCTCTCTGGCGGATCTGCAGTTCCGCGGCAGTTCCCTGCAGAGGCTGGCCGAATACGAGCACCGCATGCAGGGGAGATAGCACTGTTTGGCACATGACGTATGACCGATTCTGGCGAGGATATCGTGATGGATACCAGTCCAGGCATGAAAAAAGGAAACATGGGGCTGTGTCACAGACAAGAGTGACATTCGCAATAAAGTTCCAGGGAATAGTGAAACCACGCTATCCTGAAATCGGATTATCTGACACGTCACCAGACTTGATGACATAAAAACAAATCCCGCTTTTATGCGATGGAATAATACCCCCTTACAGGAGTGAATGAACATGAAAGCCAACATGGCATTGCCTGCAATAGCCCTGCTGCTTTGTTTAATCATAGGCAACTCAAGCGTTAGCCTGGCAGGTGATTCCGGTGAAGAACGTACTATCCCTGTCATAGAATGGGGATGCTGGTCGTGTAATAAACGAGTTTTTACGTTTACTCCTGACAGTCTCGACGGAAAGATCATCCAGCACAAGGATCCCAATTATCAGCAATCAAAGTGGATTATACTAAAGACCAGAAGTCCCATAAAAAAATGCGAAAAAATGTTTGATGGGGCACACATTTTTGACAAAAAAAGAGAATTCATGACTTCCGGATATACCATTATGACACAGGCCGACAGTTTTGTGGTCATAAAAGGAGGTTCGGCCATCAAGGCACAGATCAACAAGGTTCAATGTGTGGGGTGCCAAAAAGGTGCCTATGCCTTTGCAGGTGACGATCTGGACCAATGGGGGGTTTTATCCATGAGCGAAGTGCCTGCCGTCTTTGCCATGAAATCCGGATCCAAGATAGGAACCTGTGGTAAAATAAGGCTCCCTTATGGAGGCTCTTTCTTAGGACCTCACTTGTTTGATCTAAAAGGAACTGTTTCCATGTCGTCAGATACTGTTTCACAAAATTTTGGCTCCTTTCTGTGCTCAGATTGATAGCCATACTTGCAGGAAAAACGTATGAGAACACAACTTTTTTTAATCATGTCCCTGCTTATCATGGGCATGTGCCTGGATCCGTATTGCATCTCGGCCAAACCATTAAAAGAAAAGAATACTGTTGCCTCAGCGAAAGGTCTTCCATCAACCTATGCAGACTTTAAAGAGCGCTGCCATACTGTCGCCGTCACCCCTGAAGGGGCTGTCAAAATGTATTTTGACGCCGTATTCTGCTACCTTGATCCCAATCGCCGGACGGAAGCATCCAAGATGCTGCGCTATATTATGCACGCCGATGCCAACTGGGAAGGGAACCAGCGGCATGTCACCTTCCTGCGCCGCCTGAAGGATCCCTCCCTGCACTATATCTTCAGGAGCTTCGCGGCGGGGACCAGCCCCGAGAACGGTTACCGCATGTCTCCCGATGCTTACCGGCTGGTCTTTACCAGAAAGGACCGGCAGCAGGATTATACCCGCGTGTTCCTGCGTTCGTCCGGGGCCGACTCGGACCGCCGGGTCTGGGTCAAGCAGTATCCTGACGGATTCTGGTACGTCATCAACAATGCGGACACGTACGCCAAGGTCCGTGACCCTGCGGTCTCTGGCATGGGCAACAGCCATGATGCCGATTTCGACGTCACCGCGCCGGCGCCCCAAGCCCCGCCTGCGGAAGTCTCCGCTCCTGTGGCAACACGACCGGAACCTGCGGAAAGCGTTGCTCCACCGGAGGCACAGCCGCAGTCTTCGGAACGTTCCGCTGCGCCGGTACGACCGGCACCTGCAGAGACTGCCGGCCCTTCGGCAGCACAGCCGCAGCCTGCGGAAAATGCCTCTTCTGCGACGGTACAGCCACAGTCCGTGGAAGCTACCTTGCCTCCGGTGGCCCCGCCTGCGGAAGGCGGCGAGGCGGAGATGTCCACCTGGTAGCATGGGCAAAAGGAGATAACGATGAAGAAGACCTGGCTCGTCCCGTGCTGCGCGCTGGGCATGCTCCTGTACGCGGGCACGGCCCACGCCGCTTTCTGGCAGATCCTGCGGGATACCCCCGTACGCGCCGATGCGACCGTTGGTGCCAAAGTTCTGGGTACGGCCAAAAAGGGCTGGATCGTGAGTGACATGACCGGGGATGGTTCCAGCCCGCAGTGGATCAGGATGGTGGAGTTCCAGACGAAGTCTGGCGAAGGCATGGCCTATGCCCACTTTCTGTACAAGGTCCCGGATGCCTACATCAGCGCCGCGGACGTGGTGCAGGTGGCTGACGGGGACGGGACTCCCCTGCAGCAGGCCGGGGCCGCATCCACCGCAACTGCTGTGGCGGCACAGGGCGTGCGCGTGGAGCGCATGGTCGCGCCCCAGGTCACGGCTATGGCCTGCAACGGCGCCGTGGACGAAGCCGCCCTGAAAACGGCCCTGGATGCCTGGATAGAGGCATGCAATGCCGTCCTCGGCAGACTGGAAAGCATGGCGCCCGACGAGGCGGCCAGGGGGATGCTGGCCTGGACAGATGAGGCCCCCTTTGATCCCGCGAGCATCGGGGACATGGACAAAAGCATGGAGGCTCTCCTTGGCCGTTGGATGAGTGCCCGGTACGGCCATCCCCAGACCCCGCTGGGCGCCGATGACCAGAAGGTGCTGGCCCTGTTAGCCGCGTATGGACTGGTCCCGCAGATGGCCGAAGGCATCACCTTCTTCGCGGCCGACGTGAGCGCCCTGCGCAAGAGGGTCAGCTTCGAGCCTCCGGTGGCCGCCTATAGCGACTATATGTCCCTGCGGGACAGCCAGCCGTCCGTCCTGTTCACTGATGGCGGTTGCCGCTATCCCGTGAAGGAGATGGGCACCTGGGCCGTGCAGTGGGAACGCTACCTGAACACGGTGCCTGCCGACAGCGTGTATTTCAAAGAAGGCAAAAAGCGGTACCTGGAATTCATGACCCACATCCTGTTCAGCGACCTGCCCAACACGCCGGCCTTCCCTCGCTACAACAAGAACAGGATGGAAAAGACGTGGATGGCGGCGTTGCAGAGCGTGGCTCTGGAGAACCCCGGTACACAAACGTCCACCCTGATCACGGAATTCCTTGGCAAGATCAAGGCCAACGACAACAGGCTTTCCGCCGCATATGGAGAAGCCCTTTGGAACAAGATGCGCTCACCGTCCTTTCCCCGGACGAAATAGGCAAGGAGGACAAAGATGAGGATCCTTACCCATATGATGTTGGGCATGGCCATGCTGTGCATGCTCTGCGTAACCAGTGTCCAGGCGGCCCAGCAGAAAGAAAAGGTCCTGCTGGATACGGATATGGTCGAAATGTTCGATGACGGGGTCGCCCTCATCATGCTGGCCAATGCGCCGGGCATCGACCTGCTGGGCGTGACCTGCGTCACCGGCAACAGCTGGGTACAGGAGGGCGTGGCCTACAGCCTGCGCCATCTGGAGATCGAAGGACGCAACATCCCTGTGGTGGAGGGCATGCGCTACCCCCTGCGCCCGCAGCGGCACGAGCTTTTCGAGATGGAGCGTACCCAGTTCGGCATGGGGCATGACGCCTGGCTGGGCTCGCTGGGCCGTCCGGAACCCGCCAGCTGGCAGGACTTCTATAAGCAGCAGTACGGCAGGGAAGCGCAGTTCGAGCCGCTGAACACGCATGCCGTCAATTTCATCATCGACACCATCCGGGCCAATCCCCATGAAGTGACCATCGCCGCCATCGGTCCCTGCACGAACCTAGCCGCCGCCATCCGCATGGCTCCGGACATCGTGCCCCTGGTCAAGCGCGTGGTCTACATGGGCGGCAGCTTCTTCCAGCCCGGCAACGTGACCCCGGCGGCGGAATTCAACTGGTGGATAGACCCCGAAGCCGCCCAGATCACCGTGCGCTCCCCCTTCAAGGAGCAGATCGTGTTCGGTCTGGACGTGTGCGAAAAGGTGGTCTTCCGCAAGGCCCATTATGACCGTTTTCTTGCCAGCCTTGGCAAGAGCCCCCAGGCCGATATCCTGAAGAAGACCTTTGTGGGGCAGACCTTCGCCAAGGACGCCAACTTCACCCACTTCGTCTGGGACGTGCTGGTGGCTGCCGCCATCATCGATCCCGGCATCATCACTGCGGAAAAGACATGCGCCATCGACGTCAACACCCAGTACGGCCTGTCCTACGGGCAGTCCCTGGCTTTCCCAAAGTTCGCCGCCTCCGGCTGCGCCAAGGCCCGTATCGTGACTGATATCGATCAGGAACGTTTCTGGAACATGGTCAACGACAAGACGTACTGGAAGTCCGCCCGCTGATGCTCCTCCCCATGGTCAGGCAGGCGAAGCCCTCTGTGACAGTTCCATAACATCCCTCACGCCCACCAACGCGATAGTCCTGGAGGAATGAAGACATGAAAAAGCCCCTCTTCGCCTGTCTGGCCTTACTTTGCGGTATGCTCCTGTGCGCATGCGTCCCCACGCTTCCCCATTCGTCCAGGTATGCCGCGCTTCTCGATCCCCTCATGAACAGCGGCAGGACGACATCCATTGACGCCCCGGCGGGACTGCCCGCGAACTTCAGCGAGTTCAAGTCGCGTTGCCAGTCCGTTGCCCGGAGCCCTGAGGGTGCTGTCAAAATGTATTTTGACGCCGTCTTCTGCTACCTCGAGCCCGGTCGCCGGACGGAAGCCTCCAAGATGCTGCGCTACATCATGCACGCTGATGCCGGCTGGGAAAGCAGCCAGAGGTACGTGACCTTCGCACGCCGTCTGAAGGACCCCGCCAGCCACTACATCTTCAGGAGTTTCGCCGCGGGAACGAGTCCCGAAAACGGCTACCGCATGTCGCCCGAAAATTACTCGCTGGTCTTTTCCGGCACATCCCAGGAAGCCGACTATGTCCGGGTCTTCCTGATCTCGTCCGGCTCCGACAGCCGCCGCATCGTCTGGGTCAAGCAGTACCAGGACGGGCTCTGGTACGTCATCAACAACGCGGACACCTATCTGAAGGTACGCGACCCTGCCAGCTCCCGTCCTGACAACAGTCATGATGCGGATTATGACAACAGGCGATGAAACAGGAGGCGATATCACGGCATGTCCTTCCTGACGGATCATGTCCCATGATATCGCCTCTGCGTTTCCTCTGTGCTGATGGATGGTTACCCTGCCCTCCGGCATCGATGGCAGCGGGAGAACAAGGCCCAAGATGTTTTCCCCGGAAAGCCGCATGGCTTCCAGCTCAGTCCTGCAGGATCTCCGCCAGACCGTTCCGCTTCAGCCAGGATATGCGCCCTGCGGGCAGACCGTCCCCGGCCCGGTTGCCGTCCATGTCGCACAGGCCCGGGTCCGCGCCCTGCTGCAGCAGCAGGCGAATGACCTTCGCATCAGGGCTGACGTTGCGCACGGCGAACATCAGGGGACTGTACGCACCGAAGTCCTTCCCGGTCTGCCCATTGACGGGCAATCCCACGGACAGCAGGAAGCGGATGGACTCGGGACTGCCCTGCCCCGAACAGGCCACATGCAGGGCATTGGACAGGCTGTCATCGACCGCCCGTACGTCAGCCCCCCGCTCCGCCAGCAGGCGCAGCAGGCCCAGGCCATCCGCCCGGCGCGCCGCGAACAGGAAGGCCGAGCAGCCGACCCCGTTGCGCATGTCCACATCGGCACCATGACGGACAAGGGTTTCCGCCACAGAAGGATTGGCGTTGGCCCGGCAGGCCAGCATCAGGGCGCTGTCACCCAGCATGGACGAACGGCTGTTCACATCAAGCCCCTGGCGCAGCAGAAAGCTGATCATCTCCGGGTTCCTGTTATGCTCGGCCGCCAGCAAAAGCGCATTGTCCCCCAGTCGGGCGTCGCCCCCCGGCAGAACTTGTCGGGGGTTGGCCCCGGCCTTCACCAGGGCTTCCAGAACGGCCGGATTAGGGCAGAGTGCCGCAGCCCACAAAAAGGCGGTAAAGCCATTGGGCATGGTGGAATCCGCCTTGCCTCCGGCCTGTAATGCGGCCTCCAGTTGACTGAGGGGTGCCTGGGTGGCAAGCAGGCGCGCCAGTGTCAGGGCCGGATCGGCCAGGCCGGGACCGGGGCGGGCTCCGTGCCGCAGCAAGAGCTCCACCATGCCCGGTGCGCTGAACGCATTTCCATGCGCCAGCGCCATATCCAGGGGGGTATGGCCATGGCTGTCCGTCACATCGAGCCTGACGCCCGACTGCAATGCCTCTTGCAACGCGGAGGGATCGTTCTCAAGGATGGCGGCTATGATGGCGGATCCTTCGCCACTCCAGGCCGGGCAACTCCAGAAAGACAGGCTGAAAAGCAGCACCATTCCAAACATCATAAATCTTTTTTGCATGGGAACCTCCATTAGTCGGGAGCGACATGGCAAGAGTATGGCCCACCACCCCGAAGAACGCATCCTTACCAAAATGACGTCGCAAAAAAATTTTCATGAGGCTTGCAACGTCTTTCTCATTGTCGTGATGAGATCATCTTTTTTCAATGATGAGACATTTAAAAAAAAACAGGACAAATCCATCATCAGGATGATGCAAAAAAAAGACGCCTTGCTAAGGTTGGGGCAGGCAAAAAATTTTGCTCCAGTCTACCGAACAAGAGCATGTCGAAGTCTATCGTTTGACGTACGGTCATTGCCGCTTCGCTGGAGGCAGAGAACAAGCATGATGGAGGACAATATGAAACTCGGGAAATGGGCACTGGGTCTTTGTCTGCTGGGAAGTCTGTTCTTGCAGTCGCACGCCCTAGCACAAGCAAGCCCGGCAAGCAAAGGCAAAGCATCTGTTTTTTCTTTTGAGAATACTCGCCTCGGAGGCTTTTATCAGGATGATAAGAATGGTCCCCTATGGCTTGCCGCTGATATGCTGGACGGTTACCCAGCTTTTGCTCAGCTTTTGCAGCAAAATCAAAAAGACACTTCCCGTGGATTGCAGCTCGCCTCTTCTTGGAGAGCCATGCCTCGTCCCGTCCAGTCCTATCTCGGTGATCCCACACCTGTGCATCAGTATCTAACCCAAAAGGGGGTAGAGAATCCCCAGCCCCAGCTGGAGCAGGCCTATAGAGTGGATCTGGACGGGGATGGACAGGAAGAGCTGCTTATTGTGTCCCAGAATATGGTACCGGCACGGAGTCAGGGGGTGAGCTGGCAACTCGATGTTCCGCTTTTTGCGAAAAATCCTGCCCTCCCGCAAAATCCCCAAAAAGGTCAGCATTCCGTGGTCATGCTGCATGATGCCAACGGCTGGCATCTGCTGACCCAATATGTGGCTCTGAAGGACGTTGAGGCAACATGGGCCGCTCCCCGTGTCCACAAGATTCTGAACTTCGCGGATCTGGACGGGGATGGCAGCATGGAAATCCTTATGGCGGAGTATACGGCTGAATCCGTCGGCTATGCTGTATACCACTATACCTTTATTCAGGATACCAATCAGGACGTCATCACGAGGAGTACACTGAGACAGTTTTTTGCCGTGACACCCAATGAAGTGGCCCAGTTCCACATCAGTGGACGGCTGATCAGGCCTGTCAGCTATGAAGACGCCTACGGTTATCAGCTGCAGCTGGAGAACGGCATTATTCTTGATGTGGCCATGGGGCAGGACGTCCTGCCCGAATTTGCGGAAGCCAGCCCCAATTGTCTCGTGGAGATGGACTGTACGCTAGAACACTGGTCGGACGGCAAAATTTCCTCGTATGACTATTTCTATGTGCCGAATTCTGGTAAAATTGTGGCTCCGGCTGACATTTTGATGGGGCAGGAGGGACCTGTGGCACAAACGTCCTCCACGCTCATCAACACAGTGGAAGAATTGGCCCCCGGCTTCAAGACCTGCGTCTCGCACAGCTCTTCCACTCTGGAAATGCGTGAGTGCAACGCCAATGCCATCAAGTATTGGCAAAACAGACTGGACAAAGAACTGAGTCACGCCAGAATGATGTGCAGGCAAGCCGATCGGCCTGATTCCTGCCTGGAACACCTGAACAAATCGCAGGAAGCCTGGCAGAACTATGTGGATATGATGGCGGCTTACTACGAAGAAGTAAACGGCGGCAGCGTGGGGGTGCTTGAGCAGGGGTATTTTCGGGCTGAAGCCATCAAGGCTCAGGTCCGTATTCTTGAATAATCAGGGATTCTATTTATAAAGACAGTTTACATCCTTACCAGTCTTTTGTGGCTGTTTAATCTCTATGCAAGATCAAAGTACAGCCCACAATTAATATAGAAATATTTACGATAAGGTCAATGAACATATTTGTACATGATGAATCATATATATAACGACTAGAGAACTTGGCATTGAATAATGCATCTACATTCATGACTGTCTATATAGCAGGAGGTTTCTATGCGGTTCTTCATCCTCTTTATACTATGCCTTTTTACGTATAGTCAGGCTGCAGCTGTTGAAGTGGCAAGCTCAAAAAGCGAGCTACAGGAAATGGGGATCGAAATTCAGCTTCTGAGCAGCATTGAAGGTCTGCCGTCCTGCAAAATCGGGGGAGCCTTTAATGCGGATATCGGCAAGTGGCTGCGCCTTGTGCGTGATGGAGAAGCTTTTGCACAAACCTGTGTGTATGAAGATTGGAATATTTCTCTCACGCAGACCAGCGGCCTTTCCTTCTATCAGGTGGAGTCTTCTCAAGATGGCAAAAAGCTACTCTCCCTGCTCTCTGACCAGGGCACAACGCTGCATATTTTCCATACCAGCGGCCCCGGCCTGAAGGAGCACCGCCCGCTGGACGGAAAACTACTTTTTCTCTGGGAAGACGAAAACGGCTATTCCTACGAAACTCTTGTGGGAAAAAACGAAATTCATACCAGTAGCGAGGCGATCGGGGAACATCACTGGACGGATCTCAGGCTGGAAGAGGTGGAATACCTAGGTCTAAATGGAAAGGGAATGGCGCTTATCGGATACGGACATCTGTTTCGGACAAGGGATGGGCAGGTGCTGGACTTAATGGGCAATTGCTTTGGGGGGAACTCAAACGAACAGTGCTGGCATTGGCTGAAAAGCTTCCAAAACAAGCCGCTCCGTATCCTGTGGGGAGAGTTTGCCTTTGGTGCGGGAGGAGGCCCCACCCTTTACGAGGCCATGCCCGGCTTGGCCGAGGTCGCCGGAGCCGCCCCACACTACAGTAACAAACGCTTCGGTTTTTCTCTCTCCTGGCTGCCGGGGAATTACAACGTACAGGAAGCCGATAACGGAGACGGCGTAACGGTGCGTGACAATAAAGGCTTCACCATGCTTGCCTATGGAACATATGGCTATATGGCCATGGGACAGAAAATGGAGGATGTGCTGATCGAACTCTCTCACGGGCTGGATGTTACCTACAGACGAATCAACGACGAAAGGAGCTGGTTTGTAGTCTCAGGCTTTGCGGGTGAAGATATTGTCTATATCAAGTGCTTTTTAAGAAATGATGCAGCCTGTATTGTCCGCATGAGCTACCCGAAGCATAAGGCAGAATTCTACGCCCCCCAAGTGGAAAAAGTGATGCAGAGCTTCAAATTCAACTATAGTACAGTCTAAAAATGTCTGAAGCTATTTTACCATGCGGACATTACTGACTGTCATATTGCTTTCGATTTTTATCTATGCTGCACCCCTCACTGCAAGCGAAAAAAGTGAAGAAAAGTTGCACTTGTTCTCATTCCAGTCCGGCGGGTATGGAACGCCCCAGAGCCATCCATATCTGGCGGGATGATAATAGACAGATACTGCTGGAAGTGGAGGGAGATAAAAACTACCGCACCAGAGTAGATAGAAAAGTTTTGGAAGCCTTTACCAACCTTGTACGTCAGCATCCTTTAGAGGATGTCCGGCATGTTTTTTGATTTTAGAGCGTGTTTGGAAACTTCAGCTTTTATAGTTACAAGAAGGCATGTGGACAAAAAAAGACTGTGCGCGGCAGCAAA
>NZ_JABAFY010000032.1 GCF_012843875.1 Desulfovibrio piger | reverse complement strand
CCAGCGTCTTTAGGCGCAGCCGGTAACAGGCCCTTACAGGGCCAGAGCAAACCACCCGCTTTGCGGGTGGTTCTGATGGGCGTTAGCCTACTGGTACGCAGATGTTCCCCCCGTTATGCCGGGGCCTGATCGGAGAGTCGGTAGAGGAAGAAGGCAGTGCCCTCTGGCAAAGGACGCCCGTAGAGAGGCACGTCCGGGAAAAGACGAGGCCTTATGAGCCATCAGGTGAGGAAGGGATGCCGGTGGGGGAAGTACGCCGTTCCTGTCGATGGCCGAAAAGGCTGCTTCCCCGTATGGGCGGCGTTGCGTTATTGCTTTTTGATGGTCAGTGTGGAGCCGATGGACGCACTGATGATGGCCGAGAGGGCTGCCCACTGGGCAAGGCTCAGCTGTTCGCCCAGAAAGAGGAATCCGGAAAGGGCTGCAAGCGCAGGCTCCAGGCTCATGAGGATGCTGAACGTGCGCGAAGGCAGGTTTTTCAGTGCGATGATCTCGACACCGTAGGGCAGGGCAGAGGAAAAAATACCCAGGATCAGGGCCAGGGGCAGGATCTCGGGCCTGAACAGATCCATGCCGGAGGAGGCCAGGCCTACAGGGAAAATGGCGCAGCTGCCCACGAGCATGGCCAGGGCCACGCAGGACTTGTCCAGACTGCTGCCTGCCTTTTTGCCGAAGATGATGTAGAGCGCCCAGCAGACGCCGGAACAGAGGGCAAGCACCGCACCCAGCGGATCGATGTTGTCCGCGCTCTGGCGCAGGGGCAGCAGGATGGCGAGACCGGCTGCGGCCAGGATGACCCAGATGAAGTCCACCAGGCGGCGGGAAGAGAGCATGGCTACCGTCAGGGGGCCGGTGAATTCCAGACCGACGGCGACCCCCAGCGGGATACGGCTCAGGGCTTCGTAAAAGCAGAGGTTCATGCTTGCCGTGGCCAGTCCGAAAACGGCGATGACCTTCCAGGCACTGCGGGGGATGGCTTTTTTCCAGGGGCGCATCACCACAAGCAGGATGGCGGAGGCCACCAGCAGGCGCAAGGCTGTGGTGCCGGCCGGGCCCACCAGGGGAAAGATGGTTTTGGCAAGCGAGGCGCTGGCCTGGATGGAAGACATGGAGACCAGCAGGAGCAGGACAGAAACGAGAGGTGACGTGGCTGAGATGTTCATGAAAGCTGTCCGGCCGCCCTGTGGCAGGTGAGGGGAAAGCGCATCCCACCGCAAGGGGAGTCTCTGTCAGTCCTCCCCTTGCAGGCGTCAGCTCCGTGCGGTGCTAGCTTTGCTGTCCCTTGTCAGCATCGGGAAGCAGGGCAGCTTCCCACATTTCCTGATAATACATGCAGGTACCGGGATTCCAGGCCGTAGCCGTGGCATGGTCGTAGCTTTCCGTAATGGGCCAGTCGGTATGGGGACGCAGGGCTTCCTCAAAGGAAGAGGCTTCCACGATGCCGTCATACTCCAGGTTCAGGGTATAGTTGGGGCCCTTAAGGTAACGCAGATGATAACGCGGCATGATATTTGTCCTTTGTACGCAAGAGCCGGGAAGGGCGCAGGCCCTTCCCGGCATCCTTATTACGTGTTTAGCAGCCCGAGGTCTAGTGGGTGGTCATCACGAACTTGCTGATGAGGAACAGCACCACCAGCAGACCCACGCCCAGGCCCCAGCTCCAGTGGATGAGCTTCATTTCAGTCTCATCCAGGGGCTCGTATTCCATCTTCTGGACTTCTTCGTGGAATTTGACTTCTTTGTCTTCCATCATTGTTCTCCTTTAAACTAGGCGCCAACCACCGGCGGGGTCATGCCATGGAAGAAGGCGTAGGAAATGAACAGACCGACCCAGATGATGAAGCCGAACAGGCAGACGATGTACACGATGGCCAGGCGGCCGATGCCTTCTTCCATCAGCTTGCGGAAGTTGGAAACCATACCGATGCTGAAGAAGGTCATCAGGAAGAAGATGACGCGGAAGCCGTTCATGGCGCCGGACATGGCCTTGCCGACCTTGTGCAGTTCAGGCGTGCTCAGGCAGACGATGAGCAGGACCAGGAAGGTACCCAGGTAACCCAGCACGAAGCGGGGGAAGCGGTCCATGACGTCGCCCCAGGTCATGGTGCGGTCGCCACGGGTCTTGTCGAACTTGGCCGTCCAGATGTAGGCCAAGACCAGAGCCCAGATACCGATGAACATGTCGATGAAGATCTTGACGGTGGTGGTCACCATCACGATCCAGCCGGGTTCCCATTCAGTGCCCAGACCGGCCATCTTGGCCAGGATCAGGGATTCGGTGATGGCACCGGAAGCGATAGCACCACCGTCGGACTTCACGGCCAGGCCCATCCAGCCGCCGGCCACCATGGGCTCGGTGTACAGGAAGGTCTGAGCGATGAAGGGCAGGATCAGCATTTCAATGCAGGTGAACACAACGACCAGGGAAGAGACCATGATCGGGACCACCGGCCGGGCGCGGATGGCGCCACCAGTGGCGATAGCGGCGGACACACCGCAGATGGAGATACCGGAAGCCAGAGGAGCGGCCCATTCCTTGTTGAACTTGAAGTACTTACGGGCAACGTAGTAAACCACGGCCCAGTACAGCAGGTAAGCTTCAACAATGGCGCACAGGCCTCGGAAGATGATGTGGCCAGCAAAACCGGCGGCATCAGCGGCCTTCACGCCCAGTTCGGCACCCAGAACCACGATGGCGATCTTAACGAACAGCTCGGGGCGGCAGGCATCGCGCAGAGAGTCAGCAACGCTGGGGGCAAAGTTACTGATCAGGATGCCCATGACCAGAGCGGCGATCAGGCCGGCTTCGGTGCTCAGGCCCAGAGCCCACGGAATACCCTGCTTAGCCAGCTGAGTGGGGTTAGCAGCGATGTAGGCGTTGGCGCCGGCGGTGTAGCAGGCGATGGCGATGAAGAAGATCACGGTGAAGGATCCCACGAAGCGGCCCACGTTGCCCTTCATCAGTTTGACGCCGATAGCCAGCAGACCGGTCACAAACACATAGGTAGCCAGCAGGGACTGCCAGCCGGCCATCATGCCCTTGGTAGCGGGCTTCCAGGCATCGACGGGGCTATCGACCCACATGCCGATTTTTACCACCCAGCCAAGGAGATCCAGTCCAGCGAACTTGCCAAGGCCCAAGATGAAGATAATGCAGCCAAGCAGCAGGGCTACTTTGTCTTCATTAAAGGCTGATTTGGTTGTCATATCCAACCTCCTGATTACAGGTTTCTCAACCTGGTGAAAAAATCCCTTCCGTGTGACATACTATGAAATAATATGTGACACAAGTAGGGGAAACCGGAAAATCCAGCCGGCACCCTGACCCCCCAGGCTGCGCGGCCATCTGTCTTCTACACAGGAAATTTTTTTTGTCAATGCAGGTGAATGCTTGGTTTTTATGAAAAATATTCTGGCAAAAGAAGAAAAAAACAAGCTCCGTGGAGTTCCATCAGGCAAAAATACATTTGAAAGTTAATGGAAATCAATAAGTTGGCAATGTGTCCGGATGTTCGTAAGGGCTGAGAAATGCTTCACAATGTAACGAAAACGGCAGAAATTGCCCTAAAATTTCACAAAAGCAAAAAATTTTTTTCTCAAAAGAATTTTATGTTGACAAAGAGGCTGGTCGAGCGTACTTTTTTTCCCGCGTCGGGATGTAGCGCAGTCTGGGAGCGCACTTGAATGGGGTTCAAGGGGTCGAAGGTTCAAATCCTTTCATCCCGACCAGAAAGCAGAAACCCCAAGGGATCTACGGAAACGTAGGTCCCTTTTCTGTTTTTGGGCGCCTGAGGATTCGGCCCTGTTTTCGCCCTGAGGGCAGGTAGGTGGGAAAAGCCTGTCCTGGAGGATACGGCAGGGCATATGAGCTTCGCCTTGCACTCCGGGCCATCTCTTCCGGAAGTGGCGTGCGGCGGTGCCTTTCTTTATCGCTTGTGCGACATGAGGGATGCGGACAGCAGGCTGCCGCAGGGAGATGCGGCAGGCTGCATGCGGACCTCTATCATATGAAGAGGCGCGATCAGCTCCTGCCGGCATGGTCAGTACGGGGCGTGCCCCTGCAGGGTGGAGGAATGGAGACCTCCGGTCGACAGCCTTGCCATTTTTTGCACAGAAGGGCGGAGATAGCTATTTTGAAAAAATGTGATGTTTTTATTGACAAGCCTGCTGTCTTCGTCTATCTACATCTTCGCGTCGGGATGTAGCGCAGTCTGGGAGCGCACTTGAATGGGGTTCAAGGGGTCGAAGGTTCAAATCCTTTCATCCCGACCAGAAAGCAGAAACCCCAAGGGATCTACGGAAACGTAGATCCCTTTTCTGTTTTCAGGGGGTAAGATTTGCTGTTGCAGGCTCTCTGCCCGGATCCGAACCTCTGCGCGACAGGGCTTTTGCTCCGTCGTGGATGCGGTTAACATGCTTGCGGCGGACGTATGGCTCCGGTCTGCCAAGCGCTCTGGAGGAACCATGAAAATCCTGCTGATAGTTGTTGCCATCATTGCTGTGGCTGTTTTTGTTTTCTTTATGAGGGGACAACCTCCTTTGCGGGGAGCGGGCCAGCTGGCCCCGTCAGACCAGACGGTCATCGTTTCCCGTGCCCGTCCTGCCTTCACCTTTGTTCCGGCTGCGGACATGCGGCTGCAAGGCCTGGGGAACCGGACTCTGCGTCCCAAAACGCGGCATTCGGTGGATGGGGATGCCCGTATCTGGTTCGCTGTCTACGGTAACGGTACCGGCACTCTGGTGACGGCCGTGGCGGACACGGAAGGTACCTGGGAGTGGGAGGCCGCGCATCATCCGGCGTTCCCGGCCATCCGGGCGCAGCAGTATGCCTATAAGGGAGAGACCCTTTACGAAAGCCTTATGCAGCTGGACGGCGACAGCGATCCGTTTTGTACGGATCATGCCGCCTGTCTTGCGTACAGGGCAAAGCTGCTGCTGAACTTCCGCAAGACCCAGGTCATCATGGAATATCATGAACCTGTCCCGGAAGCCCAGGTAAGGGACATCGCCTTTGACGGTGCCGCCCTCAATGCCTTTCAGCAGCGGGCCCGCAAGGCCTGCGAGATCCTGATGACGGACAAGGCCTGGCTGGAGGCCAACATCAAGGGATTCAAAAAGCTGGATGGAGCCGAAGACCGCTATTCCCGCACGCGCCTTTCCCGCTGGGTAGGCGAAGTGGAACGCGAGGGCCGTCCCTAGAAGTTTTTGTTCCTGCAGACAGAGGGACAGCGGAGTTGCCGAAAGCATGGCGGCTGTTTGCCGATCCCGGATGTTTTGCACATACGAAAAACGCCACGGAGGATACCTTCGTGGCGTTTTTGTTTGTGGACAATGGATTTGTCTGCTGTCTGCCAGGTCGGCCAGGGCCGATACCATCCCCATGATTCGGGGAACGGCGGGGAAAGTTTGTCCCGTGTGGTCCGGCTTGGCGAAATGACCGGCAAGCCGGAACACCGGAAAGAGGGAAAGGGCAGATCCCAAAAACAGAAAAGGGATCCACGTTTCCGTAGATCCCTTGGGGTTTCTGCTTTCTGGTCGGGATGAAAGGATTTGAACCTTCGACCCCTTGAACCCCATTCAAGTGCGCTCCCAGACTGCGCTACATCCCGACACAAGAAAAGTCTTCTACGCGCCTTCCCTGATGATGTCAACAAAAAACATCAGCTGCCCCCCAAAAATATGCCGGAGCTCCCGAATCCACTTTGCCAGCAGCAGGGCGATCAGGTCGGGCTCGTTCCTCTTTCCTAAAACTGGGCATGTCCGCTGTTTCAGGGAAGTCATAGGGAAAAGCGGAAACAGGGGAAGGCAGGCCTTCCCCCGCGTATCCTCTGTAACCGTCTAGGCGTGGGGCCGCCACTGTTTGCCGGAGAGCTCGGCAAGCACCTGCAGCAGGACCTGCGTCCCGTCCTTGCCGTGGCCCTTGGCCTGGGCCATGCGGTAGATCTGTTCGGACAGCGCAAGGCCGGGCAGTACCAGGCCCATGCGCTTGCATTCTTCCAGGCAGAGACCCAGGTCCTTGACGAAATGGTCCACGAAGAAACCGGGGGCGTAGTCACATCCCAGCAGGCGGCGGCCCAGGGTCCCCATGGCCACACTGCCCGCACCGCCGGGAACCACCAGCTCCAGCCACTGCTTCACGTCCAGACCAGCTTCCTGCGCAAAGAGCATGGATTCGCAAACACTGAACATGACCCCGGCGATGGCTACCTGATTGGCCAGCTTGGCCTTTTGGCCGCTGCCGGAATCACCGCAGTGCAGGATGGTCTTGCCCATGACTTCGAAGCAGGGACGCACACGCTCGAAGGCTTCCTTGTCGCCGCCCACAAAGATGGACAGGCGTGCTTCACGCGCACCGATGTCACCGCCCGTGACAGGCGCATCCAGACTGATGCAGCCCTTGGCGGCAGCGGCTTCGGCGATGCGCCGGGCCAGTTCGGGGCTGGAGGTGGTCATATCGCAGAGGATGCCGCCCTCGGCCAGGCCGGACAGCGCGCCCTGTTCGCCCAGCATCACTTCTTCCACGTCACGCGGATAGCCCACGATGGAGAAGACGACATCGGAATTCCGGGCCACTTCCTGAGGCGTGTCGGCCCAGCGGGCACCGCAGGCCAGCAGCCCTTCAGCGCGGGCTTTGGTGCGGTTGTAAACAGTCAGCGGATAGCCGGAAGCCAGCAGATGCCCGGCCATGGCGTGACCCATGACACCGGTGCCGATCCATCCGAGGCGCAATTTGTCGTTCATTGGCTCATCTCCTCTGTTGCTTGCCGCGATGGCGGCGTGAATGTGACCAGGCACAGTGCCTGGGCTTATTTGCCGGTGCGTGCCTGCAGGATCTCCTGCAGCATGGCTTTGTCTGCGGGGAGCCTGCCTGCCCGTGTACTCTGGACATGACGGCGCAGCAGCTCCGCATTGCGGCGCATGTTCTCGTTGAACAGGTCTTCCCCCGCGTAATCCTTGAGCAGGCTGGCAAGCGCCCGCTCGAAATCGTTCTTGTCCAAGCGGGCGGCCTCTTCCACACGGGTCCGGTAGAAGGACAGGGAGCGGTCGATGCCTGTCTGGAACTGCTCCAGCCCCTGTTCGGCCGTTTTCATGATCCGGCGCAGGGCGGCAAGTGTCTCGCCCTTGGCAGTCCGGCTGTCCCGCTTCATGCTGTCGTACTGGCTTTGCAGGGAATTGCGGCGGCTGGCGTAGTTGCGGATGGTCTCCAGCATGTAGACGGCCGTGCGCAGGGTGGACTGCATCTCCAGCTGTTGCTGCTGTTCCTGCAGGATGTTGTTTTCCTTGATGGCCTCGCGCAGGGTCAGCAGGTTTTTGCGGCTGTTGTCGTCAGGTGCGGCGGCAAGGAGCCTGTCCAGTTCTTCCAGGGGATTGCGGCTGGCATCACGGGCCAGGGGATTGCTCTGGCCCGCGGCGTTCCAGGCCTGTTGCAGGGCCGAAGGCCGGTCGCCGCCCGGGGTGTTGATGCCGGAAATGACCGGGCGGAAGCCCAGGTCACGGGCGTGTGCGGGGCCATCCGCCAGGAAGAAGGCGCTTTCCTCACGACGGCCGGGCATGATCTCCGCCTCGCCGGAAAGGAAGGAGCCGCCCTTGCGGACAAAACCGCCGGCGGAGCCGTGCAGGCGGCCGCCCACGGAGAAGCGGAACATGTCCAGCGCCATCTCGGCCGCATTGCCCGCCGTATCATACAGGCCCAGCGGGTTGGCTTTGCGCGAGCCGATACGGGCGCAATCTTCGGCGATACGGGCCGCGCCTTCGGGACGGTAGACCGCATAATCGGCCAGAGGAGCGCCCGCAGGCAGGGCAAAGAAATCCTTTTCCATCAGCTGTTCGGGCCCGGCCGTCTGACCGCCGCGGGCCGCGTACTCCCATTCGGTTTCCGTGGGCAGGCGCACAAAGCCCACGTTACGGCTGTCCCCGGCGTAATGGGGCAGGGCATCGGCGGCATTCTGCAGCAGCCACTCCGTGTAGCGGCGGGTGAACTCCACGGCCTCATACCAGCTGATGTCTGTCACAGGCCGGGCCGCATCCGCCACAGGCTCTCCCGTACCGTTGCCCATGATGCTCTGCCATTGCAGGCGGCTCACTTCATATTTGGCCATCAGATAGAAAAAGTAGTCGCCTGCCGGGGCCTGGGCACGCCACTGGGCGGGCAGGTCGGCCCGGGAGAAGGGCGCGGAGAGGAAGGCCTGGTAGCGGCGGTCGTAAAAGGCACGGTCGCTGTTGGCGGCATCATCGCGGCCGGGCCGGGCGGACATGTCCCAGAGCAGGCCTTTGCTGGGAACGGCCACCAGGCGGAAGGCCATGCTCAGCCCGCCGGGCATGGGCAGGACGATATCGTCCTTGTCCGGGTGCGGGTTGCAGGCATCGGCCGTGGAGACCTCACCGCCCCGTTTGGCTAGGGCGGCGTCGGCGGGCGCTGCCGGCAGGGCCGCCAGCAGCAGGAGGAAGAGGAGCGAAGAGAACAGCCTAGATCTCACGGATGACCTCCGAAGGTTCGGTACGCGCCCCGCGCAGGGACGGCAGCAGGGCTGCCAGCAGGGAGAGCAGGCAGACCAGTACCAGGGTCACGACGGCATGTTCCGGCAACAGGCGGCAGACATGCTCCATATCGTCGAGACCGGCGGCAAAGATGCGGTTGACCACGCCCTGGGCAGCCGCGTAGAGCCCCAGCGCCAGTTCCGTGCCCAGCACGGCCGTGAGCAGGGCCTGCAACAGGGGGAACAGCAAAAGCTCCAGCGTGGAAAAACCTCCCAGACGGAGCAGGCCGAGGAGCCGCTGCTTGCGCCGGACGGCGGCCAGGGTGCTGCTGGTCGTGGAGGCCGTGAAGCCCGCGGCAGCGGCGCCGCCGATGAGCAGGAAAATGATGTCCAGGGACGTGGAAAGGCGCCTGACCTGATCGATGGCCTCGGCCTCGGTATGGACGGTGATGCCCTGCTGCTGGAAAAAGTCCCGCAGGGGCGCCACGTCATCCAGACTGCGGGCGTACAGGCGGAAGCCCGCATACAGGCGTTCGGCAGGCGGCTGGTCGCCGTCCGCGGCATGTTCCGGGCCAAACAGGGGCACGGCGCGCCCGTCGCGGTAATCTTCCGCCGCTTCCAGGAAGGGCAGGGGAACATAGGCCACATTTTTTTGCTGGGCGGCCAGGGGCAGTACGCCAATGACCTTGAGCGGCAGGCGCACGGCCTGCACCTTGCCGTTGCGGGTGCGTTCGAGCCTGCCCGTTAACTGGTCGCCCGCCCGCAGGCCCAGTCGTTCGGCCACGGGCGCGGAAAGCACGACACCGCTGGCAGCGGCCCGGGTACGCAGGCGGCCCGGGTGGTCGGGATCGTCCTCGCTGTCCAGCAGCAGGGCCGGTACCGGCAGGGTATGGCGGGCCAGCAGGGGATCTTCATGGCCGGTGGGCTCCATGGAGACGTGCAGGGGCGTGCCCCGCTCCGGCAATAGCTCCACCGTGGCGGCCAGGGTGCGGGTTCGGGGCATGACGAAGGCCACCCGGCCATCGTCGCGCCACCGGTCCATATCGGCGGCGGAAAAGTGTCCGCTGCCCACGGGGGAGATCTCCAGCGTGGCGGGGTCGCTGCGCAGGCGTTCGGTCAGGGTCTCCACCACGCCGAATTTGACGCCGAAAAGGATCAGCAGCGGCGCCAGGACGGCCGCCAGCCCCAGGACGGCACAGGCGGAGAGCAGACGCTCGTGCAGGTAATCCCGCAGGGAAAGGTGGCAGATCTGTACAAGGGTATGCATGGCGTTACCGTTGGGGATGGTCGATGACGGAAAGGGGGCCCTCCTCCGTAGTGGAGCAGGCCAGGGGCACCAGCGTGAACCCGGCCTCCCGGGCCATCTGCGGATCGTGGGAGACCATGATCACCGTGGTCCCCTGCTGTCGGGCCAGATCGGCAAAGATGCCCAGGACCTTGCGGGACTGGTCCGGATCCAGCGCGGCCGTAGGTTCGTCCGCCAGCACGATGGCGGGCCCGTGGGCCAGGGCGCGGGCGATGGCAACACGCTGGCGTTCGCCCACGGAAAGGCTGGCGGGCATCTGCAGCAGCAGTCGGTCTATGCCCAGGGCCGTGGCCATGTTCCAGACCGCCTCCAGACGGCATCCCATGCTCCCCAGACAGCGGCAGGGGAGCAGGATGTTGTCGCGGGCCGAAAGGAAGGGCAGCAGGCCGCCTGTCTGGAGCACATAGCCCAGATGTTTGCCGCGCAGACGGGCCAGGGCATCGAGACGGCCCACCCGCCACAGGGCCAGCATGTCCGTCTCGCCATCGGCGGTGCGCAGCAGGAAGCGGGAGCCGTCGCCGCTGTCGGGCCGCAGGATGCCGGCCAGCACGTCCAGGGCCGTACTTTTGCCGCAGCCGCTGGGGCCCGTCAGGGCCAGCAGCTGCCCCTGACGCACGTCCAGGCTGCGGACATGCAGGCGGAACGCGCCCGCGCCCGGGCGGACGACATGCAGATCGCGCAGGGAGAAGACCGTATTTTCCATGCTTCCCCCGGCTTACGGCAACATGGACAGCGGCACGCGGTAGACCCAGTCCCCGGCGTTGCTCTGTCCGAAACTTTCCCAGTTTTCCCTGTCGCGATCGTATTCTTCGTAGCGGGCCAGCCGGGACTTGAGGCGGTTGATGAAGGCCGTCTGCTCGCCGATGCTCATGCGGTACCAGTCTTCCTCACGCAGCAGCATGATGTCGCTCTTGTAGGGCAGGCCGTCCAGGAATTCGGCCAGCACGCCCAGCTCGGCAAGGCTCTTGCCCTGAGTGGGCATGTTGGGATCGCGGGCCATGCGGGCCGAGGCGGACAGGATGCCCTGGAAGAAGTCGCGCGAATCGGTCTTCTTGGTCCGTTCGGCGTTGTCGATGATGTTCTTCAGCTGGGTGCTGAGGTCGCTGAGCTGGTTCTTGGTCAGCAGCACGGCCACTTCCACGCTGGGTACCTGACGGCCCTGGGCCAGACGCTTGAGGTCCATGTCCGCGATCCAGGAATCCACTACGGACGGGGCACGGTTCTCGTTCTTGCGGCCCAGATAGTCCAGCTGCATGGCGTAGCCCAGCCGTTCCGCCAGCTGGCGGGCTTGGGCTTCCTCGGTGGCGGGCACGGCCTCGTCCTTGGGGCGGGTCATGATCTTGCCGCTGGCCGTGTTCTTGACCATGTCCACCATGGAGGTGGTCAGGATCTTCGTCACGATGCCGAACTGGCGGGCGGCCTCCTTGTGGCTGGAGGCGTTGACGGCCTGATAGTTGGCCTGATCGCCGGAAAGGCGGCTCAGGGCCCGGTAGGCCTGCTCGGCATAGGTGTGGTTCTTGCTGCCGCCGGGCGTCTTGACGTGCATGGTGGTGATCCAGATGCCTTTCTGACGGGCAAGGTCGTTCATCTCCGCAGCGCCGAGACGCTGCGAGGCGTACGGGTCATCGCCGCGCAGGGGTCCGGCATCCGTGACCAGCAGGATCAGGCGGGTGGAATAGGGGCCCCAGTTGAGGGAGTCGATGGCCGTATAGATCCCGGCCAGCGAGTCCTCGTTGAAGTCATGGCTGGAGACGGTCGCCTGTTCCACTTTGGCCAGGCGGCTTTCCAGAGCCTTGCGGTCCTTGGCCGTGGCAAAATCGCTGATGACCTGCGAGGTGTAGCCCAGCTTGGGGGTCTTTTCCGTACTGCTGCGGAAGGCCACCACGGCAAAGCCCACATTGTCGGTCATCTTGTCCTTTTCCAGGCGGTCATAGAGCTGGCGGATGATGTCGCGGCTCTGGTCGATATAGGGCTTCATGGAGATGGACGTGTCCATGACCAGGGCGATGCCGGTCTTGGGCGGCCCGGCCACTGCGCCGGACTGGCTGCTGCCGGGATCGATGGAGGCCACCTGCAGCAGGTTCACGCCTTCAAAGGCCCGGTTCATACCAAGAATGGGCATGAGGTAGAAGCGCTTCTGGGCCACGGCCCCTTTCTGCTCCGCCGGTTCCGAAGCCAGGATGGGCAGGCCGGCCGTATCCTTGCCGCCGGCTGCGGCCGCCACAAGGCTGTCCAGCTGCTTTTCCATGTCGGCAGCTTCGCACAGGCCTTTCAGATCTTTTTCCGTCTTGAAGAAGAGTACGGGATCACGGCCGGTACGCGGGGTGAACAGCAGGGTCAGGGACTGGTTCCAGTCCGTGGCCTGATCCTTTTTCAGCCAGCCCAGCGGCGCGCGGGTATCAAGGGCCACCTGCAGCCAGTCGCCCTGACGGGCGTAGACATAGAGCACGGTAAAGGGCACCAGGGCCTCACGCGCGGCCGGAGCGCCGTCGCGGGCTTCTTTCAGGGGCATGGCGCCGGGGTGGGAGACCACGCGCTGGTACAGGGTCTTCTTGCCTTCCTGCAACAAGGGGGCCGCCTGCAGGGCAGGCACGGCCACCAGCAGGAGCAGCAGAATCGCAAAAAAGCGGATGCAGGTTCTGGGCATGGTCTTCTCCTTATTTCCACTCGCGCAGCAGGAGCGAGGCCTCGGCGTTGCCCTTGGCGGCCTCGCCTTCCACATGACGGCGCAGGGCCGCCAGCGCCTTGTCCGCTTCCGCATAGCCCTTGCTCCTGGCATTGTCATACCAGTGTTTCGCCTGGCTCATGTCCGCGGGGATGCTGCCGCGCGGCAGCTTCGACTGCGGATCATAGAACTGGCCCACCAAAAACATGGCTTCGGCATTGCCTTTCTGGGCAGCGTCTTCCAGCAGCAGGAAGGCCGCGTCGCTCTCATCGTTGCCGGCCTGGGGCGTACGCAGGGGGCGGGCCAGCTCCAGGCTGGTGGCGGGATCAGCCGTGCCGCGCAGATGCTCGCGGGCCTGTTGCAACGGCGCCACCGCGGCAGGAGCCGCCGGAGCTTTCTCCGTCCCGGCCGGTGCCGTCTGCTGGGGCGCTGCCGCCTCCTGCCGGGTCGCCGGAGTTTGTGGCGCCATGGGCGGAGGCGGCGGGGGCGTGGCCCGCAGGAAGAACCACCAGACCGCGGCAGCGGCCAGGGCTAGCAGGACGAGACTCAGGATGATCCAGAGCAGGCTGCCGGAGGATTTTTTTTCTTTCGCCGTCTCCGCGGCGGGCTGATCCATCTCCAGCGGCGCTCCGGCCAGCAGCGGCGAAGGCTCCGCTTCCGGTTCGGGATCGGGGGCCGGTGCTGGCATGGGGGCCGGTTCCGGCTCTGGATCGGGGAGCAGCATGGGCTGCGGCGCGGGCGCGGCTGCAGGGGAAGCCGCATGTCCCATGCCGTCCCCGCCCTGCATGCGGGAATAGACGAGATCCTGGATCTGGAGGACGCACTTCTGGTCACCGGCCATGAACAGATAGCGTTCCAGCTTGTCCAGATTGTCCACCACGGCGGCACCTACCTGCAGGCGGAGGCAGCCGCTGTCATCATCATGGGCGTCCACGGGCAGGGAGACGCGGCTTTCCTGCCAGCCGGAAGCGGACAGGTATTTGCCGTCGCCCGAATAGATGGCCACATCGGTCGGGCCCGCACCGGGGGCATCGTACACGCAGATGACGGCCACGCCGGGCGTGCGCGCGGCATCAGGGGCAATGATGGCTTTCATCGTTATCCTTTGAATGCCTGCAGGATGTCATACAGGCGTTTGTTCTGTTGGGGGTTGCGGATCTGCTGGCCGTCGAAGTCCACGTTGGCGGTGATGCCGTGCATCAGGGCGCGCAGCCAGTCGGTATACCACTGCCGGTCGTAGGGCGCTTCCACTTCACCGATGAGCGGTTCGCCCACGGGATCGCTGACGGCCGGGAAAAGGACCACGGGCTTGTCCCGGAAGATGATGGTGCGTTCCTGCTCGCTGTGATGGCGCGGGTCGAAGCCCAGCCAGTCCACGAAGGCGTTGATGGCGTCGGCGGCCAGACTGGCCTGTTTCCAGAGCAGGCGCTCCCGTTCGAGGTTGCTGTAGGCGGAGCAGGCACGCAGATCTTCTTCCATCTGCTGGCGCACCCGGCAGCGCTGGGCCGAAAGCAGCAGCTCGTGGCAGAACTGGTCCAACTCGCGCGCGGGCATGGCAAAGAATGTGCGCGTCTCCGCGTCGGCCGCGAACTGGCGGACCTGCTCCACCCAGGCATCGAACACGGCTTCGGCCAGTTCGGCCGCGCTGTCCTTGCCTGTGACGGGTGCTGTGCCGGGCATCTCGGTGGCCACAGGGGCTTCATCACCGAAAAGGTCGTCCAAAATGTCCTGTTGCGAGACGCGCACACCGATGGAGGCAGGCGCGGCTCCGCCGTTTTCCGCTTCAGGCATGGCGGAGGTGACCTGCGCACACAGGGCGTACAGATCGTGATCGCTGACCTGCAGGCGGTGGAGCATCTCGCCAAAAGTCTGGCTTTGGGCCACGCGGGCCAGCAAAACGGCCAGATTGCGGGCCAGGGTCTCTTTCTGGCGGCGCAGCTCCTCGCGGTCGTCGCTCTGGTAGTAGACGCCCAGCGCCGTCAGGACGCGTTCGGCCTGTTCGTCCAGCCCCACACCGATCTGATGCCGCTTGAGCTCGGGATTGCAGAGGGGGCGCAGACGCTGGCGCAGCAGGCTGATGCCGCCGTCATTGAGCGTCATGGCCGCTTGCCAGACGGCTTCGGGGTCGTCCACATGGCGACGCACCAGCGGCGAATCCACAAAAGCCCGGTGCACTTCTTCCACATAGGCAATCTGGTCGGGACGGACACCGCTCTCGTTGCCTTGGGCATCGAAGGTGAAGATGGCCTCGCAACGGAAATTGGGGTTGCGCAGCAGGAAGATGTTGCGGAAGGGATGCGCGCCGTCCCAGTTGGTGGGCCAGTCATGCTGCTTGCCGAAAAAGTCCAGCAGGGAGGACTGCAGGCGCGTGTTCCAGCGCTGTTCCACGGAAGGCGAGCCGGCTTTTTTCTCGAACTCCATGTCCATTTTGGTGAGCACGAAGAACAGGGAGGGCGCCTTGCCGGCACGGTGGGCCGGGTTCTCGCCGTGGGTGGAGCAGATCCAGTCGTACACGGCGCGGGGCAGATCCTGCACCTCCTGGTTGCCGGGGCCGATGCAGAGCAGCATGCTGGTCAGTTCGTGCTCTTCGCAATAGCGCTCGAAAAGATAGGCCACCTTGCCGCGCAGGAAAAGGTTCTGCAGCGCGCCTTCGCGTTCCAGCTCCTTGTCCAGGTCCAGGATCTTGAGGCGGGAGCGATAGCCCGGAAAGTCCAGCAGGTCCGTGTAGGAGAAGAAGTCGTCCGGCTGTTCCCGCATGAAGATGGTGATCTCCGCCGTCAGGGCCGTGACCACGGCACGGGGCAGGGCGGCCTTGCGTCCGTCCTTGCCCAGCAGGGTCAGGCGGTCTTCCGCACTGTTGGTCCCCAGCCCGGTCAGCAGGGCCACGTCGATGATGCTGGTCTGCCGCGGCAGCAGGGCCTCCAGCGGGCAGTCGGCCTCGGCCGGGTTGCCCAGGGCCTCCAGAGCCTGGCAAAGTTCGAGGAAAAGCTGCTGGAATTTTGGCTGGTTGTTCCAGATGATGCCGAAAAGTTCCGCCCGATAGCTCAGGGGCAGCAGGGGGGCCAGGCTGACGGCCTGCGCCCAGTAACCCTGTTGCAGCATCTGGACGCGCGGCTTGGAGAGAAAGTTGCGGTTGAGGTATTCGCGCAGGTCTTCCACGTCATCGGCAGTGACACTGCTGGCGCCGGGCGAAGACTGGCGGGCCGTCTGGGTCAGTCGCTCGAGGGCGGAGCGCATGGCGTCGGCATCGGGCATCTGCTTGTGTTCGCAGTCGGCATAATAGGTATTGGCCAGCACGCGGACCACGTCCATCTCGGAGAGCAGGCGCAGCCGGATAGGGAAGTCCGGCGTCAGCCCTTGGGGCGGCGTGGTGGTGAAGCGGGTCACCAGCCCGGTGGATTCCTTGCCGCCTTCGGGATTGATCTCGGTGATGAAATCCGACGTCCGGCCGCAGAAGTCCGCCAGCAGATCGCCGCGGCTGTCGCGGGCCAGAGCCGAGATGAGGTAGGATTTGCCGGACTGGCTGGGGCCGAAGACGCCCACACACATCTTGCGGCGGGCGGCCTGTTCGCACTTGCCGAAAAAGCGGGCGGCCCGGCGCATCTCTTTTTGCAGCGTGGTGCATTCGCTGCCCACGGTCTCGCGATTGTCGGCCAGCCAGGTGGCGGCATGGCGCGACTGTTCCGCCAGACGGGCACAGCGCGCTGCCAGCTGAATGTCTTGTTCCTGCATGATGATGCTCCTGTCTGTCCGTCGCTAGTTGGCGGCGTTCACGACGCCGGTATCCAGCCAGTAGCCTTCGTCCGTGGGCAGGGTCTGCAGACGGATCTCCAGATCCCGGGGCGAGACGAAGTTGCCGGCATTGTCCGTGATGGCGGTGATGCTGAATTCCCCTTCGCTGCGTTCTTCCCGCTCGCCGTTGCTGACGGGCATGTCCTCATCGTCCAGCATCTCGGCCACGTTGAGGGTGACGTCCACCTTGTAGGGCAGACGGCCCGAGGCGCGGGCGCGGGCGTCTTCACTGGCGAAGGTCAGTAGGTGATAGCGGGTGGCGGGCCAGCGTTCGGCCCCCAGCTGGCGGTAGCCGATGCCGAGCTGGCCGTTGAAGGCCACGGTGCGGTTCAGCTCCACACCGCTTTTGGCGTCCACATCCACCTTGAACCAGACCTTGGGGGCGCGCAACTGGGTATTGATGTCCAGCTCACCGATATAGCGGGCGGTGGAGGTCAGACGCAGCGCGTTGGAATCGAAGGAGAAACCTTCGATATGCCCTTCGGCCAGAGCGCAGAGGATGGCGCCCACGACCACTGTGGTCTTGGGGTCCTGGATGCGGCCCAGCGTATCGGGGAAAGGATACCAGCTGCCCACATGATAGCGGCGCATGGGGATGATGCGGTCCGGCGGCACGGGCAGCTTGGCCATGACCGTGGAGGCGACCACCTTCCAGGCGCTGGGGCGGCCCGTCAGCAGCAGCATGTCGGTATCGTACAGGTGCACCAGCTCGCAAAGGGCCGAGAGCGTGGGGGCCAGGGTCCGCTGGATGGTGGCCTGGAGTTTTTGCGGGCTGACCGTGATGGGCACATCCATGATGGAAAAGTCATCCAGACCGGGCACCGTGTCGCGCACCAGGGCCGTCACGGCATCCAGGGTGGACTGCTGCGGGCGCAGGGCCAGGATGGCGGGGCGGAACGTGCCGCTCTCCGCCGGGGCCTCTTCTTCCCCGGTCCGGCCGTTTGCCGGGGCGTCGCCCACGGCAGGCTCGAAAAAGTCCCCCAGGGTGCAGGTCTGGTCCAGATGGACGTCGCTGTCCTGCTCGCACACGCGCAGCAAACCCAGGGCCACAGGCAGGGCCACCTGCCGTACCAGGCGGATGCGGGTGTTCCGCTGCTCCTGCGACATGCCGATGGTATCGCGGCCGAAAAGCTGGGCCAGCAGCAGGCGCGGCTCCTGGACGCCCCGGGCCTGCAGGGCATCGGAAACGGCCGGGATGACGTGCTGGAGCACCACTTCGCGGGCCACTTCGTCACCGGCGATGTTGAAGCCGTCGCGGAACTCGGTATGCGGCACGATGCGGGCCGTGTCGCCCTCGCCGCTGGCCAGTTCGTAGGTGGTGATGGACAGGTCCGTGGTGCCGCCGCCGATGTCGATGGACGCGATGCGCACGCAGGGATGATCGTTGTAGCGGGCGCGCTTTTTGCCCATCAGGCGGAACAGGTGGTGGGCGTCCCCGTGCTGTTTGACGGTAAGCTCGTTGTAGAGCAGCACCAGCTGGGAGCAGCTGGCCTCGTCCCAGTCACAGCGCACCAGCGGGCTGGTGCGGTAATCCCCGGACCGGATCCTGTTCTGCTGCTGCGGCGGCACATACCACTCCGACCAGCCGAGGCCTTCCCAGATGACCTTGACGGCCCAGAGCACCCAGCGCCGGAAGATGCGTTTTTCCGCCACGGGCATGGCCGTGGGCACGGTGAAGATGAGGCGGCGCAGACGCCGGGGCAGGTTGGGCAGCCGTCCCCGGGCACGGGTGGCGGGCGAATTGATGGTGATGAGCGTCTGGGTGAGGATCTCGCCCAGCATGAACATCATCAGCGAAGAGCGCGTGAACAGGGACTCGAACACCGGTTCGGGCTGCTGCTTCTTCAGGGAAGGGCTGCGGCGGAACAGGGGATCGTCAAAGCAGGAGAGCGGCGTGCCCTGCGGATTGAGCTGGCGGGCGAACAAGCCGCGGTTGACCATGGGCTCGGTGTTGCCGCTGGTGTTGTAGCGCCAGGTCTGCTGCCACGGACGCTCGTCCCACAGGTAGCGCTTGGGGCTGGACATGCCGGTGGTGCCTTCCGCGCAGACGGCCTGCGTGGCCAGACGTGCCGCCTCGGGACCGATGCGTACGGCCGAGGGCCAGGCAAAGGCCGGGGTCTGGCGGCCGGAGCGGCGGCTCAGGGTATCGTTGCCGAAGGTGGCGTCCACGAATTCCACCCGGGTCTCGAACGGATCGGCGTATTCCAGATCGGGCTGGCTCAAATCGCGCAGGCGCAGCACATAGCTCTGGTTAAGGTCGGTGCTGCACTGGGGCGGCGTCTCCACCAGGATGCCCGTGGTGCGGGAATTGCCGATGTCCAGGATCAGGTCCACGTCCACCGGCGTGTCCCGGGCAGGATTGATGACCTGCACGGCTACGTCCTTGACGGCCAGACGCACGATGTCCAGCCAGGTGAGATAGCTGGCCAGATGCTTGAGCACATAGGGATCTTCCTCGCCCCAGGCCGCGCCGCGGCGCTTGCCCTGGTTGCGTGCCGTGTACAGTTCCAGCAGCCACTGGTCCACCCAGGCCTCGTTGAGGAACCAGGAATTGTCCCGCACATGGTGGGCCAGCATGAAGTGCCCGTGGGCGCTGACATCCTGGGGAGACAGGGCGTGATAGCGGTCCTCGCCGGTGGGGCGCTCTTCCACGGTGGTGTCGAAGATGATGACCACGCGCAGCATGTTCGGGTCCTTGCTGGAAGGCATGACCCGGGCCCGGGCCCAGTTGGAGGGACCGCATTCGAAGCATTTGCCGCCGTCGGGCCAGCACTGTTCCAGCGTGCGCAGGAAGGGCACGGGCAGCCACTGGCCGTCCCATGTCTTGAGCTCTTTGGCGGCCTGCATGGAATAGGTGTCGCCCGTGTATTCCTTGCCGGTCAGCTGGTCGGTGAAGACGTTGTCGCGGTTCTCCAGACAGTGGAGGAAATGCGTATAGCGGCCGTCGCTGCCTTCTCCCTTGAGCTCTTCATAGAAATAGCGGACGTGCTTGCCCAGGGCTTCCAGCGGCAGGGCAAAGTCCAGGAACTGGGGACATCCGCCGGGGATGATGCTCACGGGCGAAAGGTAGTGGGGAATGGCATCCATGCTTATTTCCTCTTGAAGTCAGCTTTCCAGCGCAGGTTGCGCTTGCTCTGTTCCACGCCCTGGCAGCGGGTGCTCTTGTCGTTGCCGGTGCACTGTACCTGCTGGGGCACATACTGGTTGCCCTTGGGGCAGGGGGCCGACCCGGCCCGCCAGACAAGACGGTTGCCCTCGAACTTGGCCGTGGCCGGACCGCTGCAGACCTGGCCGTTCTCTTCGCGCACGAAGCGCCGTCCCTGGCCCTTCTTGTCGAAGCAGTACTCGGCGATGATGGGCGTATTGGACGGATGCGAGAACAGGCCCGTATCGCTCTGCCAGCAGCCTTCCAGGAAGCTCAGGTCGTTCTTTTTGGCCGCATCGGCGGGGATGTTCAGATCCTCGTTTTTGCGGGGCTTGGGCTTCGGTTCCGGCTTCGGTTCCGGTTTGGGCTCAGGCTTGGGCTTCGGTTCCGGCTTGGGCTCGGGCGCAGGCTCGATGGGTTTGTCAGGCACTAGCTGGGGCGTGACCACTTCAGGATCGGGCTTTGGCGGCTCCGGCTTCGGTTCCGGCTTGGGCTGCGGCGGTTTGCAGAGCAGGGCTTTTTCCCGCAGCTGGCGCAGCAGCTCTTCCAGCTCGTTACGCTGCTTTTCCGCTGCCTGGGTGGCCTGATCGAGACGGGGATCGGCCGCCGGTTTGAGGCAGGATGCGGGCAGGGGAGAGGGCAGGATGCCCAGGGCCGCCAGCAGCAGCCAGAGCAGGAGCAGGGCCAGCAGGAGCGGCAGCAGCCAGCCAAGGCAGCCGCTGCCGGCAGCGGCCACAGGCACGGCAGCCGCAGCCACGGGGGCCGCCGCGGCTGCCACGGGGATGGCGCCGCCCATACGGCTGAGATCCTGCGGCATGGCGCCGACGGCTCCCGGAGCAAAGCCCCAGTTCACCAGGACGGGCTGGCCGTCCACGGACCAGAGATCGTCGTCATGGGGGTGTTGCAGGACCAGGGCGAGCATCTGGCCGGCAAGGGCCTCGCGGCTTTGGGCGTCCTTTCCCCATTGTTCCGACAGGTGCAGGATGTCCCGGGCCAGTTCACCGGCGCGGGCCCGCAGGCGCTCCGCCTCTTCGGCAGGGAGCGCGCTCACCGGGGTGGCGGTCCCGTTCACGCCGGCGTACCAGTCGATGCGCTGTTGGCCGGGATCGTGCTGGGGCCCGGCGATGAGGGCCGCATGGGCCGGGCTCAGGTGCTGGGCGATGATGCTGCAGACCTGGGCGTGGCAGTCTGTGGCGAAGATGCCCTGGCTGGCCAGGGCGCGCATGGCGTTGCGCTGGCTGGTAAGCAGGAAAACGCTCATGGTCTCACCCCTTTCTGGCCATCGGCCTTTTCGTCTTGTGCCTGAGCGGCGGCAGGCGTTGCCGCGGCCTGGGAGAATCCAATGCCGATCTCCCGCAAATAGGCGGTGATGCTGCTGCCCACGATGGCGATGCTGGACTGGCGGTAGGAGGCATCATCGAGTTTGATGAAGGTATTGATGCCCACCACCTGGCCCTGTTCATTGACCAGAGGGCCGCCGCTGTTGCCTTGCGAGACCGTGGCCGTATGCACGACCAGCGGCGGTGTGCGTTCCAGGATGACGCTGACCACGCCTTCCGTATACACCACCTCGGGCACGGCGGAATCGTTGCCCTGCAGCAGGGCCATGAATTTGGGATCGTCGTTGGTCACGGCGCCGGGGAAGCCCCAGGCGCTGACACGCTGGGTACGTTCCACACCGGGGGCGAATTCCAGCGGCGTGATGGCCGCATCGGCAGGCAGCTCCAGCAGGGCGAAGTCCCGGCCGCCATCCGCGCTGCGATGGCGCACGGTGGCCTGCAGGACACCGCCCGTGGCCTTGTTGATGAGGAAGGCCTGGCCGGCATTGCCCACCACATGGGCATTGCTCAGCACATGGCGGCGGGAGATGAAGAAGCCGGATCCCATGGACAGACCCTGCGGCTGCCGGGCCAGCACGAGGACAGTGCCCTGTTCCAGCAGCTGGGCCATGCTGCCGGGACGGGCAGGGGCCTTTTGTGGCGTGACCGGCGTGCTTTGGGGCGTCACATCGGACGGGATCTGCAGGGGCTCGCCGGAGCGGCCGCCGGGCACAACTCCGGGGACGGCGTCAGGAGGGGGCGGCAGCTGCGCCAGTTTTTCTTTGATGACGCAGGGCTCTTCCTTGAGCAGGGCCCGCAGCTGGGCCAGATAGGCGTCCATCTCGGCATTTTTGGCCAGCTGGGCGTTCAGGGCGGCTTCCTGGGCCTGTTTTTCCGCTTCGGCGGCCTGCCATTGCTTCCAGAACAGCCAGCCGAGCAGGGCCAGGACCAGCAGGAACAGCACGATGCCCCAGAACAGGGGACGGCGGTACCAGGGAACAGGGACCGGGGCGCCCCGGGGGGCGTCCGGATTGCCGGAGGGATCTCCACCGCCGGCGGTGTGTGCGGTGTCGGCGGTATCGGGACGGGGGACATCAGCGGTGTTTTTGCCGGGATCGTCAGCCATGGGGGTATGCTCCGAAAAAAGGGCGCACTTCTCGTGGGAAAGAAGCGCGCCCTGCTGTTACAGCATCAGATTGTTGACGGTCTGCTCGTACGTGGCCAGACGCATGTCCACGTCCTGGCGGGTACTTTCCAGCTCGCGGCGGGAATTGTTCCAGGCCTTCTTTTCCTTGCGGGGGGCCTGCTGGCGTTGGGAGACCTGCCCCTTGGCCTGAGCCTGGGCCAGGGTCTTCTGGTATTCGGCATCACGCTCGATGACATGGTCGGAGGTGAGCTTCAGGATGCGGGACGTTTCTTCGAGACCGCTGCGGATCTCCATGTAGCGGTCCTGGAAATCCTGCCGGGTGATGGCCCCGACCTTGTACTGGGCCGCGGCCTTCTTGAACTGTTCGTCATAGCAGCGGGCCGAAAGACGGGCGGCGGCAGTGGCGCGATCCATGCCTGCGCTGTCCTCGCCCAGTTGGGCGGCATAGCTGGCCAGCAGCCTGCGGTCGTTCTCCCGCTGCTGGGACTTGCCGTAGATGTTCCCGCCCACGGCGCCCGCCGCACCACCGGCCACGGCACCGGCCAGGGCGCCTTCCACCTTGCCGGTGGCCAGGCCGCCGATGAGGGCACCCAGCAGGGCGCCGCCCGCGGCGCCTCCCGCCGTACTGTTGGTGACCCTGTCTTCATCGGCCCGCAGCTGGGCCACAGGGGAGTAGCACTGGGGATAATAGTTGACTTGTGTCGTCTGCGCGCCGTATTTGCTGGCGCAGCCGCCGAGCAGGGCGATGCACGCCACTGTCACGACCAGAAGTCTGAGATGACGCTTGACCATGTGGATCTCCTTGGCTGGATGCATGGTGTCTCGCTCTTTCCATAATATGCCTTTGCCGGGGAGCAAGTCAAATAGCGAGCCCTGACGGAAGGTACGGGGCACGGCTGATTTGCCCTTTTTGCATATTTGGTGTATACTCAATGATAGTAGTGAGAATGCCATTTTAGTGGATGCGTTCTGTAACCTCTTTTCGGGAGAAGCCTTATGAAAAAAGTTCTCAGTCTTGTCCTGGCCGCTGGTCTGCTGCTGGCCGCCTCGCTGGCCAATGCCGACACCAAACGCCTGACCCTGGCCACCGGCGGGACCTCCGGGGTGTACTTCCCCCTGGGCGGTGCCATTGCCCAGGTGATCACCAACAAGAGCGGCGGCGCCATCTCCGTGACGGCCCAGGCTACCGGTGCTTCCGGTGAGAACATGCGTCTGGTCCAGGCTGGTGACGTGGACTTCGCCATGGTGCAGAACGACGTCGCCGACTCCGCCTTCAACGGCCTGGCTCCCTTCCGCAGCAAGCTGGACAACGTGCGCGTCATCGGCCGCCTGTATCCTGAATACCTGCATGTGGTGGCCAGCAAGGACAGCGGCGTGAAGGCTCTCGAAGATTTCAAGGGCAAGAAGGTCTCCGTGGGTGCCCGCGGCAGCGGCAACGAAGTGAACTGCCGCCAGATCTTCGGCTTCTACGGCCTGGATTACAAGAACATCGAGCCCATCTTCCTGCCCTACGGTGAAACTGCCGACCAGTTCAAGGACCGTCAGGTGGACGGCTTCGTGTTCACCATCGGTACGCCCAACCCCGCCATCCAGGACATCACCACCGCTCAGGAAGTGGTCTTCGTGCCCCTGGCCGGCCAGAAGGTCGAGGAGATCGTCAAGAAGTTCCCCTACCTGGTGAAGGACTCCATCCCGGCCGGTACCTACCTGGGCCAGAAGGACGCCGTGCCCACCCTGTCCGTGCAGTGCATCCTGGTGGCCAACAAGAACATGCCTGACGACGTGGCCTACACCCTGACCAAGACCCTGTATGACAACCTGCCCGACGTGGCCAAGGCTCATAACAAGGGTGCCGAGATCTCTCTGGAACACGCCGCTGACGGTGTGACCATCCCCTTCCATCCTGGTGCTATCAAGTACTTCAAGGAAAAGGGCCTGGACATCAAGTAGGCTGAGTTCTCAGGCAACAATCAGTTGATTCGGGACTTATGATGATGCGGCGCAATACCATTGCTTTTTTGCTGGTCATGCTGGCCTGTATGACAGGCGTGCTGTGGGTTGCGCCGCATCTTTTTTCCAGTGTGCAGGCGCAGGACGTGCAACGCCTGGTGCTGCGCGACAGCAGCGGCAGGGAACTTTTCAGCCGGCCCGCACCGGACGGCAGCGAGTTTGCCATTCGTTACAGGCATTCCGTCGCTCTGAGTCCGGTGGAGGACTGGTTCAGTGTCAGCGGGGGCTGCATTTATCTGGAAAAAACGGTTTATCAGGATTTCGGGGCCGGACTGCCGCATCAGCCGGGCCCGGGACAGCGGATGTATACGGAAAACGGAAAAGTTGTCATCAGCGGCTATCATATGGCCCTGCCTTCCTTTGATGTGCGCGTGGGACGTGTGGCGAACCACACCCTGCTGCTGCCTGAAGAGGGCGGGGAACAAAAGGAGATTCCGCTGAATTCCCTGCTGGAACCGGGACAAGCCATTACCCTTACAGTCGTTTTACCCTGATAATTTTTGGACATTGACTTGGCGTGAAAGGACACGCCCGCATACTTACACAGGACATGAGAGGATGAGCCACGAAAAAAGAATGCATATGATCGATGAACAAGGGGCAGGGGGATTTGCCCTGGAAGAAGGCCACAAACTGGATTCCAGTGCTGTGGAGAAGATCCAGGAGACCGTGGACGTCTCCGAGATCGTTGCCAAGTACGACAAGGAATCCGTTTACCGCTCCTTCAAGGGGTGGCTCGATATTTTTATCAAGATCCTTTGTATCGCCTTTTCCGCTTTTCATTTATACACGGCCGCCACGACGCCCTTTGCGCCCCAGATCCAGCGCGCGGTGCATCTGGGCTTTGTGCTGACCCTGATCTATCTGCTGTATCCTGCCCGCGCCACGGGCAACATGAACAAGCTGGCCTGGTATGACGCCATCCTGGCCATCGCCGGGGCCGTGGTCTGCGGCTACATCGTCTGGCAGTATGACATCATTGTGCTGGATGCCGGTCCGGCCACCGAGCTGGACTTCATCATGGGCTGTGCGTCCATCCTGCTGGTGCTGGAGGCGACCCGCCGTATCGTGGGCATCCCCATCACCCTGGTGGCCGTGGTCTTCCTGCTGTACGCCAAGTTCGGCAACCTGATCCCCGGCATGCTGGGGCACCCCGGTTTCTCCGTGCAGCGTATCGTCTCGCACATGTATCTGACCACGGAAGGCCTGTTCGGCATGCCTCTGGGCGTGTCGGCCTCCTTCGTCTTCCTGTTCATCCTGTTCGGTGCCTTCCTGCACAGCACCGGTCTGGGCAAGTTCTTCATCGACCTGGCCCTGGCCGCTGCCGGCCGCTACGTGGGCGGCCCCGCCAAGGTGGCCGTGCTGGCCAGTGGTTTCTTCGGTACCATTTCCGGTTCTTCCGTGGCCAATACGGTGTCCACGGGTACCTTCACCATCCCGCTCATGAAGAGCGTGGGCTATCGCGGTGCCTTTGCCGGCGCCGTGGAAGCCGCCTCGTCCACCGGTGGCCAGATCATGCCGCCCATCATGGGGGCTGCGGCCTTCATCATGGCCCAGTTCCTGGGCGTCGGTTACGTGGAGATCGCCAAGGCGGCCCTGGTGCCCGCCCTGCTGTATTACCTGGCCGTGGGCTTCATGGTGCATATGGAAGCCAAGCGCCTGGGCCTCAAGGGCATCCCCAAGGAACGCCTGCCCCGCACCTGGGTGGTGCTGCGTCAGGGCGGTTACCTGCTGATCCCCATCATCGTGCTGATCTACATGCTGATGCAGGGCTACACGCCGCTCAAGGCCGCCTACTACTGCATCGTGACCACCGTGGTCATCTCCCTGGTGGCGGAAAACTGGAAGACCTGGCATGGTGCCCGTTACAGCAATGAAAATGTGATGAGCGCTCTGGCCCAGACCAACTTCCTGTCCCTCAAGGGCGTCCTGCAGGCCATGGAAAACGGTGGTCGTCTGGCCCTGGGTGTGGCTGCCGCCTGCGCCTGCACCGGCTTCGTCATCGGCGTGGTGACCCTGACCGGTCTTGGCCTGAAGCTGGCCAACGCCATCCTGACCATCTCGGCCGACAGCTTTGCCCTGACCCTGCTGCTGACCATGCTGGCCTCCATCGTTCTGGGCATGGGCCTGCCCACCACGGCCAAGTACATCGTGCTGGCCACCATCGCGGCCCCGGCCATCATGCACTTTGGCGTGCCTGCCATGGCGGCGCACCTCTTCATCCTGTACTTCGGCATCCTGGCCGACCTGACGCCCCCTGTGGCACTGGCCGCCTACGCCGCGGCAGGGATCGCGCGATCAGAGCCGAACGCCACAGGCTTCATGGCGGTCAAGCTGGCTTTGGCCGGCTTCCTGATCCCCTACATCTTTTGTTACAACCCCGGCCTGCTGATGATCGGTGCCTCCGGTTGGGAAGTGCTTTTCTACGCTTCCACCGCGGCGCTGGGCATCGCCAGCCTGTCCTTTGCCAGCGTGGGTTACTGGCTGCGTAACCTCTACTGGTGGGAGCGCCTGATCCTGCTGGCGGGCGCCATCACCCTGATCACTCCTGGCGCCATTACCGACGCCATCGGTTGCGGCCTGCTGGTCGTGATCTACATCAGCCAGAAGATGCTGACCTCGGGCCCTGTGAGCAAGACTGCTGGATAAGGGCTGCGATAAAGCAGACAACAAAAAAGGCCGGTTCATCCGGCCTTTTTTGTTGTTGTCGTCTGCCGATATCGTGTTGAGGTAAGGAAAGGACAGCTACGGCTGCCATGCGCTATGCTCAAACAGCCAGCCCTGAAGGAAGCATAAGGCCGGTACGGTGCGTCTGGAATGCCGGAGCGGCTGAGAGGGAGCTCCTTTTCAATGTCTGTCGTCTTGTCTTTTTTCTTTTGGATCCCGTCCCGGCATCAGGCACCAGACGGCGAGGCCCCCCAGGGCGAACAAGGTCAGGTCCCGGTGAGGGAAGGCTGCCAGCGCCAGAAGTATCAGGATGCCCAGCAGGCATAACCGGCAGGCGCCGCGCACCGCCATACGCAGGAGTAGAAGGAGGGCGGCTATGCCCAGCAGGGGCGGCAGCCAGTCCAGCTCCGGAGGCAGAGGAGGAAGATGGAAGATATGGGGAAGGTGCATGGGCCACGATAGGAAAAAAGCAGGTTCTCGACAATGGGGCCATTGTCAGAGGAAAAATCATGCTCATATATAAGGAGGTATGACTGCCGGAAAAAATCGTCGGACCGCCTGCACAGGCTGGCCGGCTGGAAAATAGGGCGTCGAAGGACGCGCAGGAGATGCAATGAGCACACTCACCCCGCGTGAAATCGTGGCAGAACTGGATAAATTTGTGGTGGGACAGGAACAGGCCAAGCGCATGGTCGCTGTTGCTGTCCGTAACCGCTGGCGTCGTCAGCATCTTCCTGAGGAGCTGCGTGATGAGGTCGCTCCCAAGAACATCATCATGATGGGCCCCACCGGTGTGGGCAAAACTGAGATAGCCCGCCGTCTGGCAAAGCTGAGCGGAGCTCCCTTCATCAAGGTCGAGGCCACCAAGTTCACGGAAGTGGGCTATGTGGGCCGCGATGTGGAATCCATGGTGCGCGATCTTATGGAGATCGGCATCAACCTTGTGCGGGAAGAGGAAAATGCCCGGGTCCGGGCCGCTGCCGAAGCTGCCGCCGAGTCCCGTCTGCTGGATCTGCTGCTGCCCAATTCCTTTGGCGGGGACCGCAACGATACCCGCGAAAAACTGCGCCAGCAGTTCCGCCTTGGCTTCATGGATGACCGCGAAGTGGAAGTCGAAGTGACCGAGCAGCCTGCCCAGGGCATGGACATGTTCGCCATCCCCGGCATGGAACAGATGGGCAACCAGGTGCGGGACATGTTCAGCAAGGCCTTCCCGCCGCGCCGCAACCGTCGCAAGATGAAGGTCCGCGAGGCCTATAACGTGCTGATCCAGGAAGAATCCGGCAAACTGGTGGATCAGGAAGCTCTGGTGGACAAGGCTCGCGAGCGCGTGGAGCAGATGGGCATCATCTTCATCGACGAGATCGACAAGATCGCCAGCTCTTCCCAGAACCGCACGTCCGACATCTCGCGCGAAGGCGTGCAGCGTGACCTGCTGCCCATCGTGGAAGGCTCGGCGGTCAACACCAAGTACGGCATGGTGCGCACGGATCATATCCTGTTCATCGCAGCCGGGGCTTTCCATTTCAGCAAGCCTTCCGACATGATCCCCGAACTGCAGGGACGTTTCCCCCTGCGAGTGGAACTCAATGCCCTGGGCAAGGATGAATTCCTGCGCATCCTGACGGAACCCCATAATGCCCTGACGCGGCAGTATGCGGCCCTGCTGGGGACAGAGCAGATACGCCTGCAGTTCTCGGAAGACGGCATCGAAGAGATCGCCGCTTTTGCGGAAGAGATCAATGCCACCAGCGAGAACATCGGTGCCCGCCGCCTGTACACCATCATGGAAAAGATCCTGGCGGACATCTCTTTTGACGCGCCGGACATGCCCGGTGCGCAGATCGTGGTCAATCGGGCCTATGTGCAGGAACACCTGCGCGATGTCCGGGAAGATCAGGATCTGAGCCAGTATATCTTGTAATTATCTGATCCCGTTGCCCCGCAGGGGCAGGACAGGGAAGGGCCCGTCGCTCGCGATGGGCCCTTTTTTATTGATATTTTGCCGGGGTCTTTTTTTACGAGGAGGGTGTCTTGAAAAATAGATATAGATAATCTTATATAGCCTCAAAAAACTGTCTGCAGATTTCACCTTCTGGAAGGGACGTGCCCCATAGGCAGGCCATATGCGGACATTTTGCGAGGTATCGCCATGAAGAGGATCGTGTGGTTGCTGTGGGCATTGCTGCTGGTACTGCCTGCTCAGGGCTGGGCAGCGGGCAATATGCAAAACGAGAGTTTTGCCAAAGCCAAACGGCTGCTGGAGCAGAAAGTTTACTATGATCACCGTCAGACGCTCTATTGCGGGGCTGCTTTCGATGAACACAAGCAGATCCGGCTGCCGCGGGGATTCACGGCAGACAAGCACCGGAAGCGCTCCTCACGGGTAGAGTGGGAGCACGTTGTCCCTGCCGAAAATTTCGGCAGGGCATTCCCGGAGTGGCGGGAAGGTCATGCCCTTTGCGTGGATCGTAAGGGCAAAGCCTTCAAAGGACGGGCGTGCGCGGAAAAGGTCAATGCCGATTACCGTCGCATGCAGGCCGACATGTATAACCTGTACCCTGCCATAGGTTCGGTCAATGCGGTACGCTCCAACAAAAATTTCCAGATGCTGGGGCCTGACGTCCCTTCGGCCTTTGGTTCCTGCCCCATGAAGATCAGCGGCAACAAGGTGGAGCCGCCGGAGCGGGCACGCGGGCAGATCGCACGCTCCAGCCTGTATATGGCTGACAGTTATGGCGAGCATTATCGTCTGAGCCGTCAGCAACAGCAGCTCATGCAGGCCTGGGCGCGACAATATCCCGTGGATGCCTGGGAGTGCCGTCGGGCAAGCCGTATCGAGCGCTTGCAGGGCAATGAGAACAGGTTCGTCAAGGAGTCCTGCTTGTCTGCGGGCCTTTGGCCGGAGCAGGAGACAGCGTTTTTTCTGGAAGACGCTGAAGGCATTTTTTGAAGAAATGCAGGCAACAGGACGCAAAAAACTTGACGAAGGCACCTATCGCCTGTAATCTCTAAAAGCTTTGTGGGCTTCTGGCCTGCGGCTATGCCGGGATGGTGGAATTGGTAAACGCAACGGACTCAAAATCCGTCGGTGGCAACACCTTGCGAGTTCGAGTCTCGCTCCCGGTACCATAAAAAAGATCAAGGGTTTACGGTTCGTCCGTGAACCCTTTTTTTGTGCCAAAATTCCAGGCCTAAGTCCGTGCGCATACATTTGCGGGAATGGATGGGCCGGACACCCTGCGGCGCACGGAGTGCAAGATGAAGGAGACGTTCAACCAGACCTCCTTCCGTCTGGGCGGTTTTGACCTCACGCCCAGCTGTCACCTGCAAGAGCGGCTTCAGGTAGGCCCAAGCTCGTATCAGACGCAAAAAGCCCCCGTTCCGTAGTGGAGCGGGGACTTTTGTATGCCGCATGTAACCTCCAGCTTAGAGAATGTCCGGCATACACCTTGCTATACCAGTTTTCTCCAAAGGATACAGGCTAAAGCAAGGTAAAGTAGTCCCATAAAATTGACGAGGTAACAACAGTAGCGAGTGCGCAAGCTCCGAAAACCCTTCAACCAGGCGAATGTCCGCTC
>NZ_JABAFY010000031.1 GCF_012843875.1 Desulfovibrio piger | reverse complement strand
TTAGCATTTCGGCTTTGCTCATTTTTTGAGACTAACCGAAACCTTAAATTTTCTCCAGAATTATGAAATGACTTCTACGGAGGCCATTTTAAATGCGGAAACGGCGGATAGTTAAGTATTTGAAATTACAAATTATCCAAAAAACAACTACTTTCCGAAAAAAACACACACCCATACGGGAAACGTAACGTGTTTTACGTCCCGTGGTGCATGTATATATGCGTCACACACAGGCATGTGTTAAAGTATATTATATCAATATATCTTGATATAAATATATAATATATATTATATAATATATATTATATTTCTCCCATATGATATGTAATACATAAAAATACAAGAGGCGTATTTATAAGTTACTTTAACACATGGCCCGCGTATACAGGCATATCATCGCTTACATCACACCTCACGCCCGTGGGGGTATGCATTTTTTCCGGAAAGTAGTTGTTTTTAGGATAATGCATAATTTCAAATACTTAGGTATTAGCCATTTCCGCATTTATTTTCGCATTTTAAATATCAGTTAATACAGGTAGTTACGTATGCAATTTTGCCGGTATATTAGTCCGTAATTTCTTCACTGCGCAAATAGTTTTCAAAAATTTCCGCATTTGAAATTTTTCTAGAGTTTGCAAAATAGCTTATATATAATTCAATATAATTATATTATAATTTGATTAAATTATACTAGATATAAGTTAATATAATTATATTCCCGCAAATCGTTGTGGCTCTAGGGCCATATTTTTTGAAAATAGATTTCAACTACAGTACCTCTAAAGTGCTAACCAAGCAATTTACTATAGTATAGAGTACCTTATTAAATTCATTTACGCATTTAGAAGCCGTTAGAGAAGATTATATTTCCGCATTTAGAATCGGCCTCATCAAAACACTCATTTAACCCTTATTTTTTGGGACTGATTCGCTAAACAATTTTTGCCCACTCAGCAAGAATTTTTCCGCATTTAGTTTTTGCTGAAAATCAAAATATAGATATATTTTTAACATATTGATTTTACTACATCGAAAATTTAAATGCATAAACAAATTATTAGTAGAAATTCCTGATTGTACCTATAATAAAAGTTATAGTGTACTTTTGCTGTCTTAAGTAACATTATATTTTTGCTATCTACTTGTTTTTATTAAAAAAGAGTCATTTACGCATTTGATAGTGATAAATTTTATATAGTTACGTCGCAAATAGGAGGAATTACTACACAATCACCGCAAAAAATCGGTCGAAAAAATTCAATAAAACAACACAACTAACGAAAAATGCCTGTTAACTGCGGAAATTTCGACCTCATTATTAGTAATTATTGCTATTTAATGTTATAAGTCACTGAAGATAAAGGATATATCCTGCATCTTTCGTTTTGGCAGCCCGACAGGGCCACGTATAAACAACCTTAATCAAAGGAGCATCTCATGCCCGCTATCACTTTCGTCCGTTACACCGTCGTGACCGAAGGCCGTGAACCCGTCCAGTACCGCTCTGAAGAGGGCATCACCCTTCGCGAGGTCCTTACTGAGGAGCTCGGCGTCAACCCTTCCAAGCATGACGTCCTCGTCAACGGCATCACGGCCGGGGATCTTGATGTCGTGGTGAACAACGGCGACAGCATCGTCCTGGCCACCAAGAAGTACTCGTCCGGCAACGCCGCGGCCTAGTTCCGGTTCCTGAGCCCCGGTTTCTGAGGTTCTTTCCCCGACACAGCAACCCTACGTGCCGCGAACAAACAGGCCGGTGATCCTTTCTGGGTCACCGGCCTGTCCTCCATATAGTAGACACCTGCTATCACAACCTGCTTATTTTTAGCCGTATTTTCCGTAAAACTCTTTGTCCTCTGTTATAAGTATGCAAAAAGGAGATTTCCATCATGCTTGCACACATTATCAGAGAAAATTACGCCGAAGAAACGGCGCAGAGAAAATTTTCCCCAATCCCGCCAACCTCCCCGTACAAATGCGCCTCCCTTGCGATGGACAGACACTGCCTCGGAAACATCCTGGACAAGGTCATTAGTCATCTCGCGGACAATCATACCATAAGGTACATGGACATCCTCGAAGCCCTGTCGACTCTGCAAGGTTATGAATGGGACACCCTTTTTACGCTTGAGGACGAGATCAACAAAGCCGTCTTCATGCTAAACCAGGAAGGATGGACCTATCTTTATCCGTACGGGTTCGTTCCATTCAACTACGTCAACCAATACGGCAATCGCTGTCTGGAAAACAGCGTCGACATCATTGAGGAAAAGTCACCTGAAAATCTGCACATCACGAAATACATCCTGTCCAGGAGCATATCCTTCATGTCCGAACTCCTGGGGCACATGGAGTACATCAGCAAACTCTATACGCTTGGCGGCATTCAACAAGCCTGTTCGCTGTTCATGGCTTTCCATATGCAGGCGTTCGCGTGCGCACGCCCGGAAACAGGCTTTGAAGAGATGGACACACACGATCTTGTCACGGAATATTTCAGACTCGAATCGTATGTCATAAAAGACTTCCAGGTACTTTCAAGAATGCTACTTTCAAGAATGCTCAACGAAGAAGTCACTGCCAGCGTCTGGAATATATACGAAAGAGTATACAACGTACTCAATTACTCAGTCCCGACGTATGGAAGGATGCTGCTGCCTGCCACGAGCATGAAAAATCTGGTAGCCACGAAAAATATCATCCTCAATGCCAGAAAGCTGCATGGTGACGTCGTGAATAACCAGTATGCCGGTGACGGTCCGGAAGCGGCCGAGCGTCACTGTTCACTTATCGATGACGCCGCGGATCTCGAACGGATCAGGTTCATCGACAACAACCGCACAATCTTCCTTCACCACCGGGTCACGAAAAACGGTACCATGCCCGGGTGCTGCGTCGGGGTGGAGCTGCGAAAGGCCCCGCGCCTGCTTGTTCCCGCCTTCATCGGGAGGGATGACACCGGCATGATCTGCCTTCTCTTCCCGTCAGCTCGAAAAGTCGCGGCACTCCTCAGAAACCTGTACGGCATGGAGGCTTACGACCCGCTTGTCAGTTTGAATACGGAAGAGAACGTACTCATGAATCCTGAATCACTGTCTTTCCCGGACGTCGTCACGGGCTTTCTCAGGGAGCGCAAGCCCGGTATCGTCTCTTACTGTGGCCTTACCGACGTGCTCACCTATCTCAAGAACGGTCGTGAAGACCAATCGCTTCTTCTTGGAGGAACGTGTGGCGATTCTGGATGCAATACGGGCACGGCAGGAACTGCGAATACGGTAGACCCCGTGAATCTGTTCCACAAAATATATCTGCTTTAACAACGACCCAAAAACCACGACCCAAAAACCACGACCAGAAGGAGACTTTATGCCGACTGATCAAAATGCCGCATGCGAGAACATCAATCGCATGTTCTTTACAACTGTCAGCGCGAAGCAAAGAAAGGAGCAGCTTGTGTTCGACCTCAATGCTGCGAGACGACGCGTCATCCTCTTGCAGAACGAGCTCGATACCCTTGAAAAAATGGGAGACGTCAGGAACGTCACTTCCAGTATGCTGGAAGAACTCAAAAGACTGTTCCCCTGGCTCCATGTGTACACATGCACGGAAACGAACGAACTTGTTATCCTTACCGTCGGGCAACCTCTTTTGTTCCACGGGAACAGGAACGTGTCAGGCACATCCGGCAATGATCTCGTAAAAAACCGCGAGATCATCTACATGACGTTGCCTGTGTACAAATTCGAGGCAAGGTTGCAGCGAAACGGCGGGATAAGGATGCAACAGTGTTCCGCGTATGTTGTGGAAAATGGCGAGGAAAGGCTCAGGAAAGGGCAGGTCGGGCACCCGCATGCCATCAATGACCGGCAGGGCTGGTTCGGCTCCGTATGCCAGGGAAACAACGACTTCATGCGGCTGTACGACGAAGGGTGCAGGGGACGGATGACGCCGGAAACCCTCATCCTGGTCATCAGAAAGATCTGCCTGTGGTTCCTGGAGGCCAATCTGTCGGACATGTATGGTACATCACCCTGCGGAATCGTAAACCTGCCGGACAGCATGACGTTCTTCCACACGCGTACGTGCTTTGACATGTCATCGGAGCTCCTCGCGATACTGCAGGAACGCGTTGGCGTACATGCCGTTATGGACAGGCTGCATGAAAGGGTGACCGTTTTTTCCGACAATGTCGGCAAAGACGTGCAGTACAACTTCCTTGATCCGCTCAGACTGTATTGCGTGGCAGCAAACACTGCCGAAGCCGATCCGGAAACTGCTCTGGCGCGATATATGAATGCGTACGCTTTCCTCTGGGCGAGCGTCCTGCACAGCTGGGCATCGTCCAGAGGCGTGAGTAACGCCTTTATCAGGGACTGCCTCATGCACGCCATGCGGAATGACATCAGGCTTCTGAGGGACACGAACGAAGTAGCCGCCCCGTGCATATACAGGCCCTGGATGTCTCCGGCCACCATGCTTGCCGCTCCGTCAGCATTGCTTGATTACGGCCCGGCATGGGGAATTGGCGGTGAGAGCATGTCGGCACTCCGCAGATATCTTGATCCCGGACATGAATGGATCGAGGCACGGCTGCACGAATGGGATACGGCTTTCGGGAACAGTGTGGGCACAGGCATGCCTGCGGACACAGACGAGGAGAACAGAGACGAAGAGGAGAACAGAGACGAAGAGGAGAACAGAGACGAAGAGGAGAACAGAGACGAAGAGCGATAAGACAAATGCAAAGCACCACAAAAAACAGCCGAAGGGCCGTCGGGGACATCACCCGGCGGCCCTGAATTTTTTCCGGGCAGCGTGACAACGTTACCCGCGGGCAACCACCAAACAAAGGAGAAATTCTCATGTCGTGCATCACGAACATCCAGAAAACCATTGCCGGCGCTCTCACCGGGAGAAAACCCGCTGGAAACAAGCAGGAAAACAAGCAGGAAAACAGGCAGGAAAACAAGCAGGCTGAAAACAAATCGAAGCCGTCCGCATTTCACTACCCCTTCCATGACCCCAATCCTTTGCGCATCAGCGACTGGGATACGGAACTGGTATCGGAGGATGCCATGTACTTCCCCATTCCCGGGCAGAAGGACGTCCCTGTCAAAAGTCTCGACACACTCATCCACGAAGGACGTGTACCGGTCTTGTGCTTCACGGCGACGCTGTACCGGGAGATCCGCCATATGGTGGAACGGAACGCCAACAGCGAGCTGGCCATGTTCCTTACGCTGAAGCGTCTCCACGCGCACAAGCCCGTCTTCCTGGCCTTCGACTTCTTCATGCCGGGCCAGGAGGCGAGTGGTGGCGGTGTTTCCCTCGATGCCAATGACTGCCGCAAGTACTTCGATGCGCTGAAGGATGTTCCCTACTACAAAGAGAACGGCCTGCACAGGCATCTGTGTCATCTGCACAGCCACGGCAGGAACGGTATCTTCTGGTCCGGCATCGACGATGAGCAGCAGTTCTCCAGGGATGACCTCGGGTACATGGACGACTACCGCTTCTACGTCGTGGTCAACGCCGACGGCGGCATCAAGTGCAGCCTGGTGACCTACACGCCTGTCCTTGCCAGGGTCGATGCCGCCGTGGCCATCGCGTGCAACCGTCCCGAATACATCGAATGGCTTTCCAGAAGCCGCAAGAAGGAACTGGACGACCTTGTTGGCGAAATGGTCAGAGGCAGGTCGGCGGCGACCATGGTCGACTTGTTTGGTGACATTGCCGGTGGCAGCTTGCACGACGGCCTCAACATACCCGGCCGGGGCAAGGTGATGCCTCTGGACGGCAACACTGACGGGGACAGCCTCAGGAGCTGGACATACAAGCCGGGAGTCCTGTCCATGCCGCGTCCCGTTTTCGCCTGCACCGGAGACACAGCCGCTCCCGACGGGGGACACACCCTGAAAACCGTGGGAGGGGCTGCATCGAATCTGGCGGAACTGGTGAACTTTCTTCAGGACATCGGCATTGGTGAAGATGTGGATCTTGATGCCCGTGATCCGTTCTACCTTACTGTCGGAGGCTACTTCATGCGGGAACTCCATGAGGGGTCGGCATCTCGCGAGGAGGCGGCGTCACGCTACGAGCAAGACAAGATGGGTGAGCTGTTCAGTATCACCATGTGGCTGCTTAGCCTTGACGGAGGTTGGGCGGAACGTGCCGGAGACCAGGATCTCAAGGATGAGAACAAGCTGCGCTTCCTCGGGACGACGCTCGCGAAGTACATGCGCAATGTGTCCCGGCTCTACGGAGCTGGAGAACTGGACGCCGTACCGGATAGCCGGGAGGATAGCCAGAAGGATCTGAACGACCCAACGATCCCTTCCCCTTCCGTATCCGAACTGCTTGCCTTCCCGGATGATTGCCTTGAATCCTACCAGGATCCTGAGGACTACGCGAACGACGTTACCAACGCCCTGTGCAATGACATCATCTACATCGTGTGCAAGGCCATCGACCTCGGCAACAGCCACGAAATTCGAAAGCAGTAATCTCGAAAGCAGTAATCTTGGGAGCGGCGTGCATAGTAACATGTACGCCGCTTTTTTGTGAAACAAACAAATGGAGTGGGATATGACACAAACAGAAGTTATGACACAAACAGGACAGACGACCGCAACAATTGAACATGTTACACAAAACGAAGAACAAGTCACATCCAACGAAGAACAGGACGCCGCCTCATTCCTTGAGATGCTTGTAGAGTCTGTATCTGGAACTGTATCTGATTCCTTGCCTGATTCCGAAACCGGCTCCAATGCACAGCGTAACGAACAGCGTAACAAAGATGCCCTGTTCGCACAGGCGTCCGATGCCTACTATGCCTCCCTGCGGGACAAGGCCGTACGCCTCCAGGACGACCCGGAATTCAATATGGACGACGCGGATACGCGCTTTTCCACGGCGCTGAACCTGCGCGCCGTGAAGCAGGCCTCCTGCTGCATCATCGGCGCAGGGGGCCTTGGCAACTGGCAATGGCGCATCCTGCTGTCCATGGGCTTCCGGCAGGTCATCATCTACGACGATGACACCGTAGGTATCGAGAATGTAGGGCCGCAGGCACACAGCATCTTCGACATCGGCCTGCCGAAGGTGGAGGCTGTCAGGCGCGCGGCCCTGCAGTACAGAGGACTCAGTATCGTGGCACGGCAAAAGCGTGTCATGACGCATGCCGAGATCGTCCGCGATATCGGCTTTGTCCCGGACATCATCATCGGATGTACGGACAGTGCGGAGTTCCGTAACAGCTTCATACATACGTTGCGGGAATCCGTCATGGAACACATCAGGAATGGTACCGGCAATACGGTAAGGGACAAACTGCCCCAACTGTTCATTGATTACCGCATGTCCCTTGGAGACTGGAATGCTTACATCATCCCGGCAAGGAACATGGGGCTGTCGGAAAGAGAAAGCTTCGGGGACGCCTCGATGTTTTTCAGCACCTACATGGATGAGGCCTGTTTTCAGGCGGAGGATGCTGTCCAGGAGGCTTGTACGGAGCGTGCGATATCCTACACCGGGGCAAGCGTGGCGTCCTTCACCGGCGCCCTGCTCCACTGGTGGTTCAGTGGCGGGAGGAACGGGTTACTGGAGGATGGAAACATGCTCTACAAGGAATTCCTCCGTACAGGCGGCAACACGAAGTTCACCTGGAAGATGTCGTACAGCTCCAGGGACTGGGAATCAGTCACGCCGACACGACGCGAGCTGTTCCTTGAGAGGAAACTGGCCGAGGAAAGGGGCAGGCTGAATGCCGCGCGGGATGAACTCGAAGCCGCCCGGAATGAACTTGAAATCACGCGTTGTGAACGCGAAGCCGCCCGGGGTGAACTTGATTTGCTCAAAGCAAGGCTGGACGCCGCGCAACGCCAGATCGACAGGCTGAGTTCCACCCAGATGACCGCGGAAGAGCCGGCGGTGGAAAACTTGTCTTCCGTGCCTGAGGATACGGTGTCGGTCCCCGTACAGGTCACGTCGCAGGAACTTGTGGCCGGAGACAGGATAAACCTCGGTGTTCCCAATGAGGATTACACGGTCCTCGCCATCGGAAGACAGCTCAGGCTGAAGGATCTTGCCACAGGGGAGGAATTCCTGTGCAGGCACTTCGCGCATCCCGTCATCAGATATACGGAAGAAAGTTGGGCACCGGTAGAAATGACAAACACCGGAGGAGAAGCCTGATATGGACTATCTTGTGTACGTTGACGGTCTGTGCAAGCGAAACGGCAGCAGTGACGCGGAGGCCGGAGGAAGCCTCGCCGTATACAGGCTCGAAAAGGGCGAAAAAGTGGATGACAGTCTGCATGTCCGTCTGGCCAGGCGAATGCCTCTGTATCATGACAGCGAGTTTGCCGTTGTTGTCTCCGAGCAGGAGCAGGCAACGAACAACTACGCCGAAGCGGTGTCCCTGCAGACGGCCATTGCCTGGCTCATATCCGGCGGTCTGCTCGTTCAGGGAAACACGATCCACATATGCATGGACAGCCAGCTTGTTCTGAACCAGATCGTTGGCATGTACAAAACGAAGAAAATACACCTCAAAAAGATCTACATGTCGATATATGACATGCTGGACAAACACAGCAAAGCCATAGGAACCAATGCCGAGAAGCTCATCGCTTTCCACTGGATCAGTGGTGACGTCATGAAAGCGAGCGTTATCGCGCATTAGCAAAGGCAGGCTCTACGAAGCGTTGGATAAAACGGGGCCGGCGGACATATTCCGCCGGCCCCTAAACATTTTTCGGGAGCCGGGCAATCTGGTTACGGCAAGAGCCTGCAAAAAATTAACAGACAAATGGAGATGCTATGCTGAGAACGGACGAGAAATATATGGAGAAAAATACGGATGACGACAAGGAGCGGCTGAGCAACCCGTATGTCGTCTGTGTCCACCACGGAACGGATCTTGACGGATGGACGTCGGCGGCCCTGGTGCAACGCTGGGCCGAAGAGAATGGCCTGATGCCGTTCTTCTTCCCCATGAACCATGATGCTCCTGTCCCTTGCAGGGAGATCATCGAGAACTTCCGGCCAAGATACTTCATCGTGGCTGACTACTCCCTGACCGTCAAAGAATATAGAGAGCTGTGTGACACCCGTGTCGAATGCGACGTACCGTTCGACTTCCTCTGGTGTGACCATCATGTCTCAGCGGTACGTGACTGGCACAAGGAAGCGATATTCCTCGACGACGAATATGCCGCGTTCGAACAGGGGGACTTCCTGCACCGCAGGCTCATGCCTCTTGTCGGGGATTGGCATTCCCAGCAAGAGCATCACCTGAACACCAAAAACCTTGTTCTCCTCGGAAAACAATGGGCCGGCTGCCGCCTGCTGCACCGGATGCTCTTCCCTGATGAGTGCATGTGTCCTTACTTCATCTTCTTGGCGGACAGGTACGATGTCTGGGACATGAGCGATAAAGATGTCCGTGAGGATGCCGAGGCCCTGCAGCTTGCCTGCAAGATACATGATGTGCGCGATCCCGCGAGCCCGTTCTGGAAGGAAGTCATCTATCCCTCCCAAGAAAAGGCCCACCTTCGTACCAACGAACTGGTGGAGGAAGGAAAGAAGTACAAGGTTTATCAGGAACGCATGAATGCCGAGGTCATGTCCAGCCTTGCCTTCACTGTGGAATGGCATGGGCATACATGGCTCGCGGCCAACACCATTGGTAACTCACAGATCGCGGACAGTGCTTTCGTTCCGAGCGTCCATGACGGTGTCCTGCTCTTTTCCTGCCTCGGGCACGGGAAGAAGCCCTGGAAGGTCTCCATGTACAGCCATGATTCCCTTCCGGAGGAAAAGAAAGCCTCCCTGGACTTTTCCGTCATTGCAAAGGAATATGGTGGAGGAGGACACCCCGGCGCCTGCGGATTTATGTGCGACTGGCCGCCATTTCTGGAAAAAATTGACAGGTGTTGACAGAACGGCAGGTTACTGGCATCCTGTCTTTAACAGGACACCTCCATTGGTCCCAATGACTCCATCCATCGGGTCTGATGACACGCCTGTGCTGCTTAAGACGTCAGGCATACCCCAACGTAGTAGCACATAATCTGACGTCACGGTTCCCATTCCCTTTCGATAAGCCCCCCGCGTACCGCCTGCGGGGGGCTTATTAGTTTGCATATAATCTACCTAAATCAAGATAAATATGCCAAAAATGCGCATATTGCCAAAGTATTCAGAATGCCTTAAATTTGTGAGGCCGTGAGTTCCACGGTATCAGCCTGCGGAGAGTTGTGAGACCTGGGGGAATAGGCGGTTGGTTCGAATCCGTAAAATTCCCCACGCGGGAATGTCTGCGGCAAAAAACAAGCCTTTTCCTCTGGGCATTCTCTGTGAAGCAGGAAGTTAGCATTGAATCTATTTGTTTATTTTTGAATAGATTTAAGTAGGTCTAACAGAACGGCTTATCAGTTTGCGGCCCCGCCTGTCATTCTTCTCCGGTCATGCCACCACCCGTTTTGGCACTGCCATTGCCAAGCCTGCTGTAAAGGGTGGATCTTGGTACGCCAATTTTTTTAGCTATCCTGGCAAGCGGGATACCCAGTTCCACATCCTGACGTACACGCTCGATGATCTCTTCCGGGATGCGCTTCGGACGGCCGAGGTGTTTTCCGGAGGACTTCGCGGCGTTGATGCCTTCCCTCTGCCGCTCGCGTATCAGAGCACGTTCAAATTCGGCAAATGCCCCCAGCATCTGCATCATCAGCCGGCTCATGGGGTCGGCGGCCCCCTGCTCTTTTGGGGCAAACCGCATGTTTTCCTTGTGGAATACTATGCTGATCCCCCTGTCTGTCAGAGAGTCCACGAGTTGCTGCAGGTGGAGGAGATTCCTGGCCAGGCGGTCTATGCTGTGGACGTGGAGCGTATCCCCCTCACGCAGATATCCAAGGCAGGCATCCAGACCGGGCCTGTTGCGGCAATTGCCGCCAAGGTGATCTTCGAATACCTTGTCGAGATGTATGTCGGAGAGCTGCCTGGCCGTATTCTGGTCCGCTGAGCTCACGCGTATGTATCCGATGTCTGCGCCAAGTGCCATGCTGGGTACTCCTGTTGCATGGCGCCAAAAGTACCTGCGCATGGCTGTTTAGGCAAGCTGTGCCTGTTCTAATACCTACCCTGCGATCACACGGATGCTTCCATCCCCGTTGCCGAGGGCATCCATGACGTCGATGTGCGTCCACGTCATGCCGGGAAAGTATTCGTATCTGGCCAGCAGCTTCCAGGGCACTGCCGCATCGTCAGTACGGTCGCGAAACCCGGGCTTCGTGCATCCTGCAGCGACAAATTCTTCGTAAACTTCTTTCGGTGAGCAGTTTTTGCAAAGAAAATCGACAGCTTTGCCTACCTTGTGCGGTGAACAGGCGGCGCCGGTCGGCGTGTCAAACACGCGCAGCCCTGATTCCTTGCGCGGGCCCCCGGCACCCCAGTTGTTGATGATGATGGGACCGAACTTGTCACGCAGCTTGTCGATGGTCCGGAGAATGCGCTCGTCGAGCATCACCCACAGCTTGTCGACACCACCACGTTTGCTTGCGAAGTGGTACCAGTCAGGGCACACCAGTTCCTTGATGCCGAAATACTTGCATGTGTACACGGGCCGTACTCCTGGGAAGATTATTTTGCCGTATTCCTGTTCTAACCCTAAACATTGGGGCCGGGCAGGGCAAAAATTGAGGAAGCCCGTTGTTATAAGATGGCGGTTCACGAAGAACCTGGTGGTTCACGAAGGACCGCATTGTATATTTTGCCGAACATATTTTACAGAAGGAGGTAGGCTATGGCTGCTTATGCAAACAGATCGGTCAGGGAAAACCGGGAGGTGAACATGGAGGGAAAAGCGGCTGACACCGGCGACAGAGGGTATGACTTCAATGATGCCTTCAACCGTCTGTGTGAAGTGCTCGGTGCGGGACGGCAGGTGTCTGTCGGGAAGATCCTCGGTGTAAGCCAGCCGTCCATCTGCTATGCCACGAAACGGCGCTGCATCCCGACCACTTGGCTCCTGCAGCTGGCGACGTGGGGCATCAATCCGGAGTGGGTTTTGAGAGGCGCACCCAACAAACCTTATCTGAAGGCGACGGACGAGGCACCGGCCACCGGCCCGGCCGCGGAGACCGCCGGTGTCATGGCCGGCATGCGGAACAGGGATGGTGATACCGTGGCCCCGGCAGAAGGCATGACACAGGAGGATCCGGAGTCCGCCGGGTATCAACCTCTCGGCGGGATCGTCAATGTGCAAATAACAAACGAAAATGGTATGATTATCGGCGAGGCACAGCAGCGTTTCGAGAGTATCTAGCGCGTCGAAAAGGTACACCTTTTCGACACATTCCATAGAGGGTGTCGAAAAAACCAAAAAACGGCACTATGACACTTTTGCCGGTAAGGTCTTAGACCTTACCGGCATTTTTTGTTTGTACCGGGCGCTGAACCTTGCCGGTGACGCGCCCAATCTCTGGAGAGTTTTTTGCAACGGAAAAGGAGAATGGATATGAGTATCCTTACTGATAAAGTTGGAATTAACGTGCTCCTCGAAGGCGTCGACGGCGCCGGCAAGTCCACAGTGGCAAATTTGCTTGTGGACAAATTCGCCGAGCATGGGTTCGAGGCCATCATCGTCAAAGCCCCTGATGAACGCTTCCGGGATCTCCTCTCCCGAAACAGCTTCTCACGTCCCGGCAAGGTGCTGCTCTACGCTGCCGACATGCTGGAGTCGTGCAAAAACATCGTCGTGCCTCATCTGCGGGAAGGAAAGGTCGTCATCCAGGACAGGTCCGTCCTGTCCACATTCGTCTACCAGCGACTGATTGATCTGGAAGGTGGTGATGACTTGGAGTCCTCCGTGCTCAGAGAGATCCTCGACTGCGTCAACGATCTGATGATGCAGTCGGAGTCGGGGATCCGCGCCGCGGTGCTGGTCGCATTGCTGGATGTCCCGGCGCGTGTGGCCATGAAGCGGTCGGCGGCACATGCGAAAGACGAGTACGAAGAGGCGGAGTTCGAAGAGTGGGCACGCAGGGTGCGCTGCTACCGTGCGCTGTCCGACACGGTCGACGGATTCAGGGTCGACGCCATGAGGCTTTCCGCGGACGAAGTCGCCGACAGCATCCTTGAAGAAGTCCTGCGACGCTATCACATGATGACGGCAAACAGTACCGGCAATAACGATACCAGCAAGAACGACACCGGCAATAACGATACCGGCAATAACGATACCGGTAATAACGACATCTGCCGACCTGAAGGAGACGCCTGATGGGCGACATCAACCTCAGATACAAGAAGACACACCCCGACGCGGCCATCCCTGTCTACGCCAAGCCCGGAGACAGCGGGGCCGACCTGTTCGCTGTCGACGACTACCTCATCCCGCCCCAGGGCACGGTCAAAGTCGAGACCGGCATCGCTTTCGAGATCCCGCAGGGATTCGAGATCCAGATCCGTCTCCGCTCCAGCGTGGCCATGCATACGACCCTGGTGATGCCCAATGCGCCGGCCACCATCGACAGCGGCTACCGCGGGCCTGTCGGCATCATCCTCTTCAATGCCGGGACAAAGTACGCCGTCATGGTGAAGAAGGGCGAGCGCATCGCCCAGGCGGTGCTCTGCCCTGTAGCGCACATGAATCTTATCGAGACAGATGCGCTTTCAAAAACCGAGCGCGGGGAGGGTGGTTATGGCCACACAGGACGCTTTTAAGAACGAGATGTCGGAGGAGAACCTTGTCGATGCCGGACTGGCCGCGATTTTCGGGTGGACGGACATCGAGCAGACGGACTTCGGGGCTGTGGTCGGAAAATCTCCGGAGACCTGCTGCACGGAGAACATACCGAGACCTTCGAAGAATATCGCTTCATTCCACACACTGCTCAAACGGGCGGTCAAGGAACGCAAGCTGAATATCCGGCTTGCCTGGGATGACGGGTTCTTCGTCCAGGCGGATGACGGCGTCTATGTCGCCACGGATACGGAGCAGAGCCTGCTCAAGGCCGGGGCATCCGCTATCCACGCGGTCCTGTCCATGTATGACGACGTTCCGGCGGCACAAAATACGGAACATACAGAAAACGGGGAAGAATTGTGATCTACAAAGTGATCAAGCGGGACGGCACCGAAGTCCCCTTCGAAGCATCCAAGATCGAGGACGCCATATGCAAGGCGGCGGTCGCTTGCGGCCTCAATGACGAGGTATCCCGGTCCGTGGCCAGGGATGTCACCTGCAAGGTCGAAGACCAGCTTGAACTGGTCCATGCCGACAGGGCCGACATCGAATCCATCCAGGACCTTGTCGAATCCTCCCTTATCGAATCCGGCTACGGCGCCGTGGCCAAGGCGTACATCCTGTACCGGCAAAAGCGTACGGATGTGCGGGAAAGCAGGTCGCACATGATGAAGACCATGTTCGACCTTACCTTCCGGGACGCTGTCGAGAGCGACAACCAGCGCGAGAATGCCAATATCGATGCCGACAGCTCCATGGGGACCATGCTCAAGTACGGCAGCGAGATCGCCAAGGAATACTACCTGAAGGAGATCATCAATCCGAAATTCGCCCAGGCGCACCGGGAAGGCCGGATCCACATCCATGACCTGGACTTCTTCGCCCTGACGACGACCTGCACGCAGATCGACCTCGGCAAGCTCTTCGAAAAGGGCTTCCATACCGGGCACGGCTACATCCGCACGCCCAACAGCATCGGCTCGTACGCCTCGCTGGCGTGCATCGTGATCCAGGCCAATCAGTCAGACCAGCATGGCGGCCAGTCGATCCCCGCATTCGACTACTACATGGCACCGGGCGTAGCCAAGACCTTCCGGACGACGTTCCTGGAGTACGGGAAGCTGGAAGGCATCGTGACCCCGGAGAACATTCGCGAGATCGAAGAGACCTTCAATGACCGTATCGCCCAGGGGGTGACGGTCCTCGACCGGACGAACCAGCTCGTCATCCGTTCGAAGGTGCTCGCGGGCGATGACGGCAAAGAGATGCGCTTCGTACGTGTCTGGCTCGCCGCCATGGAGAAGACCCGAAAGGCGACCTATCAGGCCATGGAGGCCCTCATCCACAACCTGAACACCATGAACTCCCGCGCCGGTGCCCAGGTGCCGTTCAGTTCCATCAACTACGGCACGGGGACATCGCCTGAACAGCGCATGGTGACGGAGGAATGCCTCCGGGCCCTGGATGCCGGACTGGGCAATGGGGAGACCTCCATCTTCCCCATCCATATATATAAGGTAAAGGACGGCGTGAACGCCAAGCTGGGAGACCCCAACTACGACCTCTTCCAGCTGGCCTGCCGGGTATCGGCAAAGCGCCTGTTCCCGAACTTCGAATTCCTGGACGCGCCCTTCAACCTGGAGTTCTACAAGGAGGGCGACCCCGACACGGAAGTGGCTACCATAGAGTAACCTGTGGCCTCAGGCAGTGATGCCGGTTGAATAACCCACCTAAACGGAGAACGTCTCACAGAGTGAGATAACTTGCCGTGCTAAGTTTCGGGGCATAGTCCCGGATAAAAGCCTAACGACTAGCGAAAACAAGCCACCCAAACGGGGGTGGCGGGAATGAGTAGCGTAAGACCAAGCGGTCTGAAATGGTGGGGATCTCGAACCAAATATCGAGATCGTGATATAGTCTGGACTGCATGGCGACATGCAGAGTGCGCGTCTAGCGAACACGCGAAACATAATCAGGGTTGCCGCACCCGTGTCATGGCCAATATCAACGGGCCTTCGACCACGTCCGGTCGAGGGAATCTGAGCTTCACGACCATCAACCTGCCGCGTCTGGCCATCGAAGCCAGTAATGAGGCGCATGATAGCTATGAGGCAGCGTCTGCGGCTGTCTACGAACGGTTCATGCACAAGCTGGATGAAACGCTCGACCTCGTCATCGGCCAGCTCCTGGAGCGCTTCGAGATCCAGGCTGAACGGCATGTGTACAATTATCCCTTCCTCATGGGGCAGGGCGTCTGGATGGATTCGGACAAACTGAAAAGAGAGGACACCGTGCGCGATGTCATCAAGCACGGGACCCTGGGGATCGGCTTTATCGGCCTTGCCGAAGCCATGAAAGCCATCTTCGGCAGGAACCATGCGGAGTCGAAAGAGGTTTGGGATCACGCCTACAAGGTGGTGGAACGCATCCGCAATCTTTCTGACCAGGCGACGAAAGCGTATCATCTCAACTTCTCGGTGATCGCCACGCCGGCTGAAGGACTCTCCGGGCGTTTCGTCCGCATCGACAGAAAGGAATTCGGTGAGATCGAGGGCGTGACAGACCGCCCCTACTACACGAACTCCTTCCATGTACCGGTGTATGAGCAGGTGGGCGTGTTCCGAAAGATCGACCTTGAGGCGCCGTTCCACGCACTCTGCAATGGAGGACACATCACCTATGTGGAACTTGACGGAGATGTCTCGAAGAACCCCGAAGCCTTTGAAGAGATCATCACCTACATGCGTCATGCGGGCATCGGTTATGGCAGCATCAATCATGCTGTGGATTATGATCCTGTGTGCGGGTACACTGGCATCATTAATGATGTCTGCCCTCGTTGCGGACGACGTGAAGGAGAAGGTATCGAACTGAGTCGCCTGGAAGAACTTCGCCGCCAGAACGGCGGAAAGTAGATCCCAAGGAGGCCGTTATGCCGGATAAAGGAAATGTGCCCGGCAAAGAACATGTACCGGGCGCGAATATGGCAAGTGGCAGAAAAACAGATGGTGCTGTTGTGGGCACAGGCGTGGGATTCAACAGGATCCGGCGCATCACAGGTTACCTGGTCGGTGACGTCAAGGCACGCTTCAATGATGCGAAACGGGCTGAAGAGCACGACCGCGTAAAACACGGAAGCCTGTAGCATACCGGGGCAGGGGGGCACTCCCCTGCCCCGTTCTGTTTGAAGGAGGATGATAACAATGTCAGGTCTCAGGATAGCAGGTATCGTTTATGACTCCATCGTCGACGGGCCGGGCTTGAGGACAACTGTCTTTCTTCAGGGATGTGGCAGGAACTGCAAAGGGTGTCATAATCCGCAGACACATGACTATTCTGGCGGAGAGCTGATGTCTCTTGAAGAAACATTCAGTAAAATAACTGCCACTGTGTGTAAAAATGTTACATTCAGTGGTGGGGAACCTTTTGATCAGGCAGATGAGCTTATCAATCTTGCGATCCTGCTTACTGTTCACGACTACCATATTATGGCCTATACAGGTTATACATTTGAAGAAATCGTAAATGATAGTAAAAAGCTCGCTCTGCTTCAGTACATCGACATACTTGTCGATGGCCCATTCATAGAGGAACAAAAAACAACATCGGCTTGTTATAAGGGGTCGAGTAACCAGCGTGTGATAGATGTATCCGAATCTCTCGCACAAGGTGCTGTCGTTCTGTCTCCATGCGACAGCTAAACAGGCCCAAACAAAACCAAATGGAGAGGTTATGGCCTTATACAAAGACCCTTCCGAGCAGGCCATACACTGTCCGGACAGAGGGTATCAAAAGCCGCTGCTGGGATGCCTGGCATGTAAAAAATTCCCTTGCGCGGCCATGAACGACGAAAGGATGACCGTCCTTGAACGGTCTCCTTTCGTACAGACGGAATTCAACGGATTCTTAACGAGGAGGAAGAAGGTGCTTCTGTTCCATATGACGGATGGTTCCTACAAAGAAGCCCCAAGGGGCTTCGATGTGGACAAACCTGATCTCGGCATGCTTGAGGATGTCGAGGAAGTCCTGGTGGTTGGAAAGGTCCTGGTAAAACAGATCCGTCTCGTTCCCAGGCCGAAGGAGGAACGGGCACAGATCAGGACGGCGATGTCCGAAGGTCTTGCCGCACAACAAAAGCCGGGCATTGAGCCCAAAAAGCAGGCAATGAAAAATCAAAGGAAACGGAAAGTGGCGTAATACGCCGATAATAATTGATAATCATGGATAGCACAGCGCGAGCGGCCGGGTATGTGAATGCCCGGCCGCTCCTTTTTTCTCTCAGATACTGAACGAGCCCAAAAATCAGGGCAAGTTTAAGTATCGAACATTTTAACCGGAGGTATCTTCAAATGCAAAGCGAACAGACCAGGCTGTCCATCGACTCCGAAACCATCAAGGAGATCGTCGACATGTTCATGACGGTCAGGCAATTCATCCCTCTGATCGAACCTGTGGCCGCTTCTGTCCTCACCACATATCGGGACATCAAGGGAGGCGAACATACCAACGAGCTCCTGACGGAATGGAAAGACGATTTCCTCGGATTCTGCTGCCGGATGAACGAGATCTGCGTACAGCAGGACATCAAGGCCATCAACGCCTACAAGGCCGCCGGCATTTCGGAGGACAATGCCGTTGCCCTGCGCTGCGCGCGCGCCGCCCGCAAGATCCCGGAAATCAAGATCAACGCGAAAGCCCAGTAGGCGGCGAATGCCATACACAGGCACGTCAACAGTTACGTCCATAGCACTGAAAGCCGGCATCACTGCCGGCTTTTTTCGCACAAGGAGCAATAAAGGAGCAACACATGTCCCTGACAGTACAAGACACGAAACAAGACAGGCAACTTACCGATATGGACCTTCTGGAGTTCGAACGCGGCGTCGGGTTCGAGGCTCCCGACTTCATCATTGCCGCGGCACAGAAAGACAACGCTGACGACATCCGCCTTACCGACAGCCAGCAGGTGATCCACGATGCGCTTGTGGATTTTGCCCTGTACCCGGGGGACAGATGGTACATCGCCATGTCCGGATATGCAGGCACCGGCAAGACGACGGTCATCAGCAAAGCCGCGCAACGCATCCTGGACGAGGATCCCGAAAAGCGCATCCTGTTCTGTGCGCCTACAGGAAAGGCGGCGCAGGTGATGAAGTCCAAGCTTACCTTCCTCCGGCACGGCTGCACGGTGGGGACCATCCACTCCGCGATCTACACCATCGACACCACAAAGAAGAACGGCCCCCGTGAAGAGCTGGTCTTCAAAAAGAAGTCACAAAAGGTACTCCCCTACGACCTGATCATCGTGGATGAAGCTTCGATGCTGACGGAGAAGGTCTTCAACGACCTGCTCTCCTACAGCATCCCCGTCATCTTCGTCGGCGATCCCGGCCAGCTCCCACCGGTGGAGGGAAAGCCTGTCGACATCCTGCACACGACGCCCTTCGTGCTGACGGAGGTCATGCGGCAGGCCCTGGAGAACCCCATCGTGCAATGGGCCACGGACGTACGCGGTGGCGGGGCACTGCCGTGGACGCCGGTCCCCTGGTCAGAGGATGAGAAGTGCATCCGCATCAGGATGTCGTCCGCGGCAGGACGGGGAATGCTCAGGGGATTCGCTGATGACGCCGTATCCGGCAAGGCGGCCATCCTCTGCTGCAAGAACAGCCTGCGGGTGAAACTCAACGGGCTTGTCCGCGCGGCCGCTGGCTTCTCCGGCAAACTTCCCATGGTTGGAGAGAGGCTCATGTGCCTGCGGAACATGAAGGGCTTCGCTCTTTACAACGGAAACACCTACACCGTTTCCCGTATCGAGGAGTGTGCCAACGACGCCTGCTACAAGGTCTGGCTCGATGACCGGGAATACCCCGTCATCGCCTGGGCCGGGTGCCTGAATTGCGCCGACGGCATGGAAATGGGCCGGCGTCTCAAGATAGACAGCGCGGACATCCGCGTTTGCCTGTTCGAGGAGACATGCACACAGGAAGAAGCCGCCATGTTCGACTTCGGCTATGCGTCCACCGTCCACAAGGCCCAGGGCAGCGAATGGGACAGTGTCCTGTTCTACGACGACCATTCGCTCAAGATGTCGGAAGCCGAGTACAGACGCTGGCTCTATACGGGCATCACCAGGGCGAAGAATGAACTCTGCATCCTTGCGTAGGACATCATTTCACAGGAGGTATCACATATATGGAAAAGAGCTATGTAACTCTTGAGCAGCATGTCTGCCCCGTCTGCCTGAAAACGTTTGATACGGGAAATCTGCTGCTTGATGACAAACTTCGTGATGTGTTCAAGAAATATACCGTTACCGGTTACGGGCTGTGTGAAGAGCACAAGAAGGTAGTCGAAGACGGCTATGTGATTCTTGTCGAGGTGAGGAAACGTCCCCAAAAAGGACAGGACCCGTACAGAACTGGGAACGCGGCCTATCTCAAACGGCATGTCGCGAAAGACATCTTTCCGGACATGGATGTACAGGACGTCGCTTTTGTCGAAATTGGTGTACTGGACAAGCTTCGTGAAATGCTCGTCGTTCAGGATGACAAGGATGACGAGCATGGTGAAGATAATACTGACGCAGATATTCACGAAGAATGACAACGGAAAGACGACCAGCGGAGATAAAACAAACTAACTGAAAACACATTAGAAGGAGACGGACTAATGGGTCTCGACGTATATCTGTATCACTCCAGCAACTTTGAAAAATCCACTGAAGTAGAGAGAGTTTTCTTTGAACTCCAGGGCAGTGTCTGGAAAAACGTCATTGGTAACAGGGAATCGGTGAGCGATGCTGACTACAGGGAATACAGACGCGCCCTGCTCTCCGAGACGGAAAAGCTGGGCCTCACTGTCGTGAGGGATACTACGGGTGAGGGTGCGCCGGTGGATCAAGGTGCATCGGTGGACCAGGACAGTTTCACCGTGGATGCCGGATTGACCGAGTACAGAGAGGACTCGAAGATCCATCCCGGACATCTTTTCAAAATCGGCTACTTCCGCAGTTCCTACAATGAAGCAGGCTTCAACACTGTCATGCGCAGCCTGGGATTCCCTGATCTGTATGACATTTTCGGCATCGCGGATACTGATGACGGAATAACCTACAGAGTTATCGACTGGGAATCCGCGAGGAATAATGTGAATACGGTCATCGAAAAAATGAACACCCTGGGTGACTCCGGATTATGGTTCATGGATCTGAGCAAGATCATCAACTTCAACAAGAAGATGACGGCCGCCGAGGCCCTGGACATCACAGCGAAAGAGCTGGCGAAAAAACATGCCTTCGGAAGTTATGGTAATACCAACGGTGAGTTCTATCTTAGCGGCGTACAGATGATATCCATCATCAATCGCCGGTGGCTTGTCTTCAAGATGGAAAACAACGAAGGCGGGCTTGCATGGTACAGGCAAGCCGCTGAAATCGTAAAGGAGACCATCGACTTCGTACTGGACAGACCAGACCCTGAAAACTGGAGACTTTACTGGAGCGCATAACATGCCGAATAAAAATATGCTTGCGGGTTTACGATGCCCAAGATGCGCATCAGCAGAACCTTTTGACATAGTAGTTACTGGATGGGCGTCAGTATATGATAACAAGTGCGTAGACATAAGGAATGTCAATTGGCATGATACTGATCTGTGCATATGCAAAAAGTGCGGGTATGGCGGTGTAATAAACGATTTCAAATGTAGTGAACCAATGGATATTCCAACATTTGAGACAGCATACATATCAACAGGACATATTACAGAGGAAGACAGCCATAAGCTTAATGATAATGCCTGGAAAGAAGACTCTGAGCATAGTGATATCATCATAAGTCACTATGCTGGTTGGATCATATGGGTTCCTGAGTCGAGTGAGTTTTTTGAAAATCTTGGTATGTCAGATGATTTCATGAGGCTGCTTCGTATCGTTGAGTCGGGAGGATTTACTATGCTGTACTTAAGTGGCGGTGCACCACTGGTAAATGGGCTGCGGAAATTTTCCTGGTAAACGCTATAAATGCTATATAGAGGCACAAATGGCTGATTACTATACTGAATTAAGCGTCGAGATCTTCCAGAAGGATGTTGACTTTCCTCTTGATGATCTCTACGCAATCCTGACGGCTATGGATGAAAATGACTTCAACAAGTTGCCAGAAGTCTACAAAAATACCTTCCCCGAAAACTTCGACGATGACGATTACTTTGAGGGAATGCTGGGAATCAAGGTCATCAATAATCCTGACTCCTTGTGGTTATACAGCGACGGAAGTCCGAATATCGAACTGATCGTGAACGCGGTCCAGGCGGTTATGCGAGAGCATAAATCAAAGTGCTCTGTAGGATTTGAATGGGGATATACCTGCAGCAAGCCGCGTACTGACGGCTTCGGAGGCGGAGCCGTATTCATCACGAGGGATTCCCAGGACTGGTTGTCGACGCAAGGCTGGCTCGCCGGAAAGCGGCAAGACTTCCCAAAGACAAAAGACCATGGTGAAAAATAATGCGAAAATATTGCCCGCCATATGGTGGGCAATATTTTTTCCGCAAACGCTGAACAACCGGGAAAATTCCGGCAATATGGAAGTATCCGCGTCCGCGTCCGTGACGGTCCTGTGAAAAGCCGCCTCGTTGTGTAGGTTTCAGGGCGTGCAGCCCAGTATCAGGAAAAGGCAAAACGGCACCAAAGAGGTTAAGGCCGGGGGCAGACCACCCGGCCAACCACGCCGGTGTGGCTCAATTGGCAGAGCAGCGGATTTGTAATCCGAAGGTTCGGGGTTCGAGTCCCCGCACCGGCCCCACGGAAGGGTGGCAGAGCGGTTGAATGCAGCGGTCTTGAAAATCGCCGGCGGTGTGATGCCGCCCGTGGGTTCGAATCCCACCCCTTCCGCCATAATTGTGCAATAAGACCGAGGCGTAGCACATTTGACTCATGCGGTCGCAGGTTCAACTCCTGCCGCCTTGGCCATCATTCATATCACTTCTGGGTGTAGCGCAGTGAGGTAGCGCGTCTGCCTTGGGCGCAGGAAGTCGTCGGTTCGAATCCGGCCGCCCAGACCATCTACCGGGGCCATAGTTCAATGGGAGAACACTGCCTTTGCACGGCAGAGATACGGGTTCGAGTCCCGTTGGCTCCACCACACGACACACAACCGCAGCTTGTCTTATGTAACGTATCAGGTTACAATCCCTCTCATGATCAAGACATTCGCCCACAAAGGCCTTGAAGTCTTTTTTCTGACTGGCAGCACACGAGGCATCCAGGCCAAACATGCCCGCCGACTTGGTATGATCCTTGACTTGCTCGACAGCGCAAGCGCCCCGTCCGATATGAACTTCCCAGGCTCACGCTTGCATCTGCTGAAAGGTGATCTTGCCGGCCTTTGGAGTGTGACCGTTTCCGGCAACTGGAGGCTGACGTTTCGCCTCCGCGATGGAAACGCATACATTGTCGATTATCAGGACTATCATTGATTGGAGTTATCATGGAAAGGACAAGAAAGCCGTCCTTGCCGGGAGAGATACTCAAGGAAATGTATCTTGACCCGCTGGGGCTGACCATCACCGACTTTGCCGAGCGTATCGGCGTTTCACGCAAGACGGTTTCCGCCATCGTGAATGGACGCTCTCCCGTCACAGTCGATATGGCGCTGCGTCTGTCCCGCGCTTTCAGCACCACGCCCGATCTGTGGCTTGACCTGCAACGGGCCGTCGATATTTGGGAGGCGCGGCAGAAGCATGGGAGCTGGACGCAGGTGCGGCCCATTGCACAGCCTGCATGATCGACTGTTACAGCTCAGACCGGCAAAGAATGAGTCTCATTCTTTGCCGGTTTTTATATATAAAAACATATTAAAATAATATGAAATAATGACTCAAGGAGCAAGATATGCCACAGAAAAATATGGAACCGGCCCTCTTGAAATGCAAGGAATGCGGCACAGAGTTCCACCCGCGAACCCACAACCAGATCTTCTGCTGCAAGAAGTGCGCCTGGCGTAACAAACGCCGCCGGGAGCGCGCGAAGGAGCAGGCGGCGCGACCGGAGATCAGGTGCCTGATCTGTGGCAGTGTCATACCTCCAGGCAGCCGAAGGAGATATTACTGCTCTCCCGGCTGTGCACTGGAGGCACGGAAGAGGCTGATGAAAAGCACAAGGCGGCGTTGATGACGCCGCCTTTTTGTTTGGTGTGTGGGGCGCATTACGCGCCCCTTATTTTTTGTGCCGGGCACGGCAATATACAGGCAACGAGAAAAACAGGAGTGAGCTGTGTATTCGACAGACGTGTATCAGACAGAGAAATGCGATTGTGCCGGGACGCCACCCAAAAATCTGGAACTGATCCTGAAGGATGCCGGTGTGGTGCGCTGCAAAAAATGCGGCCGTATCTGGACCGAGAAGGACAGGAACCTGGTCGACGACCTGCCCTGCGACCTTGGCCCTGTCGTTTTTCCGACGGACGCTGAACAGCATACACGGGCCACCATGACACTGACCATGTTCGATGCCCTCATCAGGCGTTTTCGTGAGGAGCTGGAAGCAAGCGACGCCGACGCGGCCATCATGGAGCATCTGAAAAAGATGGGTGACACCGTGACGGCCCTGGCGGACTCCATCAGAAAGAAGCACCTGTCGGTTCGCGCGAAGAAGGCATTCGATGGGTTCGTGGACCTTGCCGGCAGCCTGTATACGCTCCCGGAGAATGGCTACGACAGGCTGAAGAGCTGGGTGGCTTTGTTCTGCATGGCCGACACCATGCTCTGCGGTGTGCTCGCGCGCTGTCCGAGATATGCGAAGCAGCGTACCTGGCGGGATTTGTACGCCGTTCTGCCAAACTTACTCAAATCTAATCAAAACTAATTAATTAGATTCAATGTTGACTTCCTGCTTCACAGAGAATGCCCAGAGGAAAAGGCTTGGTTTTCGCCGAAAATCCCCATGTGGGGAATTTTACGGGTACGAAACCAACCGCCTATTCCCCTAGGTCTCACAACTCTCCACAGGCTGATACCGTGGAACTCACGGCCTCACAAATTTAAGGCATTCTGAATGTTTTGGCAATATGCGCATTTTGGGCATATTTATCTGGATTTAGGTAGATTATATGCAAACTGTTCTAACCCTGTCTGACATATGGGTCGATTCGTGGCTGGATAGCTGCCCAGGACAGGATGAAGAAGGAGAGAAGATGTATGAATACGTTTGGGAAAGAATTCCGGAACTTCGCGCTTAAGTTCGGCAAGTTCACGATCTGGAACAGAATCGCCATCTACCTGGAATTGTATAACTACAGTTATTCGGAATTCGCGGACAAGGTCATCAACGGAATCATTGCCGGCGGCGAGATCGTGCCGGAGAAAAGTGACAAGTACCAGCTGTGCGTCAGGTACAGAGGCTCCGAATACTACGTATGGATCGAGAGCCTCTGGTACGCGGCCCTCTGCTCTGTGAGAAAAGGTGAGACACAGACGGAGGTGTACGCCAAGGCACGTCCGTCACGAAAAACCGTCGTGGCCTTTTTTGACTGGCTCGATGCCTGGATCCAGAAGAACATGGATGGTATCCTCAGTGAGGAGCTGGAAAGCCGAAAGTACGCCATTGAGGATTTCATAGAGAATGACATACTCTGAGTTTGTAGAGCGCACTATCAGTGTCCTTGAACAGATTGACCAGTTGGCAGATATTGCGGAAAGAAGTAGCAATAACAGCAAAAAGATGGAGACAGCTTGCATGTGTCTGAACATGGCGGCAAGGCATGTTTCCAAATGCATTGAAGACCTTGAAAACTAAAATAGAGGAAGTACATGAGATCGTTTAATCCTGGGGACATTGTATGTCATTTCAAACGACACATGGTCGATAATCCAGTTACGGAGTATCTCTACCAGATCGTCGGCATCGCCACACATAGCGAAACGCGTGAACAGATGATGGTCTACAAGGCACTATACGGTGAAAAAGGCCTGTACGTTCGTCCGCTAGCCATGTTTCTGTCTGAGGTTGACACTGAAAAATACCCGGAAGCTAAGCAAAAATACCGCTTTGAGCTTTTCAAGGAATAAGCGGAGTGTCTATGGCAAAGAACCTCATCCTTTTTGATTTCAACAACCTGGCCTGTCGCTGTATCCACCAGCGTGGACTTGGGTACGGCACCGACCAGCGGTCATGGGACTTGCTGGCGTACATGATCTTCACCATCATGTACGACTTCGTCATCCAGTGCACGGAGCACTTCGAGCCCGGCGACACCGTGGATGTCGTCCTGGCGCTGGACAGCAAGGACGGCTACTGGCGCCGGGACCTCTACCCGCCCTACAAAGCCGACCGCGCTGAAAAGCGCGCGGCCGACGGCATCGACTGGCCACGTGCCTATGCGGAATTCGACAGGCTCACGGACGCGGTGGGCGGCTTCACTCCGTGGAAAGTGGTCCGCGCCTCCAAATGCGAAGCTGACGATGTCATCTACACCCTGAGCCAGCTCCATCAGACTGAGCACCCGGACAGTGTCGTCATCATCCACAGCGGCGACTCGGACTACCTGCAGCTGGTCTCCGACAGTGTGCTGCTCTATTCTCCCATGCAAAAGGAGTTCGTTGACTTCCCGCACATCTGCTCGCTGTCAGGCGGCAAGGTGCTGTGCGAGTCGGCTGCGGAGTATCTGGAATACGCCGTCATCACCGGCCAGGGCGGCAAGGACAATGTCTACAACATCAAAACGCCGACGGACTGGGACACGTCCACAGGCAAACGCAAGCCTGGTTGTGGTGTGGCCGCGGCCCGAAAAATGATGGCTTCCATGGAAGGTCTGGAAGCCTGTCTCAGGAACAATGGCTTGTGGGAGAACTACGAGCGCAACAGGCAGCTAATCGATATGCGTGAACTTCCCTCCCGGTACATGCGGGACATCAGCGATGCCTACCGGGGCATGAAGGCCGGACAGTGTGATATGGACGGCCTGCTGTCCGTGTATGTCTGGCCTTCCGTGCTCATCGAGAAGGAGTCCTACGCGGCAACGCTCGACTTCCTGGCATTCGGTGAGTCTGGGGAGGACGCCGGAAGACCGGAGAACGCCGGAATATCGGCGGTGCACGGTGAACTGTCTGACGATCCTGCGTTCTTCCTGTAGGCTGGCCGCACTCCTCCTCCGACTTTGGGTGGGGGAGGAGTGCGCAAAAATATTTAAGTTCAAAAAAATCAGAAAAATTGTATTTTTTCGAACTTAACTTTCATGGGCTCTTGGGCTAAAAAGGAAGAAAAGGAGGGAGTTCGTGAAAAGAAAAGTCGAAACGCTGCTTTTGAATTGGAAAAAGAGGCCTGACGGAGAACGTAAGCCGCTTCTTTTGAACGGCGCGAGGCAGGTTGGAAAAACCTACATCCTGCGCAAGTTTGGGGAAGAGCAGTTCAGCAACGTTGTCTATGTCAATCTGGAAGCCAATCTGACGGTGGCTTCTTTTTTTGGTGAGAATATATCGCCGGAGCGTTTGATCCGTTATCTGGAATCGGCAAGCGGTGAAAAAATAGTTCCGGGAAAGAGCCTCCTTATTTTTGATGAAATACAATCCTGTGAACGGGCGCTGACCTCTCTGAAATATTTTTGTGAAGAGGCTCCGCAATATCACGTTGCGGCTGCCGGCAGCCTGCTCGGCGTAGCGGTCAACCGGCAACAGTATTCGTTTCCCGTGGGCAAGGTTGAGACGGCAACGCTGTTTCCTCTCGATTTTGAAGAATTTTTATGGGCCAGAGGGAAGAGTTCTTTTGCTAAAGATATCCAGGCGGCCTATAGCGCCATGGAGCCACTGCCTGACGGCCTGCATAAGCAGGCGGTGGATCTATACAGGGAATATCTTATCGTAGGGGGGATGCCGGCCTGCGTGAAAACATTCTTGCAGGAAAAGAGTTTCCTCGACGTCAGGCTCGTACAAGGACAAATTGTCGATAACTATGTAGCCGACATGGCGAAATATGCTTCTGCTTCTGAAAGCGTCAAAATCAGAGCCTGTTATCAGTCCATTCCCGCCCAGCTTGCCAAGGAAAACAGGAAATTTCAATATAAGGTGGTGCAAAAAGGTGGGAGTTCAGCCGTATTTGGAGCTTCCATCGAGTGGCTGAACCTTGCTGGCGTCGTTTTAAAATGCCAGAAAATAAGTCATGCCTACGAGCCGATTTCCGTTTATATGGAGCTTGCATCGTTCAAGCTCTATATGGGAGATGTGGGACTGCTGACGTTGAAGTCGGGTATCGCACAGCAAACCATTCTTTCCGACCTTGAAAATCAGTTTTTAGGGGCTCTTGCGGAAAATTATGTTGCCCAGCAGCTTACAGCCAAAGACTATCCTCTTTTTTATTGGGAAAGTAACGGATCTGCCGAGCTTGATTTCGTTTTGCAGAAAGGATGTGAAATCATCGGCGTTGAGGTGAAGAGTGGAATCAATGTGCGCTCGCGCAGTCTGAATATCTTTAGTGGAAAGTATGCCCCGGCATATAACATACGATTTTCTCTGAAGAATTTTGGGCAGGTCGATAATCTTCGTTCCGTGCCATTGTACGCAGCTTTTTGCATATAGCGACTCAAGCGCCGCATTGAAGGTGGTATGGTACTTGCTTTAGAAACTGCACGACACAGAAAATGCCAATAATGTTGGCAGAATGTCGTGCCGACCAGCAAATTTGTTCAAACTGGCAGCAACAGCAACACCGGAGGTACCAATGAGTCAGGCAATCGGAGGCGTCACAAGAAACATTGCAGCACAGCAGCAACAAAATGTCGGAGGGCCTGAGGCCAGGTCCGGAGCTCCTGCTGAACTGCAGGGCGCGCACGCTTCACCCCTGCGCACTTTCGGACGCATCCTGGCGGGTATTTTCACACTGGGTATTTCCGAAGGCATACGTGCCATTATCCGTCATGTAAAAGCAGGTGAAGCCCCGGCTCCACGGGATCCCGCAGCGGACCTGCCTCCGGCTCCACCGCGAGCGGACATCTTCAACAAAAGCATTGCCTCGGAATTCCAGGCAAACAATCTTCCCCCGGATTTCAAGGCAGCTGTAACCGAGGCTTTTGACCGGATGGAAGCACGCTTCGGCGAGGATATGTTTCCAAAAGACTCCAAGCTTCGCACCAGTCCACAGACCAGCCTGGGTTTTGAAGTAAAGGATGCCCTGCGCCAAACCGATGAAGCCATCACGCCGCAGGCTTTCAGCGCCCTGGTGGAAAAAAAGGCCACATATGCCCTGCTGCATAACGTCATGACCACGCATGTAACGGACTTGTGTGCCAGGATCGGCTACCAAAAATCCCCCTCCCTGCTTGCCGGGAATTTCCTGGGCGGAAATCCGGAAATCATCGCCGCCATGGACAACATCACTGACAAGGCGTCACTGGACCATTTTATGGCAACGACCCTGCAGCGGCTCGAAGCGTCTGTCCGGCACAACCATGAGCTGCATGTATCCAAGACCCAGGCACAGACAGACGCCATCCAGACTTTTTCCCGGCAAACCGGCCTCAGTGAGGATACGGTGCGTCAGCGCATCAATCTGGGGGATCTGGACAATCGATTCACCTACCTCTCCGTGGACATTCTGGATGGCAAACGTTCCTTGGCCGGTCAGGAAATGCGTGACGCCTTCACCCAGGTGGCAAAGACCTTTGCGGAGCGGAAGGCGGCGCTCTACACATCGGTGGACACGCTCGATCTTCCGCCGGATATCCGTAATTCGTGGAAGGATTCCGTTCTGACCCAGAATACACTTACCAAGAGTGATTTGTTCACCACATGGTATGGCATCAGCCGCGGGGTCGCAGTCAACGAATCCATCCTGCCCGCCTTGAACGATGGCGTTGGTGACCGGGAACTGCTCAGTATGCTGGAGATCCTTGGGACGCAGATCCGTGATGCCGTCTTGGCCCATTATGGGCAAGAGGGATGGGCGGAGCTGGGCGGAGACGGACAGTCGGACGCTCTCTTCTATACCGGGCAGGCAACACTGGCAGCTCACGACGAACTGCGCCAGGCCCTTATGGACCACCCCGAACTGGTCGACAGATTGTACCAAATGGCAGGTGATGACGTGGCCCAGGGATTTTCTTCCAATACACTCGCCGCGGCAGAGCTGCGCTGTGGTGCACAGGGTGCTATGCTGCTTCTGAATAGCGTGCAACGCACGGAATAGGACGATCAACACAGCCGTCGCACCGCGCGCTTGCGGAACTCCCAAACGATAAGGACCAGACATAAGGAGTCTTTTTATGCATATCAGTGAACTTGTTGCTGAACTTGGAGCGAATCTGGGTATCTCCCTGCAGATGAGCGATGCCGGAACCTGCCGCGTCATCTTTGGTGACGATGCCGTGGATTTCGAGCAATCGGGAGAGACCCTGTACATCATGGCGGAATTGGCCCCAGCCACGGGAAGGGAGGATGCGTACGCACGTTTGCTTGCGGCCAACTGGCTCGGAGCGGAATCCGGCGGAGCCTGCATCGGCCTGGATGAGGAGAAAAACTCCTTTGCCCTCTGGGCCACGGAACGCGGTGATGTTCCCTATCCCGAATTCGAGGCCAGGCTGACTCTCTTCATCAAGGCCCTGCGCTACTGGAAGGAGTGGCTTTCCCTGCCTGCGGCCGAGCCTGCGAACCAGACAGAGGATCAGCAAACCCCAGACATGTATGGCATGATCCGTGTGTAGTCCATGCCGCATTGCTTTTTTAGCCTGTTGCCGCTAGTGTCGGCGCATGAGTAGAAGTCATTTCATAATTCCTTGATGACTCTTCTGAGTAAAATCATGGAAAATGCCAAATGAACAAAGGCGGTAAA
>NZ_JABAFY010000030.1 GCF_012843875.1 Desulfovibrio piger | reverse complement strand
CTGGTTGAAGGGTTTTCGGAGCTTGCGCACTCGCTACTGTTGTTACCTCGTCAATTTTATGGGGCTACTTTACCTTGCTTTGGCCTGTATCCTTTGGAGAAAACTGGTATAGCAAGGTGTATGCCGGACATTCTCTTATACGTTCTTGCCAACGGAGACCGCCCTCCCGCCACTGCCATCCTTCAAAATAAAAGTTTTTGGAAAGGATGGGGGGATGCAAGGGGGGAAGGGAGAACCTTTTTCCAAAAAGGTTTCCCTTCCCCCCTGCAAACAACCAGCCCCCGCCTATACCTTGAAAAACCGCAGTCGCAGCGCGTTGCTGACGACCGAAAAGGACGACAGGGCCATGGCGGTACCGGCAATCATGGGCGAGAGCATGGGCCCGCCGAAGACATGCAGCAGCCCGGCGGCCACGGGCAGGCCCAGCAGGTTGTAGCCAAAGGCCCAGCCCAGGTTCTGGCGAATGTTGCGCATGGTGGCGCGGGAAAGGGCCAAAGCGGTGAGCACGGCGTCCATGCCGCCGCGCATGAGCACGATGTCCCCGGCTTCGGCGCTCACGTCCACACCGCTGCCCACGGCCATGCCCACGTCGGCTACGGCCAGGGCCGGGGCGTCATTGATGCCGTCGCCCACCATGGCCACCAGCAGGCCTTCGGCCTGGAGTTGGCGGATGCGCTCGGCCTTTTCGGCGGGCAGCAGTCCGGCGGCCACATCGGCGTCATCCAGACCGGCCTGCCGGGCCACGGCCCGGGCGGTGCGCTCGTTGTCCCCGGTGAGCATGACCACCCGGATGCCCATCTCGTGCAGGCGGGCCACCACCGCGGCGGATTCGGGGCGCAGGGCGTCGGCCAGCGAAAGGATACCCGCGATCTGGAGGTCGTCCCACTGCCAGCGGGCGCTGTCGTCATCACCGGCAGCGGCAAGGGCGGCCCGGGCCGGAGCCAGCGCCAGCAGCAGCGGCGTCTGCCCGGCTTCGGCCAGCGAGGCCAGCCGTTCCAGCACCGCGGCATCGGGAGCGATGCGGTTCTGCTCCATGAAAGCGACATTGCCCAGGGCCACGCGCCAGGCCGTATCGCCCAGCGTCACCACACCGGCGATGCCCAGACCGGGCGCCACGTCCACGGCATCCACGGGGCAGGCGGGGCAGCCGCGTTCCTTGCCCGCGGCCACCAGGGCCAGGGCCAGCGGATGCTCGGAGCGGGCCTCCAGCGCGGCGGACAGCGTAACGAGGGCCTGCTCGTCATGGGCGGCGAGGGGGATGACTCCGGTCAGCACGGGCTTGCCGGTGGTCAGGGTCCCGGTCTTGTCCACGGCGATGGCCCGGACGTGACCGGCCTGCTCCAGGGCAGCACCGTTCTTGATGAGCACGCCCAGCTGGGCGCCGCGTCCGGTGCCCACCATGATGGACATGGGCGTGGCCAGGCCCATGGCGCAGGGGCAGGCCATGACCAGCACGGCCACGAAGACCGTGACGGCCACGGTGGCGGGCTCGTCGCTGAAGACAAGCCAGGCCAGCCCGGCCAGGGTGGCGATGCCCATGACCGCGGGCACGAAGTAGAAGCTCACCCGGTCGGCCAGTCGGGCGATGGGGGCCTTGCTGCCCTGGGCCTCGCGCACCAGCCGGATGATGCGGGCCAGACGGGTGTCCTGCCCCACATGTTCGGCGGTCATGGTCAGGGCGCCTTCACCGTTGACGCTCCCGGCCACGAGGCTGTCGCCGGGGCCCACGGCCACGGGGATGGATTCCCCGGTCAGCAGGGAAAGGTCCACGGCGCTCTTGCCGCCGGTCACGCTGCCGTCCACGGGGATGCGGGCGCCGGGCCTGATGACCAGGGTATCGCCGGGCATGACCTCGGCCAGCGGGATCTCGCGGCTCTGGCCGTCAGCCTCCAGACGCAGGGCCGTTTCCGGCGTCAGGCGCAGCAGCGCGCCCATGGCGTCCCCGGCCTTGCGCTTGGCCGTGGCCTCCAGGAACTGGCCCAGCTCGATCATGGTCAGCAACACGGCCACGGATTCATAATACAGGTTCATGGCCCGCAGCTGGGGGTCGCTGCCCGCAAGGCCCAGCAGGGTCGTCCACAGGCTGTAGAGCAGGGCCGATCCCGTGCCCACGGCCACCAGACTGTCCATGGTGGGGGCCTTGTGGGCCAGGGCCAGCAGACCTTCGCGGTAGAAATGGCGGCCCAGCCAGACCACGGGCAGGGTCAGGGCCAGCTGCGCCAGCATGAAGGTGCGGGGCGCGTGGTGCGGATCGAGCCAGGCGGGCAGGGGCATGCCCAGCATATGTCCCATGGAGAGGATGAGCAGGGGCACGGCAAAGACCAGCATGGGGCCCAGACGCCCCAGACGCACGCGCCGGTCCTTTTCGTCCTGCCGGCGTTTTTTCTCGTACTGGACGGCCACGTCCTCTTCCTGTGACGGCACGGCACTGAAGCCCATGCCCGCCACGCGTTCCATGATCAGGGGCACCGTCTCGCTTTCCGTGCCCGGCTTGAGCCAGATCTGCGCCTTGGCCGTGGCCAGGTTGACCGCGATGCGCTCCACGTTCTCCATGCGCCCCACCACGCGTTCGATGCGTGAGGAGCAGGCGGCGCAATGCATGCCGCCGATATCAAAACGCAAGGGACCTGCCTTTCGCGTTTCCATAAAACCTCCTGCCTGCCGGTGGTCTTGACGCTCCGTTCCGGCAGTATTATTCCTGATGGTGCTCCCATTGAAAATGAAAATCAATATGTGGGAACACAGCAAGGAGTGTCGCATGAAGATCCTCAAAGTCAACGGCATGCGTTGCGGCCATTGCAAAGCCGCTGTGGAAGAAGCCGCCGCCAAGATCCCCGGCGTAAGCAACCCCGTGGTGGACCTGGACGCCAAGGAACTGCGCTATGAAGAAAGCGCTCCGGTCGATGAGACCGCCCTGCGTCAGGCCATCTTCGACATCGGCTTCGATCCCCAATAACCCCCACGACCGCCACATCTTTTTCAGGCCGCGCATGCGGCCTTTTTTGTCCCCAAGCGCAGGCGCTTTTTCCTTAGAAAATATCTTATGAAATATTTTCTAATTTATTCCAATGATTCTATACGCATAGAACAACAAGCGTTCCCTACTTGCCGTGATGGCACAAAAGCCGTAATAACGAAGAGTTTTATTGTCCGCAGATCGTCAGGAGAGAACATGCGACACACCATCACTGTGGCCGGTGGCGGCAGCTGGGGCACGGCCCTGGCGCATCTGCTGGCAGTCCGCGGGCACAGGACGCGCCTGTGGCTGCGTGATGCCGCCGTGGCCGAGGCCATCAATACCAGGCACGAGAACCCGCGCTACCTGCCGGGGCTTGCCCTGCATCCCGACCTGGAGGCCGGGACGGGGCCGGAACTGCTGGGTACCGAGCTCCTTCTGCTGGCCATACCCTGCCAGCAGCTGCGCGGCTGGCTCCACGCCATGCGGGACCATCTGCACCCCGAGCCCGTGCTCATCAATGCCGCCAAGGGGCTGGAGCTGGGCACGCTTTCCCCGTGCAGCCGCATCGTGGCGGAAGAGCTGGCGGGCAGGCCGTTCCACTATGCCATGCTTTCCGGGCCGTCCTTCGCAGCCGAAGTGGTGCGCGACCAGCCCACGGCCGTGGTGCTGGCCACGGCGGAAGAAGCGCTGGGCTGCCGTCTGCGTGAACTTTTTTCCTGCGCCACCTTCCGCTGCTACTCCAGCACCGACGTGCTGGGCGTGGAACTGGGTGGCGCGCTGAAAAACGTCATGGCCATAGCGGCCGGCGTCTGCGACGGGCTGGGGCTGGGACACAACAGCCGTGCGGCCCTGCTGACGCGCGGCCTGGCCGAGATGAGCCGTATCGGCGAGGCCTGCGGAGCGCAGGCGGCCACCTTCATGGGCCTTTCCGGCCTGGGCGACCTGGCGTTGACCTGCACGGGCGACCTTTCCCGCAACCGGCAGGTGGGCCTGCGCCTGGGACAGGGGGAGAGCCTGGAGCACATCACCTCCAGCCTGGGCATGGTGGCCGAAGGGGTCAAGACCACCTCGGCGGTCTACGACCTGGCCCGGCGGCTGGGCGTGGAGACGCCGGTGACCGATACCGTCCAGGGGCTGCTGCACGGGGGCGAATCCCCCCGCGAAGCGGTCATGCGTCTGATGACGAGGACTTTGCGCCAGGAATGACAAGCAAGCCAAAAAGAGGCTTGCACCAGTCAGGAATGTCGCGTATCTTTAGGCTAATCGTGAAAAAAATTTTTTTCACGAGGATATCCCGCCGGAAGGGCAAACACGGGCAGATGACGCGCATCCACGTCCTCTGCAATAATTTTGTACTTTTTACCCGGCAGACAATGGGGCGCGTATGACAATACCATCCTACACGGCAAGCGGTTCCTTCATCCTTTTCATCCCGGGCCTGCTGTTCCTGCTGTACGGCGCATGGCAGGCGATCCGCCAGCGGCAGAACGCCCGCCGGCTCATCCTGTGGGGGGCCGTGCATGACGCGGGCCTCATCTGCATGGCGCTGGGTGCGGCCAATGCCGCCGCCGGTACAGGCGTCTGGCTGTTCGTGGCCTTCCAGCTGCTGGCCCGCGGCCTGAGCTGGAGCGCCCTCAATTCCCTGGCCGGGCCCGCCGCTCCGTCGGCGACCTTCGCGGCCCTGCGCGTGGCCGTCAAACTCCAACCCGTCAATGGTGCCCTGTTCGCCCTCGGCCTCATGGCCAGCGTGGGCGGTTCGCCCTTCCTGATCCCGGAAGGGCGTCTTTTTATCACCCAGGGCATACTGGCCTCTTCCCTGCCTCTGCACTGCGGCCTGTTCTGCACCGTGCTGGCGGCCGTCACGGCCACGGTCCTCATCGCCCTGCATGTGGACGCCCTGCGCCAGTGCTTCCTGCAGCCCTGTAGCACCGCCTGTGACGGCGCTGCCTCCGGCAGCTGCCGTTCCGACGCCCTGACCCTGGTGCTGGGCGTGCTAGTGGCGCTCATGGGCCTGGCCCGCGGCCCCATGCTGGACGTGGCTGCCGGCTGGGCCGGCCTGCAGGTGGCCCACGCCACCGTGCATCCCGCCTTCTGGATCTACTTTGCCGGCGCCTTCGTCTGCGGCGTGGCCGCCTGGGCGAAATTCCGCTGGATGCCCCACCTTGGCGTGCTGGCCTGTGCCGCCGCCCTGGCCGCGACCCTGACGCTGGATGCGCCCGCGCCCGTGGCCCTGCTCTTCCTGGTGATGATCGGCTTCATCGCCTTCATCGTCTCGGTGTACTCTCTGGGCTACATGGCCCACGCCCACCGGCAGGGCTGGTACTGGTTCTTCCTGCTGCTGACCTTCGCCTCTCTGGCCGGCATCGTTTCCACGCCCGACATGGCCGCCATGTACGGCTACTGGGAACTGATGACCTTCGCCTCCTACTTCCTGGTGGTGCACGAAGCCAACCGCGTGGCCTTTGACGCGGGCTTCAAATACTACCTGATGTGCGCGGGCGGCGCCCTGTTGATGCTGCCCGGCATGCTGCTGCTGGGCAACGGCGGCCTGGGCCTTGCCGATGTCCGCATCCAGAGCGCCCTGCTTTCGCCCCATGTGCTGAACATGGCCGCCCTGCTCTGCCTCGTCGGCTTCGGCGTCAAGGCCGGTCTGGTGCCCCTGCACTCCTGGCTGCCCGATGCCCACCCCGCCGCGCCTTCCTCGGTGTCCGGTCCCCTGTCCGGTATCATCACCAAGATGGGCATGTTCGGCATCGTGGTCCTGCTGCTGGGCCAGACCAACGGCGCCCTGTTCTCCAAGGCCGAGGTCTTCGGCCTGTCCTGGTTCGGCTCCATCCTGACCTTCATGGGCGCGGCCACCCTGATCTTCGGTGAGCTCATGGCCCTGAAGCAGGACGACATCAAGCGCATGCTGGCCTACTCGACCCTGGGCCAGCTGGGCGAGATCGCCCTGGTGCTGGGCATGGGCACCTGGCTGGCCACGGCCGGCGCCCTGTCGCACATGCTCAGCCACGCCATCATGAAGGACCTGCTCTTCCTCGGTGCGGGCGCCCTCATCCTGCGGGCCGGCAGCCGCAAGCTCGCCGACCTGCGCGGTCTTGGCCAGTGCATGCCCTGGACCGTGAGCTGTATGGCCGTGGGCCTCATCTGCATCATGGGCCTGCCGCCGTTCACCGCCTTCTTCAGCAAATACCTGATGATCCAGTCCGCCATCCATGCCGGTCATCCCGCGCTGGCGGCCCTGATCCTCATCGGCTCCCTGGTGGGCGCCATCTACTACGTGCGCATCCTCAAGACCCTGGTCTTCGAGGAACGTCCCGCCGACCTGCCCATGGTGGAAGAGGCCCCGTGGTCCATCCGCGGCGCCCTCATGGCCCTGGCCGCCCTCAGCCTGCTGCTGGGCCTGGCCCCCTGGGCCCCGCTCACGCTGGTCATCCCCGTGGCCTCGGCCTGCTTCGCCCCGGCCTCCATGGATCTGGTCGTGCTCCAGTCCGTCATGGCGCCCTGGCCCATCTATGTGGCCGTGCCCGTGTTCGGTGCCCTGCTGCCGGCCTTCTTCCGCCGCAATCCCATCTGGGCCGCCCGCTCCAGCGCCTTCGTGCTGCTGCTGACCGCCGCCCTGGTGATCTTCCTGGGCCGCGACCTGGATACCCTGAGCTACTGCTTCGCGCTCATCGTGCCGCTCATCGGCGCCCTGAACGTCTTCTACGCCCAGGGCTACATGTCCCACAGCCACACCCAGTGGCGCTTCTACTGTGCCTTCACCGCCATGTGCGGCGGCCTGGTGGGCATCTCCGCCAGCACCTATCTCTTCCAGTTCTTCCTGTTCTGGGAGATCATGAGTTCGTGGACGCTCTACATGGCCATCGCCCATGAAGGCGACAAGGCCTCGCTGCGCGAAGCCTTCAAGTACTTCTTCTTCAACGTGCTGGGCGCCGGCTTCATCTTCGTGGGCGTCTGTGTGCTCGGTCCGGCCACGCCGTTCTCTTCCGAGTCCATGCAGCACCTGACCAAGATCTTCCTGCTGCCCGGCTGGGTCGTCTGGGGCGGTACCGCCCTGCTGGCCATCGGCTTCGTCATGAAGGCCGCCCAGCTGCCCTTCCGCATCGACTGGCAGATGCATCCGGCCCTGGCCCCCACGCCCGTGTCCGGCTACATATCCTCGGTGCTGCTGAAGAGCTCCATCCTGGGCCTCATCAAGCTCTTCATGCTTATTGGCGGCAGCCTGGCCATGATCGGCGTCAGCGCCGCCTGGCCCAATGAACTGATCCAGACCGTGGTCATGTGGATCGGCGGCATCACCATCGTCATGGCCGCCACCCAGGCCCTGCTGGTCAACAACGTGAAGCTGGTCTTCATCTACTCCACCGTGAGCCAGATCGGCTACATGGTGCTGGCCGTGGCTGCCGGCGGTGCCCTGGGCTACGCGGGCGGCATGCTGCACGTGATCAACCACGTGTTCTTCAAGGACCTGCTCTTCCTCGTCTGCGGCGCCGTGATGTTCGCCACCCACGCCGACAGCCTGGATGACCTGGGCGGCATCGGCCGCAAGATGCCCTTCACCCTGTGCATGTTCGCCATCGCCGGCCTGTCCGTGGTCGGCGTGCCGCCCACCAGCGGCTTCTCGTCCAAGTGGATCATCTACCACGCCCTGATGCAGGCGGACCAGCCCTTCCTGGCCCTGCTCTCCCTGGTGGGCAGCGTGCTGACCCTGGCCTACATCGCCAAGTTCCTGCATGCGGCCTTCCTGGGCCAGCCTTCCAAGCATCTGGATCATGTGCAGGAAGCCCCGCTGACCATGCGTGTGCCCATGGCCATCCTGGCCATCGGCTGCATCATCACCGGCATCTTCCCCGGCCTGATGCTCTGGCCCATCAACGCCATCCTGGACGACTACAACGCCGGCAGCCTGGTGGTGGGCCTCTCGGGCCTGCAGGAAGGCCCCGGTGCCTGGAACGCCACCGGCCTGAGCGTGATGATGGCCATCGCCGCCGCCGCGGGCTGGTACTTCGTGCGCCGCTTCGTGGTGCTGCGTGAAGTGGACGTGCATACCTGCGGCCTGCCCACCGAGGTGGCCACCAGCCGCATGGCGCCCTCGGGCATCTACGGCGGGCTGGTTCGCCGCCTGGCCTGGTTCCCGGGCAATACCAGCGTAGACAACAAGAGCTAGGAAGGAGAAACCGAGATGACCGACATCATTCTTGGTGTGCTGCACATGTGCATTTTCCCCGGCGGCCTGTTCGCGCTGGCTGTGGGGCTGTTGTTCAAAGGCCTTGACCGTCGCGTCGAGGCCCGCCTGCAGCGCCGCGTGGGCCCGCCGCTGATCCAGCCCCTGCTGGATATCGCCAAACTGCTGACCAAGGAGACCCTGATCCCCAAAACGGCCGTGCGCAGCGTCTTCCTGGCCGCGCCCGTGGTGGGCTTTGCGGGCATGGCCGTCTGTGCGGCCTTCATCCCCGTGCCCGGCGTGTTCAGCGGCCTGTACAACATGGGCGACCTGCTGGTGCTCTTCTACCTGCTGCCCATCCCGGCCATCGCCATCATGCTGGGCGGCTCGGCCTCCAGCTCGCCCTTCGGCGCCATGGGCTTCTCGCGTGAGATGCTCATGATGCTGGCCTACGAGACCCCCCTGCTCATGATCCTGCTGGCCGTGGCCATGCTGGTGGGCAAGGCCACCGGTACCGGTGCCGAGTTCTCGCTGCTGGCCATCGTGGACTGGCAGCAGAACGCCGGTTCCCTGGGCCTCAACCCGGTCATGATCCCGGCCCTGCTGGCCTACCTGATCTTCCTGCCCGGCACCATGGGCGTGCCGCCCTTCGACATCCCCGAAGCCGAGACCGAAGTGCTGGAAGGTCCCCTGCTGGAATACGGCGGCCCCCTGCTGGCCCTGTTCCAGATCGGCTCCGCCCTCAAGACCTTCGTGGTCCTGGGCCTGGGCGTGGCCCTGTTCTTCCCCGGCACCATCTCCGACTTCTGGATCGTCAACCTGATCTGGTTCGTCTTCAAGTGTCTGGTGCTGATGCTGCTGTCCCTGACCCTGGTCAAGTCCGCCACCGGGCGTTTCCGCATCGACCAGGCGTTCCGCTTTTATGTGAAGGTCCCCACCGTCCTGGCTCTGGTGAGCCTGGTGCTGGTGTGGGCGCTGTAAGGAGGTCGGGCATGAGTCTGGACAACATGCTCAAGAAACTGTCGGTACGCTCGCCGTGGCTCTTCCGCATCAACGCGGGCTCCTGCAACGGCTGTGACGTGGAACTGGCCACCACGGCCTGCATCCCCCGCTACGACGTGGAACGCCTGGGGTGCCGGTACTGCGGCAGCCCCCGCCATGCCGACATCGTGCTCATCACCGGCCCGCTGACCACCCGTGTGCGCGACCGCGTGCTCGCGGTCTGGAACGAGATCCCCGAGCCCAAGATCACCGTGGCCGTGGGCATCTGCCCCATCTCCGGCGGCGTGTTCCGCGAAGGCTACTCCATCGAGGGCCCCATCTCGCGCTACATCCCCGTGGATGTGAACGTGCCCGGCTGTCCGCCCCGCCCCCAGGCCATCCTGGAAGGCGTGGTGCTGGCACGCAAGATGTGGCTCAAAAAGCTGGGCATCGAGGAATAAATGGACAGGGGGAAGCCTTTGCATCGGCTGGCCGTCTGGCTGGGGCTGCGTGACGCCGCTCCCGCTGACGGTACCGCACCTCTTGACGGTGCCTCCCCCGCTGCCGAGACAACTTCCGGGGATCAGCCCTGCCGGCGCTGCGGCATATGCCACCACGTCTGCGGTCTGATTCCCCGTACGCCCAAAGGCCCGCGCCCGGGCCCGGAGGAATAATTATGGCGGGTTTTCTGAAAATTCTGTTCCGCAATCTGCTGCAAGGCCCCAGCACGGACCCGTTCCCGCTGGGTGAAACATTCACGCCCGAGCGCTTGCGGGGCCGGGTGAAGATCGACCCCAACCTGTGCATGGGCTGCGGCGTGTGCCGTCATGTCTGTGCCGCCGGGGCCATCAACATCCGCCAGAAACCGGACAACAGCGGCTACACCATCACGGTCTGGCAGGACTCCTGCTGTCTGTGCGCCTCCTGCCGCCAGTACTGCCCCACCGGTGCCATGAGCATCACCAATGACTGGCATTCGGCCCACCTGGAGTCCGAAAAGTTCGGTCGTGTGGAGCAGCAGACCATCAATTACGAACCCTGCTCGCACTGCGGCACCCTCATGCGGCCCCTGCCGCTCAAACTGGCGGAAAAACTCTACGCCAAGAACAGCGAGATCGACCCCGACCAGATCCGTCACCTGTGCCCCAAGTGCCGCCAGATCGAGGACGCCAAACGCAGCCTTTGTCATCTGCCCGAGCCCCACAAAGCCATGGAGCCCGCCCAGCCCCCCGCTTCTGCCGCGCCCACCACGGATTAGCCGTTTTTACGAGGATTGAACATGCAAGAGATTCTGCAAGGCAACGCCGCGCTCATAGAGGCTCTGGGAGCCCTCTGCACCCGCGACAAAGCCATACATCACAGCACCGACGCCTACGGCAACGCCTTCCACTGGTTCCGTCTGGACCATCCCCGTTTCATGAGCCAGGCCGCCACCGCCCTGCAGGGCGCCCATGCCCGTCTGTGCATGATCACGGCCTACAACCTGAAGCAGCTGGGCGAACAGCAGCAGGAACTGTGCTACCACTTCGAGCTGCAGGGCGTGGTCTACAACATCACCGTCACCCTGACCGCCGAACACAACACCGTGCCTTCCATCACCCCCCTGTTCGCCAATGCCGACTGGCATGAGCGCGAGATGATGGAACTGTACGGCATCCGCGTGGCCAACCAGCCCAACCCGCGCCGCCTCTTCCTTGACGAGGAACTGGACGCCGGCATCCTCAACGAGGCCGTGCCGCTGTCCATCATGATGAACGGGGCCTGCACCACGGACCTCTGGGAACGCATTCTGAAAGAAAAGGAAGGGGAACGCGCATGAGCAAGCTCACCACTTTCAACATGCCGCTGGGCCCCGTGCATGTGGCGCTTGAAGAGCCCGTCTACTTCAACCTCACCGTGGAAGGCGAGACCATCCGCAAGGTGGAGCTGACCTCCGGTCACGTGCACCGCGGCATGGAGGCCCTGGCCACCCAGCGCAACCTCATCAAGAACGTCACCCTGACCGAGCGCGTCTGCTCCCTGTGCTCCAACAGCCACAGCTTCACCTACAGCATGGCCGTGGAAAACGTGCTGGGCATGGAGATCCCCGTCCGTGCCCGCTACCTGCGCGTGCTGGCCGAAGAGATCAAGCGCGTGGCCTCGCACCTGTTCAACACCGCCATCCAGGCCCACATCATCGGCTTCAAGTCGCTGTTCATGCACGTCATGGAAGTGCGCGAGATGATGCAGGACGTGAAGGAGACCGTGTACGGCAACCGCATGAACCTGGCCTCCAACTGCATCGGCGGCGTCAAGTGCGACGTGCCCCCGGACATGCTCAAGTACATCTTGGGCATGATCGACAAGGTGGAGCCCGCCGTGGACGAGATCCGCGAGATCTATGCCACCAACGCCATGGTCCTGGGCCGTACCAAGGGCCTGGGCCTGCTGCCCAGGGAAGACGCCCTGCGCCTGGGGGTGGTGGGCCCCGTGGCGCGCGGTTCCGGCATCGCCATCGACGTGCGCAAGGATTCGCCCTATGCGGCCTATCCCGACCTGGAGTTCAAGAGCATCACCCATGACGGCTGCTGCATCCACTCCCGCACCATGGTGCGCCTGGACGAGATCTTCGAATCCTTCAAGCTCATCCGCCAGTGCTGCGAACGCATGCCCGAAGGCCCCCACTGCGTGCCCATGCGCCAGATCCACACGGCCGAAGCCTGCGCCCGCAGCGAAGCGCCCCGCGGCGAAGTCTTCTACTACATCCGTACCAACGGCACGGACATCCCGGCCCGCCTCAAGTGGCGCGTGCCTTCGTACATGAACTGGGAGGCCCTGGGCGTCATGATGCGCGACTGCGCCGTGGCCGACGTGGCCCTGATCACCAACAGTATCGACCCCTGCGTCTCCTGCACGGAGCGCTAGGCCGGAAACAAGGATGCACGAAGCCAGTCTTGTCCAGGGGCTGCTCAAGATAGCCCTGAAAACTGTGGAAGACCACAATGCGGCCCACCCGGAACAACGGGTGCGCCGCATCCGTAGCATCACCTGCGAGCTGGGCCTCATCTCCTGTGTGGAGCCGCAGACCCTGAAAGGCTGCTTCGAGATCTTTGCCCAGGGCGGCATGGCCGAAGGCGCGGAGCTCATCCTGCAGACCGCTCCCCTGCCCTGCCGCTGCACGGATTGCGGACATACATTCGAGCTGCACAGAAGGCACTTCACCTGCCCCCACTGCGGCAGCGACGCCATACGCTTCACCGGCGGACACGGTCTTGTGATGACCAATCTGGAGGTGGAGCCGGAGGAAAGCCATGATTGAGCATATTCAGGTAATACCCGACAAATGCCGCGCCTGCCGCCGCTGCGAAGTGGCCTGTATCGCCGCGCACCACGGGATGACCTTCAAGGAAGCCATGAAGCACCGCGACGTGCTGGTCTCGCGCGTGCAGGTGGTCAAGGCCGAAGGCTTCAAGACCACCGTGCGCTGCCACCAGTGCAACCCCGCCCCCTGCTGCAACATCTGCCCCACCGGCGCCCTGCAGCAGGAAGAGGACGGCCGCATCACCATGCGCGTGCAGCTGTGCGTGGCCTGCAAGATGTGCATCGCCGTCTGTCCCTACGGCACCATCTCGCTGGATACCATCGGCATGCCCGAAGAAGGCGGCGAGACCATGGCCCAGCGCAGCCGCCGCGAAGTGGCCGTGCGCTGCGACATGTGCAAGGCCTGGCGTGAAGAGAACGGCAAAAAGATCACCGCCTGCATGGAGGCCTGCCCCGTGCACGCCCTTTCCATGGTGGAGCCCGACGGCACCATCATCGAAACGCCCAAGCCCGAAAAGAAAAAGCCCGCTGCCGCCGAATAGCGCCCACGGGCCCACAGGCTGCATGGCAGCCGCGTTTTGACGAGGGGGAAGAGGGAAACCTTTTTGGAAAAAGGTTCTCCCTCTTCCCCCTCGTGCTCCCCCATCTCCCTTCCAAAAACTTTTATCCGTCCCGGCCTGCTCCCTGCCGCCGGGGCACGGGAAAGCCGCGGGCATCCTGTCCGGAGCATCTCCCGCACAAAAGTAATGGAACGTCCCCACTGCCGCATGATCGCGGCAGTGGGGACGTTCCATTACTTTGCATCAAACAGCCTTGTCTCCGGCCCCCCGTCGGTGCCGAAGGCACCGCGATAAAGCGCGCTGGGGAGGGGGGAGTTTGAGGGGGGAACCCCTCTCGCGCCAGCAGCGACCGGATGGCGGCCGCAGGCCGTGCCCGTTAGCGACAAGGGAGCGTTACGGGCATCGACAGCAACAATGAGGAGGTTCTTCCCTCAAAAACGATAGGCCGTCCCCATCAACGGGGCAGGAACGTTACTGGCATCGGCAGCAGCGACGAGCCCCCCCCTTTCCCCGCATCACCGGGTGCTCCCGGGCTACTTCCCGGCCATGAAATCGGACCAGCGGGCCAGCAGGGCCCGCAGGGCGTTGCCGCGATGGCTGCGGGCGTTCTTCTCGTCACGGGTGAGCTGGGCGGCGCTTTTGCGGATGCTCTCGTCCCAGAACAGGGGATCGTAGCCGAAGCCGTTCTCGCCCAGGGGCTCTTCGAGGATGCGACCTTCCCAGGTACCGCGCACCACAAGCTCGCGGCCGTCAGGATGCACGGCCACCATACAGCTCACGAAGCGGCAGGAGCGGCGGGCCTGGGGCACATCGCGCAGTTCAAAAAGCAGCTTGCGCATGTTGCGCTTGTCCACGCTCTCGCCGGGCAGGCTTTCCCAGTCGTTGGAATAGCGGGCGGAATAGACGCCGGGGCCCTTGTCCAGGGCGTCCACTTCCAGGCCGGAGTCGTCGGCCACGGCCACAAGACCGGTGGCGGCGCACACGGCACGGGCCTTGATGAGGGCATTCTCTTCGAAGGTGGTCCCGGTCTCTTCGATCTCGCCGATCTCGGGGAAGAGGGAAATACCCACCACCTCGATGCCGAAGTCGGCCATGGGATCGGCCAGTTCCCGGATCTTGCCGGCATTATGGGTGGCCAGCACCACTCGCAGCTTTCCGTTGTCGTTCATGAGTTCTCCTTGCGCACCGGCAGGTGCGGTCGTTGCAGTGTCGCGATCAGGATGCCGCCGATGATGAGCATGCCGCCCACTACCTGGGCCGTGTTGACGGCCTCCCCAAGGACGATATGGGCCCCCGTGGCGGCGAAGACGGGCATGCTGTAGTAGACGATGCCCGCACGCACGGGCCCGATACGGCTGATGGCGGCCGTCCAGAGGCAGAAGGAACAGAAGGAGCAGCCCACCCCGGCATAGAGCACGCCTATGATGACGGCAGGCTCCCATTGCACGGGCGGCAGCCAGCACATCTCGGCCAGCACGGGCGGCACGCAGAACAGCGCCCCCAGCCCGAAGGTGGCGGCACTGAAGCCGAAGACCGAAAGATCCGTGCCCCGGTGGCGCATGAACAGCGAATACAGGCCAAAGCTTGCCGCTCCGCCCAGGGACCAGAGGTCACCGAGGGCAAAGCGCAGGGCCGCCAGGCGTTCCATATCGCCGCGGCTGACCAGGATCACGATGCCTGTGGCCACCACCAGCATGCCCAGCAGACGGCGCGGGGTGATGGCCTCACCGTAGAGCAGGCGCGAGAATATCAGGATGATGATGGGGGCCGTGGGCGCGATCAGGGCCATGTTCAGGCTCTCTGTGCTTTGCCCGGCCTTGTAGAAAAAGGTGTTCATCAGCGTCACGCCCAGCAGGGACATGACCACCACAAAACGCCAGTGACGGCGCAGAGCGGGCCAGTCCTCGCGCAGATGGCGCCAGGCAAAGGGCAGGATGGTGACGAAGGCCGTGAACCAGCGCCAGAAGTTGCACTGCCACGGCGGGATCATGTCCGCCACGGCGCGCGCCACCACGAAATTCCCCGACCAGATGACCACGGCCAGCAGGGCCAGCAAGTAGCCTGATGTGTTCTGTTTCATGCTTTTCCCGGCGCTGCCGTCCTCCTGCGCTCTCATAACAGGTTGCCCTGCAAATGGCAAAAGCGGGACGGGGCAGTCTTTCCTTTTCCCTGCAAACCGGCTATCTTGGCCGTTACGCGACGCATGTCGCACTGTCTCCACTCCCGCACGGGGTTCCCCCGCTGCCCACTTCCACCAAGGTTTGCTCTCATGGCTCAGACGCGCCACCTTGTCCTGGGGCTCATGCCCCGTGGGGCCGATCCCGATACCCATTGGGCAGCCGGGCCCTGGTGTTTCGATACGGAAGAAGATTTCTTTCCCGGCTGGGAAGACAGCTTCGTCTTCGGCCGGGAGCCCCTGCGCGATCCCGCCACCCTGGACAGGGCCGTGCTCATGGCCCAGTCCCTGACCGTGGACAGCATCCCCGCCCTGGGGCGGCACCTGTTGGACCTGCAACGCCGTCGCGCCGAGGAAAACAATCCCGTCAGGACCCTGCTGGGCCCGGACGAGATCGACCTGCCCGGCGTCTACTGGGAGACCCTGCTGACGCCCTGGGCCTGCACGGTGGCGCGCCAGCTGGTGGAACGCTGGCTGCGCGTGCGCGCCATGGTGGAGGACTGGGGCCACCTGCCCCTGCATGTGGAGCTGCTGCCCGAGGACTGCGCCTTTTCCTTCGCCACGGAACACGATTTCGTCATGAGCGGCGCCCTGGGCGCGGACTGGAACACCTGGCTCATGTCCCGCCTGCTGGAGGCCGTCTGGCCCGAACGCTGGACCCGCTCCTACGCCCTGCCCGTGTGCGCCTCCTATGGCCAGCTCATCCCGCCGGAAGACAGCGGCAGCCTGAAACAGCGCCTGCGGGCCTGGGCGCGCTCCTGCGTGCTGCGCCTGCCCTGCCCGCCCCTGCGCGGCATGCGGCTGCATCAGGCCCTGCGCTATTCGCTGGCCCTGCTCCATCCCAGCCGCCAGCCCGATGCCAGCCGCCCTCTGGCCGCCCATTTCGGCAGCGCGGCCACCGGTGTGAAGCACGACCTGCCGCTCGATCCCCTGCCCATTTTCATCGGCGCCCTGCCCCAGACCCTTGCCGAGCTGGATCATCCCGACCACGTCGCCCCGGCGCGTGTCCCGCGCGTGCGCGTGGCCTCGGTCCGTGCGCATGAGGATACCCATTACCGCCAGAAGCTGGCCCTCTGGCGTGCCCGCGGCCACCGTGTCATGTTCGTCCAGCACGGGGGCAACGTGGGCCAGGTGCGCTGCCTGTGCGAGACCCCGCTGGTGGAGTTCAGTCAGCACGCGTTCGGCACCTGGGGCTGGAGCCATTACGAGGCCACGGGTGCGGGCAAGGGCGGCCAGTTCTTGCCGCTGCCCTATCCCCTGCTGGCCAACATGGCCGACCAGTGGCGCGGCGGCGACGATACCCTGCTCTTCGTAGGCGCGGAGATGCCCCTGTACGGGCATCGTCTCGACTCGCGCCCCACGCCCCTGCAATGGCTCCAGTACCGGGAAGACAAGCAGTGGTTCCTTGAGGACCTGCCCCGCCGCCTGCACGACAAGATCCTCTACCGCCCCCATTTCGACGCGCCGGGCGCGCTGGACGATGCGCCCTGGCTGTTGCCGCGCTTCCCCCATGTGCGTCTGTGCAGCGGCCCGCTGGAAGCCCGGATGCTCACCTGCGCCCTCATGGTGCTGGACCATCACGGCACCACCCTGCTCCAGGCCCTGGCGGCCAATGTGCCCACCATCGCCTACTGGGACAGATCCATCTGGCCCATGACCGACGAAGCCCTGGCCCGGCTGGATCTGCTGGCCGAGGCCGGCATCTGGCAGCCTTCCGCCGAGGCGGCCGCCGCCAAGGTCCGGGAAGTCTGGGACAACCCCGCCCGCTGGTGGCTGGATGAGCGCGTCCAGTCCGCCCGCCGGGCCTTCTGCCGCGAGCACGCCTTCGTCGATCCCAAGGGCCCGGATGCCCATATCGTTTCATTGCTGCAACGCCTGTAAGGAGACCTCCCATGTCCCGTATGTCCACCGGCAGCGCCCTGTGCCGCCTGCCGTTGTTCGCCCTGCCCGCCGTCCTGGCCCTGACCCTGCTGCTGCCCGCGTCCATCCCGGCGGCCGATACCGCGGCTCCCGCCCCTGACGCCGCTCAGGCCGCAGAAAGCGTCCCCAGTCCCGAAGAGCGCGCCGCGGAAGCCGTGCTGGGCGAAGTCCAGAGCGCCCTGGACAGCAAGGATTACAAAAAAGCCGTCACCCTGCTCACGCCGCTCACCAAAAACGGCAATGCCGAGGCCCTGTACATCCTCGGCCGCCTGACCCAGGACGGGCGCGGCGTCAAAAAGAGCCCCCAGCGTGCCGTGCCCCTGTTCCGTCAGGCCGCCGACAAGGGCCTGGCCAACGCCCAGAACGCGCTGGCCACCGCGCTGGCCACGGGCGACGGCGTGCGGCGCAACTACGGCGAGGCCGGACGCTGGTTCCGCAAGGCCGCCGAGCAGGGCCTGGCCATGGCCCAGTATAATCTGGGCTACCTCTACGCCCACGGCCGCGGTGTGCGCAAAAGCGAGAACGAGGCCATCGACTGGTACGGCCGTGCCGCCAACCAGGGCCTGGCCGATGCCCAGTACTCCCTGGGCTGGATGTACCTCAACGCCAAGGCCAGCAACCAGGACGACACCAAGGCGGCCCACTGGTTCCAGCGCGCCGCCGAACAGGACCACCTCAAGGCCCAGAACAATCTGGCCTACATGTACGCCGAAGGCCGCGGCTTTGCCCAGGACAACCTCAAGGCCGTGGAATGGTACACCCGTGCCGCCGAGCGCGGCTATGCCGAGGCCCAGTACAATCTGGGCTTCATGTACGAACAGGGCCGCGGCGTGCCGCAGGACTACGCCAAGGCCGTGGAATGGTACCGCAAGGCCGCTGACCAGAACGAGCCCGCCGCCCAGTACAGTCTGGGCCTTATGTACGACCAGGGCACCGGCGTGCAGCGCAACCTTTCCGAAGCCACCCGCTGGTACCGTCTGGCCGCCAAGAACGGCGACCCTGACGCCAAGGCCTATCTGCGCGCCCAGAATCGCAAGTAACGACGGAGATTTTTTATGAGGGGGAGAGGGAGACCCTTTTGGAAAAGGGTCCTCCCTCTCCCCCTCATGCTCCCCCTCTCCTTCCCTAAAACTTTTATTATGGCCCCTGACGGTCATCAGAGACGCCGAAACCGTGCCGGGCGTCTGTGTCCCCGGCAGCACAGAAACGCCCCGTATCAAGACGATACGGGGCGTTTTTATGCCATCCAGAGGAATAGAATATATGGACGAAGCGTGAGCCTTGCGCCGGGCCGATTCAGCCTTGCGGCACCATGTCCGCCATACAGCGACGGAGACCCGCCATACAGACCAGAAGAAAAGTTTTTTCGGGGTGGGGAAGAGCGCGAGAGGGGGAGGGGCAGTTTTTACCAAAAAACGCCCCTCCCCCTCTCGTATCTCTTTCCCCGGTTCAGACGGGGAGGATCAGTCGTCATGCCGGGCGGCACGACCGCAAAAACGTCCCTGCAGCTCGTTGAGCTGGTTCACGGCTTCGCGTCCGTTGGCGATATTGTGTACGAGTATCTCGCTTTGCTGCGAAAAACGGTTGCCCACCCGCACGGTGTAGCTGTTGAACAGCCAGCTGCTGAAACCCGAGGTGAAGGCCGCATCTTCCATGTCCCGCCATTTGACGCCCACGGCGCCCCGGTTCCAGGGCAGGATGCCCCGGTACAGCCAGACGCCCTTGCTGTCGGCATACAGGTGCACGCTGCGCACCAGCAGGACCCTGTAGACCATACACAGCACCAGCAGGGCGCCCACGCCCGCGAAGATCCAGAAAAATTCCGGCATGTAGCGCTGCCCGGCCACGCACAGGGCCACGCAGACCAGCAGCATCAGCACCGGTCCGGCCCAGGCCAGCCAGGACTGGCGATAACTGAGCAGGGGCCGTTCGGCGGCATCGCTGCCCTCAAGGATATGTTCGTCAGACATGCGCGTTCCTCCTTGGAAAAGGACGTCGCCGTGAAGGGCTCCGGGGCGCAGGCACGCCCACAAGAAAACACGAGGGGCGTGTCTTTGGGAAAAGGTCTCCCTTCCCCAGGACACGTCCCATCACATCACAACATCAGATCTCGCTGCCCGGGGCCAGATGCAGTAGGCGCTCCAGTTCGGCGGTGGCGGCATCGCTGTCCCGGCCCTGGCGACGGGCCAGATCGGGCAGGTTGTCCACGGCATCGCAGGGGCGCACATACAGCGGCTCGATGTCCTCAGGAGCATAGTCACCATGCCTTGCCAGCAAACACAGGGCCTCGGTGGAGGCATGGATGCAGGCGGGCAGGCAGGTCACGGCAGGCAGGTTTTCCAGCGGTGCGCAGGCGTCCACATTGCGCCGCAGGCCCGTACCGCAGACCAGCGTGGCGTCCGCCGTATCGGCCGTGATGGCCGCCACGGCCTCGGCCGGCGTGCACAGGGTCACGCCCTGCAGGGGCTGGGCCGGGATCTCGGGCCCGTAGCTGATGAAGGGCTGGCAGTGGACAAGGTTGCGACGGGCATGGGTCAGGACCCAGACGTGGCCGCCGTAGAGCATGCCGCGCCGCATGACGGCCGTGGTGGCCAGGGCCTGCATGTAGTCCAGCCCGGCCAGCTGCGCCCGGCCGCAACGGCGCAGGGCGGCGGCCGTGGCCAGGGTCAGGCGGATGCCCGTAAAGGAGCCCGGCCCGCGCACGCAGGCGATGCGGCGCAGATCGCTCCACCGGATGCCCAACGACGTGGCCAGCTCGGCCAGCGCCGGGGCCAGGATCTCCGTGGCCCGCTCGCTGCGGTACCATTCCTGCGCACAAAGGATGGCCTCATCCTCCGTGACCACGATCTGCAGCACGCCTTCAGCGGCGTTGAGTATCAGCTCCAGTCCCGTTCCCGGGACAGCGTGTGTCGCCATATCGATTTCTCCCGCCGGACGCTAGGGGGCCGTCTTTTCCACGGCCGGGGCCTCGTCCGGCGTATTGATGATGCGTGTCACGTCGTTGAAGGTGGCAAAGATCATCAGGCTCAGCAGCAGGGCCATGCCCACGCGCATGCCCCATTCCTGGATCTTCTGCGGCACGGGGCGGCGGAAGATCATCTCGATGAGGCAAAAGAGCATCTGGCCGCCGTCCAGCACGGGCACGGGCAGCAGGTTGAGGATGGCCAGGTTGATGCTGATGAGCGCCGCCAGGCCGAGCACGCCCCCAAGGCCCTGCTCCGCCTGCTGGCCCACCATCTGGGCGATCATGATGGGGCCGCCCACCTGATCGGCGGGCACCACGCGCTGGGCCAGCTTGACGAAGCTCTGCCAGGTCAGGTCCACCAGACGCCAGGTCTGGACAAGGCCCGTCTTCAACGCCTCGGAAAAGCCCAGTTCTTCCACGCGCACCGAGCCCAGCGGCCCGATGCCGATGAGCCAGGCTTTCTCATCCTCGCCAAAGATGGTCTTGCGCGTGCTCCACTGCGGCGTCAGGGTCAGTTCCAGTTCCGTGCCCTGGGTCATGCCCTCGGCGGGCTGCCGGGCCACGGTCAGGGTCAGGGGACGGCCGTTGGCCTCGGCCACGGTCGGGGATATCTCGTCCCACGAATGGAGGGGACGGCCGTCGATGCTCAGGATCAGGTCGCCCTTCTGCAGACCGGCCTGTGCCGCCGCGCTCTGGGGCATGACGGCGCCCACCTGCGGCAGCATGACGGCATTGCCCCAGCCCCAGGCCACCACCCAGCACAGGATGCAGGCCAGCAGGATGTTGGCGAAGGGCCCGGCCGCGATCACGAGGAAGCGCTGCCACGCGGGCCGCAGGGAAAAGCATTCCTCCCGGGTGAAACCGCTGGGGATGTCGTTCTCGTCGTTCTCGCCCACCAGGGCCACATAGCCGCCCAGAGGCACCAGCGACAGGGCGTATTCCGTCTTGCCGTGACGGTATTTGAGCAGTTTGGGGCCAAAGCCCAGGGAAAAGGTGGACACGCCCATGCCCAGCCAGCGGGCCACGGCGAAATGTCCCAGTTCATGGAAAAAGATCAGGCCGCCAAGGACAATGATGGCGGCAACGATGGTCGTCAGCACTCGTCAACTCCGGCGCGGGCCAGCTGTTTCACCAGCTCGCGTGTTTTCAGGTCAAGGCGCGACATGCGCTCTGTCAAGATAGTCACTTCCCGTTCAAGGGCAAGACTGTCATCGCCGCTACAGGACAGCGGCGGGCAGAACGGTTCGTGCCCCGGCTCGCCGGCGGCATGGGCATCCATGGCGGCCGAGACCAGATCCGCGATGTCGGCAAAGGCGCATTTGCCGGACAGGAACAGCTCCACGGCGGCCTCGTTGGCGGCGTTCATCACCACCGACATGCCGCCGCGTTCCCGCAGAGCGCGACGCGCCAGCTTCAGGGCCGGGAAGGCCTCGTCGTCAGGGGCGAAGAACTGCAGGGTGCCAGCCTTGACCAGATCCAGCGGCGGCACGCCCGTATCCACGCAGCGGGGCCAGAACAGGCAGGCCGCGATGGGGATGCGCATGTCCGGCGTGCCCAGCTGCGCCAGCTGGCTGCCGTCCGTGAACTGCACCAGCGAATGCACCAACGACTGCGGATGCACCAGCACCGTGATCTTTTCCAGCGGCACGCCGTACAGGTGGAAGGCTTCCACCACTTCCAGCGCCTTGTTCATCATGGTAGCCGAGTCGATGCTGATCTTGGCGCCCATCTTCCAGTTGGGATGGTCCAGGGCCTGCGCGCGGGTCACGTTGCGCAGCTCCTCGCGGCTGCGGCCGCGGAACGGGCCGCCGGAGGCCGTCAGCAGCAGGCGGTCCACCTCCTGCCCGCGTCCGGCCAGGCACTGGAAGATGGCGTTGTGCTCGGAGTCCACCGGCAGGATGCTGGCATGGGTACGGGCGCAGACCTGACGCAGCATGTCACCGGCCAGCACCAGCGATTCCTTGTTGGCCAGGCAGATGACCTTGCCCGCCAGCGCGGCCGCCAGCGTCCCGGCCAGGCCCGCCGCGCCCACCTGCGCCGAAAGCACGGTGTCCGCTTCGGGCAGGGCCGCCAGACGGGCATAGCCTTCGCTGCCCACCAGGATCTCGGGGGTGTAGCCCGTGGGCAGCAGCTTGCGCAGGCCCGCTGCCGAAGCCTCGTCCAGCACGGCCAGATACGGGGGCCGGAACTCCTGGGCCTGCTCGGCCAGGGTCTTGATGTTGCGCGCGCAGGAAAGGCCCAGCACCACGCATTCACGCCGCCGCGAACGGATGGCCGCCAATGTGTTGCCGCCGATGGAACCGGTGGAGCCCAAAAGGACAAGCTGGCGCACGCCGCGCCGCCACGCCTCGGAAGGCGCTTCCGAAATATACCGAATCGCAGGGCCGTTCAGCCCGGGCCACAGATCTGACATGTGTTTCTCCTTTGTCTCCGGGACAAAATCGTCCACAGCATGCCAAAAATCCCTTGCCGCGTCGAGAGCGGGCCGGAGGGAGGAAGGAGGGGGATGCAAGCGTGTTTGCGGGGGAAGGGAGGGCTGGGGACGCGCAGACCCCGCCACCCTGCAGCCTCGCCGCGCTTGACCCAGCCCGGATGCCGGGCAATGGCCGTCATCCGACGGCTATTCCACAGAGCGCAAGCGGATCTATTCCCCGCCAGCGTCCCCCCAAAAAACGCCAAAGGGGCCGGTCCCCCAGAAGAAGACCGGCCCCTTTGCAAAATCGGGCTCAGCACGGGCAGCCGATGCTTCCATCAGCTGCCGGCGGCATGACGGCTAAAAGAAGAAGAACCACTGGTCCACGACGGCGAACATGGGCATGGCGAACAGGATGCTGTCCGCACGGTCCAGGATGCCGCCATGGCCGGGCAGCAGGTTGCTGGAGTCCTTCACATGCACCGCGCGCTTGAGGGCGGATTCGAACAGGTCGCCCAGCTGGGCAAAGGCATTGATGGCGATCCCCAGCAGGGCGAAGGCCCACCAGCTGGCGCTGCCCAGGCAGGCGCCGTAGATGGTGCAGAAGATGACGCAGCCCACCAGACTGCCCACCGCGCCTTCGGAGCTCTTGTTGGGGCTCACGCGGGGCCACAGCTTGTGGTGCCCGAAGCGGGTGCCCACGAAATAGGCGGAGGTATCGGAGACGGCCACGGCCGCCAGCACGAAGATGAGCTTGGTGGTGGAAAGATAGGTGGCGGGCAGCAACAGCAGCGGGATGTAGGCCAGACCGGCCATGAAGATGCCGCTGGCGGCAAAGGCGGGCACGCCTTCCTCTTCCACCTCGTTCCAGCGGAACAGGAAGCTCATGGCAGCCAGCACGAAGCCCGCGCCCAGGCAGACCAGGGCGTCCTGCGTGCGGTGGGCCCAGGTCAGCGTCAGCATGCCCCAGCCCAGGGCGATGGCGCAGACGCGGCTGGGGATGCGCTTGTTGCCCCAGAACAGGGAGAAGAACTCCCACAGGCCCAGCGCCGCCACCAGCAGGATGAGGGCAAGCAGCACCCAGCCCCGCAGGACGAGGGCAAGAACGACGATGGCGGCCAGAACGAGGCCGGTGATGGTGCGGCGGATGTCGGTGGCGTGATCAACGGCCATTGATTTGCTCCTGGGTTTTCCCGAATCGGCGCGAGCGTCCGGCATAGACGGCCAGGGCCTCGTGCAGGGCCTCCACGCCGAAGTCGGGCCAGGGCGTGGGGGTGAAGTAGAATTCGCTGTAAGCGCACTGGTAGAGCAGATAATTGCTCAGGCGCTGTTCTCCGCTGGTGCGGATGAGGAAATCGGGGTCGGGCTGTCCGGCGGTGTACAGATGGTCGGCCAGGCTCTGTTCGGTGACGTCCTCGGGGCGCAGGCCCTCGGCCATCATGCTGCGCACGGCGCGCACCAGCTCGGCGCGGCCGCCGTAGTTGAGGGCCAGGTTGAGCACCATGTCCGTATTGGCCGCCGTGCGGCGCAGGCCGTGGCGCAGGGCCGTGCGGGCGGCCAGGGGCAGGGCCTCCATGTCGCCCAGGATGTTCAGGCGGATGCCCTCGCGCTCCATGCGGGGCACTTCCTGGCCCAAAAATTCCAGCAGCAGGGAGAACAGGGCCGAGACTTCGGTCTTGGGCCGCGACCAGTTCTCGCTGGAAAAGGTGTACAGGGTCAGGTGGCGGATGCCCAGACGGCGGCATTCGGTCACGATGGTGCGCACGGTCTCGGCACCGGCACGGTGCCCCGCCTCGCGCGGCAGACCGCGGGCCTGGGCCCAGCGGCCGTTGCCGTCCATGATGATGGCCAGGTGTACGGGAAGATGGGTAAGCGTTTCGCTCATGGTACCTCTCTGAACCGGGGACGACAGGCCCGGAAAACATGACCGTGCCGAAAAAAACACGGCCCGGTGCCCCTGGGGCTGGCCGGGCTGCGGAAAACGTCCGGGAGCGGCAGGGCCGCTCCCGGAAGGCGGACACTAGATGTCCATGATTTCCTTTTCTTTGGCCTGGCTGCGCTTGTCGGCATCGGCCACGAACTTGTCGGTCAGCTTCTGCACTTCGGCTTCGGCCTTCTTCTGTTCGTCTTCGGTGATGGTCTTTTCCTTCTCCAGCTTCTTCAGGGAGTCGTTGGCATCACGACGCACGTTGCGCACGGCCACCTTGGCGTCTTCGGTGTACTTGCGGGCCACCTTGACCAGCTCCTTGCGGCGCTCTTCGGTCAGCGGCGGGATGTTGATGCGGATGATGCGGCCGTCATTGACCGGGGTCAGGCCCAGGTCGGACTTGAGGATGGCCTTCTCCACCACGGAGATGCCGCCCTTGTCCCAGGGCTGGATGGTGATGGTGCGGCTGTCGGGCACGGCCACGGAAGCCATCTGGGAGATGGGGGTGGGGGTGCCGTAGTAATCGGCCTTGATACCGTCCACCAGGGCGGTGGTGGCGCGACCGGTGCGCAGTTTCTGGAAGTCGCGCTCCAGAGCGGCCATGGCTTTTTCCATGCGGTCTTCGGTATCCAGAAGGATGGTATCGATATCCATAAAATCTCCTTACGGACTGTAGAGTTCGAAAAGATCGTGACTAGCAGTCGTGCACGATGGTGCCCACCTGCTCGCCCAGGATGGCACGGCGGATGTCGCCGCCCAGCATGCGGCAGACGATGATGGGCACGTTGTTGTCGCGCACCAGGGCAAAGGCAGCGGCATCCATGACGCCCAGATGGCGGGACAGGGTCTCGTCATAGCTCAGGCTGTCGTACTTGACGGCATCGGGGAATTTGGCGGGGTCCTTGTCGTAGATGCCGTCCACCTTGGTGGCCTTGATGATGGCATCGCACTGCAGTTCCATGCCGCGCAGGGCGGCGGTGGTGTCGGTGGTGAAATAGGGGTTGCCGGTACCGGCGGCGCAGATGACCACACGGCCCTTTTCCAGATGGCGCATGGCGCGGCGACGGATGAAGGGCTCGCACACTTCCTGCATGTCGATGGCGGACAGCACGCGGGTGGGGTAGCCGAATTTTTCCAGCATGTCCTGCACGGCCAGGGCATTGAGCACCGTGGCCAGCATGCCCATATAGTCGGCGGAGGAACGTTCCATGCCCTTGGCGGAACCGGAAAGGCCGCGGAAGATGTTGCCGCCGCCGATGACCAGGGCAAGTTCCACGCCCATGTCGAGCAATCCGCCGATCTCCTTGCAGATGGTGCCCACGGTTTCGGGGTCGATACCGGTTTTCTGCTCTCCGGCCAGGGCCTCGCCGCTCAGCTTGAGCAGCACGCGCTTGTACTTGAGTTCAGCCATATGTTCCGCCTTGGTTGAAGCCGGCCACGCCGGCTGTTGCTTTCATGGATCGTCCGATACCGAACAGCAGGCATTCGGACGCGCTCTTTTCATCATAGCAAAAAACGTCGCTATCTCAAAGCACTTTTACCATGCCGCCCCCGCAGGACGGCACGGGACGGCCCTTTGCAAGGCGGCCTGTACGACCCGGGGCGGGCACGCCGTTCGGGCAAGGGACGCCGTATGGCCGGGGCGACATGCGCTCCCGCCCGCCGCCTCCCTCCCTGCCCCGCCGGGACGTCCCTGCGGTTTCCCCGGCCGGAAGGACATGCGGAAAAACACCCCGCGTCGTTCCCCTCCGCGTCGACGGTCATGCCTTTGTCGCCGCCCCTGCGTCGAGCCCGGATGGTGAGAGCGTCGCAAACGGGCGCTCCGATAGGCATACGGACACCGCCGGGGAACGCAACCGGAGCGGGAGCCTATTTGCCTGCCCCCGCCTTTTGCGGTATCGGAAAGAGTCCCGAACCGAAGCCGCGCGCAGACCCGGCAAGGAGTCCCCATGCTCGAATGCAACAACCGTTTTGAAGATCGCGCCTTTCTCCTGCTGCTGGCCGGCGTCTCGCTGGCTTTCCTCTGGATGCTGCGCCCCTTCTTCGATGTCATCTTCTGGGGCATCGTCATCGCCCTGCTCTCCACTCCCGTCTACGATGCCCTGCAACGCCGCAGCATGGGACGCAACCTGGCGGCGCTGACCTGCGTGATCCTGAGCCTGGTGCTCATCATCGTGCCCTGCGCGTACATTTTTTATACGTTCATCAACGAGGTGGCCAATCTCTACGGCCGCCTGACGTCCGGCGGACATGACATCCGCGAGACGCTGGAAAAGCTGCGCGAGGTGGCGCCCGGCGTGCAGGACTGGCTCACCCGCTACGGCTACGGCCCCGAGGTCATCACCCAGAAACTTTCCGAGCTGGCGGTCAAGGTCAGCGGGCTGGTAGCGCGCAACACCGTGGCCCTGGGCGGCAGTACGGTGAACTTCCTCGTGGACCTCTGCATCATGCTCTATCTGGCCTTCTTCCTGGTGCGCGACGGCAAGCAGCTGCGCGTGCTGCTCATCCGGGCCCTGCCCTTTGGCGACCACCGCGAGGATCTGCTCTTCGCCAAGTTCGCCGAAGTGCTGCGGGCCACGGTCAAGGGCAGCCTGCTGGTGGCCATGGCCCAGGGCGCGCTGGGCGGTCTCATCTTCTGGATACTGGGCATCAAGGCCCCGGTGCTCTGGGGCGTGGTCATGACCCTGCTCTCGCTCATCCCGGTGGTGGGCGCGGGCGTGGTCTGGGCGCCGGTGGCCGGGTACCTGCTGCTCACGGGCGATTATGTGTCCGGCGTGGTGCTGCTGGCCTACGGGGTCTTCGTCATCGGTCTGGCGGACAACATCCTCCGCCCCGTCCTGGTAGGGCGCGATACCAAGCTGCCGGACTTCATGGTCCTGCTCTCCACGCTGGGCGGTTTCTCGCTCTTCGGCATGGACGGCTTCGTGACGGGCCCCATGCTGGCCGTGCTCTTCGTGACGGTCTGGAAGATATTCATGGACGAATTCAAGCCGCCCCTGACGCTGGACGGCAGCGCCCCCGCACAGGATGCGGACGGGGACGGCCCTGCGGCATGACGCAAAAGGCCACCCGCAACGGCGGGTGGCCTTCCATTACCTGCCCCCCGGCAGGTGAAAGATAGGGGACGGGATCCACGGCACCCGTCCCCTGTATGCGACAGCCTCCCACAGCTGCCGCTCCGGCAGCAAGGAAAAGGGGAAAGGAGGAGAACCTGATTCCTTGCTTCCGGTCAATCCTGCTGTCCCGGCGGGGATGTTCCCATCCCCGGCGTCCTGCAGCGGCCCGGGACACACGGGCCGTCCGGCATGCCCTTCCGGGCACCGGCGGCAGACGCCGCCCCGCCGGGACAGCTAATGTTCCAGACGGCGGACCAGCACCTCGTCGATGCGGTTGCCGTCCATCTTCACTATCTTCATCCGCCAGCCCTGGATGCGCACCCGCTCGCCTTCGTGCGGGATATGCCCCAGGGCCTCCAGCAACAGCCCCGCCAGTGTGGCCGAGGAGCTGCGCGGCGGCAGGTGGATGCCCAGCCAGGAGGTCACGGCATCCACGGTCAGGCGGCCGGGCATGAGCCACGAGCCGTCAGGCTGGCGGCAGGTTTCGGGCCCGGCGGGCATGTCGCCCATCTGGCCTGCCAGCACGCTCACCAGATCCGTGTATTCGTCACGCACGAAGGCCAGGGGCGTGGGCTCTTCGCGAAAAGTTTCCAGCATCTCCGTCAGCGAGGCATGCTCGAAGATCGTGGGCGCGGGCCGCAGCAGAGGCCGCACGCTCCAGACACGCCCGCTGCCATCATCCTGCGGCGCTGCCGTACCGGGACGCTCCGTGCCCGTCACGGGCCCCTGGGGCGTCACGGCCGCCAGATCCCCGGTATGGATCACGCCCAGCACTTCGTCCCTGTCCGGGTCCAGCACCGGCAGCCAGGGCGAGAGGCTCTCGCTGGCAAAACGGCAGGCCGTGGCATAGTCGGCCTCGCTGTCCAGCCAGCGCACCCGGTGGCGCGGGGTCATGATGAAGCGGGCCGTGCGTCCGCTCAGGCGGATCACGCGGGCTACCATGTCGCGCTCTTCCGGCTCGAACAGGGGCTGGGCATCGCTCTCGCTGGCCAGGGCCGCGGCATCGCGCCGCGCTTCTTCCTCGCCGGGACGTCCGCCGCCCAGCAGCCCCAGCACCGCCATGGCCATGGATTCACGCATGTCGCGCATGCTGATGCGCTTGCGTCGGTTGCGCAGGGCCACCTGGTTGCAGATCTCCACCAGCACCGAGAAGCAGATGGCCGCGTAGAGATAGCCCTTGGGGATATGGTAGCCCAGACCGTCCATGAGCAGGCTCAGGCCGATCATCATCAAAAAGCCCAGACACAGGATGATGACCGTGGGGTGACGCTCCACAAAACTTGTCAGCGGCGCAGCGGCCATGACCATGACCAGCATGGCCACGACGACGGCCAGCATCATCACCGGGATATGGTCCACCATGCCCACCGAGGTGATGATGGAATCCAGGGAGAACACGGCATCCAGCACCAGGATCTGGATGATGACCTGCCAGAAGCCCGAGCGCGTGGGCGCCGAGGAGTATTCGGCCATGCCGCCTTCCAGGCGCTCGTGCAGCTCCATGGTCCCCTTGAGCAGCAAAAAGATGCCGCCGCCCATGAGGATGAAATCTCGCCACGAGAAGGCTTTGCCGAAGATCGTGACCAGGGGCTCGGTCAGACTGACGATCCAGGCGATGGCGGAAAGCAGCACCAGGCGCATGACGAGCGCCAGACCAAGACCGGTGAGGAAAGCCCGGCGGCGCTGTTCCTGCGTATGCAGGCGCGAGGTGAGGATGGAGATGAAAACGAGGTTGTCGATGCCCAGCACGACCTCGAGCACGATCAGGGTGCCCAGCCCGGCCCAGGCCGAGGGATCGGCGATCCACGAGAAATCCCACATGGGAGCTTTCCGCCTCCTTGCGGCAGTGATGCTGAAGTGATGCCCGGCCCTCCCGCTCCGCACGGAGTCCCGGACTGGATGGAGGCAGCATACGCCGGCGTCCGTCAGGAAAGCGTCGGCATGGCCGGGAAAAGGGCCAAAAAAAAGGAGGGGCCGGAGCCCCTCCTGGGATCTTCATGGCGGACAGCTTATTCAGCGGCCAGCTGGATGCGGCTGAAGCCGGCGACCTTGATGTCGCCACCGGCGGCCTTGGCCACTTCGCGCACCACTTCGGTCATGCTCTTCTTGTCGTCGCGGATGTAGGGCTGTTCCATCAGGCAGACTTCCTTCTGGAACTTCTTCACGGCGCCTTCGGCGATCTTTTCCACGATCTGTTCGGGCTTGCCTTCTTCGCGGGCCTTCTGGCGGTACACTTCACGCTCGCGTTCCATGGCGGCGGCGTCCAGGCTGGCGCCGTCCAGGGCCATGGGGTTGGTGGCGGCCACCTGCATGGCCACGTTCTTGGCCAGTTCCTGCACTTCAGGCTTGGCGGCGGTAGCGGCGCTGTCGCACACCAGGTCCACCAGCACGCCGATCTTGCGGTTGGCGTGGATGTACTGGCCGATCACTTCGTTGTCTTCACGGGTGTGACGGGTGAAGTTGCCGAGCTGCATGTTTTCGCCCACGGAGGCGATGAGCTGGGTCACGTCTTCGCCCACCAGGCCCTTCAGGGCTTCGGCGTCGGCGGGGTTGCTGTCCAGCACGCTCTGGGCCACCTTGGCGGCCAGGGCTTCGAACTGTTCGCCGCGGGCCACGAAGTCGGTCTCGCACAGCAGGGCGGACATGGCCACGGTCTTGCCGTCAGCGCTCACGGCGGCCATCACCAGGCCTTCGCTGGTGGCACGGCCGGACTTCTTGGCAGCCTTGGCCATACCCTTCTGGCGCAGCCAGTCGACGGCCTTTTCCAGGTCGCCGTCCACTTCCACCAGGGCTTTCTTGCAGTCCATCATGCCGGCGCCGGTCTTTTCGCGCAGTTCCTTCACCATAGCGGCGGAAATAGCCATTGTATTCTCCTGTGTATCCGGCCTGGGCCGGAGCAAGATTCCAAAAAAATCGCGCAGTGCGCAGGGTGGCGGCACAGCCCGAAAGCCGCGCCGCCACCTTTTTGAAGCATGGGGGGGCCGGAGCCTTGCTGCTCCGGTTCCTGCGTCGCCCGCCACGGGGCATCCCCGTCCGGGCGCGGACATCAGCAGGGCCGATGCCCGGGGCAACAGCGTTGCCCGAGGTCAGAAGACCGTACCGGAACTACTCGGCGGCAGCTTCGGTCTCGGCAGCCTTCTGCATGGCTTCTTCGGCGTTGGCTTCCACGGCGGCGCCGTCCTTCATCTGGGCTTCGCCTTCCTGGCAGGCTTCGGAGAAAGCCGTCACGAACAGCTTGATGGCGCGGATGGCGTCATCGTTGCCGGGGATGATGTAGTCGATGACATCGGGATCGCAGTTGGTGTCGGTCACGGCCACGATCGGGATGCCCAGCTTGCGGCATTCCTTCACGGCGATGTCTTCGCGATGGGGGTCGATGATGAAAGCCAGCTGGGGCAGGCGATCCATGTTCTTGATACCGCCCAGGGTCTGTTCCAGCTTCTGCATTTCGCGTTCCAGCAGCAGGATTTCCTTCTTCTGGTAACGGTTGATGCTGCCGTCGGCGAACATGCCTTCCAGCTTCTTCAGGCGTTCCACGCTCTTCTGGATGGTGACGAAGTTGGTCAGGGTGCCGCCCATCCAGCGGTTGGTCACGTAGTACTGGTTGGCCTTGGTGGCTTCGGTGGCCACGGCTTCCTGGGCCTGGCGCTTGGTACCGATGAACAGCACCTTGCCGCCGTTGGCCACGGTGTCGACCACCTTGTCATAGGCCACGCGGAACAGCTTCACGGTCTGCTGCAGGTCGATGATATGGATGCCATTGCGGGCGCCGAAGATGTAAGGACGCATCTTGGGGTTCCAACGACGGGTCTGGTGACCGAAATGCACGCCGGTTTCCAGCATCTGCTTCATGCTGACGTAAGCCATTTTTCAATCCTCCAAAAGGGTTGTGATCTTCCACACCGGCCCAGACCCTGCAACCCGGCCTGCCGCCGCCCCCGGCCCCATGACCGGAAGACAACGAAAAATGCGCCGTAGCGCATTGCCGGGCACCCCGGGCCGCTGCCGGAGTGTGCTTCGATGAACGAGCTTCCATAGACCAAAAGCCCGCAAATGGCAAGCCCCGACGGCAACAAGGCGCTTCTTTCCCCGCCGGCGGAGCCGTCTTCCCGCCGCAGCCGTCCCGTTGCGGACGTATGGCAGGGCCGAAGGAGCGCGCCCGCCGTTCCTGTTCCATTCCCGTGGCAGACAGGCCCACCGGCGAAGCCCTGCTGCGATCACCGCCGGGCCCCTGCCGCAGGGCTGTCATGAGGCGAGGTACCGCGATGCGTCCCCTGCCGCGACGCACGCCCGTCTTTTCCCGGGCGACCGACGTAGACCGGCTGCCGTCGTGCCCGGCACAGCGGCAAAGGCCCTTTCCGGCGGCTCTGCCCGGAAGCTCCGGCAGTCGGCATTTTTCCTGGCGCGTCCTCCCATGTGCCGTCTGATGCGTCCGAACACTCCGGCACATTGCAAATCAGAACCACCCGCAAAGCGGGTGGTTTGCTCTGGCCCTGTAAGGGCCTGTTACCGGCTGCGCCTAAAGACGC
>NZ_JABAFY010000003.1 GCF_012843875.1 Desulfovibrio piger | reverse complement strand
CCCTTCCCCCGGACCCCCATCCCCCCGTAAAACTTTTGTTCGGGTCGGTATGTCAGGTCCCCGCCGTTGTCCGGCGGGCCTGCTATCGTGCCCCTCTTCGCGAAAAGGCGGGAAAGCAGGCGTATTTTGTAAATGATAGTGCCGCATTTGAAAAGAGCATCCGTTTTACGGCATCCGGCAGGAACAGTTGCGGGAGAGACGGGAGGGGGAGGAACAGGGTGCCGGCCCCCCTGCGGTCTTCCGCCATCGCGAGGGGTACGGGCCATCCTGTCCATCTTTTTCAGTGTGTCACCGGGGGACCAGGGGCGTCAGAAGGGCCTGTGCGTCATGATGGCCTGCCACAGACCTGCATAAAAGTTTTTGGGAGGATGGGGGGAGTGTGAGGGGGGAAGGGAGACCTTTTTCCAAAAAGGTCCCCTTTCCCCCTCGCCTGTCCTGACAGCATCAAAAAAGGCGGCCGGAAGACCGGCCGCCTTGGCGGGGAAAAGGGGGACATTCCCCGATGGGGGTATCCGTTGCCATGACCGGGGGCAGGCCCGGTCATGACACGGTTTGTCGTTGTTACGGGGTGGCAGCTTCCTCGATGGTCTCGAAGGCTTCGATGCGCCCATCGTTGCGACGCAGGAAGCTACGAGGGGCGACGGTCCGGCAGGGGACGGGCCGCCCGGGCCACCGCGGCTTACAGGGTGGCAGCTTCCTCGACGGTCTCGAAGGCTTCGATGATGTCGCCGATCTTGACGTCGTTGAAGTTTTCCAGGCCCACGCCGCATTCGTTGCCCTTGACCACTTCGCGGGCGTCGTCCTTGAAGCGCTTGAGGGAGCTGATCTTGCCGGTGTAGACCACCACGCCGTCGCGGAGCAGGCGCACGCCGGCGTTACGGGCGATCTTGCCGTCGGCCACATAGGAACCGGCGATGATGCCGACCTTGGGCACGCTGAAGGTGTTACGGACCTCAGCCTGGCCCAGGTAGACTTCGCGCTGCACGGGAGCCAGCAGACCGGCCATGGCGCTCTTGATGTCATCCACCAGTTTGTAGATGATATCGTAGAAGCGGATATCCACGTTCTCGCGTTCGGCGATGTCCTTGATGCGCGAGGTGGGACGCACGTTGAAGCCGATGATGATGGCCTGCGAGGCGGAAGCCAGCATGATGTCGGATTCGGAGATGGCGCCGGTGCCGCCGTGCACCACGTTGATGCGCACCTTTTCCGTGCTCTGCTTGTTGAGGGCCTCGGTGATGGCTTCCAGGCTGCCCTGCACGTCGGCCTTGAGCACCAGGTTGAGGGTCAGGGTCTCCTGGTCGGAGGCGCGGCGCGACAGGAAGGTTTCCAGGGTGACCTTGGATTCGCTGGCCAGATCGCGTTCGCGTTGCTTGGTGGCGCGCATTTCGGCGATGCGGCGGGCCAGCTTTTCGTCGGCCACGGCGAAGAACTCTTCACCGGCTTCGGGCACGCCTTCAAAGCCCTGCACTTCCACAGGGATGGAGGGACCGGCTTCCTTGACCTTCTTGCCCTGGTCGTTCATCAGGGCGCGCACGCGGCCGGAGAACTGGCCGCACACGAAGTTGTCGCCCTGGTGCAGGGTGCCTTCCTGGATGAGCACGGTGGCCACGGGGCCGCGGCCCTTGTCCAGCTTGGCTTCCACGATGCGGCCGTGGGCGGGCTTGTTGGGGTTGGCCTTGAGGTCCATGATCTCGGACTGCAGGGCCACCAGTTCCAGCAGGTCGTCCAGGCCCTGACGGGTCTTGGCGGAGACCTTGGCCACGATGGTGTCGCCGCCCCAGTCTTCGGGCTGCAGGCCCATCTCGGACAGTTCACGCAGCACGCGGTCGGGATCGGCGCCGGGCTTGTCCATCTTGTTGACGGCCACCATGATGGGCACACCGGCGGCGCGCGAGTGGTTCACGGCTTCGCGGGTCTGCTCCATGACGCCGTCGTCGGCGGCCACCACCAGGATGACCAGGTCGGTGACCTGGGCGCCGCGGGCGCGCATGGCGGTGAAGGCCTCGTGACCGGGGGTGTCGAGGAAGACGATCTCGCCGCGCTTGGTCTTCACATGGTAGGCACCGATGTGCTGGGTGATGCCGCCGGCTTCGCCGCTGGTGACGTTGGACTTGCGGATGGCGTCCAGCAGCGATGTCTTGCCGTGGTCGACGTGGCCCATGATGGTGACGACCGGAGGACGGGGCTTGAGATCTTCGGGCTTATCCTCCTGCTGGGGCAGCAGGTAATCTTCTTCGGAGAAGCCGGCCTTTTCCACTTCGTAGTCGAATTCGGCGGCCACCAGGGTGGCGGTGTCGATATCCAGCGACTGGTTGATGGTGGCCATGACGCCCAGACCGAAGAGCACCTTGATGATCTCGTTGGCCTTGAGGCCCATCTGGTGGGCCATGTCGGCCACGCGGATGGCTTCGGTCACGCGGATCTTGCGCTTGGCGGCCTTGAGCGGCTGGGTGGCCTGCACGGCGGCGGGCTTGCCGGGCTTGCGGCGGCCGCGGGTGCTGCGGTTCATGCGCGGCGCGTCATCATCGTCCTGATGGCGGCCGAAATCGCCCTGCTGGAAATCGACGGTGCGGCGGCCCTTGTTGCGCTTTTTCTTGCTCTGGCCGTCGCGGCTGTCCAGGGGAGCGGCAGGCGCGGGAGCGCTGTAGCCGCCACCGGCGGGACGGGGCGCACCGCCGCGGGGACGGTCACCAAAGCCGGAACGGTTGCCGCCGGGGCGGCCGGAACGGTTGTCACGACCGTCGCGGTCACGGCCATCACGGCCGCCGTCGCGATCGCGTCCGCCGTCACGGCTGTCACGAGCGGGCGTGGCACCGGGCTGGGGACGGGAGATGACGCGCACCTGGGGAGCCGGGGCCACCACGCGGGCGCGGGTGGGCGTGGCTTCGGCGGGGCGGTCGTCACGGTTCTCGCGGGCCTCGCGCTGGGGCAGCGTGGGCGCGGAGGAGCCTTCGGGCATGGCCGAAGCGTCAGGACGGCCGGCGCGGGGCTTGGCGGCCTTTTCCGCGGCGCCGTTCTCGGCGGCTTCCTTGGCGTTGATGGCGGCCAGCACGGCGCTCTTGCGCACTTCGGGCTTGGCTTCGGGGGCCTTTTCGGGCTTGGGCTCGGCCTTGGCTTCCGTCTTGGTCACGGGAGCGGCGGCCTGGGCGGGCCGGATGATACGGGCCGTGGGCGTGGTATCGGGGCGGCTGATGACGCGGGCGCCGGCCGGAGCCACCACGCGGGCGGTCTGGGGCGTCGCCTTTTCCACGCGGGTTTCGCGCTTGGCTTCGGTCCTGGGTTCGGCTTTGGCTTCGTTCTTCACGGGTTCGGGCTTGGCTTCAGGAGCCTTTTCGGCCTCGGGGGCGGCCACCACGTGGGCGGCAGGCGTTTCCACCGGGGCGACGGGTTCGGGAGTCTTTTCGGCTTTGGCTTCGTTCTTCACAGGTTCGGGCTTGACCTCGGGAGCCTTTTCGGGCTCGGGGACGGAGATCACGCGGGCCGCGGGCGTCTCCACCGGGGCGGCCGGCTCGGGAGCCTTTTCGGGCGCGGCTTCGGCCTTGGTCTCGGCCACGGGCTGTTCTTCGGCCGGGGCTTCGTCCTTCACGCGGCGGCGGCGCACGATGACCGTGGGCTGATCGTCCTTGCGGTCGGCCTTGCGCTGGCGGTTCTCGGCCACACGGTCGCGAACCCCGCTCACTTCTTCCATGGGGATGGAGCCCTGGGTGCTCTTGACGTTGAAGCCCATGGACTGCAGCTCCTGCAGCAGTTCTTTGGCATCCATCTTGAGCTCAGTGGCAAGATCCTTGATTTTGATTTTACTATCCGACATTACTTTTCCCCCTTGCGCCGTCTGGACGGTCTGAACTTGGCGAATCGTGCCGCGCAGGCCGGATCGTCACACAGGTACCAGCCCCTGCCCGGACTGGTCTGCGGCGCGTCGATAATCAAATTTCCGTGCGCGTCGCGCACGTGGCGCGTCAGTGCCGCCTTGGCGAAACGGCGGCGGCAGATGACGCACATTCTCACTGGCCCTTCGCAGCCCTCGGCGGGCGCGTCGGGGCTAGTCTTCATCACCATCCTGGACTTTTTCGCCGTTGCCGGCGTCGGTCGTTTCTTCCTCAGCGGCCCGGGGTTCGGGCTCGGCCACGGGGGCCAGGAAGTTGATGGCCGAACGCAGGTCGGCGATGCGGCTGTCCGAGATGGCCAGCTTGTCGGACAGTTCCTCGTCAGTGGCCTGACGCAGCAGGTCCAGCGAGGTGTAGCCCGCTTCCAGCAGCTGGTTCATGGAGACTTCGGCCACACTGGCCACCTGCTCCAGACCGTGGCCGATGGCATTGGCCTCGTTGTAGCGGGTCTCGGTGAAGATATCGACCTTCCAGCCCAGCAGGCGGGCAGCCAGCTTGACGTTCTGGCCCTTGCGGCCGATGGCGTTGGTCAGCTGGTCATCGGGTACGATGACTTCCAGCAGGTTCTCTTCTTCGTCCACCACGATGCGGGAGACCATGGCCGGGGCCAGGGCGTTGCGGGCGTAGGTGGCGATATCGGGGCTCCAGACCACGATGTCGATGCGTTCGCCGCGCAGTTCCTGCACGATGTTCTGGATGCGCGAACCGCGCACGCCCACGCAGGCGCCCACGGGATCCACGTCACGTTCACGGGAGAGCACGGCCACCTTGGCGCGGGAGCCGGGGTCGCGGGCCACGCCCATGATCTGCACCACGCCGTCGTCCACTTCGGGCACTTCGCGGCGGAACAGGGCGGCCATGTAGTCGCGGTGCGCGCGGGAGACGACCACCTGCGGGCCGCGGCCTTCCTTGCGCACGTCGATGATGATGGCCTGCACGCGGTCGTTGCGCTTGTAGTGTTCGCGGGGGATCTGTTCCTCGCGGGGCAGGATGGCTTCGGTGCGGCCCAGGTTGACCACCCAGCCGCCCTTGTCGCGACGCTGCACGATACCGGAGACGATCTCGCCCATGCGGTCCTTGTACTCGTCGTAGATGATTTCCTGCTCGGCGTCGCGCATGCGCTGGATGATGACCTGCTTGGCGGACTGGGCGGCGATGCGGCCCAGGTCTTCCACCTTCACGCGGAAACCGACTTCGTCGTCGATCTGCACGGAGGGATCATGGGTGCGGGCTTCGGTGATGCCGATGTGGGTGTCTTCGTTCTCGACCTCGCCGTCTTCCACCACGATCTTGAACTGGTAGACTTCGATGTCGCCGGTGTTGTCGTTGTACCGGACTTCCACATCCATATCTTCGCTGAAGCGGCGCTGCACCGAGGTGCGCACGGCATCTTCAAGCGTCTTGATGAGCATGTCGCGGTCAAGGCCCTTGTCTTTGCTGATCTGGTCAATGGCCTTTTTGAGTTCAAGGTTCATTGCTACCTCCGGCTGCCGCACAGGGCGGCATAAATTTCCTGGTGTACCGGCCGGGGCCGGAAACCGCCGTCACGGGCGGGTGATGACGAAGCGGCCTTGCGGCCGCGTGAGAGGACCGCAGGGCGTGCCCGTGCGGTTATATGTCTTCGGCCTCGTTGCGGCCGGGATGCTTGCTCTTGCCGCTCTTGCCCTTGCCCTTCTTGGGGGCGTCGCCCTGGGGCGCGGCCTTGGCGGCCTTGCGGGCGGGCTGCTTGCCGGGCTTCTGCGGCTGGCGGAAAATATGGATGCGGCTGGCGCGGCGCACCATGTCCCAGGGCACCAGGACCTCGTCCATGGCCTCGGGGCAGATGTCGCCCTCGGCCGAGACGCTGGCAGGGGCCACGCGCACGGCGCTGTCGGTGACTTCGCGCAGGACGCCGCGCCAGGCGCGACGGGCCGCGGGGGCGTTCTCGGGAGCGTAGGCGGAGACCATGCGCAGTTCCACCATGTCGCCCACATAGGAACGCATCTGGTCGAGAGAGAAGAACAGACGGCTGAAGCCGGGCGTGGAGACTTCCAGCACATAGGCCTGTTCGATGAGGTCTTCCACTTCGAGGGCCAGACCGAGCTGGCGCGAGATCTCCTCGCACTGGTCGATGCTGGCGGAGCGGGCCGTCATGATGTCGGCGCTGTCCTCAAGGTTGTCGGCGGGATCGCTGTCGGCGGACAGCGCGGCCTGGGCCTGTTTGACCTCCAGCGGCAGGTCGACGAACACACGCACCGTGGTGCGGCCTGCCTGGGCGATCTCCACACCCCAGATTTCAAGACCCTGAGCCTGGACCAGGGGCGTGGCCAGACGGGTGACGGTTTCCTTGAGGCTGTTTTCGCTCATGTCCCTTCCTGGGCGTCTGCCCGGTCGCAAGTACAAAAAAAAGGGGGCCTGTTGAGGCCACCCCGTTGTGAACGCATGTTCTGCATCAGGATGATGCGGCAGTGACTGCCGCGCCATTTCGGACAACCATATAAGGAGAGAATCAGGGGCCTGTCAAGCCTTTTTCATGGCCTGGGGCGGAAAAATCCGCTTTTAGCGCGGATTTTTCAGGAAAGACCGCTGCGGACAGGCCGGGCATCCAGTGCGGCGCGGCCCCGTGCGACTTCACTGGGGAGAGGTGGACAGGGGCGGTCCGCCGTCCCGGACTCCTGCGAGCGCAGAGCATCCCGTCTCCGGTCCTGCGGTGGAGGGCGGCAAGGACGCGCTGCCTCCCCTGATAAAGCGCACTGGGGAGGGGGAGTTTGAGGGGGAACCCCTCTCGCGCCAGTAGCGACCGGATGGCGGCCCGCAGGGCCGTGCCCGTTGGCGACGCAGGAGCCCTACGGGCATCGACAGCAGAGATGCGACCGGATGGCGGCCCGCAGGGCCGTGCCCGTTGGCGACGCAGGAGCCCTACGGGCATCGATAGCAGAGATGAGGGGTTCCCCCTCAAAAAAAGCCCTAAAAAGCCGTCAGCAGCGGCCCTTTCGGCGCCGTGAGGCTGTCGGCCAGTTTGCGGTGGGCGGCGGGCATGGCCAGGCTCTCCAGCTCTCCGCGCTCCAGCCAGCGGCAGGCCGTGGCCGCCGTGAGCACGGGGGGCTCGGGCGGCCGGGGCGTATCGTCCGTGACCAGCTCCAGGGCGAAGCAGTGCAGGCGCACCCGGTAGGTAGTGTAGCCGTGGCGGATGATGCCCAGCGGGGCCGTCACCCGGACGGTGAAGCCCGTTTCTTCGGCGAATTCGCGCACCACGGCCTGTTCCGGCGTCTCGCCGGGCTCCACGCGGCCGCCGGGGAATTCCCACAGACCGCCCCAGGCACCCTGGGGCAGACGCTTCTGGACGAAGACGCGGTCGTGGCTGGAAAGGACACCGGTCACCACCTCGATGGGAGTGATCTCCGCCTTTTTGCCCGGCACGGGGCGCTCATGCACGATGCCCAGATGCAGGGCCGTGCAGAAACGGGCCAGGGGACACTGGCCGCAGCGGGGCTTCTTGCCGCAGACCAGGGCGCCCAGCTCCATCATGGCCTGGTTGTGGCGGCGGGCCTCGCCTTCGGGCAGGATGCGGCGGGCCAGCTCCGCGATGCGTGCGGCGGCCGGGCCGGATTTGACCGGGCTGTCCACATCGAAGACGCGGGCGATGACCCGTTCCACGTTGGCGTCGATACAGGCCACGGGCAGGTTGAAGGCGATGCTGGCGATGGCGGCGGTGGTGTAGGGGCCGATGCCGGGCAGGGCGCGGATGGCTTCGGGATCGGAGGGGAAGACGCCGCCGTGTTCCTGCATGACCAGACGGGCGGCGGCCAGCAGGTTGCGGGCACGGGAATAGTAGCCCAGGCCCTCCCAGGCGTGCAGCACCTCCTCCTCGGAGGCGGCGGCCAGGGCGGGCAGGTCGGGGAAGCGCTCCATCCAGCGCAAAAAGTAGCTGACGCCGCGCTCCATCTGGGTCTGCTGGAGCATGATCTCCGAGATCCAGACCTCGTAGGGCGTGTAATGGCGTCGCCAGGGCAGGGGTCGGGCATTGGCGGCGAACCAGGCGAGCAGGGCCTGCTGCAGCTCGGGGAGGTGGTCTTCGGGCGGACGGTGGCCGGGCGGCGGCACGGCACCGGTGACGGGGACAAGGGACGGCAGCGTATGCTGGCCGGTGGTCTGGCGGGATCTCATGGCCGCAGTGTAGCCGCGCGGGCCCTTCCTGTCACCCCGCCGGGGCGGAGAGGGGCGCATTGTCTTTGCCGGCCGCTTGTCGTATAGAGACGGATGGCCGCCGTGTTGCATGGCCGCCGCAAATTTCCCTCAAGGAGTTACCATGTCCAATCCCACCGTGCTGCTGGAAACGACCTCGGGCGACATCCTGATCGAGCTCTTCCCCGACAAGGCTCCCGACACCGTCGCCAACTTCCTGCAATATGTGGATGACGGCTTTTATGCCAACACCATTTTCCATCGCGTGATCCCCGGCTTCATGATCCAGGGCGGCGGCCTTGGCCCCCGCATGGACGAGAAGGCCACCCGCGCCCCCATCAAGAACGAAGCCGACAACGGTCTTTCCAATGACCGCGGCACCATCGCCATGGCCCGCACCATGGATCCCCACAGCGCCACCGCCCAGTTCTTCATCAACCTGGTGGACAACGATTTCCTGAACTACAGCGCTCCCGTGCCCAGCGGCTGGGGCTACTGCGTGTTCGGCAAGGTCGTGGAAGGCATGGACGTGGTGGACAAGATCGCCAAGGTCAAGACCAAGAGCGTGGGCTTCCACGAGAACGTGCCCACCGACATGGTGCTCATCACCGGCGCCAGCCGCTTCGAATAGGCCGCGGCCTGTTCCTCACCGATTCTGGACTGTCAGCCCCACGCCTGTCGTGGGGCTGCCGGATTTTCAGGAGGAAACATGAAAAAATGGCTTTTGTGCTGCTGCCTGCTGCTGGCCCTGCCCCTGGCTGCCCAGGCGGAAGACGAAAAGATCGACCCCGCCAACTACATCTGCGCCGAATTCGTGGCGCAGGGCGCCGTCAGCCAGGATCCGCCCGTCTTCCAGGCCCTGCAGATCGACGGCTACGTGAGCTCCAACATCGGCTATACCGTGGCTGATCCGCAGGCCATCAACGTGCTGGTGCCCCAGGCCTACCTCATGTGCCAGGAGCAGCCCACCGCCGTGGTGGCCGAGATCTGGGAGCCCCTCAAGAAAAAGCTGCCCCGCCCCATCAGCGGCGAATGGGAAGCCGACGTGACCAAGTGCCGCGCCTATAACGAACATCCCGAGAACGGCAGCGGCTTCGTCATCTGGCTGGATGCCTACAACCGCCAGTACAATGTGACGGAAAAGTCCATCCTGGCCAAGCAGGAGACCCTGGACAAGTTCCTGGCCGCCTGCGCCAAGAATCCCGATGCCTTCATGATCGACGTGCTCCAGGAGACCCTGGGCAACAAGTAAGAAGTCGGGATCTCTTCCACAAGGAAAACGACAGGACCGCCTCCCCGTACTGCCTTTGGGCTGCGGGGATGGCGGTCCTGTTTTTTTCAGGGATGTGCTGCGGTGTCGCCGCAGCGGCGTATGTTCCAGGGGCAGGCCCCGGGACGCAGGGGGCGAAGGGCCGGCGGTCAGGCCATGCCCGTCACGGCAGCGCTCCGCAGGGGAGGCTCCCGAAAGTTCGTCAGCCTATTCCTGGACGAAGGGATAGACCCGGACGCTCAGGGGGTGCTTGCTCTTGTGGGACATGGCGGAGATCACATAGGTGTACTGGCGGCTCTGGCCCGCCGGCGGGCAGGGGCCGGTGTAGACCCGCGTCAGGGCGCCTTCGGGGATGATGCCGGTACCGTCGTTCTCCCAGTTGCCGCCGCCCAGCAGGCGTTCCTGCGGCTCGTTCTCCAGCAGGCGGACATCGAAGTAGTCCGTGCCCTTGGGCACGTTGGTGACCACCATCTCGGGCGAGATGCGCGAACAGCGGTGCAGGGCGCGCAGCTTCACGTCCACCTGCATGTCAGGGGGCGTTTCCGGCTGGGCGGGGGGCTCGCTGCTGTCCTGCCACAGGCCGCAGGCCGAGAGCATCAGGGTCGCGCCCAGCAGGAGCGGAGCACGGTACAGGTTTTTTCCAGAAAAACGCTTGCGCATGGGGGGCCTCCGGGTATTTGCTATTTCCAGCCTTCGCAAGCTATACTGGATAGTCACCAGAATGACAATAGGATCAGCAGTCTGACGAGCCCTGTGCGCTCCGCCAGGATTGCGTGGACAACAACTCAGGAGAAACCCATGTCCCTTCTTGCAGAAAGCGTTTCCGGCTATCTGGAAAATGCCTCCTGGATCCGCCGCATGTTCGAGGCCGGCGGCCAGTTGAAAGCCCGCTACGGTGCGGAGAACGTCTATGACTTCAGCCTGGGCAATCCCGACCTGCCCGCCCCCGCCGCCGTGGGCGAGGGCCTGCGCCGTTTTGCCGAACATGCCGGTGAACCTTTCGCTTTCGGCTACATGCCCAATGCCGGTTTCCCCTGGGCGCGCGAACAGCTGGCCGCCCATCTGAGCAAGGAGCAGGGCGTGGCCCTGGAGGCCAATGACGTGCTGCTCACCTGCGGTGCCGCCGGCGGCCTTAATGCCTTCCTGCGCGCCGTCATCAATCCCGGCGAGAAGATGCTGACCTTTGCCCCGTATTTCGTGGAATACGGCTTTTATGTGGCCAACCACGGCGGCAGCCTCCAGGCCATCATGAGCAAGTCCGGTACCTTCGAGCCCGACCTGGACGCCCTGGAAGAAGCCATCGACGAGAAGACCCGCGTGGTGCTCATCAACTCGCCCCACAACCCCACGGGCGTGGTCTACAGCCGCAAGGCCGTCACCTCCCTGTGCCGCCTGCTGGAGAACAAGAGCGAGCAGTACGGCCATCCCATCTGGCTCATCGCCGACGAGCCCTACCGCTTCCTGACCTACGACGGCGTGGAAGTGCCCTCGGTGCTGCCCCTGTACCAGTATGCCGTGGTCATCAGCTCCTTCTCCAAGAACCTGTCCCTGCCCGGCGAACGCGTGGGCTATGTGGCCGTTTCGCCCAAGCTGGCCGACCGTGCCAGGCTCATGGCCGGTCTGACCCTGACCAACCGCATCCTCGGCTTCGTCAACCCGCCCGTGGTGGGCCAGCACATCATGGCCGCCGCCCTGGGCAGCCAGGTGGACGTGGAGATCTACGCCCGCCGCCGTCAGGCCATGGCCGAGGTGCTGACCGATGCCGGCTACAGCTTCCAGATGCCCGCCGGTGCCTTCTACTTCTTCCCGCAGGCCCCCGGCGGCGACGACGTGGCCTTCGTCAACCGTCTGGTGGAAGAGCGCGTGCTGGCCGTGCCCGGTTCCGGTTTCGGTTGCCCCGGCTATTTCCGCCTGGCCTTCTGCGTGGACGAGACCGTCATCCGCAATGCCGCCGAAGGCTTCGCCCGCGCCTACGCCGCGGTGGCCGGCAAGTAACGTCTTTTGGGAGCGGGAGGGCGTGCGCCTTCCCGCCCTTTTTGTCTCCTGCGTCTTCCGGAGGTATCGTGTCCCGTCTCCTTTCCCTTTTTGTCCTGCTGTGCTGTCTCCTGCTGCCTGCCGCGGGCATCCTGGCCCGCGACATCGGCCCGGACGAGGCCCGTCAGGTGCTGGCCCGGCCGCCCGTCGGTCTGGTGGTGCTGGACATCCGCACCCCGGAAGAGTTCCGGGACGGGCATCTGCCCGGCGCCCGCAACCTGGATTTCTTCGTCCCGGATTTCCGGCAGCAGCTGGAAGCCCTGGCGCGCAAGGACGTGCCCATCCTGCTCTACTGCCGTTCGGGCAACCGCTCCGGGCAGGCCATGCGCCTGCTGCGGCAGTGGGGCCGGGACGACGTGCTGCACCTTGCCGACGGCTTCCGCTCCTGGCGGGCCGCCGGGCTGCCCGAAGAATAACGTCCCGCACGGCCCGGCCGTGCCCTCTCCTCCATGGATACTGCCTTATGTCCGCTTTCATCCCCTCTTCCCTCTATGGCGTCATCGGCTGGCCCCTGGCCCAGAGCCTGAGCCCGCTGCTGCACAACACCGCCTTCCAGGCCCTGGGCATCCCCGCGGCCTACATGCTCTGGGAGCTGCCCCCGGAAAAACTGCCGCGATTCGTGGACAGCATGCGCCTTTTGGGCATCCGCGGCTGCTCCGTCACCCTGCCGCACAAGGTGGAGATCCTGCCCCTGCTGGATCACCGCAGCGAGCGCGTGGAGCTCATGGGCGCCGCCAACACCCTGTACTGGCGGGACGACCGGCTCTGCGGCGAGAACACCGACGTGACCGGCTTCATGCATCCCCTGCTGGAACGCGGCCTCGACCCGGCCACCCCGGTGCTGGTGCTGGGCGCCGGAGGGGCCGCCCGCGCCGTGGTCTGCGGCCTGTGGCTGCACGGCTGCCGCCGCATCTTCGTGACCACGCCTTCCGACCGTTCCCATGCGCCGCTGGTGGAGCGCTTCGGCGTCACGGCCGTGCCCTGGGCCGAGCGTTATGACGTGGCGGCCTCGCTGCTGGTCAACACCACGCCCCTGGGCATGCACGGCAAGGCCGAGGACCAGAGCCCCTATGATTTCGACCGGGCCCCGGCCCCGGCGGACGGCGGTGTGCCCGTGGCCTACGACATCGTCTACAACCCGCTGCGCACCCTGTTCCTGCGCGAGGCACAGGCCCGCGGCTGGGCCACCATCAGCGGCCTGGAGATGTTTTTCCGTCAGGGCGAGGCCCAGTTCCGCCTCTGGACCGGGCAGGACATGCCGCAGGCCGCCCGTCTGGCCCTGGAACATCAGCTGGGCGCCGCGCGCGCCTGAGTCAGGAGGGATACCATGCACAAGATCCTCGTCCTCCACGGCGTCAATCTCGACATGTTCGGCAAACGCGACCCCCGTCATTACGGCCATGCCACCCTGGCCGACATCGACGCGGCCCTGCAGGGGCTGGCCGGTGAACTGGGCGTGGCGCTGGAGACCTTCCAGACCAATCACGAGGGCGTGATGGTGGAACGCATCCACGCGGCCCTCACGGACGGCACGGACGCCATCGTCATCAATGCCGGGGCCTGGACCCATTACAGCTACGCCATCATGGATGCCCTGGGCATACTGTCCATCCCGGTGGTGGAGGTGCACATGTCCAACGTCCATGCCCGGGAGGAGTTCCGTCACCATTCGGTGCTGTCCACGGTCAGCGCGGGCAGCATCGCGGGCTTCGGTGTGGACAGCTATCTGCTGGGCCTGCGCGCCGCCTGTTCGTTGCTGGAACGCAAGGATGCCTGACGTGGCGAGAAATGCCCGCCAGCCAAGACTTTGCGAACTGTGCGGAACGTAAAAAACATGTGTGCTTTGGCTGGATTTTTTCATGCAGACGCGCTAGTCTGCTACAAATTGGTATGTCTTTGTCCTTCAGACTCTAACCTTGAGAGTTTCCATGAACGACGCCATTGATCTGACCCGAAAGCGTGACCGCGACTTCACCGCCGCGGTGGAAGCGCAGAGCGGGCAAAACGTCTCCACCTGCTACCAGTGCGGCAACTGCTCGGCTGGCTGTCCTGCGGGCTTCGTCTATGACCTGCAGGCCAACCAGATCATGCGTGGCGTGCAACTGGGCCTGAAAGACCAGGTGCTGAACTCCCGCTCCATCTGGATGTGTCTGTCCTGTTCCACTTGCAGCCTCCGCTGCCCCAACAACATCGATGTGGCCGAGGTCATGGAGACCCTGCGTCACATGGCCCGCAAGGAAGGCCGCGTGGCCGTGCCCAAGGTGGAAAAATTCTGGTTCTCCTTCCTCGATACCGTGCGCAAGTTCGGGCGGACCTACGAGATCGGCACCATGGTCCTGTACATGTTGCGCTCCCTGCGCGTCTTCACGGACGTGGACCTGGCTCCCCAGGCCCTGGCCAAACAGAAGCTGGGCTTCAAGCCCCATTCCATTCCCAACGGCGGCGCCGAGGCTGTGGGCCGCATCATGACCCGCTACAAGGAACGCGCCAAGCGTGAGGGGGTGCGCCCATGAGACTTGCCTACTATCCCGGCTGTTCGGCCAAGGGCTCCTCGGCCGATTACGAAATGTCCACCCAGGCCGTGTGCGGCGCCCTGGGCATGCGTCTGGAAGAGCTGCCCGACTGGAACTGCTGTGGTTCCACGCCCGCCCATGCGGTGGATACCGAACTTTCCGCGGCCCTGTGCGTGCGCAACCTGGACATCGCCGCCCGCACCCAGGCCGACATGGTGGTGACGCCCTGTCCGAGCTGCCTCTCCAACCTGCGCCATGCGGCCAAACGCATGGAAAAGCCGGAGTTCCGCGCCCGCGTCAACGAGCTGCTGGACAACCCCGCGGCCGAGAGCTTCCCGCCCGTGACCTCCGTCATGCAGGGCATCGCCCAGATGTACGACGCCAAGGCCATCGCCAGCCGTGTGAAGCGCAGCCTGCGCGGCCTCAAGCTGGTGGCCTACTACGGCTGTCTCATGAGCCGTCCGGCGGAACTCATGCAGTTCGGGGATCCCGAGAACCCCACCCTCATGGAAGAGCTGCTGGGCGCCTGCGGCGCCGAGATGCTGGACTTCCCGCTCAAGACCGAGTGCTGTGGCGCCTCCTTCGGCATCCCGGAACGTCCCATGACGGCGCAGCTGTCGGGCCGCATCCTCGAAGTGGCCACCAACATGGGCGCCGACGCCATCGTGGTGGCCTGCCCCCTGTGCCAGATGAACCTGGACCTGCGCCAGAAACAGGCCATGAAGGGCGTGGACCGCTATTTCAATATGCCGGTGCTCTACTACACCCAGATGATGGGCCTTGCCTTCGGCATGCTGCCCAGCGAACTGGGCCTCGACAAGCTGGTGGTCAGCGCCAACGTCCTGGTGGAGCGCATCCTCGACACCCAGCGCGAAGACGCCCAGAAGGCCCAGGCCCCCGAAGGAGATAAAGCATGAGAATAGGCGTTTTCATCTGTCACTGCGGCAGCAATATCGGCGGCACCGTTGATTGCGCCAAGGTCGCCGAGACGGCCCGAGCCTATCCCGATGTGGTCTACGCCGTGGACCTCATGTACTCCTGCGCCGAGCCCGGCCAGGCCGCCATCGAGGCGGCCATCCACGAGCACAAGCTGGACGGCGTGGTGGTGGCCTCCTGCAGCCCGCGCATGCACGAGCCCACGTTCCGCCGCACCGTGGAACGGGCCGGCTTGAACCGCTACATGTTCGAAATGGCCAACATCCGCGAGCACGTCTCCTGGATCGGCAAGGACAAGGTGGCCAACACCAACAAGGCCGCCGAACTGGTGGAGATGGCCGTTGCCAAGCTGCGCAACAACAAGCCGCTGTTCTCCAAGTCCTTCGACATCAACAAGCGCGTGCTTATCATCGGCGGCGGTGTGGCCGGCATCCAGGCCGCCCTGGACTGCGCCGACGGCGGCGTGCCCGTGGTGCTGGTGGAACGCCAGCCCACCATCGGCGGCAAGATGGCCAAGCTGGACAAGACCTTCCCCACCGTGGACTGCTCGGCCTGCATCCTGGGCCCCAAGATGGTGGACGTGGCCCAGCATCCCAACATCACCCTGTACGCCATGTCGGAAGTGGAAGACATCTCCGGCTACGTGGGCAACTTCACCGTCAAGATCCGCAAGCGCGCCACCTATGTGGACTGGAGCCTGTGCACCGGCTGCGGCGCCTGCACGGAAAAATGCCCCAGCAAGAAGACGCCTGACGCCTTCAACGAATTCACCGGTCCCACCACGGCCATCAACATCGCCTTCCCGCAGGCCATCCCCAAGAAGGCGGTCATCAATCCCGAATATTGCCGTCAGATGACCAAGGGCAAGTGCGGCGTGTGCGCCAAGGTCTGCCCCACCGGCGCCATCAAGTACGACATGCAGGACGAGGTCATCACCGAGGAAGTGGGCTGCATCGTGGCCGCCACCGGTTACGACCTCATGGACTGGACCATCTACGAGCAGTACGGCGGCGGCAAGTACCCCGACGTCATCACCTCCCTGCAGTACGAACGCCTGCTGTCCGCCTCCGGCCCCACCGAAGGCCACATCAAGCGTCCTTCCGACGGCAAGGAGCCCCAGAGCGTGGTCTTCATCCAGTGCGTGGGCTCGCGCGACAAGTCCATCGGCCGTCCCTACTGTTCGGGCTTCTGCTGCATGTACACCGCCAAGCAGGCCGTGCTGACCAAGGACCACATCCCCACTTCGCAGTCCTACGTCTTCTACATGGACATCCGTGCCCCATCCAAGCTCTATGACGAGTTCACCCGCCGGGCCATCGAGGAATACGGCACGGAATACATCCGCGGCCGCGTGTCCAAGATCTACCCCGACGGCAATGGCCAGTACATCGTCAAGGGCGTGGACACCCTGCTGGGCCAGCCCGTGGAGATCCGCGCCGACCTGGTGGTCCTGGCAGTGGGCATCGAAGCCAGCAAGGGCTCCCCGCAGCTGGCCGAGAAGCTGCGCATCTCCTACGACAGCTACGGCTTCTTCATGGAGAGCCATCCCAAGCTGAAGCCTGTGGAGACCAACACCGCCGGCGTGTTCCTGGCCGGTGTCTGCCAGGGCACCAAGGACATCCCCTCGTCGGTGTCCCAGGGCTCGGCCGCCGCGGCCAAGGTGCTGGCGCTCTTTGCCCGCGACAAACTTGAAAATGACCCGCAGATCGCGCAGGTGGACAACAAGCGCTGTGTGGCCTGCGGCAAGTGCATCCGTTGCTGCCCCTTCGGCGCCATCACGGAAGTGGAATTCCGCGGCGAGAAGAAGGCGCAGGTTATCGAAACCGTATGTCAGGGTTGCGGTGTGTGTACCTCCACCTGTCCGCAGGGGGCCATCCAGCTTTCGCACGCTACTGACAATCAGATCCTTGCGGAGGTGAATGCCTTATGCCAGTGCTGAATGGCAAAGAACTGCGGATCGTAGGCTTTCTTTGCAACTGGTGTTCCTACGGCGGTGCCGACACCGCCGGGGTCGCCCGTGCCACCCAGCCCACCGACCTGCGTATCATCCGTGTCCCCTGTTCGGGCCGCATCGACCCGCTGTTCATCGTGCGCGCCCTGCTCAACGGTGCGGACGGTGTGCTGGTGTCGGGCTGCCACCCGCGTGACTGCCACTATTCCGCCGGCAACTACTATGCCCGCCGCCGTCTGGAAGTGCTCAAGCAGTTCCTGCCCGTGCTGGGCATCGACGAGCGCCGCTTCGAGTACACCTGGGTCTCGGCTTCCGAAGGCCAGCGCTGGCAGCATGTGGTGACCACCTTCACCGACCGCATCCACAAGCTGGGCCCCGCGCCCCGCTTCGAGGATCCCGAGCCGCTGCTCAAGGTGGTGGACATGGCCCTCACGTCCCTGCGTCCGCTGGGTACCGGCCAGAACGCCAAACTGGACGAGCTCAAGGCCGCCATCAAGGCCAAGCTGCCCGAACTGGACTGCGTCATCGGCTGGCAGCAGGGCTACGACGCCGTGCATACGGTGCCGCTGTTCATGCGCACGCCCGAAGACGTGGACAAGCTGGTCTGGGGCCCCTTCAACGTCAACAACCCCGCCACCTACCTGCCCAGCTTCAAGGGCAAGAAGGTGGGCATCGTGGTCAAGGGCTGCGACTCCCGCTCCGTGGTGGAACTGTTGCAGGAAAACCTCATCAACCGCGACGACGTGACCATCTTCGCCATGCCCTGCGAAGGCACCCTGGACATGGCCCGCGTGGACAAGGAGCTGGGCCGCTACAACAAGATCGACAGCGTGGTCTATGACGAGGCCGGCGTGACCGTCACCGCCGACGGCAAGGAACACCGCTTCTGCATGACCGAATGCGCCCAGGGCAAATGCTACGGCTGCACCATGCCCACGGCCCAGCTGGCCGATACTCTGGCCGGTGCGCCCACCACGGTGGAAGGCACCCCCGGCACGCCGCCCGAGCTGGCCCTGCTGGACTCCATGACCCTGCCCGAACGCATGGCCTTCTGGCGCGGCCAGATGGAACGCTGCCTGCGCTGCTACGCCTGCCGCAACGCCTGCCCCATGTGCGTGTGCCGCGACTACTGCGTGGCCGAGAGCCGTGATCCCCACTGGATGACCCAGGAAGACAGCGTGCGCGAAAAACTGTACTTCCAGACCATCCACGCCCTGCACCTGGCCGGCCGCTGCACCGGTTGCGGCGAATGCCAGCGGGCCTGCCCCGTGGGCATCCCGATCCTGGCCCTGCGCCAGCAGATCGGTCGTGCCGTGAGCCAGCTCTTCGACGGCTACAAGGCCGGTATGGACCCCGAGGCCGTGCCGCCGCTGCTGGGCTATGAGCTGGAAGAAAAGAACATCCATGAGAGGGAGTGGAAATGAGCATAACCCGTTTCGTCACCGCTGACGGCCTGCCCGCCTTTCTGGCTCACCTCTCCAAGAGCGCCCGCGTGCTGGCCCCGGTAGAGAAGCCGGGCAACAAGACCGCGGTCGTGTTCGAGCCCTGGAAGGAAGGCAAGCCCTTCACCCTGGCCAAGGCCACCGTGCCCGCCAAGGAAGCCGTGCTGCCCCAGTGCGAAGTGCTGGTGCGCTACAGCAAGACCAAGGATCCCAATGATCCGGGCAAATGCACCATGACCCTGGACGATACGCCGCAGGCCGAGCCCACCGTGGTCTTCGGCAGCCGTCCCTGTGACGCCCGCGGCTATGTGACCCTGGACCGGCCCTACCTGCACGGCCCCTTCGCGGACCCGTACTACAAGGCCCGTCGTGACCAGCTCACCGTCATCACCCTGACCTGCCCCAGCGGTTGCAGCACCTGCTTCTGCCACTGGGTGGGCGGCGGTCCCACCTCGCCGGAAGGTTCCGACGTGCTGATGACCGAAGTGGAAGGCGGCTATGTGCTGCAGGCCATGACCGACAAGGGCGCGGCCCTGCTGGAAGGCAGCAGCCTGGCCGACGGCGCCGACCGCTTTGCCGATGCCGAGGCCGCCCGCAAGGCCGCCTGGGCCAGCCTGGAAAAGGCGCCCAGCCTGGCCGAAGCTCCGGCCAAGGTGGCCGCCCGCTTCGAGGATGTGGAGTTCTGGCAGCAGGAGACCGACCGTTGTCTGTCCTGCGGGGCCTGTACCTACTTCTGCCCCACCTGCTACTGCTTCAACATCACCGACGAAGGCGACGGCCTCAACGGCCGTGAGGGCCGCCGTCTGCGTACCTGGGACAACTGCATGTCGCCCCTGTTCACGCGTGAAGCCAGCGGGCACAATCCCCGTACGGCCAAGGCCCTGCGCATGCGCAACCGCGTGTCGCACAAGTTTGCCACCTATCCCGAGAACTGGGGCGCCTTCTCCTGCAACGGCTGCGGCCGCTGCGTGAGCAACTGCCCCGTGCATCTGGATATCCGCGCCATCGTGCTCGACGCCATCAACAAGTAGGAGTTCGTTCATGGCTACCAAGAAAACTACCACCCGGAGCAAAAGCACGAAGCCTGCCGCCAAGCCCGCAGCCAAGACCAAGAAGGCTGCCGCTGCGGCTGCCCCGGCAGAAGCCGCGGAAGTGGCCGTGCGCGGCACGGACAGCCCCGTGCTGAAGGAAAGCCATGCGCCCGTGGTCAAGGAAAGCCCGGTGCCGGCCGAAGCCGTGAAGGCCGAAGCCCCCGCCGTGGCCGAACCCGCCCAGGCTCCCGCCGTGGCTGAAGAAAAACCCGCCCGTACCCGCAAGAGCAAGGCCGCTGCCAAGCCCGCCGAAGCTCCCGCCCCCGCGGCGGAAGCCAAACCGGCCGCCAAGCCTGCCGTCCTCAAGCCCCGTGCCGACGGCGGCATGCTGCGCGAGATCACGCCCCGTCCCCAGCAGGCGGGCAACCCCTACAAGCCCATGCTGGCCACGGTGGTGGAGACCATCCAGGAGACCGGCAACATCAAGACCCTGCGCGTGGTCCTGGACGATCCCGATCAGATGGCCAACTTCACCTATGAGCCCGGCCAGGTGGGCCAGCTCTCGGTGTTCGGCGCCGGTGAATCCACCTTCGTCATCAACACTCCGCCTTCGCAGAAGGAGTACCTGCAGTTCTCCGTCATGCAGGCCGGTGAAGTGACCTCCGCCATCCATCGCCTGAGACCCGGCGACAAGGTGGGCGTGCGCGCCCCCCTGGGCAACTTCTTCCCTTACAATGACTGGAAGGGGAAGAACATCTTCTTCGTGGGCGGCGGTATCGGCATGGCCCCCATCCGTACCATCATGCTGCACGTGCTGGAGCACAAGGCCGACTACGGCAAGGTGAGCCTGCTGTACGGCGCCCGTTCGCCGCGCGACATGGCCTTCAGCTACGAGCTGGAGGGCTGGCTGGCCAACCCCGACCTGGATTGCACGCTCTGCATCGACAATCCCTACGAAGGCTGGCCGCACAAGGTGGGTCTGATCCCCAACGTGCTGACCGAGCTGAACCCCAGCCCGGACAACTGCGTGGCCGTGCTCTGCGGTCCGCCGATCATGATCAAGTTCACCCTGCAGGCCCTGGAAAAACTGGGCTTCCAGCCCGAGAACATCGTGACCACGCTGGAAAAGCGCATGAAGTGCGGTATCGGCATCTGTGGCCGCTGCAACATCGGCAGCCACTATGTCTGCGTGGACGGCCCGGTGTTCACCATGGCCCAGCTCAAGGAACTGCCGCCCGAACTGTAGGCCGACATCTTTGCTGCGTTTGAAGGAAGGGGTCTTCGGGCCCCTTCTTTTTTTGTGCCCTGACCGGGGAGCGTCCCGGTACGACGGCGGCAAAAACGCCTGTCCGGGAGAGGTGTCCGTCCCCCCTGCCGGGCACGGGGAAGAAATGCCGTGATTCCGCTGGGCAAGATGTACTATATCACGATTTAATGACTTAAAAGTCACTATTTTGTGACAATCAATCGTGATTATCTTTTTTAAACATGATGAAATAATTTATTTTTTCTTAACTGGTAAATTTTCCTGAAAATTGTCTGTCAAAAAGCGTGAATTTTCATCCGGGGACGTTTTCGTACCCTTTACAGCCCCTTTCCTTGTGCGTATATCCCCCTTGCGTAAGTACTCAACCTCCCACCGACATAAGGAGAAAAAATATGGAAACCAGCGCTCGCAATACTTTCTGGGGCACCATCAGCTCCGTGCGTCCCGGCGCCGTCAATGACGAGATCGAACTGACCATGCCTTCCGGCACCAAACTGGTGGCCTCCATCACCAAGGCCAGCACCGAACGTCTGGGCCTGGTCGAAGGCAAGGAAGCCTGCGCCCTGGTCAAGGCCAGCATGGTCATCCTGATGAACGATGCCGACCAGTACATCCTCTCCACCCGCAACCAGTTCTGCGGTACCGTGAAGAGCGTGACCCCCGGCGCCGTCAACGGCGAAGTGGTGGTGGACCTGGGTGCTGACGGCGAAATGACCTCCATCATCACCATGGGCAGCATCAGCAAGCTGGGCCTGGCCGAAGGCAGCAAGGTGACCGCCATCGTCAAGGCCACCAACGTGATCATGGCCGTCAAGAAGTAAGTCCTGTCGCTACGCGATATCCGAGGGCCGTCTCCGCAGGGAGGCGGCCCTTTTTTCATGTTCGCTGCGACGCCAGATGTCCTGTTGTCAGGGAAGAGGGCGTGCCCGCGCCCCCGGCCTTGCCCGGCCGGGAAAGGTCGTGGAGGCCCGGAAAAGGAAAGGCGCCTGGGCAGGGACGGTAGCGCTGCCCGGGGCCACAAAAAAAGGCTGCCCGCGGGCAGCCTTGAAATGTCGAATCCGGGAAGGGATCAGCGGATGGCGCAGTTGCCGTCACGGCAATCCTGCGAGGGGACCACGGGCGTGGCCTGGAAGAGGACGATCTTGGTCTCCTTGCCGACCTTGTTCAGGACCATGGTATAGCGCATCAGGCCCTGGGGCAGGGGGGGCGTGGCCGAGCCCTTGAGCTCGCCGTTGGCCGTGACCAGGGTCACGTCACCCATGACGGTGCTGCGCATGTTGCTGAGGCGGATACGGTCGATGACCAGCTTCCTTTCCTTGAGGCTCGCCAGGAAGTGTTCCTTGTCCTGGATATGCCCGTTGGCGCTGACATGCCAGTAATTGGGGGCCAGGAGCTTGTCCAGGGACTCCACATCACCGGTCATGAGGGCCTCGGCATACAGTTCGGTCACATCAGCCTTGGCCAGGGCCGCACCGGCAAAGATCAGGCTCAGGGCCAGCGATACAAGGAACATACGGAACAGCTTCATGATGCATCCTCCTTTGGAGCTAGGGATGGACGGTACCTGTTATAAAAAACGATACGGGGCATCATGAAAGCTGTCAAGTTGCGTCCCTTGTCAGGCCCGGCGCCGATTTGCAAAACATGCCCGGCTGGCATATATTGATGTTCTTCTTTTTATTCCCTGACTTTTAGCAAGGATACAGCATGCTCACCAATATTCTGCAAAGCATCGGCAGAACACCTTTGCTGCGTCTGAACGCTCTCGGCGCAGATCTGCCCGGTACGGTCTGGCTCAAGCTCGAAAACCGCAATCCCGGGGGATCCATCAAGGATCGCGTGGCCTTCCATGTGATCGACAAGACCATGGAGTGGGGCGACATCGAAGCCGGCGGCACCATCGTTGAGGCCACCAGCGGCAACCTGGGCATCGGCATCGCCCTGGTGGCTGCCGTGCGGGGCCTGCACTGCGTGCTGACCATGCCCGATTCCATGAGCGTGGAGCGCCGCAACCTGCTGCATGCCCTGGGCGCGGAACTGGTGCTGACCCCGGCCGCCGAAGGCATGAAGGGGGCCATCAAGGTCGCGGAAAAACTGGCGGAAGAGCGCAACGGCCTGCTGTTCGGGCAGTTCTCCAACCCGCTGGCCGTGGAGGCCCATTACCTCACCACCGGCCCCGAGATCCTTGCCGACAGCGTGGGCCATATGGACGTGCTGGTGGCCGGTGTGGGTTCCGGTTCGTCCATCACGGGCACGGGCCGCTTCCTCAAGGAGAACATCCCCGGCTTCAAGGTCATGGCCGTGGAACCGGCGGAATCCCCCGTCCTTTCCGGCGGACAGGCCGGACAGCACGGCATCCAGGGCATCGGGGCCAATTTCGTGCCCTCCATCCTGGACCGCAGCCTGCTGGACGAGATCATCCAGGTGCCCACGGCGGAGGCCATGGCTACGGCACGCCGCCTGATGCGCCTGCAGGGCGTGTGCGCGGGCATCTCCACCGGCGCCAACGTGCTGGCCGCCCTCAGCGTGGCCGCCCGTCCCGAGATGCAGGGCAAGAACATCGTGACCTTCGCCTGCGATACCGGCGAACGTTACATGTCCACGCCCCTGTTCCGTCAGGACTAGTTTTTGCGGGAGGCCCCGGGGCCTCCTGATGACGAGCTGTAAAAAAGCCCCCTCCATGAGGGGGCTTTTTTTGTGGCCTTGGTGGCGACCATGCATGGCCGGGTACAACGCGCCGGGGGGCCAGGGAGGGCCCTTGCCTCAGGACCGTCGCCGGGCAGTCCGCAAGGGTATCTGGAGGGATACGGGGTCTTTTGCGGCATCTGCGCCAACGCCGGGGGACCTCACCAGGGCACAGCCGAGGCCTTCCCCCGTTGGGCGTCACCGGATCCTTCTTAGCCCGCCTGCTGCAGCAGATCGCCCAGGAAGGCGTAGGCGAAGATAAACGATGACGGAAGGCCATCCCGCAGGGCAGGGCCCGGCAGGATACGGCAAAGGGGACGTGACGGCCTGTCAGCAGGCAGCGCGCATCACAGACGTCCGGCCCATGACGGGGATGGACGAGCGGGAAGGATGCAGGACATGACGGCGTGTCCGGAAGATGATCCGGTCACGGACGGGGCCGTACTGGAAGACAGACGGCGGAAAAAGACGGGAACGGGACATGGAGACCTCCTCGCAGGGCTGGTGCCGCCTGCGGGAAGGTGGACGCAAGGCAGGCGATCAGCGTGACGGGACAGATACCTGGATACTGGGAGGGATGGGACTGTCAGATGACATGGGAACTCCTTGCGTGACATGGCCGTCAGCTCGACGGCCCGTTTCCTATGGTACAGATAGGAATAGAAGTCCAGCAAAAAAGCCGGGATAGCGATGACGTCACAAAAATGTCGTCACGGCGCAGGGCTGCAGGGGGCTTTCCGTCGCATGCGTGTTCTCCGGCCGGAAGCCAGGGCCTGCGGCGTCTGCCCGGACAGGGAGAGGCCTGTTTGTCCGGGCAGGCATCCTGCAAGAGCGGCAGGCGGCAGCCTTAGTCCTGCACGGCATTCCGGCCGCTGCGCCAGAACTCGTGGAGCCGTTCCACCTGGCCGGAGCAGAGCAGGGGCATGGCCGCGTTGATACGCTCCAGCGGCCAGTCCCACCAGCGCATCTCCAGCAGCATGGCGATCCGTTCCTGGCTGAAACGTCGGCGCAGCTGACGGGCGGGCATGCCGGCCACCACGGCATAGGGTTCCACGTCCGCGGTCACTACGGCGCGTGCGGCGATGACAGCGCCGTCTCCGATGCGTACGCCGGGCATGATCATGGCTTCCGTACCGATCCAGACGTCGTTGCCCACCACGGTGTCCCCGGCGCGGACGAAGCCGTCTACGGCCTCCTGGAAGCCCGCCTCTTCCGGCATGTAGAAAAAGGGGAAGGTGGCGATCCAGTCCATGCGATGGCCCTGATTGCCCGCCATGATGAAGCTGGCGCCGCTGCCGATGGAACAGAAGGAACCAATGATGAGCTTGTCCACGTCATCGCGTTCCGGGCTCAGATAGCGGGCGCAGTCGTCGAAGCTGTGGCCGTGGTAATAGCCGGAGTAATAGCTGTAGCGGCCCGCACGGATGTTGGGGTTGCGGATCTGCTGGTCCAGAGGGACGCCCTTGAAGGGACTTTCAAAGAGATTCATGGCGCTTCCTTGCGGGAGGGCAGGCGGGGAGAAGGACCTTTTTGAAGCATTTCGTTCCTTTTCCCGGAGCATCGCCGTTCCTGACGGCCACGGTCTTGCGGCCACCATCCGGTCAGCTCCCCCCTCCCCAATACGTTTATCCGGTTGCGTATGGCGGTCCCGTCTTCGGGCAGCGGGGCTGTCGTCGTGCGTTGCCGCGGGCGGGCCGGGAGTTGGGAGAGCATGGTAGCCGGGGCCTGTAGAGGATGCAATGGCTGTGGCCGGTCGGGCCACGGGAAGGCGGCGTATCCATGCACGCAGAGCGTGCCGCAGGCACGACAGCCTGCCGTATCGGGACAGGGCCGCAGCGGACGGGCTCTCTGAGATCGCTCCTCTGTGCGAGGATGGTCGAAGCAAAAAAAGCCTGTGCCCCGTTTGGGGACACAGGCAGGAAAAGCAGGCTGGTGAAGGGGAGTTTGAGGGGAAAGCCCTCTCGCATCGACAGCAGAGATGCGACCGGATGGCGGCCGCAGGCCGTGCCCGTTGCGACGCAGGAAGCTACGGGCATCGACAGCAGAGATGAGACCGGATGGCGGCCGCAGGCCGTGCCCGTTAGCGAGAAAGACGCCTCACGGGATCACCGGCAACGAGGAGGGGCCCTGAAAGTCAGCGCCGTTGGCGATACGGGCCCGACGGACATCGCCGGCAGGATGCGGGGTAGCCTTTCTTCCTCCAAAGCAGGATGCCCCGGCCGTTATGCCTTGCGGGGCAGACCGGCGCGCTGGGCAAAGCCCATGAGGGCGTGGGTGAGCTTGGCGGCGGTGAAGTCCGCATGATGCAGGCCCGGCAGGGGAGCCAGCTCCACCACGTCCATGCCGACCATGCTGCGGCCCTGCAGGCAGCGCTCGATGAGCAGCAGGGCCTGATGCCAGAACAGGCCGCCGGGCGAAGGCGTGCCCGTGGCGGGCATCAGCGAGGCATCCAGACCGTCCACGTCGAAGGTGATGTAGAGGCGGCGGGGAAAGTCCGCGGGCAGGGGCTGTTCCGGCAGGCCCTGGCGGAAGAGGACGTCGGCGTCATAGTGCAAGACATTGTACTGGCGGCGCACCTCCACTTCTTCGCGGCAGAAGTCGCGCATGGCGAACTGGGCCAGCGGCAGGCCAAGGTCGGCCACGGCCCGGTGCATGACGCTGGCGTGGGAATAGATGGAGCCTTCATACTGGGAACGCAGGTCCGCATGGGCATCGAACTGCACCACGCCAAAGGGCTCGCCCGTATGTGCGGCCTCGGCGGCCAGGGCACGCAGGGCGCCCAGGCTCACGGTATGCTCACCGCCCAGGATGACGGGCAGGGCCTTGCAGCGCAGGGCGTGGGCCGTGGCGGCTTCGATGCGGTCCAGCACGGTCTCGATGGGGGCATCACAGTCCACGGCAGGGGCGGTGTACAGGCCCGCTTCTCCCGGGGCGCTGATGCCGTCCCAGGCCTCCAGCTGCTGCGAGGCGGAAAGGATGGCGGCCGGGCCGTGGGCGGTGCCGCCCCCGTAGGAGACGCTTTGCTCCAGCGGGACCGGGATGATATGGAAGGCGGCCTGTTCCGGCCGGGCCGGTTCGTATTCCGAGGCCAGGAAATGGCTTTCGTCGAATTCCTGATGACAGACGGTGACGGGGCTGGACATGCTCGTGTCTCCAGACAGAAAAACGGCCTGCTGGGGGGGCAGGCCGTTTAGGTTGAACTGTCAGTAAGAAAGGAAGGTACTTAGCTTACTGCATAAGGCGTGCCAAAATATCCAGCGAGGAATGTTTTTTCTATCTTACTGTTTTTTATTGTTTTTATTGTTCGCTATGAGCGAAAAGGCCGTTTAATTTTTTTTACATAAGCCCTGCCGAAGCCATACGGGGGGACAAAAATATTGCACACTCCCCTTTCCAGGGGGTGGCCGGTCAGGGCTGCGGCGATCCGGTACGGCCGCCGGCTGCGGTGCTTTCCGGGCGTTTTTTTGCCCTTTCCGGGCAGGTCGGGCCCTGGGGGCACGCCGTCCTGCCTCCCATACTATGGGGAGCGGGGCCGCTGCAAGAAAAAAGCGGGAGCGGTCAAAAAAGCTGGCTTCGGGCGCGGTAGCACCGCCTTGCCGGTTCAGGGATTTTGTCCCTGGACCGGCCATGTTTTGGGAGAGGTGTGCGGGCGGGAAAGACGCTTGCGGAAGCGGTCTGGGCCCTGTCCGGGCAGAGCTGCCATAGCCGCCGGACGGCAGCGGGGAGCCCATCGCGGCAGAAGGCCGCCAGACACAGGAAAAGGGCCCCGGAAGACCGGGGCCCTTGCCGACGTTGGTCTGTCAGGCCCTCAGGCCTGGGCCATACCCGTTAGGGCAGCATCCAGGAAAGGGGACCAGCCTGCAGGTAGGCCAGCACGCAGAGCACCAGGGTCATGCCGATGCTGTGACCGATGGTGAAGCGGAAGAGCTTGCCTTCCTGACCGGCATTGTTGGTGGCGGCGGTAGCCACGGACAGGGACTGGGGCGAGATCATCTTGGCGGTCACGCCACCGGAGGCGTTGGAGGCCACGGCCAGTTCGGGGCGCATGCCCACGGCCAGGGCGGTGTCCTTCTGCATGCCGCCGAACAGGGCGCAGGAGGACGTGTCGGAACCGGTCAGGAACACGCCCAGCCAGCCCAGCAGGGGAGAGAAGAAGGGGAACAGCCAGCCGGTGTGGGTGAAGGCCAGACCCAGGGTGGAGCTCATGCCGGAGTAGTTCATCAGGTAAGCCAGGCCCAGGATCATGGCGATGGTCAGGATGGGGAAGGTCAGCTGCTTCAGGGTACGCATGAAGCAGGCGATGGCCTTGCCGTAACCGTACTTGGGCATGAAGGGCACGGACACCAGACCGGACAGCAGGATGGCGGTACCGCCAGCGGACAGCCAGTTGAAGGTGAACTTGGCGCCGTACACGGCGTCAGCCTGCACGATGGGGGCGGTCTTCATGACTTCGCCATCCAGGCCGGGCCAGGAGATGTTGAACACGGTGCCGGGCAGGCCGTTGAGGATGGCCTTGAAGGAGCCCAGGCCCCAGAAGAACACGAACACGGCCAGCACCAGGTACGGGGCCCAGGCGCGCAGCACGACGGCCAGAGGATAGCCCTGGCCTTCCAGGTTGGAGGGAGCTTCGCCTTCGAAGCGGAAGATGCTCTTGGGCTGCCAGACCTTGAGCAGCAGCATCAGGGCCACGATGGTGGCGATGGCGGAACCGATGTCGGGCAGGGTCGGGCCGTGGAAGTTGGCCAGCAGGAACTGGGCGCCGCCAAAGGCCACACCGGCCACGATGATGGCGGGCAGCACTTCCATGGAACGCTTGAAGCCGCACATGACCACGCAGACCCACAGGGGCACGATCAGGGACAGCAGGGGCAGCTGACGACCGGCAATGGCGGAGACGGTCATCTGGTCAAGGCCGGACACCTGGGCGGCCACGATCAGCGGCACACCGATGGCGCCGAAGGCCACGGGGGCGGTGTTGGCGATCAGGGCGATACCGGCGCCCCACAGCGGGGTGAAGCCCAAGCCCACCAGCATGGCGGCGGCGATGGCCACGGGGGTACCGAAACCGGCGGTACCTTCGATGAAGCAGGAGAAGGCGAAGGCGATGAACAGGGCCTGCAGACGACGGTCGTCCGTCAGGCGGGCCAGGGAGTCTTTGATGATCTCGAACTCACCGGATTCCACGGTCATGTTGTAGACCCACACGGCCGTGATGACGATCCAGACGATGGGGAACAGGCCGAAGCAGGCCCCCAGCGCCACGGAGTTGACTGCCAGGCCTACCGGCATCTTCCAGACCAGGATGGCCACCAGCAGGGCGCCCACCAGACCGGCCACGGCGGCGATATGACCTTTCGCCTGCCGGAAAGCCAGCATGTAGAACAGAATGATCAGCGGTACGGATGCCGCCAGTGCCGACAGGCCGATGCCTCCCAGAGGTTCGTAAACCTGAGTCCAAGCCATCTTTCTCTCCCTTCTACTAGAAAAGCGTGCCGTCGGTCCGTCCGGCCCCTGCCCGAGGACAGGCGACACAAATACATCCTTAACGCTAAGATTATGCTGGCAATGATGAAAATGCAATAGGTTAGGGATAAAAAGGGGGGTTATTTCCGTTATTTTCAGGCTTGGCCAATTTTTTTTAATTTATTGAATTTAATAGCTATTTTTACGTTATGAAATAGTTCATGAAATATTTTTCAAGCTTTTTCTGACAGGAAAATCCTGTAAAAAAAGCCCCTTCCGGGGCTCTTCCTGTCTGCGGATCAGCGCTGCCGTACCGGCAGGCGTTCGGCCAGCAAAATACTTTCGCTGTGGGTCTCCCGGTTGGCGTCCCGGCAGTGCAACACACGCCAGCGCCGCGGCTCCAGACGGGCCAGTCGTTGGGCAAGGGCGGCCTCTTCGGCGGCGCCGCCTTCATGGCCGGTATAGCAGTGCAGGCTCAGGCAGCCCTGCGGGGCCAGCCGCTCCAGCAGGGCATCCACGGCCGCCAGACTGCCCGACGCCGTGGTGGTGCAGCGCTTGTCCGTGCCCGGCAGGTAGCCGAAATTGAAGATGCCCGCCAGCAGGGGGCGTTGCCTGTCCGCTTCGGACAGGGCGTCCAGCAGCTCCGGCAGGGCCGCATGGGAATGGAGGACGAGACGGATGTCCGTCGTCCCGGAAGGGAGGGGGGACAGGGCGCAGGCCGCCGCTGCCGAGGCACAGCAGCGCGCCGCCATGCCTGCCTGCTCCAGTCGTGCCCGGCTGGCCTGCAGGGCGGCCTCCTGGATGTCCAGGGCCAGCAGCAGGCTGCCCGCCGGGGCCTGACGGGCCAGGAAGAGGCAGTCGTGGCCGTTGCCGGCCGTACCGTCCAGCAGCAGGGGGGGCTGCCCGCCGCCGTTATCGCGCCAGGCCGCCAGGGCCCGGAGCACGGCGCTGTGCGCCACGGCGTCCAGAAGCGAAGGCCGGGGCGGTCGCAGGACCGTCCCGGCGCGGAATGGGCTTGCCGCCCCGGAGGCGGCCACAGGATCTGCCATGACTAGTGGGTGGTGCCGTTACCTTCGGCGCGCGGCGCGGCCATGCGGGTGGCCAGTTCCTTCACCTGGTCCGTGGAACACCACTGGGCGAACAGTTCGCGCCAGCTGCCGAACTCCATGAAGTTCTGGTCCAGCTGGTTCTCGTGCATCTGCACCCAGGCGTTGAACAGCTGCATGCGGGTCTGGAAGGTGGTGCTGTCGAACACGGTCTCGGCCATGCGCTGGGGCATGACCTTGCCGTCCAGGTGTTCCATGACGAAGGAACAGACGGCCTGCTGCGACAGGGCAAAGCTGATCTCCTTGCCGTTCAGGCTCTCGGCCAGGGGCAGCAGATCGGGGTACAGCTCCTTGATGCGCTGCATGCCCTGCTCGGGGATGGCCACGAACAGGGGCTTTTCCGCGCCTTCTTCCACCGGCGCATCCAGCTTTTCAGTGAGGAAATAGAAACGGATCCAGTTCTCGAACATCACGGTTTCCAGGATGCGCAGGACGGCATTCTGGAATTCTTCTTGAGGCGTAGGCATGGAAAATCCTTTGTGCAAAAAATTTCAAGCTACTTTACGATTCCCGTCCGGCGGCGTCAACTGGTGGAGGAATTTTCCTTTTTTTACTGAAAGGGAGACCGGATAGAGGAAGGATGCGCCGAGGGCTGGAGCCTGTGGAGGGACGACCCACCGCGGTCCCCCCCGGCGGGATGGCCCTGTGGGCTCCTCTGGCCTGCCCAGCGCCTTTATGCTAATCTGTAACGATGATTGATTACGCGCACGCGCTCAACAGCGCCCAATACGAGGCCGCCACCTGTGGCGACGGGCCGGTCCTGGTAGTGGCCGGCGCCGGTTCCGGCAAGACCCGCACCATCACCTACCGCCTGTCCTGGCTGGCGGATCACGGCGTCCCGCCGGAATCCATGCTGCTGCTCACCTTCACCCGCAAGGCGGCGCAGGAGATGCTGCAGCGGGCCGCGGCCCTGTCCGACCATGCCCTGAGCCTGGTGCAGGGCGGGACCTTCCACTCCTTCGCTTTCGGCGTGCTGCGCCGTTACCGTCCCGACTGGCTGGAGGACCGCCCCTTCACGGTCATGGACAGCGCGGACATCAACGCGGCGGTCAAGGCCTGCAAGGACGATCTCCGGCTGGGCAAGGGCGACCGCTCCTTCCCGCGCACCCAGGCCATCGTGGGCTTTTTGAGCAAGGCCCGGAACAAGGAGATGCGCCTGGACGAGGTCCTGCAGCGCGAGGCCTTCCACCTGCTGCCCTATGCCGAGCCGCTGATGCAGCTGGGCGAGGCCTACGATGCCTACCGCAAGGAAAAGGGCCTGCTGGACTACGACGATCTGCTGTTCGAGCTGGAGCATCTGCTGCGTACCAACGAGCGCGCGGCCGAGAACCTGCGCCGCCGCTACACGCACATTTTGGTGGACGAATATCAGGACACCAACCTGGTTCAGGCCCGCATCGTGCGTCTGCTGGCCGGGCCGGAGGGCGAAGGCATGCCGCCGGGCAACGTCATGGCCGTGGGCGACGAGGCCCAGTCCATCTATGCCTTCCGTGGCGCCAACGTGCGCAACATCCTCGATTTTCCCAAGCTTTTCCCCGGGGCCCGCATCATCCGGCTGGAGGAGAACTACCGCTCCACCAAGCCCATCCTGGACGTGGCCAACAACCTGCTGGAAAACGCCACGGAATCCTTCCGCAAAAAACTGTTCACCCGCAAGGAGGGCGGCGCGCCGGTACGCCTGGTGACGCCCCTCAGCGACATGAGCCAGGCCAAGCTGGTGGTGCGCCGCATCGAGGACCTGCTGACCCGGCACCTGCCGCACGAGATCGCCGTGCTCTTCCGGGCGGGGTTCCATTCCTACCATCTGGAAATGGCCCTCAACCAGGCGGGCATCGCCTTCCGCAAGTACGGCGGCCTGCGCTACACCGAGGCGGCCCACGTCAAGGACGTCATGGCCTACGCCCGCCTGCTGCTCAACCCGCTGGACATGCCCGCCTTCTCGCGCGTGGCCGAGCTGCACGAGGGCATCGGCCCCAAGACCGTGCTCAAGCTCTATAACGTGGCCCAGAGCGCCGACGGCCCGGCCCTGGACAAGGCCTGTGCCCGCTTCCCCTCCTTCCGCGAGGACCTGCGCTTCATCGCCGAGATGCGCGCCCGCCCGCTGCATCCGGTGACGGCGCTGGAGCTCATCGTGGACCATTACCGCCCCGTGCTGGAGAGCCGCTATCCCGAAGACTGGCCCCGCCGCCAGCAGGGACTGGAAGAGATCCTGCAGATGGCCTCGGGCTACAACGATCTGGATCTGTTCCTGGCCGATCTGGCCCTGGATTCCCCCGACGAGGAAGACGAGGACAACGAGGGCCGCATCACCCTCTCCACGGTGCACTCGGCCAAGGGCCTGGAGTGGAACGCCGTGCTGATCATCGACCTGGTGGAGGACCGCTTCCCCTCGCGCCACGCCTTGGCACGGCCCGAAGATTTCGAAGAAGAACGCCGCCTGATGTACGTGGCCTGCACCCGCGCCCGGCAGGAGCTGGACCTGTATTCGCCGGCCACCATCTACAGCAAGGCCGAGCAGGGCACGCAGCATGTGGCCCAGAGCCCCTTCGTGCGCGAGCTGCCCGCCGGGCTGACCGAGGAGTGGGTGGAAAGTTACGGCGGCGGCCTGAGCAAACGGGCGCGCGGCGGCATGTTCGCCGATCCCTTTGGCGGCCGTCCGGCCCCGTCCGGCCCCGGCGCGGGCTTTGGTCGCGGCCGTCATGCGGGCCTTGCCGCCCCTGCCGGGCTCAGCCCGGCCCAGCGTCTGGCCGCCACCCGCGCCCTGCAGGATGCCGATGACTGCCAGCTGCCCCCGGACGAACGGCCGGGAGGCACCGCGGGGGGGCGTCCGGCTGCTGCGCCTGCCGCTCCCGCCGGTGACGCTGCCGGAGGTTCGGTGCTGGCGGCCGCCGGGGCCGTGGCCGCGGGCAAGCGCCCCTGCTTCTGTCGCCACAAGATCTTCGGCCGGGGCAAGATCCTCGGCCTCATGCCCCCGAACAAAGTACAGGTGAGTTTTGCCGGTTTCGGGATCAAGGTCATCCTGGCCGACTATCTGCAACTGGAGGACTGATATGTCCGAGCCTTCGCGCGCTTCTGAAGACAGCATCCTTGCCTGTCTGGCCCGGCATTTCCCGGCCACGCATCCTTCCCTGCTGCTGGGCAGGGGCGACGACTGCGCCGTGCTCAAGGCAGGCACGCCCCTGTGCGTGAGCAGCGACCTTTTTCTGGAGGATGTCCACTTCCGGCGCTCCTATTTCACGCCCGAAGAGATCGGCCACAAGGCCCTGGCCGTCAATGTGAGCGACATCGCGGCCTGCGGCGGCCGCCCGCTGGCCTTCACCCTGGCCCTGGGCCTGCCCGATGATGTGGATGCGCTGTGGCTCGACCGCTTTTTCTCCGGCATGGCCGCTCTGGCGCAGGAACAGCGTCTGGCCCTGGCGGGCGGCGACTTGTCCCGCAGTCCCTTCCTGCACGTGAGCATCACCATCTGGGGCGAGTCCTACACGGGCGGGGACTTCCTCGTGCGGGGCGGCTCCATGCCCGGGGACAGCCTGTTCGTGGTGGGCCGTCCGGGCCTGGCCCGCGTGGGTCTGCAGGTACTGGAAAAGGAAGGCCGGGCCGCGCTGGAGCACTGGCCCGCTGCCTGCGCCGCGCATCTTTTGCCCGTGCCGCAGGTGGATGCCGGGCTCATGCTGGCCCGTGCGGGCGCCAATGCCCGGCCCCCGGCACTGATGGATCTTTCCGACGGCATCATGCGCGATTTGCCGCGCCTGCTGGGCCGCACCGGCGAGAGCCGGGCCCGGCGCGAAGGCGACACGGGCACCGCCACGGACAGCGGCCTGGGCGCGGCCATCCTGCTGCCGCAGGGCATGCTCCATCCCGAAGTGGTGCGCCATGCCCGCGAGAACGGGCTCAATCCCGTGCACGAGGCCCTGCTGGGCGGCGAGGATTACGCTCTGCTGGGCTCCTGCGCCCCGGACATGCTGCCCATCCTGCATGCGGCCATCCCCGGCTTCATGAGCATCGGCACCATCACCGATGACGGGGAGCTGACCTGCAACAACGAGCCGCTGGACGCACTCCAGGGCTTTGACCATTTTGCCGTATCCACGGAGGCCTAGCCGTGCCCTTTCCTTGTTTCCATCAGCGTCAGGGCCGGGACATCGCCCTGGCCGCCCTGCCGTCGTCCATCGTCCGGGAGCTGGCCGAAGTCTGCCGTGAAGCCTGGCACGGCGGCATGCTGGCCGGTTGCAACGGTAACGCCAGCTGCCGCTGGCAGAGCCCCGAAGGCGAGCGCATCGTCATCACCCGCAGCGGCGCGGCCAAGGGGCGCCTGACGCTCCGGGACCTGTGCGTGCTGGATGCCCGGAGCGGCGCCACCCTGTACGGCGGTCCTTCGTCCAGCGAAGGCCTCATGCATCTGGAAGTCTATGCGGCCCGGCCCCGGTGCGGGGCCATCCTGCACACCCACCCCCGGCAGCTGCTGGCCCTGGCCCTGAAACTGGAATGCCAGCCGGGCTGGCAGGAGCGTTTTTTGAAACTGCCGGTCTTCGAGTCCGGTGTCTGGCGGGCCCGGCTGGGCTACGCCCCGGCCTTCGAGCCCGGCACCCGCGAGCTGGCCGAGGCCGTGGGACAGGCCGCCCGCGATTTCGAGGCTGTGTGGATGACCCGCCACGGCCTGTGCGCTTCGGCCCCCTGCCTGGGCCAGGCCCTCACCCTCAGCGAAGAACTGGAACATCTGGCCGCCATCCAGCTGCTGGCCGGATCGTGTTAGTTGTTTGAGGGGGCCCCTTCGCTGTCGATGCCCGTAGCTTCCTTTGTCGCTAACGGGCACGGCCCTGCGGGCCATATTTTGAGGGGAGGGGAGCCCCCTCTGCTGGCGCGAGAGGGGTCCCCCCTCCCCTCAAGCTCCCCATCCCCTCCCCAGCGCGCTTTATCAGAACGTACGGCCCCGGACTGCTATGCAGTCCGGGGCCGTACGTTCGTCATGGCTCTGGGCAGGTGCCGACAAGGGGCATCCTGTCGTTATGGGGAGACATGGAGAAAAAGGGGCGGGCCATCCCTTTGTCCGTAGCGGTGAGGCAGCCGCCAGCCGTACCCTCTGGCGACACAGGCAGCTGTGGGCGTGGGCACGTCTTCCTTGCCGGGCAGCGTCAGGCGCAAGGCATCAGGGGGAGGAGCCTCTCAGAAAAGGCCTATTCCACGCCGGTGAGGATGAATTCCAGCATGGCGTCGGCCAGCAGGGCCGCGGCCTCGGTCACGCGCGGGGCCAGGGGCGGATATTCGAGGATGTCGGTCTCGAAGTCGCCCACCAGCACCAGATTGCCCAGCACGCGTTTTTGCATGGGCTTGCCGCCAAAGCCGCCCATGCCCGAGGCACTGGTGATGCGGCGGCCCGAGAGCATGACCTTTTCCACCAGCAGGCGCTTGTCCGCCGCGCCGTCCATGGCTTCCAGCCACAGGGGGCAGCGGGTCACCAGCTCGTCCACGTTGGCGGCGTCGATACGCAGGCGACAGGTCTCCACCCGGGCGTCGGGGTTCAGCTCCCGCACCAGTTCGGCCAGGGCCTCCACCTTGGGACGGCCCAGATGCCGGGGCCAGAACTGCTGCCGGTTGAGGTTGGACGCGTCCACCACGTCATCGTCGATGAGCAGGAAATGTTCCACACCGCTGCGGGCCAGCATCAGGACGGCATTGGAGCCCAGACCGCCCGCACCGGCCACGCCCACCCGGGCGGTCCGCAGGGCCTCCAGCCGGGCCGGGGAAAGATAGCGCGTCAGGCCCTGACGCAATACGTTCTCACTCATGGCAGACTCCCTGAAAAACGGTTTACGGATGGATGCGTCCAAACTTCATCCTGAAACAGCCCTTTCCGGGCCGCATCCACGGAATGGACAGGGACCCGGCCACAACGGGCGAACCCGGCCCACATGAAGAGGTGGACTGCCCCGCCCCCGTATGAAAAGGAGGGACGTCTTTCCGGCGGAAAGACGTCCCTCCCGAATAAAGCGCGCTGGGGAGGGGGCCCCCTCCCCTCACAACACTCAGCCTAGGCGTGGGTCAGGGTGGGGTCTTCCCAGTCCTTGATGACGGCCTGATAGCCGTTTTTGGTCAGGTCGGCGATCATCTGTTCCACGCTGCGGTGGTCGGTGATGTCGAACTGGCCGCTGTTGTCGGCGTGGGTCTTGCGGCCGCCCACGGCGGTGGACACACCGGCCGAGACGCGGGTCACGCCCAGCGGGATCAGGTGGTCACGCATGAAGGCGCTCTCGCGGCTGGAGCAGGTAATGGACGAGCGCGGCAGGAAGCAGCGCAGGGCCGTCACATACTGCACGAAGCGGCGGTCATCGAGGGCGTGCGGGATGTCGAAACTGCCCTCGTGCGAGCAGATGCGGGGGATGGACAGGCCCACGTCCACGCCGGGGTAATGGCGCAGCAGCCACCAGGCGTGCAGGCCGGTGGCGAAGGCGTCCTGTTCGAACTCGTCCAGGCCCAGCAGGGCGCCCAGGCCCAGGGAGCGCATGCCCGCGCGGGCGGCGCGCTCGGGGGCGTTGAGACGGAAGGCGTAGTCCTTCTTGGGGCCCACCGGATGCAGCCAGTCGTAGAGCTCGGGATTGTAGGTCTCCTGGAACATGGTCATGCTGTCCACGCCGCTTTCCACCATGAGGCGGTATTCGTCCTCGGTCATGGAGTAGACTTCGATGCCCACGCTGGCGAACAGGGGCTTGATGCGGCGGGCGACCTCCGCGATGTACTCGGGCGAGGAGAGTTTGCGGGCATCGCCGGTGAGCAGCAGGATGTGCTGCAGGCCCATGTCCGCGATGGCCTTGGCTTCGTCGTAGGCCTCTTCGGGGCTCAGGTGGCGGCGCGGCTGCTTGTTGTTGGCGTTGAAGCCGCAGTAACGGCACTGGTTGGTGCAGTAGTCCGACACGTAGAGCGGCGTGAACAGGTTCACGGCCCGGCCGAAGTAGCGCAGGGTCAGCTCATGGGCGCGCTGGGCCATCTGCTCCAGCAGGGGCGCGGCCGCCGGCGAGAGCAGGGTCAGGAAGTCGGCGGGCTGCAGGTAGTCCTTGCGCAGCACGGCGCGCACCTGGTCTTCGGTGGCGCTGGCGGCTATCTGGCTGCGGCGTTCGCGCGGCCAGTTGTTTTCCAGATATTGCTGAAAGTTTTCCATGTCCGCCCCCGACCTAGCGCAGGAAGCCCGTCAGCGGAGAGGAGGCCTGGGCGCCTTCGCCGCAGGCACGCACGGCACCGGGACCGGCCAGCCAGGCGGCGCGACCGGCTTCCACGGCCTGACGGAAGGCACGGCCCATGAGCACCGGATCGGTGGACGAGGCGATGCCGGTGTTCACCAGGCAGGCGGCGGCGCCCATCTCCATGGCCTCGCAGGCATGGGAGGGCAGGCCGATACCGGCGTCCACCACGATGGGCAGGTCGATCTCTTCGATGAGGATGCCGATCATCTCGCGGGTGCGCAGGCCGCGGTTGGTGCCGATGGGCGCGCCCAGGGGCATGACGGCGGCGGCACCGGCATCCGCGCAGGCGCGGGCCACATAGAGGTCGGGGTTGATGTAGGGCAGCACGGTGAAGCCTTCCCTGGCCAGGATCTCGGTGGCCTTGGCGGTCTCGTAGCCGTCGGGCAGCAGGTGGCGGGTATCGGAGATGACTTCGATCTTGATCCAGTCGCCGCAACCGGCGGCGCGGGCCAGACGGGCCAGGCGCACGGCCTCTTCGGCGGTGCGGGCGCCGGAGGTGTTGGGCAGCAGACGCATGTGGGAGGGGATGTGGCCCACGATGCCCTGCTGGCCTTTTTCCACGCGGCGCATGGCCACGGTGATCACCTGCGCGCCGCTGCTGGCGCAGACGTCGGGGATGAGGGCGTCATTGCTGTATTTGCCGGTACCGATGAACAGGCGGCTCTGCAGTTCCACGCCGCCGATGATGAGGGGATCGTTGTTCTGAAAATCGCTCATGATGGTCTCCTGCGGCCGACCGGGCCGCGCGGTGCGCACTGGGCGCAGAGGAAGAAAAAAACGTCGTCGTGCCGGCGGCTAACCGCCGCCCACGAACTGCACGATCTCCAGCACGTCGCCCTCGTTCAGGGCGGTGGCCGCGAAGTCCGCGGCGGGCACGATCTGGCCGTTGTGTTCCACGACCACGGCGGTGGCATCGTGTTCCCGCTCCCGCAGCAGGGCCGCCACGGTCAGGCCTTCGGCACAGGTACAGGCTTCGCCATTGATGGTGAGTTGCATACTGCCTCCACAAAAAAACCCGTCCACCTTGCAAGAGGGCGAAACGGGCACGTTGGGCGCAAAAAGAGCGCACGTTGCCAGCTTCCCTTCGACAGCACTATCTGCATCAGGTGCAGGACCGCACGGCGGCCCTAGGGGTCAGGGTCCTTGCACCCTTTCTCAGCCCGCAGGCTCCCCCAGCCGGAAGCAAAAAACTAGTCCCGGGACAGAAATATTGCAAGGGGGATGGCCCCGGCTTGCCGATTTTCCCGGTGTCCGCCCTGCCAGAGACTATGCCCGGGCCATCTGCTTCTCTGTATCATGCTCTGCTGCTGGCAGGAGCCCGGCAGACCGTCCTGTCTCCCACAGGGGCAGCGGCCTGTATCTTCAGCCTTCAGAGACCGTTGTCCCGGGGCGTCTCTTCTCTTGCTGCCGTAGCTGTCAGCGTCCCAGGCGGGCACGCAGCTTCCGGATCTTTTCGTTCATCTCGGCGCGGCTCATGCCCAGCAGCTGGGGGATGAGCAGGGCCGTGAGCGTGGCGGCCAGGGTGTAGACGACGCCGGAAATCAGGAAGCGCAGCAGGGAGTCGATGCCGCCCAGGCCCAGCATGAGGGTGAGCTCGCGGCAGGCAAAGGCCACGGCGGCCAGCACCAGCACACACCAGATCTCGTGCAGCATGATGGGCAGCAGCCGGATGGGCACAAAACGCGAGGCGCGCCAGAGGCAGATGTTGACGGTCACGCATTGCACGGCGATGGTCTTGATGGACAGGCCCACGGCCCCCAGATGCAGGCCGCCGTAAGCTTCGGGCGCCAGCAGGAACCAGGCCGTGGTCATGCCGTAGACGCATTCCAGCAGGGTGAGGTTGCGCAGTTCGCGGGTACGGCCCGAGGCGTGGAACACGGAGCTGGCCAGCTGCAGATAGGACTGGTGCAGGGGGTAGAGGGCCATGATCTGCACGGGCAGGATGGCGGCGGTGAACTCCGCGCCCCCGAAGATGCGCACCAGGGCCGGGCCCTCGGCCATGCTGAAGCAGGCGAAGTAGGCGGCCACGGCATAGATCAGGGGGGCGAAGCGGTTGACCAGGCGGCCCATGAGCTGGAGGTCGCGCTGCCCCCAGGCGATGGAGAGCTCGCGCATGACCAGCGGCGTCATGGCCGAGACGAACATCAGACAGGCCAGACAGACCTTGTGGCCCAGGGCGAAATAGCCCTGCTCGGCGCTGCCGTCGAACCACTGCAGCAGCCAGCGTTCCGCGGCGGCCATGAGGAAGATGAGCAGGGCCTGGACGAAGAGCGGATGGCTGTAGGTGAAGAATTCGTGACGGTAGGCCTTGTTGCTGTCGGCACTCAGGCGCAGGCAGAAGGTGGCGTCCGGGCCGCCATAGCAGCGCTCCCAGTGGCGCCGGGTGACGATCCAGTAGCCCAGGGCCGTGACGCCCAGCATGGCGTATTGCTGGCCGAAAAGGCTGAAGATGTTCAGCCAGTCCAGCAGGAACAGGCCGATGAGCAGGACTACGGCCGAGAGCGAGACCACGGTGCGCACCATCTCGGACTGCACGGTGGCGCCCACAGCATCGTTCATGGAGCGGAGCACGCGGCCCCACCAGGTCAGAAAGGCCCAGATGGCGGCCAGCGGGGCCAGCCACAGGGGCACGTCGGGCATGAGCCAGTTGCCGACGAGGGGCACCTGCATGGCGCCGGCGATGAGCAGGCTGATGACGGCGATGAGCAGGCTGAGCCGCATGTAGAAGCTGATGAGGCCCGTTTCGGACTGGCGCCGGGACAGGGCATTGTAGAAGCAGGTGGACGTGCCCATGTCCAGGAACATGAACAGCTGCTGGAAAAAGTTGGTGGCAAAACTGTAATTGCCGTACATGGCCGGGCCCAGGGCACGGGGCAGGATGGCTTCCATGGCCAGATAGACCGGCACGGAAGCCACGTTGGCCAGCAGCTTGCATATATAGCGACGCGCCAGGCTTGGCGTGGAGGGGGGAGTCGTCCTGTTTTCCATGCGGGAAAACCTAGCCCACTTTGCGGCGTGCCACAAGCCGGGAATGGGGCGCGGCGTGCCCTGCGGACCGGCTGCCTGCCGGGGACAAGTGTTTACGGCCTCCGGCTTTTTGCGTATGAAAAAACATTGAGCGCACGCACAAACAGCGCACCGGAGGACGCGGCCCAGCCGCTCCGGGAGCGGCCGCCTTACCGGCGGTCCCGCCCCGCCCTCAACGCCACCATGCGGCGGGCTGCCGCGCCGCTGCCCCCGTGACGCCCATGCACAAGATCCCCGCGCGATCCTTTTGCGGCCTTCTGCCGCCGCGCGGGCCGCTGACAAACGTCCAAAGGATACCGTCATGGAAGAGAACAGCAAAAAAATGAAATCCGGCCTGGAAAAGGCCCCTCACCGTTCCCTGCTTTATGCCCTGGGCCTGACCCGCGAGGAAATGGAACGTCCTCTGGTGGGCGTGGTCAACGCCGCCAGTGAAGTGGTGCCCGGGCACCTGCACCTGGGCAAGCTGGCCGAGGCCGTCAAGGCCGGTGTGCGCATGGCCGGCGGCACCCCCCTGGAATTCCCCGCCATCGCCGTGTGCGACGGCATCGCCATGAACCACGAAGGCATGCGCTTCTCCCTGCCTTCGCGCGAGTTCATCGCCGACTCCATCGAGATCATGGCCCGCGCCCATGCCTTCGACGCCCTGGTCTTCATCCCCAACTGCGACAAGTGCGTGCCCGGCATGCTCATGGCCATGATGCGCCTGAACATCCCCTCGGTGCTGGTCTCCGGCGGCCCCATGCTGCCCGGTACCCTGACCCCCGGCAAGCAGGGCGACCTCATCACCCTGTTCGAGGGCGTGGGCCGCGTGCGCAACGGCCAGATGAGCGAAGAAGAACTGACCCAGTGGGAAGAACGCGCCTGCCCCGGCTGCGGTTCCTGTGCGGGCATGTTCACGGCCAACTCCATGAACTGCCTGGCCGAGACCATCGGTGTGGCCCTGCCCGGCAACGGCACCATCCCGGCCGTGCATGCGGCCCGTGTGCGTCTGGCCAAGCAGGCCGGCATGCGCGTCATGGATCTGGTGAAGCGCAACATCCGTCCCCGCGACATCGTCACCCGCGGCGCCGTGGAAAATGCCATCGCCGTGGACATGGCCCTGGGCTGCTCCACCAACACCACCCTGCACCTGCCCGCCATCTTCCATGAAGCCGGTCTGGACATCGACCTGTCCGTCTTCGACGAAGTGAGCCGCAAGAGCCCCAATCTCTGCAAGCTTTCCCCCGCCGGCCACCACTACATGGTGGATCTGGAGAACGCCGGCGGCATCCCGGCCGTCATGAGCGAGCTGGACAAGCTGGATCTGATCCGCAAGGACTGCATGACCGTCACCGGCAAGACCGTGGGCGAGAACCTGAAGGAACGCAACGCCCGCATCCTGGATACGGACGTGATCCACACCATCGACAATGCCTACTCCAAGGAGGGCGGCATCGCCATCCTGCGCGGCTCGCTGGCCCCTGACGGCGCCGTGGTCAAGCAGTCCGCCGTGGCGCCCGAGATGATGCGCCGCGAAGTGACCGCCCGCGTGTTCGAGAGCGAAGAAGACGCCATGCACGCCATCCTCGACGGCAAGATCAAGCCCGGCGACGGTGTGGTGGTGCGTTACGAAGGTCCCAAGGGCGGCCCCGGCATGCGCGAGATGCTGTCCCCCACCGCCGCCATCACCGGCATGGGCCTGGGCAAGGACGTGGCCCTGTTCACCGACGGCCGCTTCTCCGGCGGTACCAACGGTGCGGCCATCGGCCACATCTCGCCCGAAGCCGCCAACGGTGGCCCCATCGCCCTGGTGCGTGACGGTGACCGCATCCTGGTGGACATCCCCAACCGCAAGCTGGACCTGCTGGTGGACGAGGCCGAACTGGCCCGCCGTCGCGCCGAGCTGGTGCCGCCGCAGAAGGAATGCCCCTATCCCGTGCTGCGCCGTTACGCCAGCATGGTGAGCTCCGCTGACAGCGGCGCCATGTACAAGAAGGTCTAGGACGTTTTCCCGGCCAGACCAGGCGCCCGCAGGAGGGACGGCGCCGTGCCGTCATCCCCTGTGATACCGTGCCTGTTCCTCCCGGGCATCCGTCCGGCTCTCCGGGACCGGTGTGATGGCCGGAAATCCGGAGGCCGTCCGTTCTCCGATGGTCCCGCATTGCCGCCGCTGCAGTGCGGGACCGTTTTTTCAGGCAGGAGTTTCCTGCCGTACAGGTGCCATCATGGTTTTCTTCCACGCTCTTCAGAGTATCTTTGGCCTGCTGCTCATCGTCTCGCTGGCGTATGTGCTGGCCCGCAAGGGCTGGTTCACACCCGAGACCCAGATCTTGCTGCCCCGGCTGGTTTCCTCCGTGGCCCTGCCGCCCTATCTCTTTTATACCATCACCCATTCTTTCGGTCGGGACGACCTTGTCCATCTGCTCTACGGCTCGTTCTTTCCGCTGCTCAGCATCCTGATGACCTTTGGCGTGGCGTTGCTGGTGGCCAGGGCCACACGCGTGGAGCGGCGGCACTTGGGCCTGTTCTGTACCAGCTTCGCCACGTCCAATACGGTCTTCATCGGCCTGCCGGTCAACATGGCCCTGTTCGGCGAGGCTGCGGCCCCCTATGTGCTGCTGTATTTCTTTGCCAACACCACCTTTTTCTGGACCATCGGCAACTATGCCATAAGTCACGACAACGAGGAACTGCGCGGTCATGACAGCGTGCTGGACAACGTACGCCACGTGTTCTCGCCGCCCATGCTGGGCTTTTTGGCCGGGGCGGCCCTGACCCTGCTGGATTTCCGGCTGCCGGGCTTCGTCCAGAATGCCGCCCGCTATCTGGGCAATCTTACCACGCCGCTGGCCCTGATATTCATCGGCATCTGCCTCTACAAGATGGATCTGCGACATCTGCGCCTTTCGCGGGACCTGATGCTGGCCTTGCTGGGCAAGATGGTGGCCTGCCCCCTCATCCTGGCAGGCATGCTGTATTTCGTTGAGCTGCCCGAGCTTATGGAAAAGGTGTTCATCATCCAGTCCGGCCTGCCCTGCATGATGCAGATCTCCATCCTGAGCGCCTATTACAAGACCGATGCCGAATTCGGCGCCCTGATGGTCAGCCTGTCGACCATCCTTTCCGTCATCACCATCCCCATAGCCATGACGCTGCTTTCGCTGTAGCGGCAAAGGGATATTGGCAAGAGCGGAACCGGATTTTTTGAGGGGGGAAGGAGGGACCTTTACGCGCGAGCTAAAGGTCCCTCCTTCCCCCCTCAAGCTCCCTCCATCCTCCTCCAAACGTGCTTTATTGGCCGGCCGCTCCATCAGGAGCGGCCCGGCTTTCTCTCCGGCTGGACCATCACTCCTGCTTCTGCCCGGCCCTGCCACGTATGGCCTGTCTTCTCTATGTATTGAGCGCGCCGCTTGGGCAAGGTCGTCATCCCCTCCATCGAGCCCCCGTTCCTAGGCTTTTCATTCCCTTGTTCCTCATCCACCAGACTGCCCCACGATTTCTCCAACGCCCTTCTCCATCCATTGCGCACGCCGCTTTGGCGGCGTACGCCGAAGGCGTGGTGCCGCCCCGCCTACGGCGAGCCGTGAGAATCCGGGGACCTGACGCGGGGCACGGGGTGCAGGGGGGCTGTGGCCGGCAGGCTCCGCCCCTTGCCGCTTCGCCGCGGAGGCGATTAGGCCTGGGAACCGGGCCGCGGCCGTCCATTGGACGGCTGGCTGTCGCGCTATGGCTCCTCCTAATCCCGGGCAGGGGGCACTGCCCCTTTTACTCCGCGCTGGGCGACCACGAAAAAAGGCGCGCCCGCCGGAACGGACGCGCCTTGAAAGGCGATGCCTTGACTTGGGACTAGAAGCCGAAGCCGTCGGAGTTGGCGCCGCTGGTGCCGAAACCGAAATCGTCCGGCACGCCGCCTTCTTCCTGGGCGGGTTCTTCGGCGGCGGCTTCACCGGCCACGCCGGCAGCAGCCACACCCACGGTGATGTTCTTCAGGTTGTCCTTGATGGCGTCCTTGATGCTCTGCATCAGTTCGTCATGGTTGATGGCGACCTTGCCCTGGAATTCGGCCACCTGACGGCGCAGACCGCCCATGTCGGTCTTCATGGTCTTGATGGTGTCTTCCAGCTTGTCGCACTTCTTCTGCAGTTCTTCAGCCTTGCCCTGATAGGGGGCCAGGGTCTCCACCTGCTGGCGCAGGGTGGCGATCTCGGCGCGCTGGCTGACCATGGTGCCGTGCATGTCGTCCATCATGTCGAGCACGGTGGCGACGGCGTTCTTCAGGCAGTCATCCATGGGGGTCAGGGAGATGGTGTCGCCCAGCAGACGGGCACCCTGGTTGACGAAGTCGCCCCAGTTGTCACCGTCTTTGTAGTTCATGTCCAGGAACTTGGGGGACAGCTTGGCCAGCCAGGCAGCGGCGAAGGGAGCCACGGCGGCGGCGCAGGCGTCACAGACGATGCTGCGACCGGTGATGTAACCGGCGATATCTTTCACGTCCGCGCCCTTCTTGGCGACGGCCAGGGCCAGGACGGTTTCCACAGGGAACATTTTGCGAGCGGTATCAGACATTTTCGGCCTCCTCCTCGGAGAACGGTGTTTTGCAGTGTGAGCCTGTGCGGGCCGTCGTCACGGGGCGACGGCCCGGAAGACCATCCTAGTAGCCGCGTCCGTACATGCGGACGAACAGCAGGGCCGCGGTGCGGTACACGAAGTGACCGAGCTTGGACCACGGCAGGTAGGCAAAGAGCATCCACACAAAGACCAGATGCAGATAGTACACCACAAAGGCGGGCTGGATGGCATCGGCCAGGCGGAAGACCTGGGACAGGATGCCCGTCACGGCCACCAGCCAGATGATGCCCAGCAGGTACCAGTCATACCAGCTCGAACCCTGATGCTTGGGGTTCAGCTTCAGACGGCGGGCGGTGAGCATGGCCAGGCCACAGACCAGCATGATGGCGCCGAGGTTGGCCAGGATCTTCACAGGGTACAGCAGCGGCATGGGGGTCTCGATCTTGATGAGCGGGATGATCTTGCCGCCCCAGTGGCCCAGAGCCACAACGGCCGTCACGAAGGCCAGGATGACGAAGCTGTAGACCAGGATCATGTGGCCGGCCTTGCGGTTGGGCACATAGGTACCGGTCTTGGGACCAGCTTCGCAGTCGTCGAACTTGCGGTGGGTGACCACTTCGTCGATGAGCACGTCCAGCAGGTGCCAGTACCAGGCCTTGGTCTTGCCAAGCACGGTCAGGCGGCCTTCAGGCTTGAACATGCCCCAGAGCTTGCGCACGCCCTTGTAGAGGATGAAGCAGGCCCCGAAGAAGGTGATCATGAAGATGGGGTCGATGGTGTAGTCACCATAGAACACCTGACCGAACACGATGCGGCCGTCGGCGGCGCGGGGGAACCAGTTGCCGTCATTGAAGCCGGCGCGGATCCACCAGATGAAGAGCCACAGCAGGGCCGGGATGGCGAAGAGGAAGGGCAGACCGGAGGGTTTGCTCATCCACTTGCCCACGATGGTGGGCTCGGTCAGATCGCGGTAGACCATGTTGCGGGCAGCGCCCATGACGTCGGCGGGACGGGCACCACGGGGGCAGAGGTCCGCGCAGTTGCCGCAGTTGTGGCAGAGCCACAGGTCCACGTCGGTGGCCAGCTTTTCCTTGAGGCCCCAGGACGCCCACACCATTTCCTTGCGGGGGTAGGGAGCGTTTTCCGGAGCCATGGGGCAGGCCACGGAGCAGGTGGCGCACTGATAGCATTTTTTCAGGCTTTCGCCGCCCGCTTCCATCAGCTCCCGCGTAAAGGTGGAATCCGGCTTGAGAATATTCTGTGCCATTGCAGCCTTCCTCCTACATGCCCTTGAACGGGTTGGGGCCGAGTTCCACGATGCGAGCGACGAATTCGTCGATCATGTCCGGCACCTTGTCATATTCGTCGATGGCCACTTCGAGCTGGTCAACGCGCTCGGGCTGCACGCCCAGACGGTTCAGGGTCTCGGCGATGTTTTCCTTGCGGCGGTTGCAGATCTCGGAACCCTTGATGAAGTGGCACTGGTAGTCTTCGCCATATTTGCAGCCCAGCAGCAGCACGCCGTCGAAGCCCTTGCTCATGGCGTCAGACACCCAGATGGCGTTGACGGAGCCGAGGCAGCGCACGGGGATGATGCGGCAGTACGGGCTCCAGGCCTTGCGGCGCATACCGGCCATATCCAGGGCGGGGTAGGCGTCGTTTTCGCAGGCCAGGATGAGGATGCGGGGGCCTTCCTTCTTGAAGTCCTTGGGCACCACAACTTCGCGGATCATGGAACCGATCTGGTCGATGTTGTAGTTGGCAAAGGAGATCACGCGCTCGGGGCAGGCGCCGAAGCAGGTACCGCAACGACGGCAGCGGGCCGGGTTGGGTTTGGGCGTACCCTTTTCGTCGTCGTCCAGGGCGCCGAAGGGACATTCTTCGGTGCAGCGCTTGCACTGGGTGCAGCGCACGAAGTTGAACACCGGGTAGGAATTGTCGCCGGAGCGGGGATGCACGGCCACACCGTGGGAAGCGGCTTCCACACACTGGATGGCTTTGAGCACGGCACCGCGGGCGTCTTCTTCACAGGCGTCCAGGGTCTGGGGCTGACGCACGCAACCGGCGGCGTAGACACCGGTACGGCGGGTTTCGTAGGGGAAGCAGATGTAGTTGGAGTCCGCGAAACCGTCGAAGAGCTGCAGATCCGGGAAGTCGGGGCCCTGACGGTAGTCGAATTCCACCACCACGTCCTTGGCGGTCGTGGGCACGACGCCCGTGGGCAGCACCACCAGATCCACATCCAGATCGAAGTCCATGCCCAGCAGGGTGTTCTTGCAGCTGACCACCATGTGGTTGCCGGCATCACGGATGTCGGTCACGTCGGCCTTGGTCATCATCAGGCCCAGACGGTCCTGCATCTTCTTGTAGAAGCGTTCCAGGATGCCGGGGATGGTCATGTCCTTGTACAGCACGAAGGCCTGCACGGCGTCATCGGTCTTGTCACAGATGATGTTGGCCATGCGCAGCATGCCCACGCTGTTGACGGCGTTGGAGTAACGCAGGTGCTTGATGCTTTCCAGGTTCTCCTTGACGAAGCCCTTTTCTTCTTCCTCGGCGGGAGCTTCGGCGGGGGCTTCGGCCTCGGCAGCGGCGGCTTCGTCAGCGGCCTTCTGCAGGGCTTCTTCAGCGATGGTGGTGTCGAGCACGAAGGCGATGCGGCGGGCGTCGACCTTGCCTTCGCCCAGCATCTTGGCGAACTGGGCGGCATGGACGACCTTGGGGTTCACGCCCAGGCCCATGCTTTCCAGATACTTTTCAGCCAGCGGCACCCAGCCGGTGGCCAGGACCACGGAGCCGATGTCGAAGGTCTGTTCGCCGTTGGCGGTGGCCACGGTGGCCTTGAACTCGCCGGGCTGGCCTTCCAGTTTGGCCATGTGGGAGTTCAGCAGCACGGTGATGCTACTGTTGCCGGTCACAGCGGCGATCTTTTCGGCCAGGTTGGTGGGCTGGCGGTCTTCCCAGGGAGCCTGCAGGGGCGAGCCCATGGGCATGTTGTTGACCGCGCCGCCGAGCTTGTCGGCCTTTTCCACCAGGATGACTTCATAGCCGGTCTTGGCGGCTTCCTGGGCGGCGGTGAGGCCGGTCCAGCCGCCACCGATGACCAGGATGCGCTTGATGCCTTCGATGGCCGCAGATTCGGGCATGTTGCTCTTCTGCAGTTTGACCACGCCCATGTTCATGTAGTCGGTGGCCATCTGGGTCAGCAGGGCGGGAGCCGCGCCGCTGACGGCGGAACCGTCGGGGTTCTTGTAGGCGAGCACGCACTGTTCGCGCAGGTTCACGTGTTCCACCTGCACGGGCAGCTGCCAGGGGGTAGCTTCGTCGCGGGGGCTGGCACCGCAGAAGAGCACGCCGTCAAGGCCGTTGGCTTCGATGTCGGCACGCACTTCGTCTTCGGCCACGCTCAGCATGGGCAGCACTTTTACCACAGGGGTGAGGTCGCTCCATTTGCTGCGGACCTGTTCGGCCAGGGCTTCCACATCCAGGCCGCCGCCGATGTTCTGTACGTCAAAATAGACGCCGATCTTGCTGGCCATGCCGCCTACCTCCCTTTCACCGTTTGCACCGCCTTGAGAGCGGCGGCCGTGCCGGACTGCGCGGTACGCATCACGTCCAGCGGCATGCGGGCGCAACCGGCGGCAAAAATGCCAGCCTCTTCACCGCCCATGACGAAACCGTCTTCGTCCAGGGGCAGGGGCAGGGGCAGGCTGTCGGTGGCCAGGCTGGGCTGCATGCCCGTGGCCAGCACCACCATGTCATAATCCAGATGCAGCTTTTCGCCGCGGATGGCGTCTTCAACGGTCACGGTGACGTTGTCGTCAGCGGCCTGGGCCACGTCGGCCACCTTGCCCTTGATGAAGCGCACATTGGGGGCGGCCTTCACCTTGTCCAGAACCTTCACGTAGCGGCCCGGAGCGCGCAGGTCGATGTAGAACACCGAGATCTGGGTCTCGGGGTACTGCTCGCAGATGTACTGGCACTGCTTGAGAGTGGCCATACAGCAGATGTAGGAGCAGTAGTTCAGGTGGTTCTGGTCACGGGAACCGGCGCACTGCACGAAAGCGATGCGTTTGGGACGACGGCCGTCGGTAGGACGGACGATCTTGCCGCCGGTGGGGCCGAAGGGGGAGGCCAGGCGTTCGAGCTGCATGTTGGTCACGCAGTTCTTGACCTTGCCGGCGCCCAGGTTGGCCAGGTTGGTGACGTCGTAGGGCTTCCAGCCGGTGGCCACCACGATGGCGCCCACATTGAGTTCGATCTCGCGGGCGGGTTCGTTCTGGTCCAGGAACTTCTGGCCGGCGACGCGGGCGGCGTCAGCCTTGCTCAGGGCGTCGGTGTCCAGCACGAAGCGGTTGGGGAACGCAAAAGGCATGGATTTGTACAGAGCCTTGCGCTGGGACAGCCCGAAGTCGAATTCGTTGGGCACGGTGCCTTCCAGGCTGGAAGCGAGGAGGGTGAAGTCCACGTTGTGGGCGGCCACCTTGCGGGGCTTGATGCTCACGGTGGCGGTGTAGTCACCCTTACAGCCGACCAGCTTGGTCACTTCGGCCATGGTGAAGAATTTGATGCGGGGGTTCTTCCTGATGCGCTGGAACTGGATTTCCAGACCGCAGGAGGGGGGACAAAGTTTGGGGAAATATTTGTTGAGCTGGGCCACACGGCCGCCCAGGTAGGGCGACTTTTCCACGATATACACATCGTGGCCCAGTTCCGCCGCTTCGATGGCGGCAGTAAGGCCTGCAAAGCCGCCGCCCACGACGAGAATGGAGTTGGACATCCTGGATATCCTCCTGCGTTGCAGCGCCGTGGCCCCTCTGCGGGGCGGCGCGCACGCCTGCCCGGTTGTATGGGATTGCCGGGCGGCGCAATTGAGAGCCAAGGGCCCTGCCGCGCGGCGCATATTCCAAGGCGCGGCGGGGAGCTTGCATGTCGCACACCCGCCGCGCCGAAAAAAATGGGGTGGCCTAGGCGGCCACCCCAGGGATGTTCTTCCGCCTACTAGTCAGGGATGATCTGGTAGTAGGGCTTCTTGAAGATCTTGGTTTCGCCGGTGGCGGGATCGTACTTAGAGTTCACGAAGCACTTCCACTTGCTGTCGTCGATACCCAGGAAGTCAGCGCGGTAGTAGAAGCCGGGGTAACGGGACTCTTCACGGAAGGCGATGTGCTGCATGTGCAGGCGCACGGTCCACAGGCGATGGTAGTTTTCCCAGCAACGCAGCAGTTCGTGCAGGTCGCGGGCGGCCAGCTTGGCGGAGTCTTCTTCCATCATGCCCAGCAGATAGAAGCCGGTGTCCAGCAGAGCCTTGGAGGTGGTGTAGTAGGTCCCCACGCCGCCGCCGTATTCGTCGGTGCACTTCACGAGGCGCATCATGAAGTTCTTGGGCGTGATGTAGTTGGGGTTCACCACGGGGTCGGTGGAGGCGTCCTTGCCGGCCAGGTAGTTGTAGTAAGGACGGTAGATCAGCTGCTTCAGTTCTTCGGCGGTTTCCTTGAACTCAGGCTTGAAGTCCTTGTGGTCCATGCACCAGCGCACCATCTGCTTACCGGCGATACGGCCTTCAGCGTGGGAACCGGAGGAGAACTTGTGGCCGGAAGCGCCCACGCCGTCGGCGCAGGTGAACAGGCCTTCCACGGTGGTCATGCGGTTGTAGACCTTACCGTTGGCAGCGCGAACCTTGTAGTCTTCGGGCACCCAAGCTTCGTCGGGACCGGAAACCCAGATACCGCAGCAGCCGGAGTGAGAGCCGAGCAGGTAAGGTTCGGTGGGCATGATTTCGGAACCGCGTTCTTCAGGAGCGGTGTTGGTGGCGGCCCACAGGTTGGCCTGACCAACGCACATATCCAGGAAGTCTTCCCAAGCTTCGGACTCGAGGTCTTTCTGCTGTTCTTCGGTCAGGGTGGCGAAGGTGGTCAGCAGAGCGGTCTTGGTGTCCATGTAGATGGGGCCGCGGCCTTCGCGCATTTCACGAAGCATCATGTGGTTACGCAGGCAGGTGGGGATCACGTGACCCTTGGCGTAGCCGCGATCTTCGTAAGGCTTCAGCATGGCGCGGTTGGTGGCGCAGTAGTCTTCGCCCTTGCAGTTGGTGGCTTTAGCCTTGAACAGCAGGAACCAGGCGCCCACAGGGCCGTAACCGTCCTTGAAGCGGGCGGGCACGAAGCGGTTTTCCATCATGGTCATTTCGGCGCCGACCTGAGCGCACATGGTGTAGGTGGAACCGGCGTTCCACACGGGGTACCAAGCGCGGCCCATGCCTTCACCGGTGGAACGGGGACGGTACACGTTAACGGCACCGCCGGCGGCCACCATGATGGCGTTGGCTTTGAAGATGTGCACTTCGTTGGCACGCAGGTTGAAGCCCACGGCACCAGCGACGCGGTTGGGGGTGTTCTTGTCGAGCAGCAGCTTCACGATGAAGATACGCTCCATGATACGGTCTTCACCCAGGGCATTCTTGGCAGCTTCGGCCACGATGCACTTGTAGGATTCACCGTTGATCATGATCTGCCAACGACCGGAGCGGACGGGCTCGTCGCCGTTGCGCAGGCTCTTGCCGGCGGCCTTGGCGGCGGCGCCGTTCATGTTGTGGCCGTTTTCGTCCTTGATCCAGCAGGGCAGGCCCCACTCTTCGAACAGATGCACGGAGTCGTCAACGTGACGGCCCACGTCGAAGATCAGGTCTTCGCGGACCAGACCCATAAGGTCGGTGCGGACCATGCGGACGTAATCGTCGGCGGTGTTTTTGCCGAGGTAGGTGTTGATGGCGGACAGGCCCTGGGCCACGGCGCCGGAGCGCTCGAGGGCGGCCTTATCGCACAGCATCATTTTCAGACCGTGTTTGTCGCCCCAGCGCACGGCTTCGAAAGCGGCACCGCAGGCACCCATACCGCCGCCCACGATCAGCAGGTCGACGTCATGTTCCTTCACTTCAGGTTCAGCAATGGCAACGCCTTTCATCGCTTCCTTGACGGGAATCATAGGCATAGTGATTTCTCCTTAAGCTCTACGCGGTTACTGCTCTCTAGCGGCCCTGTTCCATAGCGGTGAAGACCTTGTCGGCTTCAGTCACTTCGAACTTCTTGCCCAGGACTTCGATGGGGGTGGCCAGCTTTTCTTCGGTGAACAGCAGTTCGTCGTCGAGGTTGGCGCCTTCCGGTTTGCCTTCGAAGGGCTTGATGGAGCCTTCAGGAGTGGTACGGATGGGGAACTTGAAACGTTTCACGCTGCCGTTGCGGAACTGCACGGTCCACATGATGGAGTCGGCAGAGCGCATGGGGATACAGGTGCCGCCCATGGGAGCAAAGTCGGCGTAGGGACGAGCGGTGATGGCGCCCTGGGGGCAGATCTTCACGCAGGAATAGCATTCCCAGCAGGCGTCGGGTTCCTGGTTGTACGCCTTCATTTCCTGAGGATCGAGGATCATCAGGTCGTTCGGGCAGATGTACATGCAGGCCGTCTTTTCGCCACCCTTGCAGCCGTCGCATTTGGACGGATCGACAAACGTAGGCATAACGTATCCTCCAACTCTTAAAGTGTTTCAGGTCAATTTTGACCGTATGGGCAGCCACTCGGGCCGCCCGAGTGCCGTCTTGATTGGGGTCACGACCCTGGGCAACAGCGCTCAGGTCGTGCGCTTGTGTATTTAGTAACAAGCTACCCCTCTTCACGTCAAGCCCCCTTTTGAAAAATTCGTGGAAACTCTCGGTGGAAAACGGCACAATCCACTATAATCCTTGCACATTCTTCCTAGCATAATTTTTATGCTGTGTAAAGATGCTCCGCGTTTTGGACGGCTTCCATGTCCAAGATTTGTGTTGGGCCAGGAAAAGGCATGTTTATCAGCCGGTTATCCTGAATATCTCCCTGTTCCTGCTCATGAAACGCTTTAGTAAAATCATTTAATTTCAAATAGTTAATATATCGATGCTTTCCATGCCGGACGGGCGGCTTTTTTATGACGTTCCGGTGTCGCCCTGATCTTGATGAGAAAAAGAAGCAAAAGTTGAAACAATTATCCAATAAAATCAAATGGTTGATTGTATCTATTGGGAATAGTTGGTTTTTTATCAAAAATACGTCGTAAGGCATCCGGTACGCTCTTTGAGGCTCCCTCCAGTGCTCGCCGGAGCTTGCACTCTCTTTCACATGGGGGCGGAAAAGTCTTTTCCGGGGGCTTGCCAGTGAGGACGTTTCGGGATACAGCATCCCCCACAAATTCATAGAGCGACGCGCCGTCCGGCGGTCGAGAGGAGCATCCAGCATGAACGAGCACCACGAATTCCGACCTGCCCAGAGGCCGGACAAACGCAGCGACCGCCCCGAAGGACGTTTCGAGGCCAGAACCGACGGCAAGCCCGAGCGTCCGCGCCGCAGCCTGCGCGAGACCGTCTGTGACATCGACCGCGATATCCTGCGCATGCTCATGCGCCGCCACAATCTCATCAAGCGCATGTACAATGCCAAGGGTTTCCTGGAGCCCGCGGAAGAAAAGAGCATCCGCGAGTCCTGGGAAGCCGCCGTTTCCCGCGTCAGCCGCGACCCGCGCCTGAGCGGCCGTTTCTTCACCCTGATGCAGGAAGTGGAATTCCTGCCCCGTCCCGGTGAAGACGGCGAAGCCCAGCGCCCCGCCTTCAATCTTGCCCCCGCCGACATGCCCGTGCGCCTGTCCATGCCCGCCCCGCGTTCCTGTCGCCTGACCCGGGCCTGGGCCACGCTGGCCGCCTGCACCGGCCAGGCCGTGCGCATCGCCCCCGCCCTGATGAACGATCCCGTCGTGGATTGCGTCAAGCTGCTCAACCAGCTGGGCGCCCATGCCAACCGTGACGACGGTGCCGTGCATGTGGCCGCCGGCACGCCCCTGGGCACCCCGGACAAGGTGCTGCATGTGGGCGACAGCTCCTGGAACTTCTATCTGGCCCTGGGCCATTACCTGGGCCGTCCTTCGCGTACCAAGTTCACCGGCGGCGCGGCCCTCAAGCTGGCCGACCTCAGCGCCACCCGCCGCTTCCTGCCCCTCATGGGCGCGCGTCTGGTGCATGTGGTGCCCAAGTCCGACGGCTTCCCGGTGCGCATCGAATGCTCCGGCGTGCTGCCCGGCAAGGTGGTCTTCCCCGCCGATGCCCCGGTGGAACTGGCCGAAGGCATCATGCTGGCCGCGCCTTCCTATGAGCGCGCCATCACCCTGGACCTTTCCGCCATGCCCGAGCGTGCGCTGGCCTTTGCCCGCATCCTGCCCGTGCTGAACGCTGCCGGTGCCGACGTGCGCCGCGAAGGCGACGTGCTCCACTTCCAGCCCTGCGCCCTGAGCATCCCCTCCGAGCCCACCCTGCCCGTGGAACCGGAACTGGCCGTGTTCCTGATGGGCCTCGCCCCCGCACTGGGCGGTGAAGTGCGCCTGGAAGGCCAGTGGCCCACCTGGCCCGGCACCGAAGCCGGTCTGGACCTGCTGCGCCAGACCGGTGCCAAGGTCGAATGCTCGGCCACCGAGATCCTGGCCCGCAGCCTGAAGCCGCTGGCCGAACTGCCCGCCGCCTTTGCCCTGCCCGAAGGCCTGCCCGCCTCCTGGCGTCCGCTGGCCGTGGCCCTGAGCACCATGACGGCCCTGCGCGGCGGTCGTGCCGTGCTGCCCGCCGGTCTGGAAGCCGAAGAGAACGTGGTGGAAAGCTACCTGCACGCTGCCGGTCTGGCTCTGGATGCCGAAGGCTGCCTGGTGGCCTGGAAGCCCGGTGACGACATGGAAGAAGCCGAAGAACAGGACGAGGAAGGCCGCCCCGTGCGCAAGCCCCGTCCCGCCCTGCAGGCCCGCGGCTGGAACGCCCCCGACGCTCCCTGGGCCGTGGCCCTGGCCCTGGCGGCCTGTGCCCGCGGCAAGCAGGAAGGCTTCAAGCTGGGCAACCCCGGCGTGCTGACCGAGCTCTATCCGCCTTTCTGGGTGCTGTACAACAACCTGCCCGAACCGCACATGACGCGTGAGAACAAGGAAGTGCCCGCCGAGCCGGTGAAGAGCCGCCGCCGCGTCATCACCAGCGCCGTGGCCGTGCCGCCTCCGCTGGAAGACGAAGATTACTAGGACCGGGCAGCTCCCGCCGTCCGGCTTGGCCGTGAGGGCCGGGTCGTGGCGGCTCCCGGTATCGAAGACGAAAAGGGCGCCCATCCTTCGCGGATGGACGCCCTTTTTCATTTGCGGGAAGCGGCGGTCGGAGCGTCTGCCGCTCGTCCCTGCCTGCAGGATAGGCCCGTCAGGCCAGCTCTTCAGGGAGCTTGCAAAGGTCGACCCATTGCCCGCCGGTGACGGCGGCCAGTTCGTCCGGAGTCAGCTGCACGGCGTTGTTGGGCGCACCGGCGGCAGGGTAGACCACGTCATAGCGCTTGAGGCTCTCGTCCAGGAACACGCGCACCCCTTCCGGCAGGGCAAAGGGGCAGACCCCGCCCTGGGGATGGCCGGTGAGGCGCTTCACGTCCTCCACGGGGATGAAGCGGGCCTTTTCGTGGAACAGATCCTTGAACTTGCGGTTGTCCAGACGGGCCAGTCCCATGGCCACCACCAGCACGGGACCGGTGGAGGTGAGGATGGACAGCGTCTTGGCGATACGGCCCGCCTCGCAGTGCAGGGCTTCGGCCGCCAGCGCCACGGTGGCGCTGGAGACGGTGAACTCGCGGTAGCGGTCGCCCAGACCGTGGGCGGCCAGTTGGGCCCTGACGGCTTCGGTGCGCATGGCTGGATGCTCCTTGGCTGAAACATGCTCCGTTGTTGCCGGTGATGGCAGCATGCCGGAGGCGGGATCTACCCGTCCGGGCGGGGATGAAAAAAGGGGCCTGTCGGGCAGGCCCCTCCGGTATGGTTACAGGGTGATGGGCAGGGGGCCGAAGCTGGCCTCGTAGCGCTTGCGGAACTCGTCCTTGCTGAAGTGGTGTTCCTGCGTGCCCAGCTGCTCGATGGCGTAGCAGGCGCTCACCGCGCCCAGCTTGGCGGCTTCGGGCATCTCCAGGCCGCAGACCAGGCCCTTGAGCAGGCCCGCGCGGTGGGAGTCGCCCGCGCCGGTGGGATCCTTGACGCCGTCGCAGGGGATGGCGGGCACATGCACGTCCACGCCTTGGGCATTGCGGATGCGCTGGCCGTCGCCGCCCAGCGTGGTCACCAGCCAGCCGGTCATGGCCACCAGTTCTTCCTCGCTCTTGCCCGTCTTCTTGCAGACCATGCCCAGCTCGTAATCGTTGGTCACGCAGGCATAGGAACCGCGGATGGCGTCGCAGAGGTCATCGCCCGAAAGCACGGGCAGCTGCTGGCCGGGGTCGAAGATGTAGCGCACGCCCTTTTCACGGAAGAAGCCGGGCAGGCGGCGCATGTCGTCCACGCTGCCGGGGGAGACGATGGCCCAGTCCTTGGCGGGATCGAGGTTGGGGAAGGTGTAGGTGGCGGGCTGGCTCATGGCGCCGGGGTAGAAGCCCGTGATCTGGTTGTTGTTCTGGTCCGTGGTGATGTAGCACAGGGCCGTGAACACGTCGGAATCGCGCCGGATGCCTTCCAGCGACAGGCCCAGCTTTTCCCAGGCCGCCGCGTAACCGGTGAAGTCACGGCCGGCGGCGGAGACGACGATGGGTTTTTCGCCCAGCAGGGCCAGCGTGTAGGCGATGTTGCCCGCGCAGCCGCCGCGGCGTTCGTCCATGCTGTCCACCATGAAGCTGACGCTCAGCATGTGCAGCTTGTCCATGAGCACATGGTCCTGCAGGTTGCCGCCAAAGGTCATGATGCGGTCAAAAGCCAGGGAACCGGAAACATAAATGGCCATCTTCGTTCCTTTTATTCGTTGAGCTGCCCTGCGGGCAGGCTGTTTTGGGCGATCCAGTCCAGGAAGGGCGCGTTGCCCTTCTCCAGCGGCATGCCCACGATACAGGGCACTTCATAGGGATGGGCCGCCTCCACGGCGGCACGAAAATCTTCCCACGCTGCCCGGCTGACCTGGGCCAGCAGCAGGCATTCGCGGCTTTCGCGGACCTTGCCTTCCCAGCGATAGATGGAAAGGGCTCCGGGCAGGATGTTCACCCCGGCGGCCAGCCGTCGTTCCACCACCAGATGGGCCAGGGTTCGGGCAGTCGCTCCGTCGGGAACAGTGACACAGGCAAGCAGGCTCATGGCGTCCTCCTGTTCGGGAAGTGGGAAAAGCGGACAGAAGATACACCAGCGGGCCGTAAAAACCAAGCGTGCCCCGCCTTGCTCCCCCTGTCTTCCTGTGGCATAGCAGGCCCATGAGCGTAAAAAAATCCCTGCCGCGCGGTGCTCTGGCCCGCGCTGAAAAAGTCCTGGCGGCCCTTCAGGCCCGCTATCCCCGTCCCGCGACCCATCTTGAAGCCGACAACGCCTGGGAACTGCTGGTGGCCACGGTGCTGGCCGCCCAGTGTACCGACGCCCGCGTCAACACCGTGACCCCGGAGCTGTTCCGGCGCTGGCCCGGCCCGGCCGAGCTGGCCCTGGCCACGCAGGAAGAGCTGGAAAGCGTCATCCGTTCCACGGGCTTCTATCACAGCAAGGCCCGCAACCTGCTGGGCGCGGCGCAGCGCGTGGTCTCCGTCTATGGCGGCGAGGTGCCGCCCCGTCTGGACGAGCTCATCACCCTGCCCGGCGTGGCCCGCAAGACGGCCAATGTGGTGCTGTTCGGCGCCTTCGGCATCAACGAGGGCCTGGCCGTGGATACCCACGTCAAGCGCATCAGCTATCGTCTGGGCCTTACCGCCCACACCGATCCCGTGGACATCGAACAGGATCTGATGCGCCTCTTCCCCCGTGCCGAATGGGGCGACGTCAATCACCGCATGGTCTGGTTCGGCCGCGATGTCTGCCACGCCCGCAGCCCCCGCTGCGCGGAATGCGAGATGGCCGACTTCTGCCCCCGCCGCGAACCGCCCAAGGGAAAATAGCTGTTGGGGAAAAGAACGTGGGGGAAGGGGGGAACTTTGGCTGGCGCACAAAGTTCCCCCCTTCCCCCACACCCCCATCCTCCTTCAAACGCGCTTTATCCGTTCCTCTCCATCATCGCCGAACACGGCTCTTGCGGAGTCCCTCGGCTTCTCCTCTCGCGCATGTCAGCAGTTCCCGGTCCGCGGGGCCTTCTTTTCCTGGAGCGTCTTGGCCGGCCTGAGGTGAGCGGGGCAGGGGAAGGCAGGGCGTCCGGCTCCGTGACAAAAAAACAGCCCGGCCTCCATGGAGACCGGGCTGTTGTCGTTATCGGGAAAGGGCTGTTCCCGGAGAGAGCCGGGACAGGCTCACTTGCGGTCCACCCACCATTTTTTGTCCACGCGGCCGTACCACCAGCGGTTATGGTCCGTGCGCAGGATGACCTCGCACAGGGCCTGGGCCTGCGGGCTGCGCAGGCGTTTGACCGCGCTTTCCAGCCAGTCGGCGGCAAATTTGTTGCCCTTGTCCAGCTCGGCCTTGAGGTTGCAGATCAGGTCCAGCTGGTCGGCATCGTGGGCCAGGCGTGCCTCCAGGCTCTGGCGCTCCTGCAGTTCGTCCCAGCCCTCGAGGATGTCCTGCTCCAGTCCGGTGCCGTCCACGGCATCCTGCAGGGCATCGCGGTCGCGGCAGGTGTCGTAGCGGTGGTTCACATAGTTGAAATCGCCGGTACGTGCTTCATGCAGATCGTGGAAAAGGCAGAGGAAGGTCACGCGGGCGGCATCGGCCCCCGCCAGTTTGGCCAGGGTGTAGCCGATGACGCTGGTACGGTAGGAATGCTCGGCCACGTTCTCGCTGCCGGAGCCCAGGAAGGCATAGCCGCTGCGCGGCGTGTGGCGCAGATGTCCCGCCTCGTGGAAAAAGTCCGTGATGCGTTCCAGCTGCTGTTCATCAGGCAGGCCCGCTGCGGGCGTGCTTTTGTTTGGGCTGTCCTGTGCCATGTGTGTTTCCTCATGGAGGGAGCGCGGTGCCCCCTCCGTTGCTGATTTGTACGAAAACTGTCCGGCGCACGCCATTGATTGCTCTTTTCCGTCTTTGCCCAACCGCCGGCGGGCGGTGTTTGTTCGGGGGACGGTCATCCAGGCAAGGCCGTGGCTTTTCCGGGCCTCGCCATCCTCCTGAACAAAGCGCGTTGGGGGAGGGATGAGGGGCCGGGGGGAAGGGACCCCCCCTTGGCTCGCGCGCAAGGGGGTCCCCTTCCCCCCGGAAAATCCCTGCCCGCTCTTATTCCAGCCCGTACTTGCGCAATTTGTTGTGCAGGGTGGCGCGGGTGATGCCCAGGCGGCGGGCAGCCTCGCTCTTGTTGTCCTCGGTCTGGCGCAGGGTGTCCTCGATGGCGCGGCGCTCCAGAGCTTCCAGAGACAGACCGGCCAGGGAGGCCTCGGCGGTCTCCGGTACCGGGGCGGCCTGCTCGGCGGCACCGGTGACGCTGGCGGGCAGTTCCGGGCCGGTGATGAGGTCGCCGGTGCAGAGGATCACGGCGCGCTCCACGGCGTTCTGGAGCTCGCGCACGTTGCCGGGCCAGGAGTAGCGGCGCAGCATGTCCAGGGCCTGCGGGGCGAAGCCCTTGACGCTCTTGCGGTTGCGGGCCGCGAATTTTTCCAGGAAATGGGCCGCCAGCAGGGGGATGTCCTCGCTGCGTTCACGCAGGGCGGGCACCTCGATGCTGATGACGTTGAGGCGGAAGAACAGGTCCTCGCGGAAGCGCTTCTGCTCCACCTCTTCGCGCAGGTTGCGGTTGGTGGCGGCGATGACGCGTACGTCCACGGTGATGGGCGAGTCCGAGCCCACGCGCTGCACCTCGCCCTGCTGCAGGGCGCGCAGCAGCTTGGCCTGGAGCGAAAGGGGCATCTCGCCGATCTCGTCCAGGAAGAGGGTGCCGCCGTCGGCCTGCAGAAAGCGGCCCTCGCGGCGGCGGTCGGCGCCGGTGAAGGCCCCGCGCTCATGGCCGAACAGTTCGGATTCCAGCAGGTTCTCGGCCAGGGCGGCGCAGTTGACCGTGACCAGAGGTTTGTTGGCACGGGCGCTGGCACCGTGGACGGCGCGGGCCACCAGTTCCTTGCCGGTGCCGGATTCCCCGGTGATGAGCACCGTGGCCTCGGTGGGCGCCACGGTGGCGATGATCTCGCGCATGGCGCTGACGGCGGGGCTGCGGCCCAGGATCTCGGGCCCGGCAGCAGCCTCGCTGAGCTGGCGGCGCAGCTCGCGGTTCTCCACGCTCATGCGGGAGTGGTCCACGGCCCGTTGCAGGGTCTCGCGCAGGGCGTCGAAGTCCAGCGGCTTGGTCAGATAATCGTAGGCGCCCAGGCGCAGGGCATCCACGGCGGTCTCCACGGAGGAGTAGGCCGTCATCAGCACCACGGGCAGGGCCGGATTGTAGTCCAGGATGCCCCGCAGGGCGTGGATGCCGTCCATGCGTCCCATGCGCACGTCGGTCAGCACCACGTCGTAGGGCTTGGCGCGCACGGCCTCCACGGCCAGATCGCCGTCGGCCGCCTCGTCCACGCTGTAGCCCCAGGCCTGGAGCATCATGCGCAACATGCCGCGGTGGGCATCGTCGTCGTCAACCACGAGAATGCTGGTATTCACCTAATCCTCCCCCTTCTGCCTGTCGGCAGGCTCCCCCGCCTGCCTGTCCGGGCCGTCCGCCGGATGGCCCGCTGCCTTGCCGGCCTGCGGCAGGCGTATGAAAAACGTGGTCCGGCCGGGCGTGTCCGCCGTGGCCTGACGGGATTGCACATAGACTTCGCCTTCGAGCGCCTCCACGATCTTGTGGACGGTGGCCAGTCCCAGGCCCGTGCCGTGCCCCTTGGTGGTGAAATAGGGGTCGAAGATGTGGTTGAGGTTCTCGGGCGCGATGCCCTGCCCGGTATCCGTGACCGAGAGGACAAGATGCTGCTTCTCCACCGTACAGCCCAGGGTCAGGGTGCCGCCGTCGGGCATGGCGTCCAGGGCGTTGAGGCAGATATTGAGCAGGGCCTGCCCCAGCCTGTCGGGATCCATGCGGGCCGGGGGCAGGGCGGCCGGAAGGCTGTTCACCAGCCGGACGCCGCGTTTTTCGGCATCCTGGGCGATGAGGCGCAGCACATGGGCCACGCTGTCTTCCAGCGGGGCGGCCACGGGCCGCACGTCACTGGGACGCGAGAGCCCGATGAGCTCGCTGATGACGCGGTTGAGGCGTTCCACCTCGCGCACCATGACGCCCGCGGCCTTGCGGTCTTCGCTGCCTTCGGGGAAGCGCATGCCGAAATAGGTGGCGTAGCCCTTGATGGAACTGAGCGGGTTGCGGATCTCGTGGGCCACCCCGGCGGCCAGCGTGCCCACGGCAGCCAGCTTTTCCTTGCGGCGGATCTCTTCTTCCAGGCGGCGGATCTCGCCTTCGGCCCGGCGCTGGCGGCGGCGGGATTCGCGGGCGCGCTGCGCGTAGTACAGGGCCAGCAGACAGGCCAGGCCCACCAGCATGGCCACCCCGGCCAGCATGAAGACGTGGTCCCTGTCCTGGCCGCGGGTGATCTCGAACGGTGAGAGGTCGAGGCCCAGGAAGATGATGGGCTGCGGCAGGCCCGGCGGCAGCTCCTGCCCCGGCGGGGGCTGCATGAAATAGCGGTAGACCACGAACACGCGCTGGCCTTCCATATTGAGGATGGCGGAACGTGTCTGGCTGCCGGGGGCCAGGAGCTTCATGGTCTTTTCGTCGGCCTCTTCGCCGTTGATGCGCAGGATCTCGCCCAGGCGGTTGCCGTTGCTGTGGGCCAGGATGGTGCCGTCGGGCATGGTGACGGCGATGAACTGCACGTCCGAGGTGCTGGCCATCTCCTTGAGCAGGATCTGCAGGCGCACGCGCGCCTCGCCGCGCATGCTGGTGCGCAGCATGCTCTCGAAGGCCATGATCAGGGAGCTGCCTTTTTCGGCCAGCAGGCGTGACATGGCCCGTTCGTTACGCTCGATGGAGGCCAGGGCCAGCAGGGTGACCAGCAGGATGAGGACGAAGGCCGTCCCGCCCAGCAGCAGGCCCAGCGGGGTGTTCTGCTGCTGCGCCAGCTGTGAACGGGCCTGGGAGCAGTCGTTCTCGCGCGCGGCCTGGTCATTGGCCACCATGCCGCCGGTGTTCCGGCCGGACGCGGCAGACCCCGGTGTCTGGCAGGGCCGGTTGGCGGCGCGGGCCAGCCGGTGGCGGCGGGGATCCAGCAGGGCGGCAGCAGCGGAAAGGCAGCGTCGGATAAAGTTCATGCCTGCACTATAAGCATGGTTGGGGCACCTGTCACCTTGCCGTCGGATATTTGGCTTGCATGTTTTTTGCAAGAACGAGGAAAGACGAAAAAAATGCCACGGCCTGCCGGCGGCCTTTCCTTGCGCCGCGGACACAGGCTTGATATGCCAGAAGCATGGCCCAACAGAACAAGGTTTGCCTATGTGGAAGAATATAGTTGTCAGTGGTCTGGTCATGACATCGCTCCTGCTGCTGCCGCTCATGGCGGCTGCCGGGGGGCATCACGGTGGCGGTCACGGGCCGCGCGGCTACCGCAATGTCGACCAGTGGCTCCAGAGCCTGCCCGAAGAACAGCAGGTCAAGGCCCGCGCCATCCTTGAAGAAGCCCGTCCTGCCATCGAAGACACCCGCTGGCGCATTCGCCAGAAGCGGGAAGAACTGGCCCATTTCGACTACGCGGAGGACTCGTCCGCCGAGACGCTCTCCCGTCTTGGCTGGGAGCTGCAGGACCTGCGCGACCGTCTGCGCCTGCAGCTGGCGCAGCTGGAAGGCCGCCTGCTGGACGAGGTGGGCGTGAGTTTCCGCCGCGCCGGCAAGAGCCGGGGCTGCAACAGCATGATCCGGCAGGACGTGATCCATACGTATTCCCTGCAGGAGACCCTCGAACCCTGCCCGTAACTTCTGCAGCCCGCATGAAACATCCAGGCCCCGCTCAGGCGGGGCTTTTTTTGTATCCGGCTCCGGCCTTGGGGGCCGGGCGTCAGGGGTGTATGAAAATTTGTCTGCTGTATAATTTTTGACCAGGTCCGCCGGCCCGCTGCATAAAAACTGGACATCTGGGGGGAACACAGGGCAGCCGGAGGAAGGCTGTTTGCCGGGATGAAAATATAATATATTGATTTATATTGAAAAATAATGTTTGGCACGCGGGTTGCTATATACAGAGCACAAAGGGCAAGACCCAAAGCCCAAAGATAACCCACTCTGAGAAGAGATAAAGGAGCATATATATGAATACTTCCCGCGTTAGGATCCCTGCCCTGCTGGCTGCAGCCCTCATCGGCGGAACCATGACCTCTGACGCTTTCGCTGGCCCCCATCATCGCGGCCAGGGCAACGGTTATGGTCCCTGCTACGGTTACGGCGACGGCGGCTGCTGGGAAGGCGGCTGGGGACATCACGGCCACGCCCGTGGCTGGGGTTACCGGGCCATGTCGGACGCGCAGCGTGCCAAGTTCGACAAGATCATGGAAGAATTCGCTCCCCGCATGGAGCAGCTGCGCGACAGCATCTACGTCAAGCGCCAGGAACTGCGGGCTTTGGAAAACGCCACCAACCCCGATGTGAAGGCCGTGCGTGAGGCCGCTACCGAAATGGCCCGTCTGCGCAACGAGATGGCCGACCTGCATGACGCCCTGGGCGACAAGCTGGCTGCCGAAGTGGGCGTGCCGGAAGGCTTCAAGGATGCCCCCCGCGGTCCTCGTGGTCCCCGTGGCGATCGCGGCCCCGCCATGGATTGCCCCCGTGGCGACGGCCCCCGCGGTGACGCCGGTTACTACGACGGTCCCCATCGCGGCCACTACTAAGAGCTGATCCCTGCCAACGGCAGAAAGAAATATCTGGCCGGAAGCTCCTCCTCCTTCCGGCCAGGCTCCCGAAAACAGCAACCTCCTTTGACAGGCACCTTTAACCGGAGCTCCCGCTCTACAAAATGCAGTCCTCTGGAACTTCTACCCCGGCCGGGGATTCCCCTGGCCCCGGCCGGGCCTTCCTGAGAACGACGGATTTTACTCCTGAGATCGTCCCTCCCCGCCTTAGGCGGACAACATATCCGGCAGGGCAATCCCCCTTGGTCCTGCCGGGGCTCACGAGAGCATCCTCCTCCTTCACCATAACCTCTAACCATCAGAACATCCTCCCTCTTTGGCCGGCTGCTCCTCCCCCTGGGCAGCCGGTCGTCTTTTTTTTGTCCGCTGTCCGGCGTCCGTCGGGCCTGCCTTTCTTTTCTCCGACGGCATGGTCTGCCCAGGGGGAGGGAGGGGCGGGACAGCCCCGTACCGTGGTCCATGCGGCCCGCTCTGCCGGGCACGAGACAGGGGAGAGTTTTTTCCCCTTCCGAGTCCCGGTCTTCGAGGGCGCGGCAGCTCTCCGGCCTGTCCGGTCACGGAGCCCCGGCCATCAGGGAAGAACGGCCTTCGTGTGCGGCGCTCTGCGATGCGCCCGCTGTCCGGCAGGCTTTGGCAGGCCCGGTGTCGCCGCCTTGCTCCTCCGTACGCTCCCCGCTCTTGGCCAGGATGCTCGTGCAGCCCGGCCATCACAGATGGCACGGCGCACGTCTGCTCGCGGAAATTCGCCGTTCCTCTCTTCTTCATCCTCCTTTCTTATCATGGAGACGCCGTGCGCTGTCCGCCTGCTGTGCGGCAGGGGAGCGGCAAGGCTCACACGGGCCGCATCGCCCGCGGCAATCCGGCGGCACAAAAAAAGACGCCCACCGGCATGGAGACCGGCGGACGTCTGGAGTCGTTTTACGGATGCGGCGCGCGGGATCAGAACAGCTTGTAGAGCAGGGAAGAGATGGCCACGCAACCGGCGGCCAGCACGAAGGCATTGCTCCACTGGCCACGGTAGCGGCTCATGGCCGGGATCTTGTGCACGGCGTACATGGGCATGATGAACAGGATCATGGCGATGACCGGGCCGCTGAGGGATTCGATGATGTCCAGGATGCCGGGATTGAGCCAGCCGGCCAGCCAGAGGGTCACGAAGAAGAACAGGGCGATGCCGGTGCGTACGCTGCGCGAGGTGGCCGTGGCTTCGGGGTTGGAGGACATCTGGATCAGGATGCCGTGCAGGCCTTCGCGGGCGCCCAGATAGTGGCCGAAGAAGGAGCTGCCGATGGCCAGGAAGGCGATGAGCGGGCCGAACCAGGAGATGAAGGGATTGTCGAACTGGTTGGCCAGATAGGAGAGCACGGGGATGTTCTGGGCCTTGGCCTCCACCAGCTGGGCGGGGCTGAGGCTGAGCACGCAGCTGAAGACGAAGGCCATGACGAAGAGCACCAGGATACAGGCCGTGCCGCGCAGGGTCTGGGAGGCCTTCTGTTCGGCCATATCGCCGTAATGGCGGCGCTGGGCCAGGGCAAAGGACGAGATGGCGGGCGAATGGTTGAAGGCGAAGACCAGCACCGGCAGGGTGAGCCAGAGGGTGCCCAGGAAGCTGCCGGCATCAGGCATCTGGCCCAGCGAGGAGGTGTTCCAGTGCGGGATGAGGTAGAGCGACAGGCAGAAGAGGATGCCGCACAGGGGGTAGACCAGCCACTCATTGAATTTGAGCATGAAGTTCTCGCCCACCAGGATGACGGCCATCAGGGCCGCCACCAGCACGCCGGAAAGCAGCAGGCGCGGCGGCGCGGCCATCTGCAGCTGGTTGACGATGAAGGATTCCACCGTGTTGGTGATGCCCACGGCATAGATGAGCAGGATGGGATAGATGGCGAAGAAATAGAGCAGGGTGATGAGCTTGCCTGCGGAAAGGCCGAAGTGTTCCTCCACCACGGCGGTGATGTCGCTGTCGGCGCGGGAGGAGGACAGCACGAAGCGGGCCAGGCCCCGGTGGGCGAAATAGGTCATGGGGCCCACCAGCAGGGTGATGACGACCAGGGGCCAGATGCCGGACATGCCCGCATTGATGGGCAGGAAGAGGATGCCCGCGCCCACCGCGGTGCCGAAGAGGTTGAGCATCCAGACGACGTCGAATTTCGTCCAGCGGCCGGAGGCGGCATGGCCGGTTTCAGGGGTCTGTGCCATGAAGGTTCCTTGAAGGTGAAAGGGTTGGAAAGGCAGGGGAACAGGTCCCGGGCCCGTGGCAGGGCCCTGTGCGGGGCGTCCGGCAGCGGCGGATGCCGTTCCTGTTCCTGTCCGGGGACGGAAGGGGCCGCCTTCGCCGGATGGACGAAGACGGCCCCGCGGGAGCGCACGGCTCCCGATCAGCATTCCACCAGGCTGACGGCCAGGCCGCCTTCGCTGGTTTCCTTGAATTTGGCGTTCATCTCGCGGCCGGTCTCGTTCATGGCCATGATGACGGCGTCCAGGCTGACCATATGCTGCGAGGACTTCTCGCAGGTGGCCAGCAGGCAGGCATTGTAGGCCTTGATGGCACCCACGGCGTTGCGCTCGATGCAGGGGATCTGCACATAGCCGCCCACGGGGTCGCAGGTCAGGCCCAGATGGTGTTCCAGGGCCACTTCGGCGGCGTTCTCCACCACATCCACGGCATAGCCGCGCGCATGGGCCAGCATGGCGGCGGCCATGCTGGAGGCCACGCCCACTTCGCCCTGACAGCCCACTTCGGCACCGGCGATACCGGCGTTGTGCTTGGCCAGGAAGCCCACGGCCGCCGAGGCCAGCACGCCTTCGCGCAGGGCCCGGTCACCGATGTTCATGTTGTAGCGCATGGCGTAGAGCAGGGCGGGCATGACGCCCGCGGCCCCGCAGGTGGGCGCGGTGACGATGACGCCGCCCGAGGCGTTCTCTTCGGCCACGGCAAAGGCATAGGCGTTGACATGGCCCAGGAAGCGGTCCACGGCCAGGGGCATCTCGCGGGCGCGTTCCAGCAGGGTATGGCCCTTGCGCCACACGCCCAGGGTGCCGGGCAGCTGCCCTTCGGCCTCAAGGCCGCGGCGCACGCTGGCGTACATGGATTCCATGATCTGTTCCAGGTTCTGGAAGATGTCCGGGCGGGACATGCCGGTGATGGCGCTTTCGTTGTCCAGGATCAGCTCGTGCAGGGTCAGGCCGGTCTTGGCCAGCTGTTCGCGCAGCTGGCGCATGGTGCCGTAGGGGTGCACGGGCTTGCCGCGTTCGGGCGGGGTCCAGCCCTTCCACTGGATGAATCCGCCGCCCACGGAATAGTATTCCATGCTGAACAGGGCCTGGCCGTCGGCATCCTCAAGGCTGACGAGCAGGGTGTTGCTGTAGGGGGCGTCGTGGATGATGGGGCCGTGTTCGATGTCGGCAAGGCCCACCTGCAAAAGGACGTCGTGGATGCGCAGCTCGTGCCGGGCGTCGGCTTCGCGGCCCAGCCTGTCCAGCAGGCCCGCGGGACAGGTCTCGGGGCTGGTGCGCAGCAGACCGGCCAGCACGGCGGTATTGGTGCCGTGGCCCATGCCCGTGGCGCTCAGCGAGCCCAGCAGCACCACATGGATGCGGGCGGCGCGGCGTACCAGATCGGGGTCGAGGGCATCGCAGCGCTGGACGAAGTCATGCCCGGCGCGCATGGGGCCGATGGTATGGGAGCTGGAAGGGCCGGGGCCGATCTTGAAAAAGTCGAAGAGCGAGGTCTCGATGGCCGGACGGACATGCAGGGCCGTCAGGGGCTTGTGCGTGGGAGTCATGGTGTCTCCTTGTGTGGGATGACTGTGCTGGCCGCAGGCGCAGGCCTGACGCGGGGCGGGCGCGGAGCGCGCCGGGGAGGGAGAGGAAGGAAACAGGAGCTGCGCCCCATTGCAGCACATCCCCTTTTGCCTTGAGTACGGGGATGTGTCAATATTTTTTAATTTAAAAAATATTTTAAATAGTAAGACTAGTCATTATTTTTCTTGATTTGTCGCATATAATTGTACACCGTGTAGATGGAGACCTGCATCTCCTTGGCCACATGCTGGACCACGCCCTTGATGAGGAAGGCGCCTTCCTCGTCGAGGATGCGGATGAAGTCTTTTTTTTCCTCGCGGTTCATGAGGGAGGGGTGTTTGCCTGCGCGCCGGATGGCCGCCTCGAGGATGGCAAGGCTGGTATCGCCGGTGCAGGCGGCAAAGGTCTCGCTCACGTCGCGTTCCAGCGGATCCACGTGCAGTAGGGGGTGCAGCACGGCCTGGAAGTGCAGCAGGTCGGAAAGGTCGATGTTCATGCAGAAGGCGCCGATGACCCGGCCGTCGGCCCTGCGCAGGAACGAGGTGGAGGACTTGAGGGATTTGCCGCCCGGCGTGGACGAGGGATAGCCCACGATGTCCGCCACATCGTCGCCCTGCTGGCGCCAGGCCTTGACCACGATGTTGGTGATGGGCGCGCCCAGCTTGCGGCCGGTAAGGCTGCCTTCCAGATGGATGAGGGAGTGCTCGAGATCGCGGAAATCATGGATGGCGACCTCGCACAGCGGCCCCAGGGTCCGCTGCAGCATGCGGGCCTGCCGGATGGCATTGGCAAAGATGGCGCGTTCTTCTTCATTGAGCGGCGGCAGGGACCCGGAAGGGGCGGCGGACATGGTCACCTCATGGTCGGATGCGGGCTGTGCCGCAGGTTGGAGGAAAGATCGGATCAGGCATCAAGATGCAGGCTGGCGGCCTGTCCCGCTGTCCAGACAAGGTTGCGGCGCGTGATGCCCAGGGCCGCCCAGGCCGTGCCCAGCTCGTCGCCCGGCCCGCGGAAGAAGCCCTGGCAGGAGCGCGGCAGGTACAGCGCCTGTGCCCGGGGCAGTCCGGCGGGGGCTTTCCCGCCCGCCAGCAGGGCGTCCAGCAGGGCCGCGGCCCGTACCTCGCTGCGGGCGGCATCATCCCCCCGCGCCCGCAGCAGGCAGGCGCAGACATGCAGCCACAGGGCCCGTCCCAGCACGCGCCCGCCCAGGTTCCTGTCGGCGGGACCGGCCAGCAGGGCCGCTTCCATGCCGGGTTCGGGGGCAAGGCCCATACGGATGACGGGCACCCCGGCGCGACGGGCGTACAGCCAGCCGCGCGCCAGCAGGGACAGGGTCCGCGGCAGGGGCCAGGGCGCGTAGAGGCCCTGCTGCCAGCGGCGGGCCAGTTCCGTGCCCGCCAGCACCAGGCAGGGATAAAAGCGCAGCATGTCGGCCCCCAGATCCAGGGCCCGGCGCACATCGGCCAAAAAGTCTTCCGGCTGGTGGCCCGGCATGCCGGGCAGCAGCTGCACGCCCAGGGCAAGGCCCGCGTCCCGCACCAGACGGCAGGCTTCGGTGGCCTGCCGGCCGCTGTAATGGCGTTCACTGGCCTGCAGGGCCGTATCGGAAAAGCTCTGGATGCCCAGCTCCACCGTGCGGCAGCCGTGGCGGCGCAGGCGCGCCAGCAGGGCCGCATCCAGACGGTCGGGGCGGGTGGAGCAGCGGAAGCGGGTGATGCAGCCGTCACGCCGGAGGCTGTCGGCCATGTCCAGACAGGCGTCCAGGTCGCGGGGCGCCAGGGCCGTGAAGGTGCCGCCGTAAAAGGCCAGCTCTACCGGCGGCCTGCCCTGTGCCCGCCGGGCGTGCAGATCGGCGGCCGCACGGGCCAGTATCTCGTCCAGAGGACTGGCCTGCTGGCCTGTCTGGTCATGCTGGGAACAAAAAACACAGCGGCGGGGACAGCCGAAAAACGGGATGAAAACGCTGAAGACCGGGATTGCCCTTGCAGGAGTCTCCCATAAAAAAGTAAGCGAAACACGAGACATGGCAGAAAGCGAGGAGTAGCAAGGCTTGGCAGGCTTCGCGCGGAGACAAAAATCTTGCCGGAAATGCAAGTTGAGTATATCCTACAAAAAAGTTGTGCATATGTGAAGCGTGCCTGTGGCATAAGGATTGGACATGAAGAAAACATTGACCAAAGCTGACATCGTCGAGCGGATCTACGAGAGTACAGACAAAAATCGGGTTGACGTGAAGAATGTGGTCGAAAAACTGCTGGAGATCATGAAGAATGCCATCAAAAAGGACAATGCTCTTCTGATCAGTGGGTTCGGCAAGTTTGAGGCTTACGACAAAGCGTCGCGCAAAGGCCGCAATCCGCAAACGGATGAGGCCATCACGCTGCCTCCGCGCAAGGTCGTCGTCTTCCGCCTGTCCCGCAAGTTCAGAGCCGAGCTCAATTCCTGAGATCGCGCGGCATTCGGGACGATCCCACGTATCAGTCTCCTCGTTTTCTCCCGGGGTGGCCGTCTTGAGATGTGCCGCGCCGGGAGATTCTTTTTATGCTTTTCGCTTCCTTCCCCTTCCTGTTCCTTTTTCTTCCCATCCTCGTCTGGCTCTGGAAACTGACTGCCGGAGAAGACAAGGCCCGACTGTCCGTGCTCCTGCTGGGGGCCTCGCTGCTCTTTGGGGCCTGCCAGGGGCTGGAGGCCCTGCTGCTCCTGCTGGGCCTGACCGTGGTCAACTATCTGTTCGGCCTGCTGCTGGCCGATGAGGGGCACCGCCGCCGTCGGCTGGGCCGTCGGGGCCTGCTGCTTCTGGCCGTGCTGCTCAACGTGCTGGTCTGGTGCCGTTTCCGCCATCTGCCGGCCCTGTCGGCCTGGCTGGCGCAATGGCAGGACATCCTGCCCGTTTTGGCGCCCGCGGCCATGCCCGCGGGCTTCTCCTTTGCCGTGCTCATCCAGCTGGCCTGGCTGCTGGGCGTCTACCAGCGCCGCATCCGGCCCGAAGGTATCGTGCGGCAGGCCCTGTTCACCACCTGCTTCCCCTATGCCCTGTCCGGCCCGCTGGTCCGTTATGAGGAGATGGGCCCGCAGCTGGACGCCCTGGAGGTGCCGCAGGCCGAAGATCTGGCGCGGGGCCTGGGGCTGATGGTGCTGGGCCTGGCCAAGAAGATGCTGCTGGCCGACAGTCTGGCTCCGGCGGCGGATGCCGTGTTCCACGCCGCCGCCCAGGGCCTGCCCCTGAGTACGGCCGAGGCCTGGCTGGGGGCCCTGAGCTACACCTTCCAGATCTATTTCGATTTTTCCGGCTATACGGACATGGCCGTGGGGGCCGCCCTCATGCTGGGCCTGCGCCTGCCGGAGAATTTTGCCGCGCCCTACAAGGCCACGGGTATCGTGGACTTCTGGCGCCGCTGGCACATGACCCTGGGCCGCTGGCTGCATGACTGCCTGTACCAGCCCCTGGGCGGCAGCCGTCACGGCCGGGCGCGGCAGTACGCCAATTTGCTGCTGACCATGCTGGTCTGCGGTGTCTGGCACGGGGCCGGGCTGACCTTCCTCCTCTGGGGGGCCCTGCACGGCCTGCTCCTGCTGGTCAACCACGCCTTCCGGCATCTGCTGCGCGGCAGCCTGGCCGAGCGCGTGCTGGCCCTGCCGCCCCTGCGGGCCCTGTGCGTGCTGGTGACCTTTTTGTGCCTGACCGTGGCCTGGGTGCTGTTCCGCGCCGGGGATACGGGCACGGCCCTGCATGTCTGGCAGAGCATGTTCCTCTGGAGCGACGGCCATCCCCTGCCCCTGCAACAGGGGCTGGAGGCCCTGCTGCCCGGCGGCCTCTTGGAGCCCCGGCTGTTGCTGCCGCTGCTGGCCGTCTGCGCCGTCATCGTCTGGGCCCTGCCCTGCAGCCAGCATGTGATGCTGGGCCGCGCCGACGGCAGCCGTCCCTGGCTGCACTGGCAGCCGAACCTGCTCTGGGCCGTGGCTCTGGCCCTGCCTGCGCTGGCCTCCCTGCTGCTGATGCAGGGCCATGCCTTCCTTTCTTTCCGCTTTTGACGGAGGCCCTCATGTCCGAGATAGCGCATCCGGCCCCTGACGGCTGGCTGAAACGTTTTTTCCTTTCTCTGGTGATCCTGGCCCTGCTGGCGGGGCTGCTGCTGGTCCCCTGGGCCGTCTGCTGGCTGACGGCCAGCGGCGAACTGGATCAGGAAGAAGTCGTGGCACGGCAGGCACAGGGGGAATTCGTCCTGTTCGGACCGGGGCTGGCGCAGGACATCATGGCCTACAAGCTGGCCCTGTATGCGGCCGTGAAGCCGGAAGTGGTGGTGCTGGGCTCGTCGCGGGCGGGGAACGTGCGTGCGGCCTTTTTCGAGCGCCCCTTCGTGAACATGGCCGGGGCCGCTGCGGATCTGGAGAGCCTGCGCCTTCTGGTGGACAGGATGCTGGCCGTCCACAGGCCCAAGGTCGTACTGCTGGGCCTGGACTTCTGGTGGCTGACGGCAGGCGCTCCGGCCGGGCGCCCTGAGCGGATCGTGCAGCCTTCTTTGCTGGATGCGTCCACCCTGCGGGCCCCCTGGCGCTGGCTGGTACAGGGACGCATCGCCCCGGCGGACATGTTGGCTCCCCTGCAGCATCGTCTGCGTGCCGACCGCTACGGGCTGGAGGCCCAGCTCCGCGATACGGGCTACGGACCGGACGGCTCGCTCTATGAAGGCGCGGTGCTGGATGGCCGCCGGCCTGCGCCGGACCATGCCTTTGCCCGCACGCTGCGCGAGCTGGAAAGCGGCAGCGGCGTCTGGGCCGGGAGCCTTGCGCCGGACAGGGAACGTCTGGAAGCCTTTGCCGAGATCTGCTGCCGCCTGCGTTCGCGCGGCATCCGCACCATCGTCTTCCTGCCGCCCCTGGCCACGCCCGTACTGGGCGCCCTTGCCGACAGGAACGGCGGTGATGCCGGCTGGCTGTCGGCCCTGCGGCAGGGCCTGCTGGACTGCGGCGTGGAGAGCATGGATTTTTCGGATCCCCGCGTCTACGGCTCCGGCGATTGCGAGATGATGGACGGCCTGCACGGCGGGGACGTCATCGGGGCCAGCCTGGTGCGCGACATGGGTGACCGGCAGCCCTGGCTGCGGGACATGCTGCATCGGGAATACCTGAGCCATGTGCTGCGCGAGCGGCGCGGTCTGGCGGCCGTGCCTGACGAGCGCCTGACCGCCCTGCCCGAAGCGGATTTTCTGGGCCTGCATTGCGCCAAGAAGCGTCGCGGCGAGGCCACGCCCCGGTTTTAGGCGCGAAGGCGCACAGACTGGAGAGCGATAGGGAAGGGACCAAGGGCCGCGCCGTACTGCCGCCCCGTTACTGGACGCAGATCCTGAGAGAGGCTGGCAGTAGCCGTTTGGCGTAGTCTGGCTGTTCTTTTCCGAAGTTTTCTTGCAACAGAAAAAGCCGCGCTGTCATGGCGCGGCTTTTTGTTGGGTCGTAGCCGGATACTGCCGGGAACTTCATCCGTTCCTGCATTGTCATGTCGCACACCCGTGTGCCGGCCTTTTTCCATGCCGCCGGGGGACGGGGAGCCGGGGGCAGGCCGGGGGGATACTATCCCCGCCATGGACCCTTATAAAGGTTTTGGGAAGGGAGCGGGGGAGCGCGAGGGGGAGAGGGAAAACCGTTTTACAAAACGGTTTTCCCTCTCCCCCTCGCATATATCTGCTTACCTGCCTGTCTCCCGGCCCGATCAGTAACGCTCGGGCATGTAGTGGGGCGGCAGATCGTTGACCGGGGCCCCGTTACCGGTCTGTCCCAGCTGATCGCGCAGGTTGCGGGCCAGCTCCATGGTCTCGGCCAGACGGTGCTCCAGCGTGTCGATCTGCTGTTGCTGGGCCGTCAGGGCCTCGTTGAGTTCGCGCAGACGTTCTTCCTGAAAATAGGCCAGCTCTTCCAGCCGGATGATGCGTTCTTCCTGATCCATGAGCTCTCCTCGGCGTCCTGCGCCTGCGCCGGGCCGAATCCCCTGCCTGCGGCATATGTGCCTGCAGCGGCAGGGGCCGTGGGCGCGGCGTGCGTCCATCCTTACGTTTTCGGGCGATACCCTCGCGGGTACCGCCCGTTTTTTTTATTCTTCGTCGTCGTTCAGCGCCGGGCCGTCAAAGTTCCTGTCCCGGCGGCGGGAGCCGAAGGCGGGCTTGCCGTCCCTGCGGAACGAGTTCTTGCGGAAGGGCTTGTCCGCGTCCTGCCGGAAGCCGGGCTTGCGGAAACCGTCGCGGTCGGGACGGCGGAAGTCGCGGCGGGGCGCACCCTCTCGCTCGTCATCGAAGCGGGGGAAGGGCGCACGGCGTTTTTGGCCGTCCTGCCCTTCGTCGCCGTCGCTGTCGTTGAAGCGCCGGGGACGGAAGCCGTCCTTGCGGAAAGGCCGGCCCTCGTCGTCACGACGCGGCCGGAAGGGACGCCGGGCTTCTTCGCCATCGCGGTTCACGAAACGGTCGCCACGGGGACGGAAGGGACGTTCGTCCTGACCATCCCTGCGGAAGGACGGGCGGGCCTGCGGGGCCTCGTCCCCGTCACGGGCGGCATCGGGGAAGGGCCGCGGACGGAAGGGCTTGTCCGCGTCCTGCCGGAAGCCGGGCTTGCGGAAACCGTCGCGGTCGGGACGGCGGAAATCACGGCGGGGCGCACCCTCCCGCTCGTCATCGAAGCGGGGGAAGGGCGCACGGCGTTTTTGGCCGTCCTGCCCTTCGTTGCCGTCGCGGTCGTTGAAGCGCCGGGGACGGAAGCCGTCCTTGCGGAAAGGCTGGCCGTCATCGTCACGGCGCGGCCGGAAGGGACGCCGGGCTTCTTCGCCATCGCGATCCACGAAACGGTCGCCACGGGGACGGAAGGGACGTTCGTCCTGACCATCCCTGCGGAAGGACGGGCGGGCCTGCGGGGCCTCGTCCCCGTCACGGGCGGCATCGGGGAAGGGACGCGGCCGGAAGGGCTTGTCCGCGTCCTGCCGGAAGCCGGGCTTGCGGAAACCGTCGCGGTCGGGATGGCGGAAATCGCGGCGGGGCGCCTCGTCCTGCTCGTCATCGAAGCGGGCAAAGGGACGGGGACGCTTCCAGGCGTCCTGCCCTTCGTTGCCGTCACGGTCGTTGAAGCGCCGGGGCCGGAAGCCGTCCTTGCGGAAAGGCCGGCCGTCGTCATCGTCACGACGCGGCCGGAAGGGACGCCGGGCTTCTTCTCCCTCGCGATCCACGAAACGGTCGCCACGGGGACGGAAGGGACGTTCGTCCTGCCCATCCCTGCGGAAGGACGGGCGGGCCTGCGGGGCCTCGTCGCCGTCACGGGCGGCATCGGGGAAGGGGCGCGGGCGGAAGGGCTTGTCCACATCCTGCCGGAAGCCGGGCTTGCGGAAACCGTCGCGGTCGGGATGGCGGAAATCACGGCGGGGCGCACCCTCCCGCTCGTCATCGAAGCGGGGGAAGGGCGGCTTGCGGTCTTCCCGGAAGTCGCGGCGGCCCTCGTGCCGGGGGGCCAGGCCGTCAGCGCTGCGGCGTTCGTCGCGCCAGCGCTCGGTGGTGTTTTCCCGGCGGGGCTCGCGGTGGTGGCCTTCGCCCGCATCCTCGGCATCGGCATGGCCGCCGCGTTCGGGCATGCGGCCGAAATCGGGCATCAGGATGCGGTGCTGGCGCAGGCGGTCGGCATCGCTGCGGGCCACATAGATCTCTTCCCCGTCCTCGTTGCGGCCGCAGTAATACATGGCCGTGGCGATGCTGCCCGGCGTGGGGATGAAGCACTGGGTCTGCTGCGGGCTCCAGTGACGCTCCTGCAGCCAGCGGGCCAGCTCGTGCATGTCCTCGTCCGTACAGCCGGGGAAGGCGCTCATCATGTAGGGCACCACATACTGCTCGCGCCCGGCCAGACGGCTCTGCTCCACGAAGCTCTGGAGGAAGGCCTCGAAGACTTCCATGCCCGGCTTGCGCATCAGGTCCAGCACGCGGGCGGCACAGTGTTCCGGGGCCACCTTGAGCTGGCCGCCGGTGAATTCGCCGGTATAGGCCGCCAGGGCCTCGGGATCGTTGAGGGCCAGGTCGGCACGCACGCCGCTGGCCACGCGCACCTGCCGCACGCCGGGCAGGGCCGCCACCTCGCGCAGCAGGCCCACATGCTGCATCTGCGGGGTGATGAAGGACTTGCAGACCATGGGGTAACAGCAGCTGCTGCGGCGGCAGCGGGACGAAGGCCGCGCACCGGGCTCCGCCTTGGCGGACGTGGCGTCATCCAGGGCGCAATGGGCCTGCCACATGTTGGCCGTGGGGCCGCCCACGTCGGAGATGGCCACCTGACCGCGGCGGGACTGGGCCACCAGCTTGCGGGCCTCGGCCAGGATGGATTCCTGGCTGCGGGAGCTGATGCGGCGTCCCTGATGCAGGGCCAGCGAGCAGAAGGAACAGCCGCCGCCACAGCCGCGATGGCTGGTGATGCTGGTGCGCAGCATCCCGTCGGCCGGGATGGGCTCGCGGTAGCGGGGATGGGCCGCGCGGGCGTAGGGCAGGGCGTAGATTTTGTCCATCTCTTCCGTGGTCAGGGGGCGGGCCGGGGGCGCCAGCACCAGGGCGCGGTCGCCCACCATCTGCTGGGCCCAGGCGTTCTGGCGGTGCACCTGCTGTTCCAGCATCTGGGTCAGGCGCAGCAGTTCCGTGGCCTCGGCCTGCACGGCCTCGTGGGAGGGCAGCTGCATGCGCGGCAAATCGAGCCATTCTTCGGGCAGATCCACGGGGACGTTGTTCTCGTCCACCTTGGCCAGCCAGGCCGTGCCGTCGATACCGTGCAGGCTCTTGCCTTCGGCCAGACGGCGGGCGCATTCCAGCATGGCCAGTTCGCCCATGCCGTAGATGAGCAGGTCGGCCTTGGCATCCAGCAGGATGGAGCGGCGCAGGCTGTCTGTCCAGAAATCGTAATGTGTGGTACGGCGCAGCGAGGCCTCGATGCCGCCCAGGATCACCGGCAGGCCGGGGAAGGCCTGACGGGCCAGGTTGGCATAGACCAGACAGGCGCGGTTGGGACGCGCACCGGCCTTGCCGCCGGGGGTGTAGGCATCATCGTGGCGCTTTTTGCGGAAGGCCGTGTAGTGGGCCAGCATGGAGTCCAGCGCGCCCGCGCTGACGCCCACGAAAAGCCGGGGACGGCCCATGACCAGCAGGTCGTCGGGCGACTGCCAGCGGGGCTGGGCCACGATGCCCACGCGGAAGCCGTGGGCCACCAGCCAGCGGCCCAGCAGCACGGGCCCGAAGGCCGGGTGGTCCACATAGGCGTCGCCGTTGACCAGCAGCACGTCCAGTTCCTTCCAGCCCAGGGCCTGCATCTCGGCGCGGCTCATGGGCAGGAAGCGGGGCTGTCCGTCCACCCACGGGTCCTGGAACGCCTCGTTGCGGGACCGGGAGCCGGGGCGGGCATCGCGGCGGTCTGCGGGGCGTCCGGCGCGCGGGAAGGCCCCGGCAGGGCGGCGCCCGTCACGGGGACGGTCTTCACGGCGGGGACGGTCGTCCCGGGAAGAAAATTCGTTACGTTCCTCGCGCTGGAAGCGGGGACGGTCGGCAGGCTGCGTGCCGGTGGCCGGACGCGGGCGGAAAGGACGGGGCGCGGCGTCGGTGGTGCTGATGTCGGTATCGGCGGGCGCGGGTCGGCGCCGGGGCTTGGGGAAGAAGGGCATGGTTTTCCTTTGGCGGCCTTGGGGCGCCACACGGATGGGGTGAAAGGTCGAAAGGGCGGCACCGCAGTGCCGTGGAAGGGGGAGCGCCCGGCAGGGACGCGGGGACGCTCCCCCGACGGTTACTTGGAAGGCGGCGTGACCAGCGGCATGGTCTTGGGCGCGGCCTCGCCGGCGGGAGGCATCTGGGTGTCGGGATGACCGGCGCGGCCCATGGCGTGGCTCTTGCTGAAGCCCTGCCATTCCTCATGGCTGATGGCGCCGTCCTTGTTCTTGTCGATGGCGGCAAAGGCGCCGTCCTGCATCTGGGGGAAGAACTTCTTGAATTCTTCCTTGCTGACGCTGCCGTCCTTGTTGGCGTCCATCATGGGGAACTTGTCCACAGGGGCCTTGCCTTCGCCCATGCCGGGCATGGCCAGGGCGGGAGCGGCGCAGAGCATGGCGGCGCAGAGCAGGCCGCCCAGGATACGTTTGTTCATGGTAACTCCTTACGTCGGTTCAGGGTGTGGCTATTCCGGCCGTCTGGGCCGGGAGGCCTTCACCAGAGGGAAGGAGGCGGCCTTGCCGCGCCCCTCCCGAAATCTTCCGTGGGGAGACCTCCGGGGCAGCACCGGGAGACCGGCATCAGGGAAAGGCCGGAGCGCCGCCGGGGTCATGTCCTTCCGGGCCAAACGCGTGGGGGAAGGATGGGACGGGGAAAGGGCCTTGTGCGCGAGCCCCAAAGCCCTCCTGCCCCCGGAAAAAAATCGTCCGCTAGTCCTGCGGGTGCAGGGTGTAGTGCTCGCCCTCGTCGCGCAGGCGCCGGATGAAGACCTGCAGGTCGTCGGGCTGGCCGGGCTTGTGGTCTTCGGGATAGAGCAGGGCGGACATATAGAAGATGGAGCCGATGCGCAGCGCGTTGCGGGCGCTGGCCGAAAAACGGTGCAGACGGTGCCCGGCCTGGTCCTGGAGCTGCTCGGGCAGCTCTTCGAGATAGGCCTCGCCTTCTTCTTCCAGCGAGGCCAGCAGGCGGGCTTTTTCCTGCATGCGGGCCGTATAGGCGGGCATATCGCCCATGACGGCCAGGGCCGCCTGTTCGGCCTGCATGACGCGGGCGTGCATATCTTCCAGCCAGGCCACAAGACGGGCCAGTTGCGGCGACATTTCCATGACGAGCCTCCTTGCGGGACAGCCGGGCAGCGACCGGCACAGGGCAAAAAGGCCCGGCGCAGGGGCCGGGCCTCCATGACGGGGTTAATCCCAGTGACGCTTGTCCTCGATGGGACGGATCTGCGGGGGCAGGCTGCCCGGCGCCAGGATCTTGAGTTCGGGACGCAGCTTGATCTTTTCGCGGAACTGGTGGAGCAGTTCTTCCTCGCGCTTGAAGCCGCTGGTCTCGATGAACAGGGTCATCTCGTCGATGCCGCCGGGGTTGGTGACTTCGATCTGCCAACGCTTCACTTCTTCGAAGCGGCTCATGACCTGTTCCACCTGATGCGGGTAGACGAACATGCCCATGATGCGGGCGGTGGTGTCCACGCGGCCCACGATGTTGCCCAGGCGCGGGCTGGTACGGCCGCAGGCGCAGGGGCTGCGGTCGATGTACGACAGGTCGCCCGTGGCCAGACGGATGAGCGGATAGGTCTTGTTGAAGGCCGTGACCACGATCTCGCCCACTTCGCCGTCCTTCAGCGGGATGCCGGTGTCGGGATGGCAGATCTCCACATAGCAGCGGTTGGCGATGTGCAGGCCGGTCTTGTGGAAGCATTCGTAGCCGATGCAGCCCACGTCGGCGGTGCCGTAGCCCTGGCGCATGATGAGGTCGTACTTCTTTTCCATCTGGGAGCGCATCTTTTCGGACAGGCGCTCACCGGTGACGAAGGCCACTTCGAGGAAGAGGTCCTTGCGCAGGTTCAGGCCCTTTTCCTCGGCCTTCTGGGCCAGGTGCATGAGGAAGCTGGGCGTGCCCACATAGCCGGAGACGCGCAGCTTCTGCATGATGTCCAGCTGGGTGGAGGCATCGGTGGGACCGGCGGGGATGACCGCACAGCCCAGGTTGCGCAGGGGCTCTTCGAACATCAGGCCGGCCGGGGTCAGCTGATAGTTGAAGGTGTTCTGCACGGCATCACCGGGACGGAAGCCCACGGAATAGAAGGCTTCGGTGTAGCCCCAGTAGTCTTCGCCACGGTCTTCGGGGTCGAAGATGGGTCCGGGGGAGAGGAAGATGCGCTTCAGATCCCCGATGTCCTTGGTCAGCAGACCGCCCAGACGCGGGCCCATGGACTGCAGGAAGATGAGTTCCTTTTTCTTGAGGATGGGGATGTGCTTGATATCGGACAGGGTCTTGAACTTCTCCACGTTGAACTGCGCGCGGTCGAAGCGTTTTTTGACGTCTTCGGAGTAGCGGTAGGCGTAGGAGAGCAGGTCCTTGAGCTGGATCAGGCAATATTGACGGCGTTCGCTTTCGTCGAGCACTTCACGGCGGCTGTAGATGCCTTCGGTACGGTCTTTACGAGTCATACGGCCTCGCCTTGTAGAATTTTATTTGGGACAGTTGTTTACGCAACCTGAACCATATTTGCAAGTACTATTTTATTTTTGCAATTATATCAAAATGTTACTTATAGTTTTTAGGCGCGTCCGCCTTTGCCGCACCAGCGGGGCGCGCCGCCTCTTCCAGGCCCACGGCCGTGAGCCCGTGGAGCACGAGGGCATCGGGATCGCGGCGGCAGTACTGGTGCAGGGGGCTCTCGCCGCTGTCGAACAGGGCGAAGATGCGGTCGAGGCGCTGCTGGTCCTGCAAAGGGACCTTCAGACCGGCCCGCCCCAGGGCATGGCCCGCCAGCCAGAGGGAAAGGGCCAGCTGCTGCTCGTTGCCCGTGATGGGCCGCGTGGCCGGGGCGTACCAGCCCGCACAGCTCACGGCGGGCAGCATCCTGCCCCTGTCGGTGTGCCGGCGGCGCCAGGCCAGGATGACGTCGGCCAGCTTCTCCTCGCGATGGGTGGGGCACCAGGCTTCCAGGTGATCCAGCAGGGCGTCGGTCCCCGCCGTGCCGAGGCGCACCTGCTGTGTGCGGGCGGCGGCCCAGCCGTCCAGTATCAGCACGGGCGTGAGGGCGTTCTCGCCGCTGTCCAGATAGGTGGCGCATGTCCAGGGCGCGGCCACGGGCGTATATCCGGCTTTGTCGGGGACGTTGCGGGACGTGCAGGCCGCAAGGCAGCACAGCAGCAGGACGAGGCAGGGGAACAGGCGGGTCATGATCTCTCCTCGGTGGGGGAAGCGGCGGCCCGGCGCCGGCGACGCTGGTCCAGGATACGTTCCTTGAGACTGTCGTAAACAGGCGTCGAATGCAAGGCGTTGGCCGTGAAGGCCGCGGCGAAGGCGGCCAGCAGCACGGCCGGGGCCAGATGGAACCCGCCGCACATCTCCATGACCAGGGCGGCCCCGGTGAGGGGGGTGCGTACCGAGGCGGAGAATAGGCCCGCCATGCCCAGCACCAGCAGGGTGGCCGTCTGTTCCGGGGCCACCAGCCCGGCGTCGCGCAGGGGCGCGGCCAGCAGGGCGCCGGCCATGCTGCCCGCCAGCAGGATGGGCATGAGGATGCCACCGGAAACCCCCGAGGCGAAGCTCACGCAGGAAAAGGCGATCTTGCCCGCCAGCAGCAGTGCCAGGGCGAGGGCGGGCAGGCGCAGGTGCTCCAGCTGCAGGGTGGTCAGGCCCATGTTGCCCGTGATCTCCGGCCAGACGAGCAGCAGCACGCCGCAGCAGGCAAAGGGGAAGACGATGCGCACGGGCCCGGGCAGCCAGCGGGCCCTGTCCTGCCAGAGCAACAGGCGGATCATGCCCGCATTGTACACGGCCCCCAGCAGGCCGCAGGACATACCGGCCAGCAGGGGCAGCCAGTACTGGCTCCAGTGCAGGCCGGGCAGCCGGGCGAAGGGGAAGACCAGGCCGAAGTCCAGCACCACGTCCACCATGAACCAGGCCGACAGGGCCGAAAGGCTGGTGAAGAGCAGCATGGGCAGGGTGAGCGGGGTCTTCATCTCTTCGAAGGCGAAGAACATGCCGGCCACAGGCGCGCCGAAGGCGGCGGTCATGCCCGCAACGCCGCCGCCCACCAGATAGCGGGGCCGGTTGGCGCGGCAGCGGTCGTGCCACATATAGCCCACGCCCGCGCCCACGGTGGCGCCCATCATGATGCAGGGGCCCTCGCGCCCCACGGAAAGACCGGCGCTGAGCGCGGCCAGGGTGGCCACGAACTTGCACCAGAGCACCCGCGCCCAGCGCATGGGCGGCAGCTTTCCGGCCGCGATGAGTTCCACCTGCGGGATGCCGCTGCCGCCGATGAGGGGCTCGTAGCGCAGGAGCAGCCCGGCCGTCAGGGCCATGAGCAGCAGCCCGGCGGCCATCAGGGCCAGCGTGGCCGGTGCGAAGGGATCCTGCCCGGCCATATGGGCGCGGACGGCGCCATTGATGATGGTATAGAGCCAGCGGAACAGGCCGATGACCCCGCCGGAGACAAGGCCCGTGAGCAGGGCCTGGGCCATGAGCGTCCAGGCGCTCTGACTGCGCAGGGCCGCGGATTCCAGGATGAAGGGAGGCAGAGAAGGGCGGAAGGCCATGGGGATCCTGTGGGGATGAGGGGCGCGGACAGGGCGCACAAAAAAAGATGTGCCTGCAACAGCCTGAAAATATAGGGAGAATGCCTGTCCTGACAGGAACAGTATGGGGGCTGGACAAAAAAAATTCAAGTTTTTGGCAAAAAACGAAAAAAAATGCTTGCCAAGTCGGAGGGAAATCTGTACAAGCATTTTTGTTGTGACGAACAACACCACCTCACGCCGAGGTAGCTCAGTTGGTAGAGCAGGGGACTGAAAATCCCCGTGTCGGCAGTTCAATTCTGTCCCTCGGCACCAGGGAATACAAAGGCTTGCAGCGAAAGTTGCAAGCCTTTTTTTCGTTATGGGCTTTTGCCGGACGCGCGTTTGCGGGCAGCCGCCCGGGGGCGCTTCCATCGGGCGGGCCTTCCCGCTCTTCCTCCTTCTTTCCCCGCTTTTTCCTTCGTCCTGTCTTTGTCCCGGTTCGCGGGATTGTCCCCGGCGTTACCGGTGGCTTCCTGATACCCATACGGGCCTTCATCCGTACGGGCTGCGCCCCGGAGCAGCACGCCGCGTGCCGCATATACGGATAATCATGCCCCGCTCCCTTGCACCGTTGCCGCGTGTCCTCTGTCACGGCCTTCTCGCAAGGGAAAAAGCGGGAAGGAAACCTCCGCTCCTTCCCGCTCCCTGTGGCAGGTCTTTGGGGCATGGCCCGGCTCGCAGCCGGGAGTCAGGCAAGGGACATGCCTTCCCCGCCAAAGACCCGCACGGTCTCTTCTTCCCCCCAGCGGCGCAGCAGATCGCGTACGGCACTGGGGCCGTAGACCACATGCAGGCGCATTTCTACGCCCCGGCTGCGGGCGGCCTGCCGCAGCGGCGCGAAGGCCGCTTCCGCTTCCTCCTCGCTCTGGCGGCGCACATAGGCCGTGAACTCCGCCATGGCTCCGGCGGGCGCCAGCTGATCCACCTCGCCGTAATGGCCGAGGTCGATACCGGCATCATAGACGGCACGGATGCCTTCCCGTCCGCCACAGGCGGCCAGCGGGGCGGCCGTGTCGCGCAGGGGGCAGGCGGCGGAAGCCAGACAGCAGATCATGCCAGCACCTTGGCCAGCAGGATCAGCAGGAGGCCGCAGGTGATGACGATGATGTCCTGTTGTCTGCTTTTGGAGATCTTGTTCCACATGATGTCCTCCGGGGGCATGTCGTAGCCGTCCCTTCTGTTTTTGTGGTTTTCCGTCAGGCGGCATCGGAAGTTGCCTTCCGTCCGGGGATGATGCCGTCCGGTCATCGAACGCGCCGGGAAGGGCCGCAGGGGCCTTGCGTGCATCCCGTCAGGCCCTTGCAACGCCTGTCCGTCATTGCAGGAAGCAAAGGACCACCAGCAGGGCCAGGCCTGCCTTGACCGAGGCCACGCAGAAGCCGATGAGCGCACCGGAAAGGCCCGCGGCCTTGATGTCGCTGAGGTGGGTGGTGAGGCCGATGCTGGAGAAGCCCAGCAGGAAGCACCAGTTCATGAAGTTGCCGGCCATTTTGGCTTCTTCCTTGCTCATGAAGCCGAAGGTGTTCAGCAGGACCACGGCCAGGAAGCCCAGCACGAAGACCGGGAACTTGTCGAGGATGATGCGCATCTTGCTGGTATTGGCCAGCTGGGAATGCACCTTGGCGTCCTCGGCGGCCACCATGATGGCCAGCATCAGCACCACCAGGGGCAGACAGATGACGCGGCCGATGTTGTACACACCGGCTACGATGCCCGCGTCATTGCTGAAGGCGAAGCCCGCGGCCAGCACCTGGGCCGAATTGACGATGCCCACACCGGCGAAGGCCCCGAACTGGTTGGGGCTGAGGTCGAGCCAGTGGCCGATGAAGGGGAAGATGAAGAGCGCCAGCAGGCCGAACATGAGCACCACGGCGATGGTGTAGGCGATGTCTTCATTCTTGGCCCTGACGGCCGGGGCGATGGCCACACAGGCCGAGACCCCGCAGATGGACAGGCCGGCGGCCAGACAGGCCCCCAGGGAAGGCGACATGCTGAGGCGGCGGGAGAGCCACATCAGGATGATGGCGGAGGTGAACAGAAAGACGGAAATGATGATGGCTTCCGATCCGGTCTTGATGAGCCCGGCGAAAGAATATTTGCAGCCCATGACCACGATGCCGGTCTTGGTCAGGGTAGTGGAGAAGCGCAGGCCGTCCCGGAAGACGGCGTGCACACCGACGGTATTGCAGATGACCATGCCCAGGATGATGGCCACGATGAAATCGCTCAGGTTGAGGGACTTCATGAAGGGATGCAGGGCGATGAGGCGCGGCGTTATGAACCACGAAAAAACGGCGACGCCTGTCAGCAGAAGGATACCGGGCAGGGCGGAAAGGCTTTTCCGGACAAAGGACGGTTCGTGTCGTTCACAGCTGGCCATCGTTCTCCCCTCATTGTGTCGTTACATACTTTTACAAAACGTAATACACTCCTGTTCTTCTCAAGATACCATGGTATTTGTGTTTTGTATGCAGAAAAAATAAAAAACTATAATTCACAACATAATATGATATGATTTTATTCACGTCTTATTTTGAAGGAATATATTCAAAAGTATGTGCATTTTTTCATAAGTAACGTATTATGAGAACTCTTTTTTTCATAATAAAATAAGAATGGACGCATATGCGGTATCCATGGCAGTCATGAAAGGTGAGCGATCGGGGGAACACGAAGAAAAGGGTCGCAGGAACGACATGGCAGGCCGTTGCTGCAATGGGGCGGGGGGGCTCGCCACAATGGCAGAGCCTGTCGATATGGTAAAAAATATTTTTTGAGATTTTTCGGGCGACGATACGCCCGCGCCCAAATGTCTGGCGGGGCGTCAACGAAAATGCAAACAATAAATCGAGTTATTCACGGTGGTTGGTGTTCTGTTGCAGGAGCGGCAGGCCCAGGGGCCTGCCGTGGGCGGGATGGGTGCTGTCCCGTGAGGCACAATCCTCAGCGCAGCGGAGCGGCCAGCGGCAACAGTCCTTCCGGCAGCAAGGGCGGGCGCTGGTCGCAAACCGGGCCTTCCTCTTCCGCCAGCTGCTGGCAGTCGCGGCAGCGGCAGGCCCCGGGCACGGCCAGCAGCCGGGACAGAGGGATCTCTTCGCCGCAGTCCATGCACAGGCGGCGGCCGCTGCACCGCAGGTCGCCCAGCAGGCCCTCCAGGGCGCGGATGCGCGCCGCGCACAGGTTGGCATGGCTCCAGGCCAGCAGCTCCGCCATCTCGTCGCGGGCATTGTCCGCCTCGTCACCGTAGCCGTGGGGCAGGGCGAATCCGGCGCACAGGCAGGCCAGGTGCCGCCGTTCCTGTTCCAGTTTGCGTTGCAGGGAATGCTGGGCGTCGTCCATGGGCAAGACCTCCGGGGGATGATTTCCCGGCAGGATACACCGGCCCGCGCCCCGGGGCATGGCAAAGCCATGACGGTTGGCGTTCGCTCCTGTGAAAAAAGGCCCCGCGTCGTGCGGGGCCCCTGGCATAGCGTGTGACGGGATGCGCGGGATCAGCGGCGGAAGCTGCTGACCACCTCCACGGGGATCTCCTGCCGGAAGACCTTGCGCACCAGCTTGGCGCTGCCGCGCACCAGATCCAGCTCGATGGGGCATTCCTCGGGGGCGCGCAGCGAGAGCTGCAGGCCGCCTTCCTTGCGGGCCTCGAAGCGGACGGTGCGCACGATCTGGCGATGGCTCTTGTCCATGCGCTCGGCCAGCAGCAGGAAGAGGGAGAGCAGGCGGATCTCCTCGCGGGTCTCCTGGTCGAATTCCATGAACAGCGGCACTTTCTTGGAGGGACGCTTGCGGTGGAAGTAGGTCAGGGCGGCCATGATGTCCACTTCACGGCGGGTGAAGCCCAGCAGCTCGGTGTTGCGGATCAGGTAGTGGCTGTGGGCGTTGTGGCGCGAGAAGGAGATGAAGATGCCGATGTCGTGCAGCAGGGCCGCATAGTGCAGCAGCTCGCGGGCCAGGTCGCCGGAGTCGTGCAGGCCCATGGCCTTGGCGCTGTCGAACAGGTCCAGGGCCAGGCGCGACACATGGCGGGAGTGGCGTTCCTCGAAGCGGCAGCGCCGCGCCAGATGCAGCACGCTCTCCTTGCGTACGGGATGGAAGCTGCCGTCGGCATGGGGCATGCGGGTGGACAGGTAATCCACCAGGATGCCGTTCTGCAGGTTGCGGTTGCTGATGCGCACGCTGTCGAAGCCCTGGTCCTCCATGATGGTCTGGAGGATGGCCGCACCGGCCACGATGACGTCGGCACGGTTGGGATTGATGCCGGGCACGCTGCGGCGTTCCTTGAGGGTGCGGCCGCAGAGCTCCTTGACGGCCCGGCGCAGGCCGCCGTAGCTGAGCACGTCGCGGGACTCCTGCGGGGCCCGGCCCGTGCGCGCGGCATCCTCGGCATCCAGGGCGGCGGCGATCTCGGCCAGGTTCTGGGCCGTACCGGAGCTGGCCACGGCCTCTTCGATGACGAAGTCCGCGATGCGCTGGAACGAGCGCAGGGCATTGTTGCGGATGTAGTTCTGCAGCGCGGCGTAGCGCTTGGCGGAGATGGTGCCGGAGTCCTTGTCGAAGAAGAGGTTGGACAGGCGCACGCAGCCCATCTTGAGGGAATCGAGGTTGCGGTATTCCTCGGAATTGCCCACCACCAGCTCGGTACTGCCGCCGCCGATGTCGATGAACAGGCGCAGGCTCTCGGTATGGGCCAGACCGCTGGAGACGCCCAGATAGATGAGGCGGGCCTCTTCGCGGCCGGAGACCACGCGGAAGTCGATGCCGGTCTTTTCCTTGACCCGGCGCATGAAGTCCGGGCCGTTGGCCGCGTCGCGCACGGCGGCCGTGGCGATGGCGATGACCTCCGAAGCGCCGTAGACGCCGCACATCTCGGCCATGCCGCGCAGGACGTTGATGGTCCGGGCCATGCTCTCTTCACGCAGGTGGCCCGTCTCGAAGGCGCCTTCGCCCAGGCGCACCATGTTCTTGACCTGGTTGAGGACCGTGTGCGAGCCGTCGGGCAGGATGCGCACCAGCATCAGGCGCAGCGAGTTGCTGCCCAGGTCGATGATGCCGATGACGCGTTCCCCGTCAGGCCCCGCCTGATCCGGGACTACAGGATGGGACATACGCACTCCAGCTCCACGCCAAAGATGTGCATGAACAGATCGCCCTTGACCAGCAGGCGGTCCTGCTCGGGGGCGCAGTCTTGGGCGCCGCTCAGGGTCAGCACCACCTTGCCGGGCTGCAGGTCGATGGCCACGTCGCGCACGGCTTCCATGTGGCGGTAATCCAGGGCATCGGCCATGCGGATGAGGGCCGCGGCCTTGTTCAGGGCCTCACGGTCCTTCTTGCCCAGGGCGGCGAAACGGCGGTGGCGCATGGCGGGCCAGGCCTTGCGGTGATAACGGACCAGCTGGGCCACCAGGGAGCGGTCTTCGGGCAGCAGGGCCAGGCTGGTGTCCTGCTCCACGATGCGCATGCCCTTTTTGTGGTGGCCCTTGCGCCCGGAAGCGAAGCCGATGTCATGCAGGCAGCAGGCGATGCGCAGGCGGTAGAGCCAGCGGCCGTCCAGACCGTGCAGGGGCTGGAGCTGGTCGAAGAGCTGTTCCGCCAGATGGGCCACATGCTGGCCGTGACGGCGGGTGGCCTCCAGCTCGGGGCTGCCCGGCAGCAGGTGCTCCAGCAGGGCCTCGCAGGGCAGGGGCGTCCAGTCGTGGGCGGCATCGGCCGTTTCGGGACCGGCGACCTTGACGCGCTTCTTGCCCGCCTTGGCCTTCTTTTCTTCCTTGTCCTTTTTCCTGGCTTTCTTTTGGGGAGTTGCGGCTTCCTGCTCCGCTCCGGCGTCCGGCGCCGGAGCTTCCTGCGCCGTCACGGGCGCTTCGGCCGGAGCCTGTTCGGGCTCTTCGGCGGGGACCGCTTCCTCCTTCATCGTTTCTTCAGGGCAGCCTGCCTGCACTTCGGGGGCAGCGGCCGCGCACTCCTTCGGCTGCTCCGGGGCAGCCTCTTCCGCGACGACCGGCGTCACGGCAGGCGCTTCGGCGGCTTCGGGAGCGGGCTGCGGCGTGTCCGTGCCGGGCAGGGAAGCCTGGAGAAGTTCGGCGCTGTCGTTGCGGGGAGCGGCGGCGGTGGTGGTAGAGCTCTGTCCCTGGCGTTGCTGCCGGCTGCGGCTGGTGCTGCTGCCGGTCTTGCCGGCGGGGCGTTTTTTGGTAGCCATGATGAAAGCTCCTTGGGATCAGATATCGTCCCTGCTGATATGTTGGGCGATCATGCGTTCCTGCGCGTTGACGGCAGCCTCCTTGCTGGAGGGCTTGAGCCGCGTATAGGTGGCATCGGCCTGCAGCTGCCAGGTCTGGACGTTGTCCGCCAGGTGGACTTCGAGGATGTCCTCGCGGATCTTGCGGCGCAGTTCGGGATCGAGGATGGGGGTCAGGACCTCGATGCGGTGGTCGAGGTTGCGCGGCATGAGGTCCGCGCTGCCGATGTACATGATGTCTTCGCCGTTGGCATGGAACCAGTAGATGCGCGAGTGCTCCAGGAAGCGGCCCACGATGCTGGTGACCGTGATGTTCTCGCTGATGCCCGGCAGGCCGGGGCGCAGGCAGCAGATGCCGCGCACCTGCAAACGCACGCGCACACCGGCCATGGAGGCCCGGTACAGGGCGCGGATGATGCCCGCATCCACCAGCTGGTTGCACTTGAAGATGATCTCGCCGTTGCCGTAGCGCTTGTGCAGCTCGATCTCGCGGCGGATCATCTCCATGAGCGGGCCGCGCATGGCCTGGGGCGAGACCAGCAGCTTGCGGTACAGGTCGCGGTCCGCATAGCCGGTCATGACGTTGAACAGGTCGGTGACGTCGGCGCAGATGTCCTCATTGGAGGTGATGAGGCCCACGTCCGTGTAGATCTTGGCCGTGGAGGCATTGTAGTTGCCCGTGCCGATGTGGACATAGCGCGTGATGTGCCCGGCTTCGCGGCGCACCACCAGGCAGAGCTTGGCGTGAACCTTCAGGCCGATGAAGCCGTAGACCACGTTGACGCCTTCCTTCTCCAGCTCTTCGGCCCAGGTGATGTTGCGCTCCTCGTCGAAACGGGCCTTGAGCTCCACCACAGCTACTACCTGTTTGCCGCGGCGCCGGGCCTCGATGAGGGCGCGCACGATGGGCGAATCGTTGCCCGCACGGTACAGGGTCTGCTTGATGGCCAGGACGTTGGGGTCCTCGCAGGCGCGGCGGATGAAGTCCAGCACGGCCTTGAAGCTGTCGTAGGGATGGAAGAGCACCACGTCCCGCTTGCGCAGGTGGCCGAACATGTCGCCTTCCTGGAACAGGCGCGAGATGTGCCCCTGGATGCCGGGCGTCTTGAGCTGGGGCCGGTCCACATTATAGAGGGTCATGAATTCGGAAAAGCCCATGGGCCCCTTGATGCGGTAGATCTGGAAGGGCTGCAGGCGCAGGCGCCGGGCCAGAAAGTCCACCAGCTCGCGCGAGGCCTTGTGGGCGATCTCCAGCCGCACCACGTCGCCGAAGCGGCGCTGTTCCACCAGGTCGCGCACGGCTTCCAGCAGGTCGTCGGCCTCGTCCTCTTCGATCTCCAGGTCGGTGTTGCGGGTGATGCGGAACAGGGCGGAGCTGACCACCGTATGGCCGGGGAAGAGCAGGCCCAGATACTGGGCCATGAGGTCTTCCAGCAGCACAATGTCGTCACCGCGCACGTTGGGGTCGAAGCCCAGGGAGGCGTAGGTCTTGGCCTCCTTGTTGCGCGGGATGAAGATGAAGCGCGAGAGGTTGTTGGGGCACTTCAGGCGCACGAAGCGCGATTCGTTGTCGCGGTTGCGCAGCTGGATGATGAAATTGAGGCAGGTGGTGGAGATGGTGGGGAAGGGGTGCCCCGGGTCGATGGCCTGGGGCGTGAGCACGGGATAGATCTCGTTGCGGAAATAGCCGTCCAGGAAGCGGCGCTGCTTTTCCGAAAGATCGGTGTAGCGCACGATGCGCACGCCCCTTTCCAGCAATTGCGGAGCCAGGTTCTTGAGCCAGTGGCTCTGTGCGCGTGAGGTCAGCAGCAGGGTGCGGCGGCGTATCTCGGCCAGCTGCTTGGCCGGCGTGATGCGGTCGGCCGAGCCGTTGGGGGCGCCGTTGCGGTACTGGCGCAGGATGTTGGCCACGCGGACCATGAAAAATTCGTCGAGGTTGTTATAGAAGATGGCAAGGAATTTGAGCTGTTCCAGCAGGGGCTGCCGGGGCGAGAGGGCCTCGTCCAGAACCTTGGCGTTGAAGTCCAGCCAGTTGATTTCCCGGTTGAGGAAAAGGTTGGGGCAGGAAAGATCCTGCATGTCTTCGGGCGAGCAGGGTTGCTCAGGATACTTGAGGACTATCTGGGAGGTCATGCCGCTCTCCTTGTGCGCGTGGCTGTTCCCGGGATACTGCCGCATGGTTGTGATGATCCTGTGACATTTTAGGACAGGATCGCGAAAGAAAAAGAGAAGAAAAGCAGGCGGACCTTCAGGTAGCGCCGGGGAGGTGCACGGCAGGAAATCCGCATGCCCGTAAGGTGAAACGAATTTTCAACAACTTGTCTGAGGTGTTAGCACAGGCCTTGGCGGAGCTCAAGAGGGGGCAAGGGGCCCCTGGGGAGGGGCGGCGGAGGGCCGCAGGCAGCGGCGGCAGGATCAGACAAAAAAGGGGAGGCCTTGCGGCCTCCCCTCAGTATCGGGAACGGGTCTCAGTCCTGCATGCGGAAGTCCACGCGGATCTTGAACAAACGCGTGGCGGGCAGGTTGAGGATGGGGATGCCCGTACGGGCCGTGATGTCATCCAGCGTGGCGCGCTCGTCTTCCCGCGAGGGACTGATGAGCGTGAACCAGATGTTGTAGTTGTGCTCGCGCAGGTAGTTGTGCGTGATGCCGGGACGGGCGTTCACTTCGTGTACGAAGTCGTCCATCTTGTCATCGGGCACCTTGGCCGCGCAGAGGGTGGAGACGAATCCCAGCTTGTTGGACTGGAAGTTGGCACCCAGGCGGCGGATGACGCGCCGCTCGCGCAGGCTGCGCACGCGCTCCAGGGCCTCCTCCTCCGGGATGCCCAGCAGCGTGCCCAGGTCGGCATAGGGGCGGGGCGTCAGGGGAAAGGCCGTCTGGATGATGTCCAGCAGGCGGCGGTCGGTCTCGTCCAGGGCTTCCTGCGTGGTGTGGGGACCGCAGTATTCAGGGGCGTCCGTCATGCTCGCTCACTTTGCGCCCGTGGCGCGCTTGGGCTGATAGGTGCACAGGGGCTCTTCGGCCATATGGTTGCCGTTCATGCTCCAGGCGCGGGCGCGACAGCCGCCACAGACCTTGTGGAACTCGCACACGCCGCACTTGCCTTCGTAGCACTTCTGGTCGCGGAACTGGCGGAAGTACTTGCTGTTGCGCCAGATCTCGGGGAAGGGCGTCTCGCGCACGTTGCCGCAGTTCAGTTCCAGATAGCCGCAGGGCTGCACCTGGCCGGTATGGCTGATGAAGCAGAAGCCCGTGCCGCCCAGACAGCCGCGGGTCATGGCGTCCATGCCGAAGGTCTCGGGCGTGACGGCCACGCCTTCCTCATGGGCGCGCTGGCGCATGATGCGGTAGTAGTGCGGCGCGCAGGTGGCCTTGAGGTGCATGCTGGTGGTCTTGCGGAAGTCGTAGAGCCAGTGCAGCACGTCCTCGTATTCCTCGGCGCTGATGACCTGGTCGGCCAGGCCGGAGGCCCGGCCCATGGGCACCAGCAGGAAGATGTGCCAGGCGGCCGCGCCGATGCGCTCGCACAGATTGAAGATGTCCTTGAAGCTGTGCAGGTTGTTGCGCGTGACCGTGGTGTTGATCTGGAAGGGCACCCCGGCCTGTTTAAGGTATTCGATGCCGCGCATGGAGGCTTCGAAGGCCCCGGGCACGCCGCGGAACTCGTCGTGGCTGGCGGCGTCGGCGCCATCGATGGAGATGGAGCAGCGGTTGACGCCGGCTTCCTTGATCTTGCGGGCCAGTTCGGGCGTGATCAGGGTGCCGTTGGGCGAGAAGGCGCAGGTCAGCCCCTTGTTGTGGGCATAGGCCACCAGTTCATAGACATCGGGGCGCATCATGGGATCGCCGCCGGTGAAGATGATGATGGGGTTGCCCACCTGGGGGAAGGTGTCGATGAGGGCCTTGGCCTCTTCGGTGGAGAACTCGCCCGGATAGGGTTCCGGGTGGGCCTCGGCGCGGCAGTGCTTGCAGGCCAGGTTACAGGAGCGGGTCACTTCCCAGGCGATGAGCTTGCAGGCGGGCGTGCCGTCCTCAAGGGTGCGCACCATCTTGTGGCCGGGCGCGCCCCCGGGATGACCGCCGGGATGGGCACCCGCGGTACCGGGATGGCCGCCGGGGTGTCCCCCCATGCCGCCGGGATGGCCCGGCATGTGCTTCTCGTCATGCATCAGCGCACCAGCCTTTGCTTGAGCAGGGTCTCGGTGAAGTAGGTGATGAGCATCTTGGCGCCGGCGCGCTTCATGCCCAGCAGGCTTTCCATCATCACGGCTTCTTCGTTGATCCAGCCGTTGAGGCCGGCGGCGCGGATCATGCTGTATTCACCGCTCACCTGATAGGCGCACAGGGGCACGTCCACGGCGTCGCGCACCTGGCGGATGATGTCCATGTAGGGACCGGCGGGCTTGACGATGAGGCAGTCGGCGCCTTCTTCCAGGTCGGCCAGGGCTTCGATGATGGCTTCACGGGCGTTGCAGGGATCCATCTGGTAGCTCTTGCGGTCGCCGCAGGCCGGGGCGGATTCGGCGGCCTCGCGGAAGGGGCCGTAGAAGGCCGAGGCGTATTTCACGGCATAGGACATGATGGGCACCATGACCAGGCCGGATTCGTCCAGGGCGTGACGGATGGCGGCCACGCGGCCGTCCATCATGTCGGAGGGCGCCACCATGTCGGCACCGGCGGCGGCATGGCTCACGGCGGTCTTGGCCAGCAGCTCCAGGGTGGGGTCATTGAGCACCGCACCGCCGGGGGTCAGGATGCCGCAGTGGCCGTGGCTCATGTATTCGCACAGGCACACGTCGGTGATGACGTAGAGCGAGGGCCAGCGATGCTTGAGGCGACGCACGGCTTCCTGTACGATGCCGTCTTCGGCATAGGCGCCGCTGGCCTTTTCGTCCTTCACGGCCGGGATGCCGAAGAGGATCACGGACTTCAGGCCGTCATCCACGGCCTTTTCCACCTGCTTTTCCAGCTCGGTCAGCGACAGCTGGTACTGGCCGGGCATGGCGCCGATCTCCTTGCGGAAGGACTGGTCTTCGGTCTCCACCACAAAGTAGGGCATGATGAGATCTTCGGCCAGCAGGGGCGGGGTCTCGCGCACCATGCTGCGGATTTCGGGGGTCCAGCGCAAACGTCTGCCGCGATGGAAGGATTGGGACATGGTTCTACCTCGATGCGGCAATGCCGCGGTTGTGTTTGGGGAGGACAGCGACGGTTCGTCCCCGGCCCGGCGGGATCGCGGGAAAGACCGGCGCCCGGAAAAGCCTGCGCCCTGATGCCGTCGGGCGGCAGGGCACGGGGCCTTCCGATGAGAAGGCCACCATAGCGCAAAACGCCACAAGGGAAAAGCCACCGGGCACCACTGTGATTGCAGGCATGCAAGGCGGGTCGGCAAAGCTGTGAATGGGGGTGTGTATGGATGCTCGCAATGAATTGAAGGGAAAGAGGGGACTGGTCCGCCTGCTGAATGCCACGCGGTATTCCCTGGCCGGCTACAAAGCCGCCTGGCAGGACGAGGAGGCTTTCCGGCAGATATGCCTGCTGGCCGTGATCGGCCTGCCGCTGGCCTGCTGGCTGGGGCGGGACTGGACGGAATCCGTCCTGCTGGCCGTGCCGCTGGTGCTTTGCCTGCTGGTGGAACTGCTCAACAGCGCCATCGAGAACGTGGTGGACCGTATTTCGCTGGAATGGCATCCGCTGGCCAAGAAGGCCAAGGATATGGGGAGCGCCGCCCAATTCACGGCCCAGCTTTTCCTGGCTGCCGTCTGGGGCGGCTATTTGTTAGGTCGTCTGTAGGCTTGATGAACTCCAGATGCAGGACAGCTGACGAGGCATCCATGTACTGAAAATAAAAGATCCCGGGATTGCAATATCCCGGGATCTTTTATTTTGTTGCCAGACGGCCTACAGGCCGATCTCTTCGTCAGTGAGGTAGCAGGCGGGGTCCTGGGCCCATTCGTCGCCGTAGTAGGCTTCGGCGCGGGCGCGGAAGTTGCCGCCGCAGATGTTCAGGAAGCGGCACTTGGCACAGCGGCCGCCCACATGGGCCTTCTTGTCCTTGAGCTTGTGCAGCAGCTCGATGTTGGGGTCGTCCCAGATCTCGGAGAAGGGGCGCTCCAGCACGTTGCCGAAGGTGTGGTTGCGCCAGAACTGGTCGGCATGCACCTTGCCGTCCCAGGAGATGCAGCCGATGCCGCGGCCGGAGTTGTTGCCTTCGTTGTACTGCAGGAGCTCGAAGATCTCTTCGGCGCGCTTGGGATCTTCACGCTTCATGCGCATCCACACATAGGGGCCGTCGGCGTGGTTGTCCACGGTGAGGATCTCTTTGGGCTTACCGGCGTCGAACAGGGCGCGGGTCTCGTCCATGATGAGGTCCAGCACCTGACGGGTCTCGGCGTGATCCAGGTCTTCCTTGATGAGCTCGGAACCGCGGCCCGAGTACACCAGGTGGTAGAAACAGGCGCGGGGCACTTCCAGGTCGGCCAGCAGGCGGAAGATGCCGGGGATCTCGCCCACGTTACGCTTGTTGATGGTGAAGCGCAGGCCCACCTTCAGGCCTTCGGCCTGGCAGTTGGCCACGCCTTCCAGAGCCTTGCGGAAGGCACCGGGCACGCCGCGGAAACGGTCGTGCACTTCTTCCATGCCGTCCAGGGAGATGCCCACGTAGGAGAGGCCCACCCCCTTGAGTTCACGGGCCTTTTCCTTGGTGATGAGAGTGCCGTTGGTGGAGATGACGGCGCGCATGCCCTTGGAGGTGGCATGGCTGGCCAGTTCCACCAGGTCCTTGCGCACCAGGGGCTCGCCGCCCGAGAAGAGCATGACCGGCGCGCCGTAGGCGGCCAGGTCGTCGATCATGGTCTTGGCCTGTTCGGTGCTGATGTCGTCGGCGCCGTCCACGGGCACGGCCTGGGCGTAGCAGTGCACGCATTTCAGGTTGCAGCGCTTGGTCATGTTCCAGACCACCACGGGCTTCTTGTCCTTGGAGAACTGGAGCAGGTGCGAGGGCAGGTTGCCGGATTCACGGCCGTAACGCAGGGCGTCGGAGGGCTCCACCTGACCGCAATACAGTTTGGAAATACCGATCATCGTACGATCCTTTACAGCGAGTCGCCGTTTGTGCCCCGCCGGGATAGCGGACACGGGGCGGGGGGTATGGCGCGGGGAAGCCCGGAGGAACGCCCGGCCTGAGTGTCTGGGACGGGACAGGATCATCCCGCCGTCATGGTGCCTGTCTGCCCGGAAGGCCGCGGGGCCTACCGGAAGCAGAGGGAAAAACGGTGGCTGCGGGGCCGGAACGGGGAGGGGCGCCGATGCGGCGGCCCCTCCCCGGCAGTCACGAAGTTAGCCGGCGATCTTGGCGCGCAGCACGTCGAACGCGGCTTCCACGCCGTCGGCCTTGGTGCCGCCGGCCTGGGCCAGGTCGGGACGACCGCCGCCGGAGCCGCCGCAGGGCGCGGCCACGTCCTTGATGAGGGCGGGCGCGGTGAAGCGGCCGTGCAGATCCTTGGAGACGTAGAGCAGCAGGCCCACCTTCTCGCCTTCCACCGTGGCCAGGCAGGCCACGCCGGAGGGGATGCGGGAGCGCACGTCGTCCATGATGTCGCGCAGGGCCTTGACCGGCACGCCGTCCAGCTTGGCGGTGAGCAGCTTCACGCCGTTGACCTCGGTGGCCTTCTGCACCAGGTCGGCGCCGGTGGCCGGGCTGGCGGCCGCCTTTTCGGAGGCCTTGCGCAGCTTCTTCACATCGCTGTGCAGGGCCTGCACGCGTTCGGCCAGCTGGCCGGGCTTGGCCTTGAGCAGGGCCGAAAGGTCGTGCAGTTCGGCACGCTGGGCCACGGCCAGGTCATAGGCGTTCCAGCCGGTGACGGCCTCGATGCGGCGCACGCCGGCGGCCACGCCGCTCTCGGACACGATGAGGAAGCTGCCCGCCTGGCCGGTGTGGCTCAGGTGGGTGCCGCCGCACAGTTCCACGGATTCGGTATGGGCGTCGTCGCCCATGCTGACCACGCGCACGGTGTCGCCGTATTTTTCGTTGAACAGGGCCATGGCGCCGCTGGCCACGGCCTCGTCATGCTTCATTTCCTTGGTGCAGACAGAGTAGTCGGCCATGATGGCGCGGTTGACCTGGCGTTCCACGGCGGCCAGCTCCTCGGGGGTCAGGGCCGCGATGTGGGAGAAGTCGAAGCGCAGGCGCTGGCTGTTGACCAGCGAACCGGCCTGCTTCACATGGGTGCCCAGCACGGAGCGCAGGGCGGCGTGCAGCAGGTGGGTGCAGCTGTGGTTGCGGGCCGTGGCCATGCGGGCGTCTTCTTCCACGCTCAGGGCCACTTCCTGGTCGATGCGCAGCAGGCCCTGTTCCACTTCGATGTTGTGGACGATGAGGGTGGGCGCGGGCTTCTGGGTATCCAGCACGCGGGCGGCGCCGTCGGGGCCTTCCATGCGGCCGGTATCACCGGCCTGGCCGCCGGACTCGCCGTAGAAGGGGGTCTGGTTGGTGACCACATAGCCCTTCTGGCCGGCGGGCAGTTCTTCCACGCTCAGGCCGCTCTCGTCCAGCAGGGCCACAATGCGGCCCTGGCCGTTCAGGCCGCTGTAGCCGGTGAAGACGCTCTGCAGACCGTCGTCGGCCAGCTGCTGGAACAGCGAGGAGCCGCTGCCGTCCTGGCCCAGCAGGCCGGACTTCTTCTGGCTCTCGCGGGCGCGGCGGCGCTGTTCGGCCATGTGGGCCTCGAAGCCGGCCACGTCCACGCTGAAGCCGCGCTTTTCGGACACGTCGGTGATGATGTCCAGCGGGAAGCCGTAGGTGTCGGACAGCTTGAAGCAGAACTCGCCGGGGATGACCTTGTCGCCGGCCTTTTCCAGTTCGGCCAGCTGGTCTTCCAGCAGGGCCAGGCCCTTGCCCAGGGTGAGGGAGAAGCGCTGTTCTTCCTCATACACGGCGCGGGCGATGAAATCAGCGTGTTCGGTCAGTTCGGGGTAGTCCTCGCCCATGATCTCGGTGACCTTGCGGGCCACCTTGTACAGGAAGGGCTCGTGTACGCCCATGAGCGTGGCGAAGCGCAGGGCGCGGCGGATGAGGCGGCGCAGCACGTAGCCGCGGCTTTCGTTGGAGGGCAGGGTGCCGTCGGCGATGAGGAAGGCGGCGGCGCGGGCGTGGTCGGCGATGACGCGCAGGGCCGTGTCCACGTCATTGGTGTCGGGCGCGCTGAAGCTGTACTTCACGCCGGCCAGCTCGGCGGCGTACTGGATGATGTCCTGGAACAGGTCGCAGTCGAAGTTGGAGCGCTTGCCCTGGCAGACGGCGGCGATGCGTTCCAGGCCCATGCCGGTATCGATGTTGGGACGGGCCAGACGGTCACGGGTGCCGTCGGCGTGCTGGTCAAACTGGGTGAAGACCAGGTTCCAGATCTCCAGGAAGCGGTCGCAGTCGCACTTGCCGATGCCGCAATCCGGGCCGCAGGCCATGTCTTCGCCCTGGTCGATGTAGATCTCGGAACAGGGGCCGCAGGGGCCGGTATCGCCCATGGTCCAGAAGTTGTCCTTCTCGCCCATGCGCACGATGCGCTCGGCGGGCAGACCGGCCACTTCCTGCCAGATGGCGGCGGCTTCGTCGTCCTCGCGGAAGACGGTCACCCACAGGCGCTCCTTGGGCAGTGCCAGTTCTTCGGTCACGAACTTCCAGGCCCAGGTGATGGCCTCGCGCTTGAAGTAATCGCCAAAGGAGAAGTTGCCCAGCATCTCGAAGAAGGTGTGGTGGCGCGCGGTGCGACCCACGTTTTCGAGGTCGTTGTGCTTGCCGGACACGCGCAGGCACTTCTGCGAGGTGGTCACGCGCGGCACGTCGCGCACTTCTTCGCCCAGGAAGAACTTCTTGAACTGCACCATGCCCGCGTTGGTGAAGAGCAGGGTGGGGTCGTTGGGCGGGATCAGGGGCCCGGAGGGCAGGATGTCATGCCCGTTGCGGGCGAAGAATTCCAGATAACGGCGACGAATCTCTTTGGCGGTGAGCATAGGGGCTCCATGTTGCTGCCCGGAAGGGCGATAAAAAAACGGGCGGCCCCGCAGGGCCGCGTTGCACACAAAAAACTAGTCCAGATCGGACATGGCGGCGCTGCCGTCGTCCAGATCCTCTTCGCTGGGGATGAACTCCTGCGGATGCATGCCCAGGAATTCCGTGACCTTGGCTTCGATCTGGCGGCGCAGTTCCGGGTCCTCGTCCAGCAGGGCACGGACCTTTTCGCGGCCCTGGCCCAGCTTTTCGGAGCCGAAAGCGAACCACGAGCCGCTCTGCTCGATGATCTTGGCTTCCAGGCCCAGGTCGATGAGCTCGCCCGAGCGGGAGATGCCCTGACCGTAGAGGATGTCGAAGGTAGCGCTGCGGAACGGCGGGGCCACCTTGTTCTTGACCACCTTCACGCGGGTGCGGGAACCGAAGGACTCTTCCTTGTCCTTGAGGGTCTGGATGCGGCGGATGTCCATGCGCACCGAGGAGTAGAACTTGAGGGCGTTACCGCCGGTGGTGGTCTCGGGGCTGCCGTAGCCGGTGACGCCGATCTTCATGCGGATCTGGTTGATGAAGATCACGGACGTGCGCGACTTGTGGATGGTGCCGGTAAGGCGGCGCATGGCGTGGGACATGAGGCGAGCATGACCGCCCACCTGGCTCTCGCCCATGTCGCCTTCCAGTTCGGCCTGCGGGATGAGGGCGGCCACGGAGTCCACCACCACCAGGTCCACGGCGCCGGAACGCACCAGCATGTCGGCGATGTCCAGGGCCTGCTCACCGTAGTCGGGCTGGGAGATGAGCAGCTCGTCGGTGTTGACGCCCAGGCGCCGGGCGTAGTTCACGTCCAGGGCGTGTTCGGCGTCCACGAAGGCACAGGTGCCGCCCATTTTCTGGCATTCGGCGATGATGTGCAGGGTAAGGGTGGTCTTGCCCGAAGATTCGGGGCCGAAGATCTCCGTGATACGGCCGCGCGGGATACCGCCCACGCCCAGGGCTAGGTCGAGACCGATGGAACCCGTGGGGATGACGGGGATATTGACATGGGCTTCGTCGGAAAGCTTCATGACCGCGCCTTTGCCGTACTTGCGTTCGATGGTGGCAAGTGCGGTGCCCAGGGCTTCGGCGCGGGCTTCTTCAGGAGAAAGGGCCGGTTTTTTGGCCATAGAGACGCTCCCTGTAGGAAATTTAAGCAACGCAGTATAGCAAAGCGCGCACGGCAAGGCAAGGAAGGCGGCAGGCCTCCCGGGACGGGCCCTTGCGGGCTGCGGGGATGCCGTCTTCGTCACGGCACGGGCCCCTGCGCATGCCGGGCATCACAGGATACGCCCCGGGCAGGGGGACGGCTGTGCGGGCGCGCACAAAAACTGCGTTATTCAGGAATAAATCTCAATAATTGTCAAGGGGAGAAGGGCCGGCTGTGCGGCGGCAGGACAGGGGCGCGCTGCTCCGGCTCCCTGCACCGTATCCCGCTCCAGGTCCCCGATGCCGTGCAGGCGCGCCGGAGCGGACGGACGGCGCCTTCGGTCTGCGCCGTCAAACGGCAGGCCCATTCGCCGGGAAAGGGGTGCCGCGGCAGGGGATGCGGCTCCTCAAGAGCTTCCCCATCCCTGCACGGGGCCCGCAGAGGCGGCAGGACGAAAAAAACCTATCCAAAAGCTGTGAAAATCCGGGCCGGGCTCTTGCCTCCTGCCCCCGCTTTCGCGTAGAAGGCGGGCCATGATGAACACTCCCTCCGATTTCCAGACCCCCGCCGCGCCCGGCATGGTCAATGCTGACCAGCGGCCGGTGGATGTGGTCGTGCTTTTTTCCGGCGGCCTGGACAGCATCCTGGCGGCCAAGGTCCTGGAGGAACAGGGCCTGCGGGTCTGCTGCCTGCACTGCCATTCCCCCTTCTTCGGTGATCCCGGCGCCGTGGAGCGCTGGAGCAACCTCTACGGGCTGGACATCCGCACCCTGGACGTGAGCGACGATTTTTGCGCCATGCTGCGTGCCCGTCCGGCCCACGGCTTCGGCAAGGTCATGAACCCCTGCGTGGACTGCAAGATCCTGCTCCTGCGCCATGCCCGCCTTTACATGGAGAGCATCGGCGCGCGCCTGCTGGCCACGGGCGAGGTCATGGGGCAGCGTCCCATGTCGCAGCGCCGGGACGTGCTCAACGCCATCCGCCGCGATGCCGGGGTGCAGGACATCCTGCTGCGTCCTCTGAGCGCCCTGCATCTGGCGCCCACACCCGCCGAGGAGGAGGGCTTCGTGGACCGTTCCCGTCTGCTGGGCATCAGCGGGCGCGGCCGCAAGGACCAGCTGGAACTGGCCAAAAAGTACCAGCTGCCCGAGATCCCCACGCCCGGCGGCGGTTGCCGTCTGGCGGACAAGGAGAACGCCCGCCGCTACTGGCCCGTGCTCTCCCGCTGGCCCGAGCCTGATACGCGGGCCTTCAAACTCTCCAATCTGGGGCGGCAGTTCTGGGCGCAGCAGGACGGCCGGGACTACTGGCTGGCCATCGGCCGCACCAGTGCCGACAACCAGGCCCTGCACACGGTACTGGGCAAGGACGATGCCAAGATCCATCTGGCCGACATCCCCGGTCCGCTGGCCGTGGCCTGCGGGGGCCGTACATGGCCGGAAGAGGTGCTGCGTGCGGCGGCGGCCCTGATGGCCTCCTACTCCGGCAAGGCCGTGCGCCTGGGGGCCCCCGTGGGCGTGCGGGCCAGCTGGCTGGGCGGCGGCTGGCAGGGCGAGGTGCTGCCCTCGCGTGAGGGCATCTGGCAGGAACCGGCCTGGGTGCCGGCCCGCGAAGAACTGCGTGCCGAGCAGAAAGCACGCCTGCACGGCATCCCGCCGCAGGAGGAGGCGGGGGAATAGGCGCGTACCGCTTTACAAGATAACTTTTTCCGGGTAATGAGGAGCGATTCCTCATTATGGGGCAACAATGCCAAAATCGTGCCTACAGGGCCAGTTTTGGGAGGCTTATATGGACCAGAAGGATATAGAGTATTTCCGCAAGCTCCTCACCAGCATGCTGGAGGAAGCCAAGCAGAAGGGCGACTCCACCATCGAAGAGCTCACGGACAGCAACGAAGTCTTTGCCGACCCTGCTGACCGGGCTACCGCTGAATCCGACCGCGCCTTCACCCTGCGCATCCGTGACCGCGAACGCCGCCTGATCCGTAAGATCCAGTCCGCGTTGCAGCGCATCGACGACGGCACCTACGGTATTTGCGACGAATGCGGCGAAGAGATCGCCATCCCCCGTCTCAAGGCCCGTCCTGTCACCCGTCTGTGCATCAACTGCAAGGCCAAGCAGGAAGAGGACGAACATCTGCGCGGCGACTAGCGCGCATCCTTGACCTGTGCCGCCGGAGCGCGGCATCCTTTGACCTTTTCACAAAAAAACGGGCTCCGGCCCGTTTTTCTGTTTTTTGCTCCGGCTTCGCGCCGGTAAGGACATCCCCGGCAATATCTATGGACGCCCATCTTTTTTCCCGTTTTTGCGAGGAGCTCGCCCCGCGCATCATCGGCGGCTGGCTGGAAAAGGTGCAGGAACCGGCCCCCGGCCTGCTGGCTTTCAACATCAACCTGGCCGCGCGCGGCCAGAGCTACGGCCAGACAGGTGGCAGCCGCAAGTGCCAGCTGTGCCTGCGCGCCGCACGCAAGGAACCCTTCCTCTTCCTTTCCCGCAGCCGTCTGGCCGCCGGACGGGCCCCCTCGGCCCCGGTCATGCGCCTGCGCAAATATCTGGCCGGGCACCGTATCCTGGCCACGGTCTGCTGCTTCAGCCGCCGCCGGCTCTGGCTGCTGGTGGGCGGGGAGGCCGCGGCCGAAGAGGCCCTGCGCCGCCAGATGGTGCTCTGGAGCCCGGCGGAAGGCGAGGAGGACGGCCTTTCCCCTGAGAGCGGGGCGCAGCCGGACATGGCGGACATGACGCCGGAGAGCGGCGAGGCCGCGGAGCGGGAGCCCCTGGCCACCTGGCTGCTGCTGGACTTGCGCGAAGGGGCCTCGGTGCGCTTCTTGCCCGTGAGCCGCAGCCCGCAGGAAGAGTCCCTGCGCTGGCCGGAGCCCGGAGAGCTGGAAGAGGCCCTGGCGCACTGGCGGGACTGGCCGGTACTGACCCCGGCCCTGCGCCGTGCCCTGCCCCTGTATGACGAGCTGGACCGGCAGGCCCTGCTGGAAGACCTGCGCCTGGGCGGCGGGGACGTGTTCTACTATACGCCGCCGGATGGAGAGGCGGAGGAGAAGGCCGGGAGCGAGCGGCCCTCCTGCCGCATCGCGGCCTGGCCCCTGCCGGATGCCCTGGCCCAGGGCTGGCATGAGGAACAGGGGGAAGACATCCTCGGCCTGGTGGAGAAGGCCGGGCAGAAGCTGGTGCTGGAAAAGGCCGCACGCGACGCCGCCGGTGCCGCTGCCCTGCCCCTGTCGCGCCGTCTGCGCAAGCTGGAACAGCTGCTGGCCAAACTGGACGAAGAAGAGCAGCGCCTGCTGGGCATGTGCGCCGCTCGTGAGGACGGCCTGCTGTTACAGGCCTGGCTGTGGCGCTGGCCTGCGGATTTCCGCGCACCGGAGCTGGTGCTGCCGCCGCCGGAGGAAGGCGACGAAGACACGCCGCGCAAGACCGTGAAGCTGGATATGCGGCGCAGCGTGCGGGACAATATGGAACGCCTGTTCCATACGGCCCGGCGCGGGCAGCGTGGCCTTGAACATCTGGCGGAACGGCGTGCGGTGCTGCGGGCCGAACTGGCCACCGTGCAGGCGGCCCGGCAGGAAGCCCTGCTGGGCGGTATCGGGCACGCCGCGGGAGAGGCCGGGAAGCCCGACAGGAACACGGTGGCGCTGGGGGCCCTGCGCGGTGCGGCCCTGCCGCGCAACGTGCAGCTCTTCGTCAGTGATGACGGCTTTGCCCTGCTGCGCGGCCGTGACGCCAAGGGCAACATCGCGGCCCGCAAGCTGGCCGCGGCCCACGACATCTGGCTGCATACCGACGGCGGCCCCGGCTCGCACGTCATCATCCGCCGGGCCCATGCCGGACAGGAAGTTCCGGAGCGCACCCTGGACCAGGCCGGGGCGCTGGCGGCCTGCAAGAGCTGGCAGAAGGACGCGGCCCGGGCGCGCATCCTCTACGCCGAGGTGCGCCACATCCGCAGCATGCGCGGCGCGGGCACAGGCACCGTGCGCATGGACAAGATCCTCTACAGCCGCGAGGTGCCGGTGGATGCCAGTCTGGAGACCCGTCTGCTGCCGGAAAGCCCTGCGGGGAAGACGGACGGGACGGGCAGGGACTGAGCTCCGCCGTACGGCTTTTGGGCCTCACGGGCGTGCTCTTTGTCCTTTTTCGGCTGACGGGCCCGTGCGTGCGGCCGTTGCCGTGCTGTCGTGAACGGGCGCGGCATGATCTGGCCCGCGTCTGCCGGCAGGAACAGGGGCACTGTCCCGACAGAGCGACGGGCACAGGCAGGTCCGGTGATGCGCGCAGGGACGGGGCCTGCCGGTAAAAGGGCCCGCTGGCGGCAAAGGGCTAGTGCCTGCCTTTACGGCCGTGGGGTGGCGTCGCGCGCCTGGGGATCGTCCGTCTTTCGGCCCGTTGTGTCGATGAAGTACCAGGCATCGCTTTCCCAGTACCAGTGCTCGCCGCCGGAGCCCGGGACCTCCTTGCGTTGTCCCGTGTCCGTGACTTTCGCCTTGCCGCCTTCGAAGGGGAGGGCAAAGGCGAAACGGGGCGCTATCACCACCCGGCCGCTCTCGTCCGCATAACCCATGCGGCCCCGGTCATCCACGATGCGGTACAGGCCTTCGCGGACATAGTCGGGGCCGTTGTCATAATGGAAGGGGACGACAGCTGGTGACGCGGCGCAGCCGCACAGGAGCAGGGCCAGCAGCAGGGAACAGCCTGTATTTTTCATCAAAAATTCCTTTGTGGTTTGAAACCTCCCCCTTCAGGGGGAAAAGAGTGGTTGACAAGACGGCGGAGCCGATGAAATCCTTTTCCGTAACCTCTCCCTTTAGGGAGGGGCAATCCGCACGACCCCTATCCGTCGGCTGCGGAGTCAGTCGGCGGACGGGGCGACTGTGGATTGAAACATGGGGCTCCTTGATATGTACCGGTGAGCACTGACAGACGGGGATGGTCCCGGGCTCCGGCCCCGCCATCATGACGATGGGACAGCGTGCGCCCGGGATGGCCACCGGGCAGACAGCGACGGCATTTTTCAGGTAAACGGTATGGAAAAGCCACCCTTGCGGGTGGCTTTTTTTGTCTGGGAGCGGACAGGGGCTTTCCCGCTGTCCTACTTGAACAGGATCAGGCAGACCATCTCCATGTCGTCGGGGCCGTCGTTGTAGACGGCATGCCATTCGCCGTCGGGACAGACGGCCGTGTCCCCGGCATGGAGCATGACCTCGGTGCCGTTGTCGTCATAGCGGCACTGGCCCTTGAGGATGTGGTAGACCTCCATGTCGCCCACATGCTGGTGACGGCCCACGGCGTCGCCGGGCCCCAGGCGCACGATGTTGAACAGGCGCCCCTTGTCGTAGAACTCGCCTTCGTTGAGGAGCTGGGTGGCGTGGGCCAGGCCCGGGCCTCCGGCGATCTGTTTGTCGAAGCGGATGTGGTCTTCCTTGCGGCGGATCATGGTTCCCTCCTGGGGGTTGGACGGGGTTCGGGCCCGTCATGGGCGCACGGGTCAGGCCGTCAGCTGACGGTCCTCGTCGGTGGGCGTGTCGTCATCGACCGCAGGCCGGGGGCGCGGGGCCAGCTTGCCGCCGGGACGGGGCTTGCGGTTGCGCAGGGGATGCTGGGGCCGGGCGCTGCCGTGCGGGGCGCGACGGTCGGCGGGAGAGTCGGGCAGGGCCGCCGTGGGGCGCGTGGCCATGTCACGCGGGCTCCGGGCACGGGGCGGCATGTCCTTGATGTGCACGTCCATCTGCGGGAAAGCGATCTCGATATTGTTCTTGCGGAACAGCTGGTCGATCTCGAACAGCAGCTCCGAGGCCGTCTTGACGCTGACATCGTAGTCCCGCACCCAGAAGCGCAGGGTGAAGTCCAGAGTGCTGGCGCCGAAGTTGGAGAACAGCACCACCGGCGCGGGGTACTTGAGGATGTCGCTGTGGCCGTTGGCCACGGAGGCCAGCAGCTTCATGACCAGGGTGGTGTCGCTGCCGTAGGCCACGCCCACCACCACGTCACGGCGCACCGTACGGCTGTTGCGCGTCCAGTTGATGAGGCGCGTGGACACGAATTCGGAGTTGGGCACGTAGATGACGGCGTTGTCGTAGGTCTCCACGATGGTGGCGCGCACGCTGATCTTGCGCACGCGGCCCGTGGTGGTGCCCACTTCGACCACGTCGCCTACCTGCATGGTGCGGCTGAAGATGAGGATCAGGCCGGAGAGGAAGTTGTTGATGATGGTCTGCATGCCGAAACCGATACCGACGGACAGACCACCGGCGACCATGGCCAGGTTGCTCAGTTCCATGCCCAGCGAGCGCAGGGTGAACAGGCCGAAGAACGCCCACAGGGCGTAGGTGAAGGCCGTCTGCAGGGGCTGGATGAGCGTGGGGTCGATACGCAGACCGCGGCTGGGCATGCGCGAAAGGAAGAGCGTGCCCATGCGCACGGCGGTGCGGGTCAGGAAGAAGACGCTGATGATGAGCAGCACCTGCACCATGTTGAAGCGCGTCTCGCCCACGTTGACGCCCTGGAGCACGAAGTCCTGCAACAGGGAAAGGCCGCCGGGCAGGGTGCAGACCCACAGGGACATGCCGCCGATGACCAGCAGCAGGATGACAGGCGCGGCCAGGGCCAGCATGAGGCTGGAGACGGCAGCCGAGCCGCCCTCGTCGGGCAGCTGGTCATTGTAGCGGTTGATGGCCGACATGCTGGCCACGCTGATCTGCAGGGCCAGCGAGCAGGAGACGTAGAACAGGTACAGGCCCATGCTGAAGATGTGCAGGCCCATGACGGCCAGCACCAGGGTCACCCAGAAGATGATGGCGCTGCCTGACAGGAGGGTGGACTCGAGCTGGGTGCTGGCCTCCAGGCTGTGGCTCTTGGCGCGCCACAGACGGTGCAGGAGCATGAGCACCACCCAGGCGATGAGGGTCACCACCGGCGGCAGGGGCAGGTAGATCAGGATGTAGGAAAAGAGCGTCAGCGGGATGAGCTGCCACAGGGGGTTGCTGACGGCGGCCTTGTCCGGGTGCTGCAAGCGGCGCAGGTCCCAGGCCAGGAAAACTTCGCCGATGATGATGCTCAGGTTGCCCAGGGCCAGGAAGCAGCGGAACACATCCCCGTGGGCGGACAGCGACGAAGCCAGCAGGGACAGGCCCAGGCCGATCCAGGGCAGGCTCACATGGAACATGTGGCGGCCCACCTCGCCGTGGGTCCCGGAATGGCGCCAGCGACGGTAGAGCACCATGCCGGTGAACAGCACCAGCAAAAGGCAAAGGGCGAAGCGCAGGCCGGCCGTATGCCAGCCGTCGGCGCTGACGGGGATCTCCACGGGCAGGCGCAGCTGGATGCCCTGCCAGACATATTGCAGGCGTTTGGGCACGGTCTCCCAGGTCTCGAGGCTGAGATAGGGCACCGGGCCTTGCAGATAGTAGTCCCGCCACAGCTGGGGCAGCATGGTGGCGATGTCTTTCTGTGCCTTCTTCAGATCGGCCATCATGTCCTGGGTGGGCGACAGCACGGAATCATAGCGCTTGATGACGTCGGTCAGGCTTTTCTGGGCCTTGGTGACCTGGCGCGAGTAGTCGCGGATCTCGGCGTTGGACGGCAGATCCTTGGTCTCGGGCAGGCTCTCGGCCAGATGGTTGACGCGCTCCAGCAGGGAGTTGACGCTGTTGCGGGCCAGCAGCACGGGGTCGATGACCTGCTGCATCTGCTGCACGGTGAAGGAGATGCGGCGGTCCAGGGCCTCCAGCGGGTTGGGCCAGTTCTTGAACGTGTTGATGAGCAGGAGCAGGCGGCGGGCTTCCTCGACGATGGGCCGCGCCTGCTTGGACATGGTCTCCGCCTGCTTGTTGATGTCACGCACCAGGCCGCGCGTACTGCTGTTGATGTCGTCCAGCATGTCCTTCTGGCCGGCCCAGATGTTCTCCAGCGGGTCCACCGTGGGAGCCGCATCGGCTTCGGCAGGGGCGCTGGAAGCGGCTTTTTTGTCCTGGGCCTTGTCGTCCTTTTTGGCGTCGGCCTTGTCGTCGTTTTTCTGGGGCGCTTCGTCGGCCAGGGCACAAGTCGGGCCGACGAGGGAGGTCATCTCCCGGCAGGCGTCTCCGGAAAGGGCCGGCACGAGGCTGAGGACGGTCAGCAGCATGAGAACGGGCAGGGAACGGAACAGGCAGCGATACATGGTCCACCTCAGGGAAAGGCCCCTGCCGGAAAGGGACAGGGGCATCATGACATTGAAAAGCCAGCAATAGCGCAAGATGTGCTGATTGAAAAGAGGTCTTCCTGTAAACATGCGGCTCCCCCCGGGAGCAGACGGATGGCCCGGCTTTACAAGCCCTTCCGTGCCCGGCATAGTGAGCTCATGTCCCAGAGCCTCTCTTCTTTCCTCCGTCAGGATGTCCCGGCCTCTGCTCTCAAGGTCGCTGTTGCCCTGCAACGCTTTTCCCCCGCCGACAGCGGGGCCGTGGCACAGGCCCTGCCCCTTCTTCTCGACCGCGCGGGTCTGGCCTCGTCCTTTTCCCTGCGTTCGGCCCATGTGCTGGTCAAACCCAATCTGCTGACGGCCACGCCCCTGGCCTGCACCAGCCCCGTGGTGGTGGCCGCCGTCTGCCGCTGGCTGCTGGACCAGGGGGCCCGCGTGCGGGTGGGGGATTCGCCCGGTTTCGGTACGGCCACGGCCGTGGCCCGGCAGACAGGCGTGGAAGAGGCCCTGCGGCCGCTGGGCCTGCGGGTGGAGTCCCTGGCCGATCCCCGTCCGCTGGAGCTGCCCCTGCGCCGGGGCGGGCCCGTTTCCTTCGGGGTGGCCCGGGTGGCGCTGGAAAGCGACGTCATCTTTTCCCTGCCCCGGGTCAAGGCCCATTCCCAGATGCGCCTGACCCTGGCGGTCAAGAACCTGTTCGGCTGCGTCTGCGGCCTGCGCAAGGCCCTCATCCATACGCGGCAGGGACAGGAGCCCGACTTTTTCGCCGACTGCATCGCCGCCCTCTGGGCCGGTCTGCCGCCGGTGGCCGCCGTGGCCGACGGCCTGACCGCCATGCATGTGACGGGCCCCAGCAAGGGACAGCCCTTCCCTCTGGGCCTGCTGGGGGCCAGCCCTTCGGCCGTGGCCCTGGACGAGGCCCTGTGCGCGGTGCTGGGCCTGCCTCTGGCCGGCACGCCCCTGGGCGCGGCCCTGGAACGGCGGGAAGCGCCGGGATGCCGCCGTGCGGGCTGGCAGCCCGACTATGTGCTGGCCCGGCCCGAAGATTTCGACTGTACGGGCTTCATCCTGCCGGACGAGCTGATGCACACCTCGTTCCGGCCCTGGCGCCTGTTCAAGAGTTGCCTGCGCCGCCTGTGGCTGGCGCGCCGAAAATAACGAAAGCTGCTCCCCCGGGGAGCGAGGAGTTGACCATGCCTGTGATCCTGCCGGGCCAGACCGACATCTATGCCCTGACCGATGCCCGCCTTTCCTGCGGCCGCACGCTGGAGACCGTGGTCTCCGCCCTGCTGGGGGCCGGGGTCAAGATCATCCAGTACCGTGAAAAGCACATGAAATCCGGTGAGATGCTGGAAGAATGCCGTCTGATGCGCCGCCTGACCCGCGAGGCCGGGGCCTGCTTCATCGTGGACGACCATGTGGACCTTGCCATCCTGGCCGAAGCCGACGGCGTGCATATCGGACAGGAGGACTTCCCCCTGCCTGCGGTGCGCCAGCTGGTGGGCCCCAAGATGTGCATCGGCCTGTCCACCCACAGCCCGGAACAGGCCAGGGCCGCCGTGGCCGTGGGCGCCGACTACATCGGCGTGGGGCCCATCTTCGCCACCAAGACCAAGGAGGACGTGGTGGCCCCGGTGGGCTTCGATTATCTGGACTGGGTGGCCGCCAACATCAGCATCCCCTTCGTGGCCATCGGCGGCATCAAGGAACACAATATCACGGATGTGGCCCGTCACGGGGCCCGCTGCTGCGCCCTGGTCTCCGAACTGGTGGGCGCCCCCGACATCGCCGCCAAGGTGCAGGCCGTACGCGCCGCCATGCAGCGGGGGATGTAGGATATGATTTCTTGAGGGGCGGGGGAGCACCTCTCGCGCCAGGCGAGGGGATCCCCCGCCCCTCAAACTCCCCACCCCCTCCCCAGCGCCCTTTATTCCGTCTTTCCTGAGCGAGGAGATGTATGGATAATCCGTGGTGTCTTCTTCCAGAAGCGCGGCCTTTCGTCTTGCAGGCCGATGCGGCGGTGGTCTCTGCATTCAACCAGAAATATGCCGGGACTCCTTATGAGCTGCATACCGAATTGCCCCCGGAACCCTTTTCAGGCCGTCTGGACGCACCTGTCGTCCTACTGAACTTGAATCCGGGATACAGCGAAGATGATGCGGCTATCATGCTTGGCAATGCAAAATTTCAGCAAGCCATGAAAAATACGCGTGGATTTTCCGTACAGGACTATCCATTCTATCACTTGAATCCTTGTTTTAAACAAGGGAACAAGGGATATGATTATTGGGTGGATAAATTTAGGAAACTCTTTGAAATTGATTTTGATTTAAAAAAATGCGCCAATAGTTTTTTACTCTTGCAGGCATATCCATATAAGTCAAAAGAATTTAAGAAGATGCCACTCTTACCTTCTTTCGACTTCACGCAGCGCATCCTGCTCGCTGCAATGAACAGAAGGGCGTTAGTCGTTCAATTGCGGAGCAAAAAAATATGGGAAGAGGCTGTTCCGGGGCTGGCGACATATCCCCGGCGGATCGAGTGTCGTAATCCAAGGCGTCCAACGCTCAGTCCCGGGAATCTGGGCAGTGAAGGCTGGCGGATTCTGCTCTCTGCCCTTGATGCAGGATGATCGAAAAGAAAAAAGAAAGAGGCGACTGTCAATGACGGTCGCCTCTTTCTTCTCAGCTATATAATGGAATAAAGCGCGTTTTGGGAAGGGGCCCCTTCCCCGGCAAAGTCCGATGACAGGCCTTAATCGAAGCTCTTGGCCCAGCGCAGGATATGGGCGTGCAGCAGGCGCACGGCCTGGAGGAAGCGGGGGCCGCGGCCCTGGTAGTGCTGGCAGAGCTGGTGCCAGAAAAAGGCCATGCTGGCCAGTTCCGGGCAGGACTGCATGTGCTGGAGGATGGTCATGCACAGGGGGTGGCCCGTGGGATCGAAGCTCTCCGGCAGGGGGGCGCATTCCTGCAGCAGGGTCTGGAGCAGGCGGGCGCAATGGCTCAGGGCTTTGCCCACGCGGGCCGCGAACTGGCTGGAATAGTTGGGGCAGGCCATGCTCAGGGGCACATTGGTCAGGGGCGTGGGCTCCGTGGCCCCGGAGGTCAGGTCATCCAGGATGCGCCGCCAGTAAACGCGCTGCTGGCAGAGCCAGAGGGTGCGGTCATCGGCCTTGTGGTCGGACAGGCAGGTGGTGGTGATGAAACCGCGCGAGTCGGTGGCCGTCTGCCAGATGCGGGCCTCACGGCAGGCCGAGGTGGTGATGCCTTCGCTCCACTGGCCGCTGGTGAGCTTGGCCAGCACCAGGTCGGCCACGATGGAGGCGCTGATGTGGTGGCGGCACTTCTCGCCCAGGACGCAGTCGTGGTCATGCGGGCAGGGATGGCAGGGCAGGGTGGGCTCCAGACAGCAGCTGCCGGGCAGGTAGGGGCCGGTATCGCAGGGCTGGGCCGTGGCCAGGAAGATGGAGAGCAGGGGCAGGCCCAGACCGGCCGCCAGATGCATGGTGCCGGTATTGTTGGTGACCAGCATGGCCATCTCGCGCAGGACGGCGCCCAGCTCGAAGATATTGGTCTGCCCCACCACGTCCACGAAGGGGGTGCTGGTCAGGCGGGCGTATTCGTCGGCCAGGGGGCGTTCCGAGGCCTCGCCCAGCAGGACGGGGCAGATGCCCTCTTCCTGCCAGATGCGCTTGCCCAGCTCCACAAAGTGGCTCACCGGCCACTGGCGGCGTTTTTCGCTGGCGCCCAGCTGCATGCCGATGAAGCCGTGCCGGATCACCGGTGCGTGGGCCAGCAGGCGGCGGGCCGTCTCGCGGGCCTCGGTGCCCAGTTCGCTGAGCAGGCCGGAGCCGGGCTGGGAGAGCAGCCGGCCGGAAAGGCCGCCCAGCAGGGGAGCGCCGGTCATGCGGAACATGTCGGCCAGGTTGAAGGGCGCGTTGCTCTGGCGCAGCTCGGCGGCATGGAGGAAGGCGGGCCAGAGGCCGTCCACGCGCGGACGCCCCTTGTGGTCCAGTCCGAAGCCCAGCACGGCCTCGGGCGCGGGGGCCAGGGCGGTGGCCAGCAGACGGGCGGGCATGCTGGGCGTCAGGTTGATGATGTGGTCGGCCTGCATGGTGGCGCGCAGGTTTTCGGCCCACGCCTGCAGTTCGTGGCGGGTGGCGTCGGCCTGTTCGGGACTGACCAGGTGATCGGGCACGGTGAGCAGAGGGCTGGCGAATTGCAGCAGGCCCTCGGTGTCCGCGTATTTTTCCAGACAAAGCAGCGTGGTGCTGCGCCCGGCCTTGTGCAGGTCGTGCAGCAGGGGCTGGCTGAGCAGCAGATCCCCGAAGCGGTTCAGATTGATGACAAGAGCATCCAGACGCATGACAGTTTCCTTGCGGAGGGTGAAGATTCCCGTGGTGCTGGGCACGCTGACGGGGGGAGCTTTCTAGCAGAACTGGGCGCGGACGTCCAGACGGGGGCGGGGATCGGAAAGGGCTCGGCGGGAAAAGCGGCAGCGCGGCAGGGGACCGGGGAGGCCGCCGTATCACGACACGCCGTCCATACCCGGCGGCCGTCAGGCACGCACGGATTGTCCGTTGCCGGACGGACGCAAAAAATGGCCCCGCCTCTCCGGAAGGTACCGGGGCGGACCAAGGTCAGCGCTGCGGGCCAGCGCCGGCGCCGGATGCAGGTGCCTGTCAGGGACGCCGTTCGTCCTGCGGCTGTGCCGGGGCCTGTTCCTGGGGGGCCGTGCTGAAGGGCGAGGTGATCTCCCTGGCCAGCAGGGTCACGAAGAGGGCCGGGATCCCGGAATCCACGCTGAACTCGCGGTGGGCCAGCAGGCCTGTGCGCATCTGGCTGCTGCCGCGGGCATTACGGCTGCCCACGTTCTGGAGCATGAAGCGCTTGGGGCGCTTGTCGCTGGGGACACGGCGCTGGACCAGCAGGATGTCCGAAAGGACGAGGGTCGCGCCCTTGCCGGAAAGTTCCGACGGTGCCCCGTAGCCGCCCTCGACCATGCGATGGGCCGAGGCGGCGTCGGTGATGCCGGCTTCCAGCACGCTGGCTTGGATGATGAACCCGGCCTGGCTGGGGTTGTCGGTGATGTCGTACTTTTCGGCGCGCAGCAGGCGCTCCACTTCGGCGCGCAGGCCGAAGACATGGCGGCTCTGGTCGCGGACGCTGACGTAGACCACAGGCGTGGTGTCATCGTCGGCCGGGGCCAGAGACCCCTGGCGCAGGACCTGGATGTCGGTGGGGGCGGGCTGCCGGTGCTTGCAGCCCGGAAGCAGCAGCAACAGCAGCGCGAGGAGGAGAAAGAGCGTTTTTTTCATGCGTCTCCGGGACGGCGACAGGGCTTGCGGCCCCTGCGGGGGAGCTGCCCACGCCACGCGGCAGCGGGCACGATGGCAGGAGGACCGGCGCGTCCGCTACGGACGCGGTACTGTCTCCGAGGTCAGCCCTATACCGCAGAAATCACAGGCATGTCCAGCAGGCGGCCTGCCGCGGTAAAAAGGTGGTTGCCGGCATCCGGGCACAGGCCGGTACGCAAAGGGGCCCCGTCCTTTGCCGGACGGGGCCCCGGGAAAGCGGGTCTTAACGCACCAGGTAGGGCATGCGTACCGTCAGCGCCTCTTCAGGGCAGTCGATCTCGCACGGCAGGCAGAACCAGCAGGTGCGGTTGGCCTCGAAGGCCCGGCCGCAGGCCATGCAGCGGGCGGCTTCCTTTTGGGCCTCTTCAGGCGTGAGGACCTGTTCCGTCACGGCGGTCAGGCTCCTTTCCGCAACAGGCAGCCGGGTCAGGCTGCCCCGGGGCACCCCGTTGGAGCGTTCGAGATGGGGCTCGAAATCATTGCACCAGCCCTTTCCCGCCATTTCATCCAGAGCCAAATATATATATGACTACTCAGAAGAGCGCTTTTTTTGTCAAGTGCAGCGCCGGTTTTTCACGGGTCAAAGGCAGGAAAAAGAAAGGGGCCGCAGCATCCAGCTGCGGCCCCTTCCATATGGAATAAATGAATGATCCCGGCGTGCTGCGCTTTCGTATGCCGGTCAGCTCCTGATGGACTCCAGGATGGCCCGGCACAGGGCGTCTTCCAGCCCGGCGAAGGCCTCTTCCTTGCTGCGGGGATTGCCGCGGCTGGTCACGGCAACGGTGTGCAGGCTGTCCTTGTCGGGGATGCGGCGGGCGGCCGTGCCCACGGCGGCTTCCATGGCCCAGCTGGTGTAGCTGTCGCCCGCGTCGTGCAGGGTGGCGCCCACGCCCACCGTGGCGCCGATGCCCGCGCCTACGATGGCGCCGCCGCGCCCGTCCACCAGGCTGCCCAGCAGCACGCCCAGCATGGTGCCCGTGCCCACGTCGCCCAGCGTGCGTCCGGCGCTCACCCGGCTGCCGTCGCTGGTGGCCCAGACGTCGCGGATCTCCACCAGGATCACCAGGTCGGCTTCCTTGACGTCCGAGGCCGGGTTCAGGCCGCGTTCGCTCTGCAGATAGGCCGTGAGCATGGAGTGCAGATCCTCCGTCATGCTCTTGCCGTTCTCGATCTTGATGAAGACCCTGTCGCCCCGTTCCAGGGTGACGGCAGGCAGGGGCGCGCCGGGCTCCGGCGCCGGGCTGGCATCGTGCGAGGCACAGGCCCCCAGGGTCAGGGACAGAAGCAGGAGGAACAACAGGCTCAGGATGCGGTGCGGATGCATGACGGCTCCTTGAGGGGGAAAATGATCCCGGTCATTTATATGTTGTATCCCAGGCCGGTAGGCCTGTCCAGACGGCGGAAAGGGCGCGCCCGGAGCCCCTGTGGCGGCGACGCGGGCTTGACGTGGCTGCATTTTGCCGTATCCTCCGCGCACACGGCAGGCCTGAGGGCCCTTGCCGCGGACCTGGCGGGCCCGGCTTTTTTCCTGCTTCTTTTTCCTTCCGGGCAGCCTCAAGGCAGCATGAACGGTCCACGGGACCGTCTTTTTTCATTCACCTCCTGCCACTGCCGTCCGGCAGTCGGATGGACAAGGGACATCATGGGCAAGCAGCTGATCATCGTGGAATCGCCGGCCAAGGTGAAGACCATCAAGAAATTTCTGGGACCGCAGTACATGGTGCAGGCCAGCGTGGGCCATGTGCGCGACCTGCCGTCCAGCAGTCTGGGCGTGGACGAAGCCAACGATTTTGCCCCCCAGTACGAGATCATCGACAATAAGAAGAACGTGGTCAGCGAGCTGCGCAGCGCCGCAGCCAAGGCCGACACCGTCTATCTGGCCCCCGACCCGGACCGCGAAGGGGAGGCCATCGCCTGGCATGTGGCGGAGCTGATCCGCGACAAGGCCAAGGACATCAAACGCATCCAGTTCAACGAGATCACCGCCCGCGCCGTCAAGGAGGCCCTGGCCCATCCGCGCGAGCTCAACCAGCACCTTTTCGATGCCCAGCAGGCCCGGCGCGTGCTGGACCGCCTGGTGGGCTACAAGATCTCGCCCCTGCTCTGGAAGACCATCAAGCGCGGCATCTCCGCCGGACGCGTGCAGTCCGTGGCCCTGCGCCTCATCGTGGAGCGCGAGGCCGAGCGCGCCGCCTTCAAGCCGGAAGAATACTGGCTGTTCAAGGCACTGCTGGGCGCCGAGGTGCCGCCCTCCGTGCGTGCGGAACTGGCGCGCATCGGCGGCAAGAAGGCCGTGATCCGCAATGCCGAGGAGGCCAACGCCCTGGAGGCCGAGCTCAAGGGCCAGCCCTTCGTGGTGGAGAGCGTGGAACAGAAGAAGCGCGAGCGCGCGCCGCAGCCGCCCTTCATCACCTCCACCCTGCAGCAGGCCGCCAACCAGCGTCTTTCCTACACGGCCAAGCGCACCATGAACATCGCCCAGCGCCTCTACGAAGGCGTGGAGATGGAAGACGGCAGCATCACGGCCCTCATCACCTACATGCGTACCGACTCCACCCGCATTGCCGACGAGGCCCGGCAGGCGGCGCACGACTTCATCCAGCGCGAGTTCGGCAACGATTACCTGCCGGCCAAGAAGCGCGTCTACAAGACCAAGAGCGGCGCGCAGGACGCCCACGAAGCCATCCGGCCCGTGGATGTGAACATCACGCCCGAGATGGTCAAGGCGGCCCTGCCCCCGGACCAGTACAACCTGTACCGCCTGATCTGGTCGCGCTTCGTGGCCTCGCAGATGGCCGGGGCCCGCTTCCACGACACCACGGTGACCGTGGCCTGCGGCCGTACCCAGTGGAAGGCCAAGGGCGAGCGCCTGCTCTTTCCCGGCTTTTTGGCCGTGCTGCCCCGCGGCAAGGACGAAGGCGATGCCGAGCTGCCGCCCCTGGAGGCCGGCCAGACCCTGAAGCTGGAGAAGCTGGACAAGGAACAGAAGTTCACCCAGCCCCCGGCCCGTTACAGCGAAGCCAGCCTGGTGCGCGAACTGGAAGAGCAGGGCATCGGCCGCCCCTCCACCTACGCCAGCATCATCTCCACCCTGCAGGACCGCGAATACGTGCGCCTGCAGGACCGCCACTTCATCCCCACCGATCTGGGGCGCGTGGTCTGTGAGCAGCTGGTGCAGCACTTCCCGCATCTCATGGACGTGGGCTTCACGGCCGAGATGGAGAGCCTGCTGGACAAGGTGGCCGACGGCGACCAGCAGTGGGTGGACCTGATGCATGCCTTTGCCGCGGATTTCAACCCCACGCTGGCGGCTGCCGCCAAGAACATGCAGAGCGTCAAGGGCGGCCTGCCCACTGATCTGGCCTGCCCCGACTGCGGCAAGCCCCTGATGATCAAGTTCGGCAAGGCCGGGCCCTTCCTGGCCTGCAGCGGCTATCCCGACTGCCGTTTCACCAGCAATTTCCAGCGCACCGAGGACGGCCGTCTGGAGATCGTGGCCCCGCAGAAGCCCGAACTGGAAAAGGTGGGCGAGTGCCCGCGCTGCGGCAAAGATCTGGTCATCAAGCACGCCCGTACGGGCAGCCGCTTCATCGCCTGCACGGGCTACCCGGACTGCAACTATACCGCGCCCATGGCCACGGGCGTCATGTGCCCGCGCTGCGGCGAAGGCCGCATGGTGGAAAAAAGCACCAAGCGCGGCAAGCTTTTCTATTCCTGCGACCGCTACCCGCAATGTGATTTCGCCCTGTGGGACAAGCCCGTGCCCGGACCTTGCCCGCGCTGTAATTCCTCCTATCTGGTGGAGAAGCGCGGCCGCGACGGCAGCGTCAAGATCATGTGCCCCACCAAGGGCTGCGGCTATGTGAAAGGAGGCGACGATGGACAGGATGCCTAAAGCGCCGGCCTCGCCGGTGCTGGTGAGCGCCCCGGTGGATGGCCTGGGCGTACCGCTGAACCTGGAGGCCCGTGCGGCCCGGCTGCTGGACGAAGGGCAGGCCGTGGTCCTGCTGACCGTGGTGGAGCGCGAAGGCTCGGCCCCGCGTGCCGCCGGTACCCGTGCCCTGCTGACCGCTGCCGGTCTGGAAGGCACCGTGGGCGGCGGTCTGCTGGAAGCCCGTGCCGTGGAGGCGGCCAATGTCTGCCTGGAGGAAGGACGCTCCGCCCGCGTGCGCTGCGACCTCACCGGTCTTGGCCCCGACAGCGACATGATCTGCGGCGGCAGCATGGATCTGCTCTGTGAATATCTGACGCCTGCGCAGGCGCCCCTGTTCCGTGCGGCGGACGCGGCCCTGAAAGCCGGGCTGACCGGCATCTGGCTGCTGGACGTGAGCCGGGCCGACGCGCCCGTGCGCGACCTGTATCTGGATGCCCTGCCCGAAGGCCAGCCCCTGGTGGCGGGCCTGCACGAGGGCGCGGAAGCCGTGCGGCCCCTGCTGGCCGGGCGCAAGGGCCGTCCCGGCCTGGTGCGGGACGGTCTGGCGGAACGTTATGTGGAGGCCCTGGACGCGCCGCCGGTGCTGCTGCTCTGCGGCGGCGGCCATGTGTCGCTGGAGACGGCCCGTCTGGCCCATGCCGCCGGTTTCGTGGTGGACGTGGTGGACGACCGCGCGGAGTTCGCCGATCCCCGGCGTTTCCCCATGGCCCGGCGTTGCCTGACCCTGCCTGCCTTCGAGGATCTGGCGGCCCGCTGCGGCATTGGCCGGCACCATTATGTGGCCATCATGACCCGCGGCCACAGCTTCGACCGTGAGGTCCTGGCCCAGGCCCTGAAAACGGACGCCTTCTATATTGGTATGATCGGCAGCAGCAGCAAAAAAGCCTCGGTCTACCAGGCGCTGCGTGCGCAGGGCGTCAGCGATGCGGCCCTGGACAAGGTCTGCTGCCCCATCGGTCTGGGCATCGGCGCGGACACGCCGCAGCAGATCGCCGTCTCCGTGGTGGCCGAGCTCATGGCCGCCAGGGCAGGGACGCTGAGCGCTCTTCGGGCGGCCCGCTGAGGTCCGGAAAGCCCCTAAAAAAGTGGCGTAAAAAATAGTCAATTATTCCAAGTAGTTACATGAAAAAAGTACGGTTCGCTAACCCATTGGAATAAAAGGATTTTTCTTTATTGAACTTTAAGAGCAAGATAAGCCTGCATTTCTTGACGCATTTTGCAAAAAATGTTTAGCAGGGGATTCAAAGCCCGCTCGCTTTGCGGGCGGGCTTTCCACGTATCGGCAGTTCGCTGCTGTCCCAGGAGTAAGATATCATGACCGGAAAACAGACCATTCTGGCAACGCTGCTGTTGCTTCTCTGTTTCAGCCTTGCGGCATGCAAGGATGAAGGTGCTCAAAAAGGTCAGATGCCCGCCCCGCCGGTGGGCGTCTTCCAGGTGGAAGCCAAGGACGTGCCCTGGCCTTCCGAATTCCAGGCCCAGGCCTCCGGCTCCCGGTCCGTCGAAGTGCGTGCCCGTGTGCAGGGCATCATCGAGAAGCGTCTGTACCGTGAAGGCGAGTTCGTCAAGGCCGGTCAGCTCATGTTCCAGATCGAGCGCGACCAGTACGAGGCCGCCGTCCAGCAGGCCGAGGCCCAGTACGACAGCGCCAAGCGCGAGTGGAACCGCGTGCGCCCCCTGTTCGCCAAGAACGCCGTCTCCCAGAAGGATCGCGACAACGCCAAGGCCGCCTATGACAACGCCAAGGCCGCCCTGCGTGCCGCCAAGATCAATCTGGACTACTGCCAGGTGGTGGCCCCCGTGTCCGGTTACAGCTCCAAGGAAAGCTTCACGCCCGGCAACCTTGTCAGCAACAACTCCCTGCTGACCTACGTGGACCAGACCGATCCCATGTACATCGATTTCTCCATCGCCGCGCCGCAGCACATGCGCCGTCAGCAGCTGGCCGCCGAAGGCCGCCTGCGCTTCCCCGAAGGCAACGTCTACAAGGCCCGTCTGCGTCTGCTGGACGGCAGCATGTACCAGGGCGAAGGCCAGGTGGACTTCATCGACAGCCGCGTGCAGCCCGAGACCGGCGTGGTGCAGGCCCGTGCCTCCTTCGCCAACAGCGACGGCCGGATCATGCCCGGCCAGTATGTGCGCATCTTCATGGACGGCGACGTGCTGGTCAACGCCGTGCTCATCCCCCAGAAGGCCGTGCTCATCACCCAGAAGGGTTCCTTCGTCATGACCCTGGATAAGGACAACGTGGTCGGCACCCGGAAGGTGGAGGTCAGCGAGACCATCGGCGACATGTACCTTGTGGACTCCGGCCTCAAGGGCGGGGAACGCATCATCTGTGAAGGCATGGTCAAGGCCCGCCCCGGTGCCAAGGTCAGCGTCATGGGTGACGGACAGGCCCAGAAGGGACAGGCCGCCCAGAAGACCGCTCAGAAGTAGGTGATGGTCTATGGCAGCTTCGGCAAAACCAAATATCTTTTTGCGCAGACCGATCCTTTCGTCGGTCATCTCTATCGTGATCACGCTGGTGGGCGCGCTGGCCATGAAGGCCCTGCCCATCGCCCAGTATCCTGAACTGGTGCCGCCCACGGTCAACGTGACGGTCTTCTATCCCGGCGCCTCGGCCGAGACCATCGCCGGTACCGTGCTGGCCCCCCTGGAAGTGAACATCAACGGCGTGGAAAACATGCTCTACATGACGTCCACGGCCTCCTCGGGTTCCGGTTCGGGCTCCATCAACGTCTATTTCAGTCTGGGCACCGACCCGGACATGGCCCTGGTCAACGTCAACAACAAGGTCAACCTGGCCCAGACCACACTGCCCGAGACCGTGCGCCTGCAGGGCGTGCAGGTGACCAAACGTTCACCGGCCATGCTGCAGATCATCGCCCTGTTCTCGCCTGACGGGCGTTATGACGCCGTGTACCTGCACAACTACATGCAGGTGAACGTGGCCGACGAACTCAAGCGTGTGCCCGGCGTGGGCGACGTGACCGTGTTCGGCTACATGGACTACGCCATGCGCATCTGGCTCGTCCCGGACAAGCTGGCCAAGTACGGCGTCACCGTGAGCGAGATCGCCGCGGCCATCCAGGAGCAGAACTCGCAGTTCTCGCCCGGCCGTCTGGGCGACGCGCCCATACCCGATACCGCCCAGCTTTCCTGGCAGATCGATACCAAGGGCCGTCTGGCCACGCCGCAGGAGTTCGGCGAGATCATCATCCGCACCGGTGAGGACAGCGCCATGCTGCGCCTCAAGGACGTGGCCCGCATCGAGATGGGCGGCAAGGACTACAGCGTCGAAAGCGAATACAACGGCATGGTGGCCCGTGCCATGGGTATCTACCTGCTGCCCGGCGCCAACGCCATCGCCACCGGCGAGGCCGTCACCGCCCGCATGCAGGAGCTAGCCAAAAACTTCCCCGAGGGCATCGACTACAAGATCATCGTGGACACCAACGACTTCGTCATGGAGTCCATCAACGAAGTGGTGCACACCCTGGTGGAAGCCATGATCCTGGTGTTCCTGGTGGTGTTCATCTTCCTGCAGAACTGGCGCGCCACCCTCATCCCCTGCATCGCCGTGCCCGTGTCCATCATCGGCACCTTCGCGGGCATGTTCGCCCTGGGCTACACCATCAACACCCTGACCCTGTTCGGTATGGTGCTGGCCATCGGTATCGTGGTGGACGACGCCATCGTGGTGCTGGAGAACGTGGAACGCATCATGAGTACCGAGCACCTGCCGCCCAAGGAAGCCACGGCCAAGGCCATGAGCGAAGTGACGGCCCCCGTTATCGCCATCGTGCTGGTGCTCTGCGCCGTGTTCATCCCCGTGTCCTTCATGGGCGGCCTGGCGGGCCAGATGTACAAGCAGTTCGCCATCACCATCTCGGTGTCCGTGGTGCTTTCGGGTATCGTGGCCCTGACGCTGACCCCGGCCCTGTGCTCCCTGCTGCTCAAGCCGCATGCGCATGACCATCAGCCGGCCAAGCCCTTCGTCGTCTTCAACTACTTCTTCGGCAAGACCACGCACCGCTATGTGCGTACGGTGCGTTTCATCAAGGACCACGGCCTGATCTCCATGGCCCTCTTCGGCTGCATGATCGTCAGCCTGGTCTTCCTGTTCCGGGTGGTCCCCGGCGGCCTGGTGCCCAACGAAGACCAGGGCTATATCCTGGGCATGACCATCCTGGACGACGGTGCCGTGCAGAACCGCACCCGTGACGTGACCCGCATCGCTTCCGAGCTGCTGCGCAAGGATCCGGTGGTGGATACGGTCATGACCCTGAACGGCCTGGACATCACCTCCATGTCGACCAAGAGCAACTACGGCACCTTCTTTGCCGTGCTCAAGCCCTGGAGCGAACGTACCACGCCGGAGAGCAGCGCCTCGGCCATCAGTACCAAGGTGCTGGGCGTGACCATGATGCAGCCCGAAGCCGTGACCATCGGCTTCACGCCGCCGCCCATCAGCGGCATGTCCACCACGGGCGGTTTTGAAGGCTTCATCCAGATGCGCGGTGCCGGCACCAGCCAGGATCTGGAAGCCACGGCCAATGCCTTCGTGGCGGAAGCCACGTCCCGTGACGAGAACGGCCAGCCCAAGTATCCGGCCATCGGTACCCTGCGCAGCCTGTTCTCCACCGGTGCCCCGCAGCTCTACGCCAACCTGGACCGTGAGCGCTGCAAGGACATGGGCATCAGCATCAGCGATGTCTTCACGGCCATGAACGCCACCTTCGGTGCGCTCTACGTCAACGACTTCAACTACCTGGGCCGTACCTTCCAGGTGCGCATGCAGGCCGAGGCCGATTACCGCCTGCTGCCCGAGTCCCTGCACGACATCTTCGTGCGGACCAACAAGGGCGGCATGGTGCCCCTGGATGCCATCATGACCCTGGAACGCCGCACGGCGCCCCAGACCATGGAACGTTACAACGTGTTCCCCGCCGCCCACCTCATGGGTGAACCGGCCCCCGGCTATTCTTCCGGTCAGGCCCTGGAAGCCATGGAAAAGGTGGCGGAAAAGATGCTGTCCAGCGATTACGGCCTGGGCTGGGTCGGTTCGGCCCTGCAGGAAAAGCTGGCCAGCGCCGACACCACCGTCATCTTCGTGCTGGCGCTCGTCATGGTCTTCCTGATCCTGGCCGCCCAGTACGAAAGCTGGTCGCTGCCGCTGGCCGTGCTCACGGCCGTGCCCTTCGGCGTGTTCGGCGCCCTGGTGGCCACCTGGCTGCGCGACCTGTCCAATGACGTGTACTTCCAGGTGGCTCTGGTCACCCTGGTGGGCCTGGCCGCCAAAAACGCCATCCTGATCGTGGAATTCGCCGTCGAGGCCTGGCGCGGCGGGCGCAGTCTGGACGTGGCCGCCATGCATGCGGCGCGCCTGCGCTTCCGTCCCATCGTCATGACCTCGCTGGCCTTCATCCTGGGCTGCGTGCCGCTGGCCATCAGCTCCGGCGCCGGTGCCAACAGCCGTCACGCCATCGGCACCGCCGTGGTGGGCGGCATGCTGGCCGCAACCTGCATCGCCACGCTCTTCGTTCCCTACTTCTTCCGCACCATCATGCGGATCTCCCTGAAGCTGCAGGGCAAGAAGGACCCCAACGAAGGCAAGAAAAGCTTCGATGAGGAGGAGGATATATGACCCCCCTGCTGAAAGTGGGCCTGACGCTGGTGCTCTGCCTGGCCGTCACGGGCTGCTCCCTGGCTCCCGACTATAAGCGTCCCGAGCAGGACATCCCCAAGGAGTGGCGTTCCGTGGATCTGGGACCCAGTCCGCTGAACACCGACTGGTGGACCCGCTTCAATGATCCCGTGCTCAATGCCCTGGTGGAAGAAGCCCTGAAGAACAACCAGGATCTGGCGGAAAGCCTGGCCAAGATCGATTCCGCCGCGGCCAAGCTGGGCGTGGGCACCAGCCAGCTCGCCCCCTCGGTGAGCGGCGCCGGTGCGGCCACCTCGCAGAGCAACTCCACCAAGATCGCCAACTACAACAGCATCGCGGACCGTTCCTACGTGAACTACCAGGGCCAGCTCTCGGCCAGCTGGGAACTGGACTTCTGGGGCAAGTACCGCAACAACTACACCATGCTGTCGGACGTGCTGCTGAACACCGTGGTCAGCCATGAGGCCCTGCGCCTTTCGGTGGCCAGCCAGACGGCCCAGAGCTACGTTGCCCTGCTGGCCCTGGACATGCAGCTGGCCACGGCCAAGCGTACCCTGCGCACGCGTGAGGACGCCTTCGGCATCTACACCAGCCGCTACCGTCAGGGCGACATCACGGAGCTGGACTGGCAGCGTGCCCGCGCCGAAGTGGAAACGGCCCGTGCCCAGGTGCACAGCTCCACGGTGGCCGTGGACAGCGCCGAAGCCAGCCTGGCCGTGCTGCTGGGCCGTTCGCCCCGCGACATCATGAGCGCCGTCATGCCGCGCGGCGGCGACATCAGCAAGCTGCCGGCCCCGCCCGTGCTGCCTGCCGGCCTGCCGTCCGAACTGCTGGAGCGCCGCCCCGACGTGCGCGCCGCCGAGTACATGATCATGGCTTACAACGCCAATATCGGCGTGGCCCGTGCCGAGTTCTTCCCGTCCATCTCCCTGACGGGCATGCTGGGCACCCTCAGCGCCAGCGTGGTGAACCTGTTCAGCGGTCCTGCGGGCGCCTGGAGCTACGGCGTGACCGGCTCCATGCCGCTGCTGGACTTCGGCCGCACCTGGTATAACGTCAAGGACGCCGAGGCCCAGAAGGAAGCGGCCATCGCCGTGTACCGCAAGACGGTGCAGAACGCCTTCAAGGACGTGCGCACCTCCCTGACCTCCCAGCGCGAGGCCGACGCCATCGTGGCGGCCAGCCAGGCCCAGGTGGACAGCCTGCGCCGCGCCGCGGAGATCGCCCGCCTGCAGTACGACAACGGTTACACCGACTACCTGACCGTGCTGGATGCCGAACGCCAGCTGTTCAGCGCCGAGCTGAGCCTGGCCAACGCCCTGCGTGACCGCCTCAATGCCGTGGTCAGCGTGTGCATGGCCCTGGGTGGCGGCTGGCAGGATCCCAACGTCAAGCCTTCCTTCCCGGTGGCTGACGCGGAAGAGCTGGTCAAGGCCCATGACGCTGCCGGCCAGAAGGCCTCCCAGCCTGCGGCCGCTCCTGCGAAGGCACAGCCTGCCGCCAAGCAGTAGGCACGATCCCCCCCCTGAAAAGACACAGGAAGGACGCTTTTGGGCGTCCTTCCTTTTTTTGTGTACATGTATGCAGGCCATCCCCAAAAAGGCCGAGAGGCCGCATTACGGGGAAGCATGCGGGCACAGAGGATGTCCTGCGACGGGGATGTCTTTACAATCCGGCGGGATGACGGCTATCCTGCGGCCATGCTGCATAGAGCACATTTGTTTTTGGCTGGTCTGGCCCTGTCTGCCCTGACGGTCTCCCTTGCTCCTCTGTCGGTGTTGGCGGTGGAGAAGGGCAAGGCGGTGCAGGCCCCGGCGGGCAAGGCCGCTGCGGGCAACAGCAAGGGCGGGCAGGCCTGGAGTTTCGGCACCTCCCGCGACAGGAGCAATGCCCTGTGGCATGACGGCGTGGAGACGGACTCCCTGCGCAAGCGGGCCCTGGGCCGGGACAGGGGCAATTCCTCCAGCATCGAACATGCTCTGCGCGAGGCCGACCGCCAGGCCAAGGCCGAGTCCCGCAAAGCCAAGGAGGCGGAACGGGAGGCGGAGGAAAAAAGCCGTCTCGGCATGAACATCCGGCGCGATGACTCCGTCTGGCGTGCCGAGCTGCCGTCGAGCGAGGCCCGCCCTGACGAGCTGCGGCCTCTGGAGCGGCGGCATGTGGTCCGGGCCTATGCCGACTTCATGGACAGCGATGATGCCTCGCTGACCATCGGTCCGGAGCTGATGCTCAAGGACGAGCACAACGAATGGGGCAAGAAGTCCCGGCCCGAGGAGAATGACCCTTCCGTGGGGCTCGGTATGCAGTTCAGTCTTGACTTTTGACAGGAGGCGCAGAGCGGGAGAGGCCCGCAGTCCGTGTAAGGACCGTATCGGCATTCTTTTGTGTACCACGCTTCTGCCCGCTGGCTCTCGGAGCCGTCCCGGATCACAGCAGCATCATCCCGCAATGGCAGGCCAGCAAAGGGTACGACGAGGTCTGGGCCTGATCTGTGTTTCTCGTGTCTGGCCGTCCTCATGACGCAAAAAAGGCGCTTCCCGTCGGGGAAGCGCCTTTTTCGTCGGTATCGCGGAAAGCCCGGCTAGGCCTGGGCAGCGTCCTTTTGCTTGTTGCGCTGGCGCAGCACCAGCATGGTCACCACCATGAAGATCAGGCCGGAAGCGAAGCCGGGCAGCAGGCTGCCGTGGGTGAGGCCGGAGACCACATAGCCCATCGTGCTGCTGGCCGCCACCACACAGGCATAGAGCATTTGTGTGGAGACGTGTTCCAGATGGGCGCAACCGGCGCCGGCACTGGACAGGATGGTGGTGTCGGAGATGGGCGAGCAGTGGTCGCCGAACACGCTGCCGGCCAGGGTGGCGGACAGGCAGACCAGCACCAGGTTGGGATCGACGGCCTGGGCAACGGGCACCACGATGGGGATCAGGATGCCGAAGGTGCCCCAGGCGGTACCGGTGGAGAAGCTCAGGAAACCGGCCACCACGAAGATGATGGCGGGCAGCAGGCCGCCGGAGATGCCGCCGTCGGCCACCATGGTCTTGACGAAGAGCGGGGTCTGCAGCAGGTCACGGCACACGCCGCTGATGGTCCAGGCCAGCACCAGGATGGTGTTGGCGGGCATCATGGCCTTCATGCCTTCGCCGGCGCAGTCCATGAAGGACTTGAGGCTCATGAGGCCGCGCGGCACGAAGAGGAAGAAGGCCACGGTGATGGCGCCGAAGGAGGCCCAGACCAGGGCCTTGGAGGCGCTGCTGTTACCGAAGGCGGCCGCCAGAGTGTGGTAGGCGGGATCGCTGCCCCAGTAGCCGCCGCTGTAGAGCAGGGCCGCCACGGCGAAGAAGATCAGGCTGCCGATGGGCAGGAGCATGTCGATGAGGCTGCCCTTGGCGCTGGTGCCCAGTTCGGCCTGTTCGGCGTCCACGTTGCCCAGTTCGCCCTGCTGGGCGCGCAGTTCGGCCTTGCGCATGGGGCCGAAGTCGAAGTTGCCCAGGCAGACCATGACCACCATGATGATGGAGAACAGGGCGTAGAAGTTGTAGGGGATGGTGGCCACGAAGGCGGCAAAATCGCTTTCAAAGGCGCCGGTGGCTTTCAGGTTGCTGCCCACGGCGGCGGCCCAGCTGGAGATGGGCGCGATGATGCAGATGGGGGCGGCGGTGGCGTCGATGATGTAGGCCAGCTTGGCGCGGGAGATCTTGTAGCGGTCCGTCACCGGGCGCATGACCGTGCCCACGGTGAGGCAGTTGAAATAATCGTCGATGAAGATGAAGGCGCCCAGGCCGCCGGTGGAGAGCATGGCCACGCGCTTGCTCTTGATGCGCCTGGTGGCCCAGTTGCCGTAGGCACGGGTACCGCCGGCACGCGAGATGGTGAACACCAGCGCGCCCAGCAGGGTACAGAAGATGATGATGTTGAAATCGACCTTGTTCACCATGGTGGTGAAGGCGATCTCCACGGGCTTGATGATCAGGTCGCCCGTGCCCATGCCCAGGCAATAGATGACGGTGCCGCTGAGAATACCGAGGAAGAGGGAGGAAATGACTTCCTTGGTGATCAGGGCCAGGGTGATGGCGATGATGGGCGGCAGCAGAGAGAGCCAACCCGCGTCAAACGGATCCATGAACATGCTCCTGTCTTGAAGGTCTGGAAGGCGCAGCGCCGCATACGGCTTACCGGCATGCATCCCCCGCCGGCGCGTGATCTTCCCGGTCGCGCTGGACTGCGTTCGTGGAAGCATATCATGCGCGCTTTGGAGCGGCAATACAAAACGGCCGGAAAAAACGGAACGGATGGGCCTCGGGGCGGGCCGTCGCGGAGCCCGTCACGAAACAACGCCTGTGGACTGTCCACAGGCGTTGTTATCCGGCGTATCAGAAAAGATGCGGAAGGCGCGGGCTACAGGATGATCTCGCCGTACTGGGCCTCATACTGCTGGATGGTCTGCACCAGCGCGGCGGCCAGGCGTTTGGCGCTTTCGGGGCTCATGCCGATGGCCTTTTGCGGCTGCACGGCCAGCACCGGGCCCTGCTGGTCCTGTTCGTTGCGGCTCACGCAGGCCGTGAGCAGGATCTCGCCGTGGGAGTAGTTTGTCTGGAAGGCATTGGCGTAAATGGTTTCCAGAGCGGGGGCCGGCAGCATGGTCACGCGCAACTGCTGTTCGGTACGCTGTTCGGGCTGCTGTTCGGTACGCTGTTCAGGGGCATGGCTGTTGGCGGGGGTCTTTTTCAGAGCGGGCATGGGGATATCCTCCTGTCTGGTTGTGACGGGCAAGAAATTCTTCTGTTTCTTTGTTGCTTCTCTTCTACTTCGTCTTTTCTACTTCTTTTCGTTTTTGGCGCCCTTGTCGTTCTTGCCGGCCTTTTCTTCCTTGCCGGCCTTTTCGTCGGGGCCGTCGGCATGGGTACGGATGCTGACCTTTGGCAGCTCGGCGAACTGCACACTGCCGGCGTCCATACGGCTGATGATCTCGGCGGTGATGTCCATGGACGCAGGAACGGAAAGGACGTTCTGGCGGGCCATGACGGCCACGTCGCCCTTGTCGGCGCGCCATGCTTCGATCTGGGCCAGCATGTGCTTGCTGACCACGTCACGGGCTGCGGCCTGTTCCATCACCAGCTGGCGCTGCAGCACGGCCAGGCCCTGACGCAGTTCCTGCTCGCGTTTTTCTTCAGGGCTTTTCTTCAGTTCTTCCTGATAGGCGGCCAGGCCGTTCTGCAGGATGGCCTGGACTTTGGCCAGGTGTTCGTTGGCCTGCTGCGCGGCCCTGGACTGGCTGAGGACACGGTCCACATCCACGCAGACCACGTCCGGGCCGGTATCCAGGCAACCGGACAGGGGCAGGGTCAGCATGAGGGCGAGACCGGACAGAAAACGGGGAAAACGGGACATGATGTCTCCTTGTGATGGTATGCGATCCGGCCGGGGCCGGACGTGGCGCGCCGCGTATGGGCGGCCGGCATGAGCGTTGGATGGTGCGGCGAAATTTTTACGGGATAGCCGTTTTTTGCAAAATGCTCCTTCCCGTTTCGGGGCCCGGCGCGGCCAATAAAAAACGCCGCCCCGGGAAGGCTGGATACAGGGCGGCGTCAAAAGGTGCGGTGGCCGGGACTCTCTTTCCGGCCACCGCCCGGTTTGATGGGTTAAAGCATCAGGGCCTAGAACTCGTAGCGGAAGCTGCCGAACACGCCGTGACCGGTGGTGTGCTGACCGGCCTGCAGCGTGTAGTTCACGCCGATGCTCATGTTGTCGTTGGCCAGTTCCAGACCGACGCCGCCCTGCCAGGTGAGGTAATCCATCATCTGGGTCTCCACTTCATAGGTGCCGGGCAGGCCGGTGAAGGCCACATCGTGCTTGGCCTTGATGTCGCCGGCGGCCGGGATCACGGTGAAGTCCAGGCTGGGCTTGAAGTTCCAGCCGCTGTCCAGGGCGAAGTCCTTGCTGAAGGTCACGCCGATGGGGAAGGTCCAGATGTCCTGGTGGAGGCTG
>NZ_JABAFY010000029.1 GCF_012843875.1 Desulfovibrio piger | reverse complement strand
CCCCCCCCCCCCCCCCCCCCCCCCTCGCCCCTCTTCCACCACCAACCCCACCGAAATCCCATGCATTGTACCTGTCATGTCCTGAGCAGCGCGGCCTTGCCGCTGGCCCGGCGCCTGCGGGAAGCCATGGCCGCAGCGCCGTGGCGCGGGCCGTCGGGCGAGACGCTGTCGGAATGCCGCCTGTCCGCGCCGCAACGTTTTGCCCCGGAAGACTGCCTGCCGTTTGCCGGCATCATGGATGCAGCCCGGCAGGCCGCAGAAGTTCCCCAGATCTTTATAGGCGCAACAGGCATCGCCGTGCGGGCTGTGGCGCCCCTGCTGGAACACAAGAGCACGGACGCGCCTGTCCTGGTCATCTCGCCGGACGGCCGTTTCGTCATCAGCCTGCTGGCCGGACACTGGGGCGGCGGCAACAGCCTGTGCCGCCATGTGGCCGCCCTGCTGGATGCCGTGCCTGTCATCACCACGGCCACGGACTGCGGCGAGCGCCCTGCGCTGGACCTTTTCCTCCAGGCAGCGGGCCTGCGCATCCTGGACTGGGACCAGCTGCCTCCGGCCCAGGCCTGCTGGCTGGAAGGGCGGCCCCTGCCCTTGTGGGACCCCTGCGGCGCGGTGACGAACGGAGAAGGGGGAGGATTCCTGCGGCAGGAGCATCTGCCGGAACAGGACGGGCCCGCAGTCTGCGTACACTGGCAACGTCTGCCCGCACGACAAGGCCGCCTGCGGGTGGCCCTGCCCTCGCTGGTACTGGGGCTGGGCTGCCGCAAGGGTATCCCTGCGCCGCTGGTGGCCACAGCCGTGGAAGGTCTGCTGCTGCGCCACGGACTGGAGCCCCAGGCTCTGGCGGCCCTGGCGACCGTGACGGAAAAGGCCCGGGAACCGGCCTTGCAGGAACTGGCCCGGCGTCTGGGCCTGCCCCTGCTGACCTTCGATGCCGCGGAACTGGCCGCCGTCAGCACACCGCACCCGTCCACGGCGGCAGGGGAACGCTTCGCCTGCGCACCCTTCAGTGTCTGTGAGGCGGCCTGCCTGCTGGCGGCCCGGCGGATGGCCGCAACCGGTATGATGAAGGCGGATGGCGGGGGGGCGTCGCCTGTGAGCCGGGCCGAGCTGAAGGACGGCCCGCCGGCGGGAACAGGAAACGGACAGCAAACAGACGGCACGGACGCTCCGGCCGCCCGTCTGCTGGTGGAAAAAACCAAGGTGGCCGGCCAGCTGACCCTGGCCGTGGCCCTGTCGAACAGCATTTTGCGGAGGGATGATGTCTGAGATCGTCATGAACAAAGGGCGGGACGCGGTCCTGCTGGTGGGCGGCGGCAGCCTGTGCGCCGCGGCCGTACCGCTGTTGCAGGCTGCCGGGCTGGTCCCTGCGGGCGTCATCCACGGTCCGCGTTGTGACTTCGCGGCAGAGGCGGGCGTGCCTCCGCTGGGCCGGGACGCCGACCTGGCCCGCCTGCGGCCGGACTTCTCCCGGGCCGTGGTAACGGCCCCGCACAAGCAGGCTGCCAAACTGCGCCGTCTGCTGCACGACGCCCTGCGGGAACTGGGCTTCACTCTGGTCAGTGCGGTCCATCCTGATGCCCACAGGGAGCGGGATGTCCTCGTCGGCGCCGGGAACCTCATCTTTGCCGATGCCTCGCTGGCAGCGGGCTGCCGTACCGGCACGGGCTGCGTGCTGCGGGCCGGAGCGCGTCTGGAGGCAGGCTGCCGCCTGGAGGACCATGTCCATCTGGGGGAAGGCGCGCACCTGGGTGAGGGCGTCATCGTGGAAGAAGGGGCCCATCTGGGCCGGGAGGTACGCGTGGATGCGGGCCTGCGGCTGGAAAAAAATATTTTTGTGCCGGACAATGTCCACCTGACGCACCGGACCCTGCCGCTGTTCAGTGCGGGCGGGGAACGGGAAGGCAGCGCGTAATCTTTCGATTTTCAAGAAAAATTTTATAAAATCGCGCTACAACTTCACGGCAGGCGGACGTTTTTCCGGCGTTCCCGCCTGCCCGAAGGCCGTGCGGATTTTCCGCCACCCACGTTGACACATTCTGCAACCCGGCGTATTGATTTGTTATCTGTCTGTGACGTCCCGGAGCCGTTCCGCGCGTCCCAAGGTTCGACTAGCCTGTGAGGAGGTTGTCATGAAGTTCGCCCTGTTGTCTGCCGGTGTCCTGGCTCTGGCCCTGTCCGTGCCCGCCATCGCGGCCCAGCCCCCTGTCCCGGCTGACGGTCTCGTCCTGCAAGGTTCCAACCCCAAAAAGCCGGTGACCTTCAACCACTCCACCCACAAGACCGTGGAATGCGTCGTCTGCCACCACCCTGTGGACGGCAAGGAAAGCTATGCCAAGTGCGCCACCGCCGGCTGTCATGACAACCTGAAGGACAAGAAGGGGACCAACAGCCTGTACTATGTGATGCACGCCAAGGAAAAGGCCGATGCCCCCCTGAAGCATCAGAGCTGCCTGTCCTGTCACGTCAAGGTCGTGGCCGAAAAGCCTGACCTGAAGAAGGACCTCACCGGTTGCGCCAAGTCCAAGTGCCATCCGTAGGCCGTCATCCATTTTCGCATTGCAAGCCGCGGGAAACCGCGGCTTTTCTTTTTGGCGGTTTGCCTTTTGGAGCATGAGCTGCTATGCAGGGCAAGCCGTTGAGGAACCGGATCACCAACCATCCTGCATGAGAGGCGCCCATGGCCGCATCTGCCGAGCAAAACGAGATCATCGAACTGACGGACCTTATCGAAAAAGGCCCTGACCTGCCGAAAAACAGCCCCAAAACGCCTGAGCCCCTCCCCTTGCCCGACGAGGCTCCGGCAACGGCCGCCCCGGCTCCTGACGACCTGCTCCTGCTGCCTGTCCAGGATCACGAGCCCGTGCCGTCCCCCGCGCCCGCCGTCGAGGACGTGCCCCCCGCCCGGGACTGGGAGGCCCAGCTGGATGCCTCCGCGGCCGTGATCGGCGATACGGGCCTGCATCTGGCCGCTCTGGCGGCGCAGACCGGCACCGAAAGCCCCCTGCTGCCGGAAAGCCTGGAGCGCATCAGCAGCCTGGAAGAAAGCTGCCGCCAGCTCGACCGTCGCCTGAGCGCCCTGGAAGGCCGGGCCGGGAACGGCCACAGCGACGCCACCCTGCTCATGGAGACCGTGGAGCGTCTCACCCATCTGGAAGAGCAGGTGCAGGCCCTGCCCGCCACGGCAGACACCGCCTCCGGCAGCATGGCCGGAGCGCCCGACAGCGTCCTGCTTATGGAAAGCATGGAGCGCCTTTCCGCGCTGGAGGGCGAACGCCAGGAGATGCTGCAGCGTCTCGACAGTCTGGAGAGCCAGACCGGGGGCAGCCACAGTGACGGCACCCTGCTCATGGAGACCGTGGAACGCCTCACCCATCTGGAAGAACAGGTACAGGCCCTGCAGGACGCTCCGGCCGCTTCCGGAGAGGCCCCGGCCACTGCGGACAGCGAACGCGTGGCCCGTCTTGAGGAAGAGCGGCGGATGCTGGCACAGCGGGTGGAAGCCCTGGAACACCAGCTTGGCGACCTGATGACGGATTTTGACAAATACGTGGAAAAGGCGGCCGCCGCCGCTGCGGCGCGGATCCTGCATGAAGAAATCCGACGCCTGATGGGGGACCAGGCCTGAGCGGCCTTTTTCCCTGCGCGCACGGCCTTTTCCGCCCCCGCTCCCGCGGGGGCATCGACTTGCCAAGCGCACCGTTAGCGCATATGCTGACAGACGGCCTTTTACAGGCAGCAGTCCTGTACAGGCCCGAATCAAAAACAAAAGGGGCGGGGGCCGCCGTTTCCGTTCCTTTACCCGTCCGGCGTTTTCCCGTTGTGGGTCAAGGCCATTCCCCAGTGGACGGGTTTTTCATTTTGTATGCCACGAGGCCAGGTATGGACAAAGACAGCAAGGAAGCCCTTCAGGTCGCCAAGGAACTGACCGCCAAATTCATCGAGACGCGCACGGTTTCGCCGGGCAACTTCGCCGAGGTCTTTCCCGCCGTGTACCGCGTGGTCTGCGAAGCCATCCGCCAGGGCAACGCGCCCAGGGAGGCCGGACGTGACTGATCCCCGCCCCCAGCATGACGCTGCCGTCTCCGGCATGTTCGGCCGCATCGCCGGCTTCTACGACCTGCTCAACCATACGCTGAGCCTGGGCATCGACTATTACTGGCGCCATGTGCTGGCCAAGAACGTGCGCGTGGGCAGCACCAACCGCGTGCTCGACCTGGCCGCAGGTACCCTGGACGTCTCGCTGGCCATCCGCCGCAAATACCCGCATGTGCAGGTGCCCGCCATGGACTTTTGCCCGCCCATGCTCCAGCGCGGCCTGCACAAGCTCAAGGGCGACAACGCCCGGGCCATCATGCCCGTGGCCGCTGACGCCAAAAAGCTGCCCCTGCCCGACGCTTCGGTGGACTGCGTGACCATGGCCTTCGGCATCCGCAACATCAAGCCGCGCTCCGAGGCCTTTGCCGAGATGCTGCGCGTGCTCACCCCCGGCGGCCGCGCCTGCATCCTGGAGTTCGGCTCCGGCAGCGAACGCATCTGGGGCGGTCTGTACAATTTTTATCTGGACAGGATCCTGCCGCGTATCGGCAAGATGGTCTCCCGCGACCCGGGCGCCTATGAGTATCTGGCCGAGACCATCCGCAATTTCCCCACGGCCCCTGCCCTGGAAAAGGAAATGACCGATGCCGGTTTCGCGCGGGCCTGGCATATCAAGCTCACGTCGGGCATCGTCTGCCTGCATGTGGGCGAAAAGGCCCTCTAGCGGGCCAGCGCGCTGCGATAGCGCCGGCTTCCCCGCCGCAGGCGGGACGACCCGGCGCCATCCTCCGGCACAAAAAAACGGCGCCCCAAGGGACGCCGTCATGCATGCGGAAAAAAGCCTCAAGCTCAGGCGCTGCGGGCCAGCCATACAAGAAAGAGGCCCAGAGCCAGCGCCGCCAGCCCGAGGACCCGTATGGAGCTTTTGGGCATCTGCGCGATGAGGATCACTGCCCGTCGCATGGCGTCGGGAGCCAGAGCCCAGACCAGGCCTTCCAGAAGGATGGCCAAACCCAATGCCACAAGAAATGGTTTCCAGTCAAAAGTCATGTCTTTCACATGGCGGAAACAGGCATTTTTGTAAAGGATAAAACGATGGTGGATTTCGCTGCCCTGCAGAATCGTGAACAGACCCTGGCCGTGGTGGGCCTGGGCTATGTGGGCCTGCCCCTGGCCGTGGCTTTTTCCCGCCACATGAACGTGCTCGGTTTCGACATCAACGCCGGACGCATCGAAGAGCTGCGCAAAGGCCATGACCGCACCAACGAAGTGACCGATGAAGCCCTGGCCGCCGCCACGATCGAGTACACCTGCGACCCCGCCGACCTGGCCCGGGCCGCCGTGATCATCGTGGCCGTGCCCACCCCCATCGACGAACACCGCTCCCCCGACCTCACCCCCGTGGTGGGCGCCAGCCACACCGTGGGCCGCCACATGCCCAAGGGCTGCGTGGTGGTCTATGAATCCACGGTCTACCCCGGCCTCACCGAAGAGATCTGCGTGCCCATCCTGGAGCAGGAATCCGGCCTGACCTACGGCACGGATTTCACCGTGGGCTACTCGCCGGAGCGCATCAATCCCGGTGACAAGGTCCACACCCTGGAGACCATCAAAAAGATCGTCTCCGGTTCCGACCAGGCCACGGCCGACCTGCTGGCCCAGGTCTACGGCTCCGTGGTCAAGGCGGGCATCCACCGTGCTTCCAGCATCAAGGTGGCCGAGGCCGCCAAGGTCATCGAGAACACCCAGCGCGACCTGAACATCGCGCTCATGAACGAGCTGGCCATCATCTTCGAGCGCCTGGGCATCGACACCCTCGAAGTGCTGGAAGCCGCCGGTACCAAATGGAATTTCCTGCCCTTCCGTCCCGGTCTGGTGGGCGGCCACTGCATCGGCGTGGACCCCTACTACCTGACCTTCAAGGCCGAGGAGATGGGCTTCCACCCCGAAGTCATCCTGGCCGGTCGCCGCACCAACGACAACATGGGCAAATATGTGGCCGAATGCTTGGTCAAGCGCCTGATCAAGAACGGCAACGTGGTCAGCGGCGCGCGCGTGGGCATCCTGGGCTTCACCTTCAAGGAGAACGTGCCCGACCTGCGCAACACCCGCGTGGTGGACGTGATCCGCGAACTCAAGGAATATAATGTGGTCCCGCTGGTGCATGACGCCGAGGCCGACCCGGCCGAAGCCATGCGCGAATACGGGCAGGAGCTGGTGGATCTGGATCAGCTGCGCGACCTGGATGCCGTGCTGCTGGCCGTGAGCCACAAGGCCTACGCCGCCCTGACGCCCGAAGACATCAAGGCCCGCTGCAAGGACGGCAACAAGGCCGTGCTCATGGACGTGAAGGGCTTCTTCGACCCGCAGACCATGCGCGCCGCGGGCATCGACTACTGGAGACTGTAAGCGCCGTGCTGCTGGTCTGTGCCGCCACCGCCCGCGAACTGCTGTCCGCCCTGCCGGAACAGGCCCTGGGTCCCGCTCCCGGAGCGGCATGCGGCCCGGCGGCGCAGACCGGCCTGCCGGAGCAGGAATTGCTGCCCCTGCACCTGGGCCTGCCGGCCCTGGCCTGCATCACCGGCGTGGGGCCCGTCAACGCCGCCCTCGGCATGGGGCTGGCATTGGCTGGGGCCCGACAGGCCGGACATGCGGTCTCGCTGGTGCTCAACGTGGGCGTGGCCGGCAGCATGGACCTGCAACGGGCGCCCCTCCGTTCGCTCTGGCGGGTGGAGGAAGAGATCTGGCCGGAATACGGCCTGCACGACGGGACGGCTGTGGACGGCCCGTCGTTCGGTTTTCCCCAGTGGGAAGGGCCGCACGGGCCGGTCTTCGACCGTCTGCCCCTGGCCGCTCCCGCGCAGCTGCCCGCCTGCCTGCACGGGCTGTGCTCCCTGCCCGCGGCCACGTCCCTGAGCGTGGCGGGCGTCAGCGCTTCCCGGCAGCGTGTGGGACAGCTCCGGCAGGCCCATCCCGGGGCCCTGCTGGAAAATATGGAAGGTTTTGCCGTGGCGCTGGCCTGCGCCCGCCAGGGCATCGCCTGTGTGGAGGTACGCAGCGTTTCCAACCGGGTGGGGCCGCGCGCACCGCATGAAACGGATTTTCCGGGAGCCATGCGCCGTCTGGCGGATATCTGGCGCCCCGCACCATAAACCGAGATGTCGCTATGCTGCTTCTGAAAGCCCGTCTGGCACTGGAACTGCCCCCCATCAACAAGGCTCTTTCCCGGGCCGCCGAGGGCCTGCCCCATCCCGTGCGCCCCATCGCCCGCCACATTTTCGAAGCGGGCGGCAAACGCCTGCGCCCCCTGCTGACCATCCTCATGGCCCGCCTGCTGGGCTATGACAAAAAAGACATCTACGATCTGGCCGTCACCATGGAGATGCTCCATGCCGCCACGCTGCTGCATGACGACGTGCTGGACAATGCCGATACCCGTCGCGGCAAACCCGCCGCGCACACCATTTTCAGCGCCACCAGCACCATCCTGGCCGGCGATGCCATGCTGGCCCATGCCAATGCCCTGGTGGCCCAGTGCGGCGACCCGCGCCTGTGCCTCTGCTTCTCCGAGGCCACCAGCCGCACCGCCGCCGGTGAGATCCTGGAGATCGCGGCCCAGCATCAGGTGGAGACCACCGCCGAGGAATACGAGGAGATCATCCGCGGCAAGACGGCCTGGCTGATCCGGGCCTCGTGCCAGCTGGGCGCCCTGCGCGCCGGTGCCGACGATGCCCTGGTGGAAGCCGCCGCCGCGTATGGCGAGAACATCGGCATGGCCTTCCAGATCGTGGACGACGCCCTGGACTTCGCCCCCCAGAGCGTCACGGGCAAACCTTCGGGCGGCGACGTGCGCGAGGGCAAACTGACCCCGCCCCTGCGCATGTACCGCGACAGCCTGGACGATGCCGCCCGCGCGGCCTTCGATCAGGCCTTCAATGACGCTTCCTTCACCGACAGCGACGCCGAGCGCATCGCTGACAGCATCCGTGCGGCCGGCTTCGACCAGGCCACGCGCATGGCTGCCGAAGGCTATCTGGACAAGGCCCGCGCGGCCCTGGCCACCCTGCCCTCGGGACCGGAACAGGACATCCTGCAACAAATGGCCGACTACGTTCGCGACCGCAAAAAATAATCGCCTTATTACGGAGAACCGGCGGGATTCCCGCCGCCAAAGCGAGGACCGTATGCTCTATCGTGTGGAAACCGGGCTTCATGCCAACATTACCGATACCCAGGGCCGCAAGACGGCGCTGCATCTGCTCAAGGCGCTGCAGATCCCCGTTGCCGCCATCCGTCAGATCAAAGTCTACACCGTGGACGGTCTGGATGCCGCCCAGGTGAACCGTCTGGTGGACGAAGGCATCTGGCACGACCCCATCCTGCAGCAGGCCTCGCTGGAGCCGCTGCCCTTCGTGGAACCCGCCCCCCACTGGATCGTGGAAGTGGGCTACCGCCCCGGCGTCACCGACAACGAAGGCCGCACCGCCCGTGACACCGCCGCCATGGTGCTGGGCATCGCCCGTGACAGCCTGCGCGTCTACACCTCGGTGCAGTACCGCATCACCTGCACGCCCGACCGCATGCTCGGCCGTGAAGAGGTGGAGGCCCTGGCCCGCGACCTGCTCTGCAACACCCTGATCCAGCGCTTCCGCGTCAAGAGCGCCGAAGAATGGCAGGCCCAGCCCGGCTTCGAAGCCCAGGCCGCCAAGGTCACCGGCGAAGCCAACGACACCGTGGACGTGGTGCCCCTGTCCAGCATGGACGACGAGGCCCTGCAGAAAGCCAGCCGCGACAACACCTGGGCCCTGACCCTGCGCGAGCTGCACTGCATCCGCGACCAGTTCGCCACCCCTGACGAACAGGCCCGCCGCAAGGCCGCCGGTCTGCCCGCCGACCCCACCGACGTGGAAATGGAAGTGCTGGCCCAGACCTGGTCCGAACACTGCAAGCACAAGATCTTCGCCTCCCGCATCCATTACGAGAACAAGGAGACCGGCCAGCGCGAAGAGGTCAACAACCTGTACAAGACCTGCATCCGTGACGCCACGGCCGCCATCCGCAAGCGCCTGGGCGACGACGACTACTGCAAGTCCGTGTTCAAGGACAACGCCGGCGTCATCGCCTTCATCAACGGCTACGACGCCTGCATCAAGGTGGAGACCCACAACAGCCCCTCCGCCCTAGACCCCTACGGCGGCGCCCTCACCGGTATCGTGGGCGTCAACCGTGACCCCATGGGCACCGGCATGGGCGCGGAACTGGTCTGCAACACCGACGTGTTCTGCTTCGCCTCCCCCTTCTATGACAAGGAACTGCCCCCGCGCCTGCTGCATCCCCGCCGCGTGCTGGAAGGCGTGCGCGAAGGCGTGGAACACGGCGGCAACAAGTCCGGCATCCCCACCGTCAACGGCTCCCTGGTCTTCGATGAACGCTACCTGGGCAAGCCCCTGGTCTACTGCGGCACCGTGGGTGTGATCCCCACCGACGTCAACGGCCGCAAGGGCTGGGAAAAGAAGGCCGAAGTGGGCGACATCATCGTCATGACCGGCGGCCGCATCGGCAAGGACGGCATCCACGGCGCCACCTTCTCCTCCGAGGAACTGCACGAAGGTTCCCCGGCCACGGCCGTGCAGATCGGCGACCCCATCACCCAGCGCAAGATGTACGACTTCATCATGCGCGCCCGTGACCTGGGCCTGTACAACGCCATCACCGACAACGGCGCCGGCGGCCTTTCCTCCTCCGTGGGCGAAATGGCCGAAGACACCGGCGGCTGCGTGCTGGACATCGCCAAGGCCCCCCTCAAGTACGACGGCCTGCGCCCCTGGGAGATCCTGCTCTCCGAGGCCCAGGAACGCATGACCCTGGCCGTGCCGCCCGCCAAGCTGGACGAGTTCATGGAACTGGCCGCCCGCATGGACGTGGAAGCCACCGCCCTGGGCCACTACACCGACAGCGGCTTCTTCGACGTGCGCTACAACGACCGTCCCGTGGCCTCCCTGCCCATGGAATTCATGCATGACGGCGTGCCCCAGCTGGAACTGGAAGCCGTGTGGGAAGCCCCCAAGGTGGAAGACATCCGCGTGGACATGCCCGACAGCGAACAGGGCGCCTTCCTGCGCCGCATGCTGAACCGCCTGAACATCTGCTCCAAGGAATACATCATCCGCCAGTACGACCACGAAGTGCGCGGCGGCAGCGCCATCAAGCCCCTGTGCGGCGTCAAGAACGATGGTCCTTCCGACGCCGGCGTCATCCGTCCGCTGCTGGAATCCGATGCCGGTCTGGTCATCTCCCACGGTATCTGCCCCAAGTTCAGCGACTACGACACCTACTGGATGATGGCCAACGCCATGGACGAAGCCATCCGTAACGCCGTGGCCGTGGGCGGCAACCCCGATGCCCTGGCCGGTGTGGACAACTTCTGCTGGTGCGACCCCGTCCAGAGCGAGAAGACCCCCGACGGCCGCTACAAGCTGGCCCAGCTGGTGCGCGCCTGCAAGGCCCTGCAGCAGTTCTCCCTGGCTTTCGGCGTGCCCTGCATCTCCGGCAAGGACTCCATGAAGAACGACTACACCGGCGGCGGCGAAAAGATCTCCATCCCGCCCACGGTGCTGTTCTCGGTGATGGGCGTCATCAACAACGTCATCGCCACCCAGACCTCGGACTTCAAGGCCGCCGGTCACCACATCTACATGCTGGGCGGTACCTGGCGTGAAATGGCCGGCAGCGAAGCCTGCTCCGAACTGGGCCTCACCGGCGGCCGCGTACCCAATGTGGACGCCTCCACCGCCATGCCGCGCTACCGCGCCGTGCACGGCCTCATGGGCCAGCGCGCCTTGTCCGCCTGCCATGACTGCTCCGACGGCGGTCTGGCCGTGGCCCTGGCCGAAATGTGCATCGGCGGCCGCCTGGGCGCCAACATCGATCTGGACGCCGTGCCCGCCATGGAAGACATGACCCTGACCGAACTGCTGTACAGCGAATCGGCCAGCCGCCTCATCGTCAGCGTGCGCCCCGACCTGGCCATGATCCTCGACATGCTGGGCAGCTGGCAGATCTGCCGCCGCATCGGTACCGTCACCGACGACAACACCCTGACCATGACCCGTGGCGGCGTCACCGTCCTGCAGGAAAGCGTGGACGACCTGACCACCGCCTTCAAGCGTACCCTGGACTGGTAAGTCCCGGCCCTGCCGCGAACATCAGGGGCGCCCCGCAAGGGGCGCCCTTTTTTGTTGCCCGCACCGCTGCTGCGGTCCTGTCGGCGACCCGTCGGCAACCAGCCTTCCACGGCAGTTTCCCTGACGCCGCTCTGTGGTGGTCATGATATCGAAGGCCCCGAAAAGCCCCTCCCGAAGGCCGGATCCGCTCCGGCCCGGACAGTCCTTCTGTCCTCTCCTCCCACCTCTCGCATGCGTGTTCCTAAAAGCGGAATATGCAATTCAGGCCCCCCTGACAGCCCGTGCAGGGGCCTCTTGCCCCCTTTCACAATATACAGAAGAATTGCAGAAACTTTTAACTTTATATCAACTTTATATCTGCAAAAACTAACTTTATATATCAAAAAATAACAGTCGATATAAAGTTACATGCTAACTGCATATCAACTGTTAATTACTCATCTTGGACAGGAAATTTTCCAGACTTTCTCTTGCAAAATTTACCTGGTTTGACACAGAGCTTTTTTTCAGGCATCATGCCTCAATCTTTTTGTTTGGCGTTTCAGGCAAGCCCCGTTGTGCAGCCTTGACGGGGTGGGTCGTCCGACGACCTGCGCCGCGTGGGCAACCACGCCGCGTACCTGCTTCAACCAAGGAGTTTCTATGACCTCACATTCTTCCATGGGGATGCTGGCGCTGCTGCTGACCTGTCTGCTGCTGGCCTCCCCCATGTCCGCCGCCTATGCCGGCGATGCAAAGACTGCTTCCTCCAGCCGTGATGTCTGGCTCAAACGTGCCCAGAGCAACGCCGATGCCTTCATGACCGGCATGGCCTCCTGGTACGGGGCCGACTTCCACAACAAGAAGACCGCCAGCGGTGAAGGCTATGACATGTACACCTTCACGGCTGCCCACCGCACCCTGCCCATCGGCACCGTGGTGCGCGTCACCGACAAGAGCAACGGCAAGAGCGTCATGGTCTGCGTGACCGACCGCGGCCCCTATGTGCGTGGCCGCATCATCGACCTTTCCTATGCTGCCGCCCAGCAGATCAACATGAACGACCGCGGCGTGGGCAAGGTCGATCTGGAAGTGGTCAGCGACCCCAGCGGCACCCCCCTGCAGAACGGACAGGCCTATTTCGTGCGTTACAAGGATGACCAGGTGGGCCCCTTCTTCGCCTTTGCCGACGCGGCCGCCATGCATGAAGCGCTGCGCCAGGGCCACCCCGAGGCCGAGGTCGTGCTGGACGATGCCGGCAACTAGCGCTCTGCCGCTCCCTTTTTTCCGGGCGCCCCGAGCGCCCTTTTTTTTGGCCTTCGATCAGCCCCAACCCCTTGTATTCCCGTTTTCTTTGGGGCAATGTCGGAAATCGTGAGTCATTTGGAAAACCGCAAATCCCTCGTCATGGAGAGCTGTCATGGGTTTTGTGCTTGCCCTTATTTCCTCCGCCGCTTTCGGTCTCATCCCGCTGTTCAGTCTGCCCCTGCTGCATAGCGGCCTGTCCGCGGACTGTGTCCTTTTTTACCGCTTCCTCTTCGCCTCCATAAGCCTGGGCCTCATCCTCGTCCTGCGCCAGGAACGTCTTGCCGCGCCCGCGCGCGACCTCGGCCTGCTAGCCCTGTTCAGCGTGCTCTACGCCCTGGCCGCCCTGCTCATGATCTGGGGCCTGCTCTACCTGTCGGGCGGCGTCACGGCCACCCTGCAATTCCTGTATCCGCTGATGGTCATGCTCATCATGACCATCTTCTTCCATGAAAAATTTTCCATCATCACGGCCAGTTCCGTGCTGCTGGCCATCCTTGGCGTGGCCCTGCTGGGCAGCGGCGGCGGTGATGACGGCGGCAGCCTTGACCCGCTGGGCGTGGGCCTGCTGCTGGCGTCGGCCCTGTGCAACGCTCTCTACATCTCGGGCCTGCATGTGGCCCGCATCCACAGCATCTCGGGCCTGAGCATCACCTTCTGGGTGCTGTTCTTCGGTACCGGCGTGTCCCTTATCAATGCCCTGATCTCCGGGACCTTCGAGATCATCGGTACCTGGGAACAGCTGGCCCTGAGCCTGCTGCTGGCCATCATCACCGCGGTCATCTCCAACCTGACCCTGATCCTGGCCATCCAGCACATCGGTTCCACCCTGGCCTCCATCCTGGGCGTGGGCGAACCGCTCACCGCCGTCACCGTGGGCATCCTCGTCTTCGACGAGCCCGCCACCTTCGCCGTCTTCAGCGGCGTGGCCGTCATCTGCGCCGCCGTGGTCTTGGTCATGACCGGGCCGCAGATCCAGGCCTGGCTGCAGAAAAGAAAGCATGGGGAGTAGATACGAGGGGGAGAAGGCCATCTCTTTGGACACCTCTCCCCCTCAAACTCCCCTTCTCCCTGCCCAAACGTTTTTTTCAGGGTCAGTGGCGATCCTCATGGCACGCAAGCCCGTCTCCTGCCGACCGTCTCTGACGGCTCTTCCCGTCGGCCTGCACACCCCGATCTTTCCCCGCAATCCCCATCCCGGGGCATGGCGTGCCGTATGCGCCTGGCTCACGGACGCACGACGCCTACGGCTGCCCCTGGGCCCCTTCTCGTGCCGCTTCCCTTCCTGCCCTGGCCGAGATCTGTTTCCTGCCATCGTCCCTCTCCCGTCCCCCTCCCTTCCCGCCATCGGCTACTGTCGTGACCAGAGGCCTGGCCTTCCCTTTTGAGGACCGCCGCAGCAACGCCTTTCCCCTTCCTCCAAAAACAAAAAGCGGAGCCGCCCCGCAGGGCAGCTCCGCTCCATTCCGGAAAAACAGAACCAGAGACTACAGGCGTTCGGCCACCAGACGGCCCATCTCGGCGCAGCCCACCAGGGTGCAGCCGTCTTCCATGATGTCGCCGGTACGGAAACCGTCACGCAGGGTCTGGCGCACGGCATTCTCCACGGCGTCGGCTTCTTCGGACAGGCCGAAGGCCAGACGCAGCATCATGCCGGCGGACAGGATGGTGGCCAGAGGATTGGCCTTGTCCTGACCGGCGATGTCGGGCGCGGAACCGTGGATGGGCTCGAACAGGGCCGGAGCCTGGGCGCCCATGGAGGCGGAAGGCAGCATGCCCAGCGAACCGGTGATGACGGAGGCCTCGTCGGAGAGGATGTCACCGAAGATGTTGCCGGTGAGGATGACGTCGAACTGCGAAGGATCGCGCACCAGCTGCATGGCGGCGTTGTCCACGTACATGTGGCTCAGTTCCACGTCGGGGTAGTCGGCGTGCACTTCCTGCACCACGGCCTTCCAGAGGCGGGAGGTCTCCAGCACGTTGCTCTTTTCCACGGAGCAGACCTTCTTGCGACGCTGGCGGGCGGTCTCGAAGGCCACCTTGGCGATGCGGCGGATCTCGTTCTCGTCGTAGATCATGGTGTTGTAGCCCACGCGCAGGCCGTTACGTTCTTCGATGGCGCGGGGCTCGCCGAAGTAGATGTCACCGGTCAGCTCGCGCACCACGATGAGGTCCAGACCGCGGGCCGCGATGTCGGAACGCAGCAGGCAGGCGCCGGCCAGTTCGGGCAGCAGCAGGGCGGGACGCAGGTTGGCGAACAGGCCCAGGGCCTTGCGGATGCCCAGCAGGCCCTTTTCAGGACGGCGGGCAGGCTCGATATTGTCCCACTTGGGGCCGCCCACGGCGCCCAGATACACGGCGTCGGCCTTCTGGCAGGCTTCCACCGTGGCGGCGGGCAGGGGCTCGCCGGTGGCGTCGATGGCCGCGCCGCCGATGAGGGCGGGCACGAAGTCGAATTCATGGCCGAACTTTTTGGCCACAGCTTCCAGGACGGCCACGCCCTGGGCCACGATCTCGGGACCGATGCCGTCACCCGGCAACAGACAAATGGTCTTTTTCATCTTGATATCCTCATGCAGCGCCGCAGCACTGCGCTTGTGTGCAAAAATTGTCCTTGCTCACCAGAAAGCCGCGAAGGGCACGCCTTCCGCAGCCTCCGCTCTTGCCCTGCCTCCACGGCACGCTCTCCCCAAACCACCGGGGGACGGATATTCAGGGCACGATCACCGTCCTGCCCTGCCCCGTTATCGACCGGAACAAAAGTTTTCGGGAGGAGAGGGGGAGTTTGAGGGGGAGAGGGGCCCCTTTTGGAAAAGGGGCCCCTCTCCCCCTCAGCCAGCAGCTGTCCGCCTAGCCCTTGGCGGCCAGACGTTCCTTCACATAGTTGACCAGGCCGCCCTTGGCCAGGATGGCGGCCATGGAGGCCGGCAGGGGCGGGCACTGGATCTCGGCGCCGTTGGTCAGGTCGCGGATGACACCGGTGGCGGCATCCACTTCCAGCTCGTCGCCGTCATTGATCTTGTCCACGTCGTCGCCCACTTCCATGAGCAGCAGGCCCATGTTGAAGGCGTTGCGGTAGAAGATGCGGGCAAAGCTGTGGCCGATGACCACGGGCATGCCCGCGCCCAGGATGGCGATGGGGGCGTGCTCGCGGGAGGAGCCGCAGCCGAAGTTGCGGCCGGCCACCATGATGTCGCCGGGCTTCACGCGCTTGACCCAGTCAGGTTCCAGACCGGCCATGCAGTTGGCGCCCAGTTCCTTGGCGTCAGAGGTCACCAGGAAGCGGGCCGGGATGATGGCGTCGGTATCGATATGTTCGCCCACCTTGTGGGCCGTACCTTTGTAATTCATGACGTGATCCTTTCTGAAAAAACGGCTTAGAGCTGGTCAGGGCCGGCGATGCAGCCCGCCACGGCACTGGCGGCCGCCACCACGGGGCTGGACAGGTAGACTTCGGAATCCAGGCTGCCCATACGGCCGCGGAAGTTGCGGTTGGTGGTGGCCACGGCGCGTTCGCCGTCGCCCAGGATGCCCATGTGGCCGCCCAGGCAGGGACCGCAGGTGCAGGGGCCCACGATGCAGCCGGCATCCATGAAGACTTCCATCAGGCCTTCCTTGAGGCACTGCTTCCACACGGCGGGGGTGGAGGGCAGGATGATGCAGCGCACGCCCTTGGCCACCTTGCGGCCGCGCAGAATCTCGGCGGCATCGCGCATGTCGCTGATGCGGCCGTTGGTGCAGGAGCCCACCACCACCTGCTGCACGGACAGGTCCTTGAGCTCGGAAACGTTCTTCACGTTGGAGGGCAGGTGCGGACAGGCCACCACGGGTTCCTGGCCGGTCACGTCGATGTCCACCACGCGCTCGTACACGGCGCCTTCGTCAGCGGCCAGACTCATGGTCACGCCGGGACGGCCGTGCTCGGCGCAGTACTGGCGGGTGAGCTCGTCCACGGCGAACAGGCCCACCTTGCCGCCGGCTTCGATGGCCATGTTGGCCATGGTCAGACGGCCTTCCACAGGCAGGGCATCGATGACGGAACCACCGAATTCCAGGGCCTTGTACAGGGCACCGTCCACGCCGATGGTCTTGATGAGCAGCAGCATCAGGTCCTTGCCGCGCAGCCACTTGGGCATCTGGCCGTTGATGTTCACGCGGATGGTCGGGGGCACCTTGATCCAGGTCTCGCCAAGGGCCATGCCGGCGGCGATGTCGGTGGAGCCCATGCCCGTGGCGAAGGCGCCGATGCCGCCGTAGGTGCAGGTGTGGCTGTCCGCGCCGATGACCACGTCACCGGGGCCCACCAGGCCGCGTTCGGGCAGCAGGGTGTGTTCCACGCCGCAGTCGCCGCCTTCGTAGTAGTGGGTGATGCCCTGCTCCTGGGCGAACTGGCGGCTGATCATCACCTGGTTGGCCGAGGCGATGTCCTTCTGGGGCGTGAAGTGGTCCATGACCAGGGCGATCTTGTCCTTGTCGAACACGCGGCTGGCGCCCATGCCCTTGAAGGATTTGATGGCCAAGGGGCCGGTGATGTCATTGGCCAGCACCAGGGACAGGCGGCACTGGACGATCTGTCCGTCGCGCTCGATGACGTCGTCGGTGTGGGCTTGCAGGATCTTTTGCGCAAGCGTCTGAGGCATGATGGTTCTCCTTGGTACGGAATGCGATTGCGGGGGGAAGGAACCCCCTTTGACTAGCGCCCCAAGGGGGTTCCTTCCCCCCGGGCCCCCCATCCTCCCCCAAATGCGCTTTATTCAGGAGGATGACAGACGGGGCGATGCGCCAGCTTTTCCCTGCTGAAGGTCTCCCGGCACCACCCCGGAAAGATCCGGGAGGTGGGCAGAGCTCCCACAGGGGCGGTCATAAAATATGCAGGGCTCTCCTGCTGGCTGCCTTTTCCTCTCCCCGGCGGGTCATTCCCGGACAGGGACACAGGGCGTACCCACGGGGCCTTGTGGCCCAAGAGCCACCTAGCCCCAACTAAAGCGCGCTGGGGAGAGGGAGGGAAGTTTGAGGGGAGGGGGCACCCCTCTCGCGCTAGGCGAGGGGTGCCCCCTCCCCTCAGGAACACTCGCTAGCTGTGCTGGCAGTGCAGACGCTCGCCTTCCTTTTCCTTCTTGGCCAGATGGTTGAGGGCGTTCACATAGGCACGCGCCGTGGCCACCAGGATGTCGGGATGGGCGCCGCGGCCCACAGCCGAGAACTCGCCTTCGCGCAGGCGCACGGTCACTTCGCCCAGGGCGTCGGTGCCGCCGGTGACGGCGTTGACCGCATACTGCTCAAGCTGAGGTTCACGGCCCAGCATGTCGTTGATGACATTGAAGATGGCGTCCACGGGGCCCACGCCGAAACCGGCGCCGCTCTTTTCCATGCCGTCCACGTCCATGAGCACGGCCGCCGTGGGCGGCACGCCGCCGGCGTCGGAGCTCTGCACGCTCACATGGCGCAGGCGGTACAGGTCGGGCATGCGGTAGACTTCTTCCTGCACCAGGGCCATGAGGTCATCGTCGTGCAGGGTCTTCTTGCGGTCGGCCAGAGCCTTGACGGCCTCGAAGACGATCTGCAGCTGGTCGTCATCCAGGCTGTAGCCCAGGCTCTCGAACTTGTTGCGCACGGCATTGCGGCCGGAATGCTTGCCGATGACGAGGTTGCTCTCGTTGCGGCCCACGGACTGCGGGGTCATGATCTCGTAGGTCTCGCGGTTCTTGAGCATGCCGTCCTGATGGATGCCGGACTCATGGGCAAAGGCGTTGGCGCCCACGATGGCCTTGTTGTTGGGGATGGGCTGACCGATGGTCATGGAGAGCAGGCGGCAGGAAGGATAGAGCTGCTCGGTGACGATGCCGTGCTCCAGACCGTAGTAGTCCTTGCGCACGCGCAGGGCCATGGCCAGCTCTTCGAGGGCGGCGTTGCCCGCGCGCTCGCCGATGCCGCTGATGGTCACCTCGGCCTGACGGGCACCCACGCTGAGGGCGGCCAGGGTGTTGGCCACGGCCAGGCCCAGGTCGTTGTGGCAGTGCACGCTGAAGATGGCCTTGTCGCTGTTGGGCGTGTTCTCGATGACGTAGCGGATGAGGTCGGCGAATTCCTGCGGCTGGGCATAGCCCACGGTGTCGGGCAGGTTGATGGTGGTGGCGCCGGCCTTGATGGCGGTCTCCACCACGCGGCAGAGGAAGTCACGTTCGGAACGGGAGGCGTCCTCGGCGGAGAACTCCACGTTGTCGGTGTACCCGGCGCAGCGGCGCACCCCGGCTTCGATCATCTGCAGCACCACTTCGGGGTCCTTGCGCAGCTTGTACTTCATGTGCAGGGGCGAAGTGGAAAGGAAGGTATGGATGCGGGGATTCTTGGCGTCCTTCACGGCCTCCCAGCAGCGGTCGATGTCGCTGTCCATGCAGCGGCACAGACCGGCCACCTGGATGGATTTCGCCTGCCGGGCGATACGCTGCACGGACTCGAAATCCCCCTGGCTGGAGGCGGGGAAACCGGCTTCCATAATGTCCACGCCCAGCACTTCGAGCTGGTGGGCAATACGGAGCTTTTCCTGAAGGTTCATGGTCGCGCCCGGCGACTGTTCGCCGTCACGCAGGGTGGTGTCGAAAAAGAACACGCGGTTGGACATGGATCTGACTCCTCTGATCGGACACCCGCGAAGGGTGCTTGTTTGTTATGCTACTGCATAACGGCCGCCCTGCCGGCGGCGATCAGAAGGTTCTCGATCCGCCCCCGCGGGGCGACAAACCGTTACGCAGCTTTCTCCTCGTCCTGCAGATTCAGGGCGCGTAGTAGCTGACGGTTACGACGGGGCAGAATGACAAAAGAGTAGTAGAGGCCGCCACAGATGTAGACGGCGCAGAGCAGGAAGCCGAACAGGCGCGGCTGGGCGTAGACCAGGCCAAAGATGACCATGACGGCCAGCAGATAGCGCACCGGATGGGCACGCAGGAAATCATACTCCTTGAAGGAGAAGTAGCGCACGCGGCTCACCATGAGCACGCCCAGGCCCAGCGCGATGACGATGCTGACATAGGGCAGGGCGGGCAGGAAGAACTCCGGCAGGATACCGGCGAAATACAGGAACGCCACCACCGTACAGCCCGCGGCGGGGATGGGCAGGCCGATGAAGAAGCGCTTGCCGGTCACGGCCGTGCTGATGTTGAAGCGGGCCAGACGCAGGGCACCGCAGGCGGCAAAGAGGAAGGCCACCACCACGCCGAAGCGGCCCAGGCTCTCCAACTGCCACTGCCAGAGCAGGAAGGCCGGAGCAAGACCGAAGGCGATGAGGTCGGCCAGGGAGTCATACTGGACACCGAATTCGCTGGCCGTATGGGTCAGGCGAGCCACCTTGCCGTCCATGCCGTCCAGCAGAGCGGACAGCACGATGGCCAGACCCGCTTCTTCAAAACGGGACTGCACAGCCCAGACCATGGACAAAAAGCCCATGAACATGCTCAACGACGTGATGAGGTTGGGCAGGAGGTAGATGCTCTTGTGTACGGGCAGTTTTTTTTCTTGCGGCTGAGTGTCCACAACCATGCTCCACTTGACTCGAAATCAGTTTCTGGTGGCAAGCGTGCTCTGGCCTGCAAAGACCTGCTCGCCGATGTTCACAGAGGGAACATAGCCTTCGGGCAGGTAAAGGTCAACACGCGAACCGAAGCGGATCATGCCGTAGCGCTGGCCGCGCTCCAGGGCATCGCCTTCGGACACGCGGCAGACGATGCGGCGGGCGATGAGCCCGGCGATCTGCACCATGGTCCAGGCGGCGCCGTCTTCGCCGCGCAGCAGGTAGCCGCAGCGTTCGTTGTCGGTGGCGGCCTTGTCGTAGGCGGCGTTGACGAACTTGCCCGGCCAGTAGCGGATCTGCTCCACCACGCCGGTCACGGGCGAGCGGTTCACATGCACGCTGAACACGTTCATGAAGATGCTGATGCAGGTGCGTTCGTCACCGGTCAGGGGATCGGGCTTGCGCTCGATGCGGATGACGCGGCCATCGGCAGGGCTGACGGCCAGGCCGGGCGCGGTGGGCACCACACGTTCGGGGTCACGGAAAAAGTGGAAGGCGAACCAGCACAGGGCCAGAGCCAGGACAGCGGGGACCGGCCAGCCGAGGCAGGCAAAAACAAGGGCCGTCAGGGCCGTGATGCCGATGGTGGGCCAGCCTTCGGGGGTGATGCCGCAAGAAGCAGGGCGCATGCATTATCTCCTGATGGGATGGAAAACTGAGCTATAGCCTGTCGCCCGCCGCAAGGCAAGCGGACTTTTTCACGAGCTCTCCGGCAAGGTGGACCCTGTTGCGGCCCTGTTCCTTGGCGCTGTACAGGGCGCTGTCGGCGGTCTCCAGGAGCCGGGGCAGGGTCTCGGGCGTCAGCACCTCGACGGCGGCCACGCCCAGACTGATGGTCACATGCCCGGCGGGACTGCCGGGATGAGGGATGCCCAGCTGCTCCACGGTCTGGCGCAGGCGCTCGGCCACATGCAGGGCATGCTCCGGCGACACCTCGTCCAGGACCACGGCGAACTCCTCCCCGCCGTAGCGGAAGATCTCGCGGTCGCCGCCGCGCAGGCCGTCGCGCATGGCCTGGGCCACCCGGTGCAGGCAGGCGTCTCCTTCCTGATGTCCCAGCGTATCGTTGTAGATCTTGAACAGGTCCACATCCAGCATGATGAGGCTGGCCGCCTGCCGCAGCTCCGCCAGATCCGCCAGCCGCATGTCCAGGGCGCGCCGGTTGGGGATGCCCGTCAGGCTGTCCATGAGGCTCATGCGGGAGTAGGCGTCCTTCTCCTCTTCCAGACGGCAGCTGCGTTCCTTGAGGGAGCCCAGGTAGCCGCTGATGTCGGGCACGATGTCCACGACCTCCTGCAATTCGGTGATGCGGACAGCGGGGATGGGCTCCGGCTGCATGCCGTCACGCAGGCGGGAGAGGTTCCCGGCGATGCGCACCAGCGGCCGCAGCAGGTCGCGCCGCAGCAGCAGGAGCAGGACAAGCAAAAAGGCCAGCAGCCCCAGCGTGAAGAGGAAGATGCTCCAGACGATGTAGTCCGTGGCTTCGGAAAGGGACTCCGCCTCTTCCAGGGATTGCTGCAATTCGCGCGAGGAGACCTCATTGACTAGACGCAGCAGCTCGTCTTCCAAAGACTGCCAGAGGGCGCGGGCCTGGGCGTCGATAGCGAGTTTTTCCCGCCAGGTCTCGCCCAGAGCGCGCTTGTGCTTCCCGAACTGGTCGCAGATGTCCCGGAACTCTTCCGATCCTGCGCACATCTGCTCTACCGGAGCCAGCAGGCGCTGCATCTTTTCAAAAGCCATCCGGCCATGACGCACGCCGTCCCGGCCGGTATGGGAAAAGATCACCTCCCCGGCCATCTTGCGCCCCGTGGCCTGTTCCAGACTGTTGAGGGCGAGCATCATCTCCATCTCGTGGCGATGGAGCCGGGAAAGGCCCTTGTCCGCCTCCATGCAGATCATATAGAGCTGCCGGATGCGCGGCCCCAGCGCCAGGACTTCAGTAGCCACGGGCGAGGGATCATGGGCCATGCCGGCCAGCAGGGCCTGGGCATGCAGACGGGCCCGCCGCCGTTCCAGAGGGGCCTCGGCCAGATAGATGATGACCAGCTGCTTGAGCAGCATGTTCAGGTTGGTCCGGGTGCGCTGGGCTTCCAGGATCCCGGGCAGATGGACGTCCTGCAAGGTCTTCACAGTGGTGCGGAAGCCGGCAAGATAGGGCCAGAGCACAGCCACCGTCAGCAGGAGCATCAGGCACCAGGGCAGCACCAGCAGAATCAGGTAGCGGCGGGCCGGCAAAGGTTTGTTGCGGATAAAGCCGATCATGGCAAAACTTTGGAAAACTCCCCTCCGGGAAAGATATCATGGAGATCCGGCAGCGTACCGCCGCCCGGTGTCAGTAGATGATATACTGGAAATAACTGCGGCTGCGGTTGTGGAACTCCCCGCTGTAAAGCAGGGCCTTCAGCGCCCTGTTCACGGCATCCAGCAGTTCGGGGCGCCCGGCCCTGACCGCCACGCAGCTCCCCGTGGCTCTGGTTTCGGCATCGAAAGGGACATCCAGGCGGTCGAATTCCAGCCCTTCGTCCGTCAGCAAAAAGGCATAACCGGCCAGATCATTGATGAACAGCACATCGATGCTGCCCTGCCGCAGGCGCCTGATGAGCTCCTGCACACTGCCGGTGACGATGTCGGCCTCCGGCCAGAAGCCCCGGGCCCGCTGCACCAGCACGGAGCCCTGATAGACACCGATGCGGGCCCCCGCCTCTTCCGGCCCGCGCCCGCCGGGACGCCCGATGCACATGGCCCGGGAGTGGTAGTACGGGGTACTGTAGAGCAGCCCTTCCTGCTTCGGCTCCAGGCGCTGGGCGAAGATCAGGTCAAAACTGCCGTTCCTGAGGCCCTGCACCAGGTCCGCCTGCGTGGTGAACGTCCAGACGCAGGTGCGCCCCAGACGTCGGCACAGGGAATCCGCCAGCTCGTATTCGAATCCCCGCCGCTGCCCGTCCTCGTCGGTATACGACAGCGGCGGATACTCATCGCTGAGACCGACGCGCAGGGCACTGCCTGACGCAGCGGCAGACGTGGCGGCAAGGCACAGGCATAAACACAGGGCAGAGATAAGAAATTGTTGCATACGCAATTACCAATAATAATTTTTTGCACTCTACACTATTTTACGGTAAAAGCCAGCCCCCTGTGCGGTTGCCAGCCACGCCGCCAGTCCGTATAGTCGGGCCGAGGTGGAATATGAGACATTCGCCCCTTTTCCTGTTGGTCATCTGCGTCCTGGCGGTCCTGCTGGCCGCCTGCGGCCCCAAGGATATCGGCACCGGGACCTCGGAGCCCGACACCGTGCCGGCCGGCGTCAGCGGTGCAGACAGCATGCGCCAGCCCATGACCGGCAACAACAGCACCCAGACCATGCTGTATTATTTCAACCGGCCGGACGTCATGCAGTCCATGCAGCGCAGCCAGTTCAACATGTATATGCGCCACATGGGCCGGGATATCTCGCCCGAAGATCCCGCCTACCGGGCCGTCCCCCGGCAGCGCAGCCCCTTCCGTCAGTAGAGGAACATCATGGATCCTGTCACCCATGCCGCCAGCGGCGCCCTTGCCATGCTGGCCATGCCGCAGCGCCCCGCCACCCGCTGGGCCCTGCCCCTGGCAGCCTTCGCGGCTGCCTCGCCCGATCTGGACATCCTGGCCGCCAGCGGCCCCCTGCAGACCCTGCTGCTGCACCGCGGCATCACCCACGCCCTGGCAGCGGCACCGCTCATGGGCCTGCTGCTGGCCATCCTGGCCCGGCCCCTCTGGCGCTACGATACCCGCAACGCCTGGTCGTTCGGCGGGGTCTGGGCCTTCATGATGCTCATGGTCCTGCTGCATATCTGGCTCGATGCCCTGACCACCTACGGCACGCTGGTCTGGCTGCCCTTCTCCGGGGAGCGCCTGCGCCTCAATGCCGTCTATATCATCGACCTGCTCATGACCCTGCCCCTGCTCTGGGGCATCTGGCACGGCCTGCGGCAGGAGAAGAAGCGTGCCCAGGCCCAGGGGGCCATCCCCTTCCCCTTCCAGGATACGGCCGGGCTCACCGTCTCGGACGGCAAGCCCGGCGTCCGGCTGGCCCTGTTCTGGAGCATCCTCCTCTACCCGGCCCTGGCCCTGGGGTGCCAGATCTGGCACACGCAGCAGATGCAGGCCTCCTTGGCCGCCCAGGGACGTGACATCCGCCAGATGGTAGTGCTGCCCGATGCCTTCGCCCCCCTGTTCTGGCGGGCGCTCTATCTGGAAAAGCTGCCCGCCCGCCCCGCTGACGCCCCGGCCTGGCAGACGCAGCTCGATCCCCTGCTGCCCCCGGCGGACAGGCAGGAAGAGCTGGTGGTCCGCATCCGGGGGCTGGATGCCCTGGGCCGTCCCCATGGTCAGGAAGAGACCCGCGTGGCCGCGCCCTCCGGCCTGATGACCGCCCTGGCCCGTCAGTCCGTGGCCTGCCGGACTTTCGACCAGTTCCTGCTGCTGCCCGTCATCACGCCGCTGCCCGAAGACCAGCGCACCACGGACATGCCCGGCGCCAGCCAGTGGCTGCTGCATGACGAGCGTTTCGGCTCGCAGCTGGAACTGGTGCAGAAGATCATGGCCATGCGCCCCAATGCCGGCATCCCCTTCCAGCTCATGGTGCAGATGGAGCCCGGCAACATGGGCCCGCGCCTGTTGCAGGAACGCCTCTATTTCTCCGACAGCCGCCGCGATTCCGGCTGGCAGGCCCCCCGCCGTCCGTCCCAGCCCGCCTTCCTGCCCTGGCTGGCCGGATTGCGTTAGGAGGGCGGATACGCCCTTATGACAAAGGAGCCTGCGGCCCCGGGGCCTGTTCCCATCGCGCTGCGACGAACGGGCACGGCCCTGCGGGGGCCATCCCGGCAGCTCCGTCCTTGCTTTGCACAATGTTTCAATCCACAGTCGCCCCGTCCGCCGACTGACTCCGCAGCCGACGGATAGGGGTCGTGCGGATTGCCCCTCCCTGAAGGGAGGGGTTACGAAAAAGGATTTTATCGGCTCCGCCGTCTTGTCAACCACTCTTTTCCCCCTGAAGGGGGAGGTTTCAAACCACAAAGGAATTTTTGATGAACAAAAATGCGCCTCTTCCTTTTGGGATGAGGCGCGTTCCTTTTTTGTCCTGCAACGATTCGGATACGGGATAGCAGCGCCATCGGACGGCCCGGCATACGAAAAAAGCCGAGGCAAGGCTGCTGCCTGCCACCGGCCGTCATCCCTGACCGGCACAAAAACTGCCCGGCCCCAGAAACAGGAAAAGGCTGGTATTTCTACCAGCCTTGCTTTCCATTGGTGCCGAAGGGGAGAGTCGAACTCCCACTCCGTTGCCAGAACTAGACCCTGAACCTAGCGTGTCTACCAATTCCACCACTTCGGCGCGAAAATCTGTCTACAGGATTCGCCCCCCGCTGGCAAGCTTTTTTTTCGATTTTTCCCATTTTTTTATTTTAACAAACAAAATCGGGATGATAAACTGCAGCACTCACAGGTTTTCAAGAACTGTTACCCCTCCTGCAGGCAGAGGAAACGCAAAACTCGCCGCCCTGCGGACAGCGGACGAGATGGCTGCCGTCCGCGGAACAGCCCCGCAAGCAGGCACAGGGGGCGTCCGGCCATGTACCATGACGGGATCTGCGCCATCCGGCTGGTGCCGCCTTTTCGGGAGATACGCTGGAAGCGCGGGATGAAGGCGGACAAGAACGGATGGCACCTGCCCTCCCCTTGCGCAGGCAGCCGATTTTTCGCAGACTGGCGGCCCGGCCAAGGCCGGAAAAACGCAAGGAACCCACATGCGCAGCACTGCCCCCCAGCCTTCCCGGCCCACGTTTTATCCTGTCCCTGCCCTCCGGCACGGGGAAAACGGCATCTCTTTCCGCCCCCAGCCCCGGAAGCAGCCGCTGTCCGGCTGTAGCCCTTCCCGCGCCGCTGCTGCGCTGGCGACGCTCTCCCTTATCTCGCCGGCAGCGGCCACGGGGACATCAGGAGCATGGCGATGAGCGCACTGGCCGCCTTCCTTCTCCTGCCCGCCGCCCTGCTGCTGGACCGACTGCTGGGGGAACCCCCGGCCCGTGTCCATCCCGTCTGCGGCATGGGGGCCCTGGCCGCCATCATGGAACGAGTCTTCCGCCGCGGTCCCAACGGGCCACGCATGACACTGGCCGGTCTGGCGGCCTGTCTGGCCGTGGTCCTGCCGGTGGGCCTGCTGGCGGCACTGCCTGTCCGGCTTGCCGGAGAGATGCTCGGCGGCGCGACCGCCTGGATCGTCTGTGTGGTCGTGGTCTCCCTCTGTCTGGCGCCCCGCTGCCTGGACGAACACGCCCGCCGTGTGGCCCTGCCGCTGGAACAGGGCGATCTGGAGGCGGCCCGCCGGGCCGTGTCCATGCTGGTGGGACGCGACCCGCAACAGCTGGATGCCCACGGCGTGGCCCGGGCCTGTGTGGAGAGCGTGGGCGAGAACCTGACCGACGGCATCCTTTCCACTCTGTTCTGGGCGGCGGCGGGCCTGCTGCTGGCCGGACTGCCCGGGGCCGCTGCCCTGGCCGCCTGCCACCGTGCCGCCAACGTGCTGGATGCCATGTGGGGCAAGCTCAACGAGACCTATCGCTGTTTCGGCACAGCCTCCGCCCGCCTGGACGACGTGCTCAACTGGTGCCCGGCGCGGCTGGCCCTGCCCTGCATCGTGCTGGCCGCGGCCCTGCTGCCCGGACTCGATGCCCGTGCCTGCCGCCGGGTGGGCTGGCGCGACCGCCATGCCCACGAGAGTCCCAATTCCGCCTGGAGCGAAGCCGCCTTTGCCGGGGCCCTGGGCCTGCGGCTTGGCGGCCCGGCCTGGTACGGCCCCCTGTACCGCGATCATCCCTGGCTGGGCGACGGCACCCCGCTGGCCACGGCCCGGCATATCCGGCAGGCCGTGCGCCTTATGTGGGGCTCCCTGCTGGTCTTCGCGACGCTGGCTTCCCTGCTGCCGGCGGCAGTGGCCTGCATCTGAGGACGACGACTTTTTTCCTTCAACCTCCAGCAAGGCGATACCGCATGTCCATCATCACCTCATTCCGCGCCGGTCTGGCCTTTTTTACCCGCATCCCCGTGGGCTCCGCCCCTCTGCCCCCCACGCTCTCCGGTGTGGTGGCCTGGCTGCCCGCCGTGGGCCTGCTGGTGGGCGCTCTGGCCGCTCTGGCCCTGCTGCTGGCTGCCCGGCTGGGCCTGCCCGCCGCGCTCTGCGGCATCGGGGCCGCCCTTGTCTGGACCGTCATCACCGGCGGGCTGCATCTGGACGGGGTCGCCGACTGCGGCGACGGCCTGCTGGTGGAGACCTCGCCCGAACGCCGTCTGACCATCATGAAGGATTCCCGCCTGGGCAGCTTCGGCGCCCTGGCCCTGTTCTTCGTCCTTTCCACCAAGGTCGCGGCGCTGGCGGCACTGGCCGGGACGGCGCCCCTGCATGCGCTGGGGGCCTGCTGCCTGGCCGGTCTGCTGGGCCGCTGCCAGGTCTTCGTGGGCATGCGTCTGCCCTCGGCCCGGCCCGGCGGTCTGGGCTCCATGATGCACGACGGCATGAAGCCCCGCTACGCCTATACGGCCCTCGGGCTCTGCCTTGCGGCCTGTCTCGTGATGGGACGGCATGGCCTCTACGGCCTGCTGGCGGCCGGACTGGTGGCCTTCCGGCTGTTGTCCGCGGCCCGCAAGCGCATCGGCGGCGTCACGGGGGACGTCTTCGGAGCTCTTATCGAGACCACGGAATGCGCCGTGCTGGCGGTCTGCTGCCTGCCGTAAGGACATGACGACCGCCCCCTGAAGGAGGAAGCCCTATGGAAGATATTGACCTGACCCTGTTCCTGGGCGGGACCCGCAGCGGCAAGAGCGCGCTGGCCGAGGCCCTGGTCACGGCAAAGGCCCGGGGGCCTGTCTGGTATCTGGCCACGGCCCGGCCCCTGGGAGACGACCCTGCCATGGTCGAACGCATCCGGCGCCACCGCAGCCGCCGCCCCGCCCACTGGCACACGCTGGAATGCCCCCGGCATCCGGGCCGGGAGCTGGCGCCCCTGCTGGCCGCACAGGCCGCGGATGCCCCCGTGCCCACCATCTTGCTGGACTGCGTGACCCTCTGGATGAGCAACATCCTGTTCGCGCTGGACGATCCGCAGGATGCGGCGGCCTTCGAGACCAGCCTCACGGAAGAAGTGGACGAATTGCTGCACACCATGCGGGCCTTCCCCTGCCGCTGGGTGCTGGTCTCCGGCGAGACCGGCCTCGGCGGCATACGGGCGGAACGTCTGGCCCGTGTTTTCGATGATGGCCTGGGTCTGGCCAACCAGATGCTTGCCGCACAGGCACGGGAGGCTTTCCTTGTGGTGGCCGGACGCTGCCTGCGGCTGGAAAAGCTGGAATTTTGAGCCCCGCCCTTCCGGGAGCCTGCAGCCGTCGTGCACAGTGCCGCTCCCGCTCCGTACGCCAAAACAGAAGACGCGCCCTTCCCTCCACGGGAAGGGCGCGTCTTTTTGTTTCCATGCTGCCGGCAACAGGCAAGCACGCCGTCTTCTGTTTCCAAGGAACACAGGGGGCATAAAAAAAGCCGGGGCAAGGCTGCTGCCTGCCACCGGCTGTCATCCCTGACCGGCAAAAAACTGCCCGGCCCCAGAAACAGGAAAAGGCTGGTATTTCTACCAGCCTTACTTTCCATTGGTGCCGAAGGGGAGAGTCGAACTCCCACTCCGTTGCCAGAACTAGACCCTGAACCTAGCGTGTCTACCAATTCCACCACTTCGGCGCGGAAATGTATGTAGCGGATTTACCCCTGCCTGGCAAGTATTTTTTGCAAAAAAATTTCCGGCCCGCCATTTTCCGCTCCCGGCCTGCCCGGCAGGCCCCGGCCGCCTTGCCTTGCGCCTGTCCATGCGCTACACAGCAAGGCACACTCTTAATGCAAGGATACGCCTCATGCAGGACAATTTTTCCCATCTGGACAAGGACGGCAACATCACCATGGTGGACGTGGGCGCCAAGCCCGACACCCAGCGTGTGGCCATTGCCGAAGCCATCGTGGAGCTTTCGCCCAATACCCTGAAACTGCTCAAGGAATGCGCCCTGCCCAAGGGCGACGTGCTGACCTGCGCCAAGGTGGGCGGCATCATGGCCGCCAAGCGCACCTCGGAACTGATCCCGCTCTGCCATCCCCTGAACCTGAACCTCGTGGACGTGCGCTTTGAGGTGCGCGACACCCCGCCCAGCGTGCGCATCGAGGCCGAGACCCGCACCACCGGCCCCACGGGCGTGGAGATGGAAGCCATCATCGCCGCCCAGACCGCCGCTGCCGTCATCTATGACATGTGCAAGGCCGTGCAGCGCGATATCGTCATCAGCCGCGTCCGTCTGCTGTTCAAGGACGGCGGCCGCAGCGGCGCCTTCCACGCCAAGCCCCTGGACTAAGACGGATGCAGTTCCCTGCCATCGATCCCGTGGCCTTCAGCATCGGCTCCCTGCAGCTGCGCTGGTACGGCCTCATGTATTTGCTGGCCTTTTTCGTGGGCTGGGGCCTGGCCCGCTGGCGGGCCTCCCGTCCCGGTTCCGGCTGGAAGACCGTGGATGTGGACGACCTGCTGACCTTCGTCATGCTGGGCGTCATCCTGGGCGCGCGCCTGGGCTATGTGCTCTTCTACGATCTGCCCGCCTACATCGACGACCCCGGCGAGATCCTGCGCATCTGGAACGGCGGCATGTCCTTCCACGGCGGCCTGCTGGGCGTGCTCTGCGCCTTCTGGTATTTCGCGCGCACCCGCAAGAAGTCCTTCCTCGAGGTCTCGGACTTCATCGCGCCGCTGGTGCCGCAGGGCCTGTTCTGGGGCCGCATGGGCAACTTCATCAACGGCGAGCTCTGGGGCAAGGTCAGCGACGTGCCCTGGGCCATGGTCTTCCCCACCGGCGGGCCCTGGCCGCGCCACCCCTCGCAGCTCTATGAAGGCCTGCTGGAAGGGCTGGTGCTGTTCGTGGTACTCTGGATCTTCTCCGCCCGGCCGCGCAAGGCGGGCGCCGTCTCCGGTCTTTTCGCCCTGCTCTACGCCGTGTTCCGCTTTGGCGTGGAATTCGTGCGCGTGCCCGATGCCCAGCTGGGCTACCTGGCTTTCGGCTGGCTGACCATGGGCCAGCTGCTCTGCCTGCCGCTCATGGCCGCGGGCCTGTGGCTGCTGTGCCGCACGCCGCGGGAACGGGCCGCCGTGGAGCCCGCGACGGCTCCCCGCAAGGGCAAGAGCGCACGAAAGCGTTGACAGACCTTGTCTCTTCTGTGTAGATATTCGCCGCTTATCTGAATTTTTCTGGAGGAAATATGGCTAAAGAAGGTTCCATTGAAGTTGACGGCGTGGTGCAGGAAGCCCTGCCCAATGCCATGTTCCGTGTGGAGCTGGAAAACGGCCACGAAGTGCTGGCGCACATTTCCGGCAAGATGCGCAAGTTCTACATCCGCATCCTGCCCGGCGACCGCGTGAAGGTGGAGCTCTCTCCCTACGATCTGACCCGCGGCCGCATCACCTACCGCATGAAGTAGCCCGCACCCGCCCCGCCTTTTCAGCGCACCCCTGACTGTACTGACAGAGGTGCGCTTTTGTTGCGTCCTGTGGATGGCGGAGAAGTATCACCGTCCCTCCCGCAGCCGCACAGCCTCGCCCAGGCAAACATGGGAGCTCAGGAGAGATCTTCTTCTCCTTTCCCTGCAACAGATACGAAAAAAGGACGCCGCAGCGTCCTTTTTTTATTTCCTCCAAGAGTACAGCCTCCCCCTATCCGGCCTGAGACGGGCCTGCCTTTTTCCTCTCACCCTCCCGCATCAAACGCGCGGAGTGACAAGAAGGCGCAAAGGGAAGGGGCTTTTTTCGCGCTGCCCGGCCGCTGAAAGCAGTTCCTCCGAACCGATACCCGTCGCGCCGAAGACAGCCGCGGGCATCGGCGGCAGCGTGCGAGGATGTTCTCTCCCCTCTTGCTAGACCCAGCCCAGGGCCCGCAGCACCAGCATGCAGCACATGGCCATAAGACCGGCCAGGATATCGTCCAGCATGATGCCCCAGCCTGCGGGCAGCCAGTTTTCCGAGGCGTGCACGGGCCAGGGCTTCCAGATGTCGAACAGGCGGAACAGGGCAAAGGCCCAGACCAGACCGGGCCACGACCACTGGCCCGCGCCCAGGGGCAGCAGGGCGATCCAGACGCCCACGAGCTCGTCTATGACCACTTCCCCGGGGTCGGTGCGCCCCAGCAGGATCTCGGCCCGGGTGGCGGCCAGACCGCCGGTCACGACGATCACGGCCAGAAAAAGCAGACGGCCCCAGAGCGGCAGGGGCAGAAAAAGCAACGGCGCCAGCAGGGCGGCCAGAGCCGAACCGGCCGTGCCCGGAGCCTTGGGCGAAAGCCCGGCGATGCCCAGACGGCAATAGGCCAGGATGCAGGTATTCCAGAATGACATATCGTTCCTCCACGGCTCCGCGATACAGGGGACACAGGGGCACAAAGGCATCCATCCTCAAAGCCGTCCACGGCACGGCGAATGCCTCACAGATGCCGACGTCCACGGCCACGCCCCCGAACACGGGCGGCCACGGCCATGGACGATAGCGGACTGAGCCCAAACGAACTCCCGAGCGGATGCCTTGCCTCGGCACCGGCACGGCGGTCTGTCGCGAACGGGATACCGCGCGGGCGACGCGCCCCAAAGCATCCTTGCGCGGCTGTTCCTTCACAGCTGCCTGACAGTCCGTGACGGCCCCGGCACGTGTCCCGATGAGCTTTCCCTGCCTTCCGCCCCGACAGGAGCGGGCGTGCGGCACGACCCGGACAAAGCACTGTCGTACGAAAACGTGCCCCCCTGCCGGGCCTCCCCTGTGACGGCGGAGCCTCGGGCAGTGTAGCGGCTCGGCCCCCGTCTGGCAACGCCCGCCCCTTGACGCCGCGGGAGCTGCCAGCTACAAAGGAGCCCACGCCCGGATGGTGGAATTGGTAGACACAAGGGACTTAAAATCCCTCGGCCACCGGCTGTGCCGGTTCAAGCCCGGCTCCGGGTACCAGAAAATATCAAGCGGTTACAGAGATAACTCTGTAACCGCTTTCTTTGTTTCGTATTTTTTACAACTGCTTTACAACAACAGCGCCCTGGATTTTTCCCCGCGCCCCTTCAGCCTCCACCTTTTCAAGCACTCAAAAATTTCCGACGCGCGTTTCAAACATCGAATTTCAGCACGCTACGAGGTCGCTGACCGACTTGCGCTCCTTTGAAGAAAGGCTTATATGTGAACATAAAAATCATTGTTTGCATGAGGTTACAATTACAGTAAAAACAAAGTCCCAGCTAATTGCCGGGACTTTTTTAATGATAGACCTTACAATGGCACTTTTTGCCAGATTCCACGCCAATGGAAGAAGCTGGAAAAATATAACATCATTGTTTAGTTAGAGAATGTCCGGCATACACCTTGCCATACCAGTTTTCTCCAAAGGATACAGGCTATGAGGATGTCCGGCATGTTTTTTGATTTTAAAAGGTGTGGTAATCTCGTCCCATGAAACAAACAGATTTTCGTGATGT
>NZ_JABAFY010000028.1 GCF_012843875.1 Desulfovibrio piger | reverse complement strand
CCCCCCCCCCCCCCCCCCCCCCCCCCCCCCCCCCCCCCCCCCCCCCCCCCCCCCCCCCCCCCCCCCCCCCCCCACAACGCTCCCCAACACCTTCCTCACCGCCCGACACTCAGCCACGCAGCCAGTGGCCGGGATGGACCTCGCGCCACGTGCCGTCGCTTTCGTCATCAGGACAGGGCAGGATCTCCTTGCGCTGCTCGAACAGGGGATCCGGCACGGGCATGGCCGAAAGCAGGGCCCGGGTGTAGGCATGCAGGGGCCGGGCGAACAGCTCTTCCGTGGGGGCCAGCTCCACCAGACGGCCGTGACGCATGACGCCCACGCGGTCGCAGAGGTAGCGCACCATGGCCAGATCGTGGGCGATGAACAAAAAGGTGAAATCGTGCCCCTGCCGCAGATGGCGGAACAGGGCCATGATCTGGGCCTGGATGGAGACATCCAGAGAGGCCACGGGCTCGTCGGCCACGATGAAGCGCGGCTCCAGGGCCACGCTGCGGGCGATGGCCACGCGCTGGCGCTGGCCGCCGGAGATCTCGGCCGGATAGCGGTCCAGGAAACCGGCATCGAGCCCCACATGCCCCAGCAGGCGGACGACTTCTTCCCGGCGCTGGCGGGCATCGCGGAAGACGTTCTGGATGACGAAGGGCTCGGCGATGATGTCTTCCACGCGCATGTGCGGGTTCAGGGCCGCGGAGGAATCCTGGAAGATGATCTGCATCTGGCGCTGGCGTTCCTGCCGCAGGTGCGGGGCCTGGTCGTGGATGTCGTGCCCGTCGAAGAGGATGCGGCCCGTGGTGGGCGGATACAGGCCCATGACGGCGCGGGCCAGCGTGGACTTGCCGCAGCCGGATTCACCCACCAGACCGAACATCTCGCCCCGGCGGACGGCAAGGTCGAGCCCGTCCACGGCCCGGACGGTCAGGCCCCTGCCGGGACGGAAGTGCAGACGCAGATCCTGCAATTCCAGCAGGGGGCGGTCGTCATCATCGTGGGGATGGCCGTGCGTATGGCCATCTGTGGATGCCGCGGCTGTCCCCTGTTGGGCGGCCAGACGGTCATGCAGGCGCTGGTGGCCCTCTCCGAAGGCATAGCGGCTGTCGGACATCTCCAGCGCATGGGCGCTGTCGGTCCAGCACAGGCTGGCACTGCCCCGGCCCGGCGTGATGTGCAGGGGGGGCTCCACTTTGGGGGCCTGCGGGTGCAGCAGCCAGGTGGCGGCCTTGTGCCCGGGGCTGACTTCGAAAAAGGGCGGCATGCGCTGGTAGTCCACCTTCATGGCCCAGGCGTTGCGCTCCGCAAAGGCATCGCCCGGCGGCGGGTCCAGCAGGCTGGGCGGCATGCCGGGGATGCCCCGCAACTGCCCGCTGCGCACGGCCAGCGCGGGCAGGGCCCCCAGCAGGCCCCAGGTGTAGGGATGCCGGGGATCGTAGAAGACATCGGCGGCGCTGCCGGTCTCCACCAGACGCCCCGCGTACATGACGGCCACCCTGTCGGCCACGCGGGCCACCACGCCCAGATCGTGCGAGACGAGGATGATGCCCACGCCGGTCTTGCGCTGCACGTCGCGCAGCAGATCCAGCATGCGGGCCTGCACGGTCACGTCCAGCGCGGTGGTGGGCTCGTCGGCCAGCAGGATGCGCGGCCCCAGGGCCAGGGCGATGGCCAGCACGCAGCGCTGCCGCATGCCGCCGGAAAAATAGTGCGGTTGCAGGCGCATGCGCGCCTCGGGATCGTCGATGCCCACCAGTTCCAGCAGTTCGAGGGCCCGCTGCCGGGCCTGCTCCGGGCGCATGCGGCGATGGCGGCGCAGGGCCTCCATGATCTGGTCGCCCACGGGCAGGGTGGGGTTGAGGCTGGCCATGGGATCCTGGAAGAGCATGGCGGCCTGCGGGCCGCGCACGGCGCGCATCTGCCGCTCGCTGCAGGGCACGATGTCGCGGCCTTCCAGCAGGATGCGGCCCGAGATGCGGGCATTGTCTGGCAGCAGGCGCAGGATGGAACGGCAAAGCACGGACTTGCCGCAGCCCGATTCGCCCACGATGGCCAGGGTCTCCCCGGCGTGCAGTTCCAGATCGACGCCGCGCACGGCCTGTACCTGTCCGGCGGGGGTAGCGAAGGTGATGTGCAGGTCTTCCAGTTGCAGCAGGGGCGTCATGGCAGGGACGGGGTTGAGGTTGGAGAAGGGCGCCGGACAGCGTACGGCGCGGGGACGGCAGCCGCGCCCGCGTCGTTTCCCGGCGGGCCATCCGGCCGGTGCGGCGCGTCAGGTTCGGGACAGGGGGCCGCAGGACGGCAGACGACGGGGGCACCGCGTCCGGCCTGCGGACGACGGCACCCCCGTCAGAAACATCTTCCTGCGGCGTCTAGCGCTGCAGGGTCCAGTCTTCGATGTTCCACATGACGCCCACGGCATGATGCCCCAGGACGCGGGTGGTATCCAGCCCCTTGAGACCGGCCACGCTCACATAGTTGCCGTGCAGGTAGACCAGGGGCAGCTGCGCGGGCATGGCGGCATAGGCCACTTCAAAGGCCTGATAGGCGGCCTTGCGCTTGGCGGGGTCCTCGGTGGCGCGGCCCTCACGCAGCAGCTCGTCCACCTTGGGGCTGGAATAGGCCATGTTGTTGTCGCTGGCGCCGGTGACGAAGCTCTTGAACACGCCGTCGGGGTCGAACTCGGCGGCAAAACCGGCCAGATAGCCGTTGTAACCGGCCTTCCAGTCGAAGCGCGTGACCAGGGCGATGTTCATTTCCACCCCGGCTTTCTTGAACTGGCGGGACAGGACGTTGATGATGTCCACGCGCTCTTCTTCGTAGTCGCGCACCTGGATGGTGAAGGAGAAGCGCTCGCCGTTGCGGGCGTAGATGCCGTCCGGGCCCTTTTTCCAGCCCAGGCGCTCCATCTCGGCCGCGAATTTTTTCAGGTCATAGGGATAGACGTCGGCAGCGGGGTTGCCGCCCAGCGGGCTGGTCTGGATGGGGCTGAAGGCCGGGAAGCCCTGGCCCGCCAGCACGCCGTCCACGATGGCCTGCTTGTCCACGGCGTAGTTGAGCACCGCGATGGAGTCCTTGTTGCGCTGCCAGAAGGGCGTGTGGAAGTCCATGGCCACCGTGCGCAGGTCGGCGGTGGTGAAGTCCACGGTGGTGAAGCCGTCCTTGCCGCGGAAGGTGCGGGCATACTTGGCGTTGAGCCAGGCCAGGTCGGCCTCGCCGGAACGCAGCATGAGGGCCTTGGTGCTCTCCACGGCCACGGTCTTGTAGACGATGCGCTCGATGGACGGCACCTTGCCGTAATAGTCCGTGTTGCGCTCCAGCACGATCATGCCGCCGGCCGTGTCCCAGGAGACGAACTTGAAGCGGCCGGTCCCCACGGGAACGTGGTTGGCGGGCACGGTGTTGATGTCGTGGCCCTCATAGAGGTGGGCGGGCAGGATGCCCATGCAGAAATTGTCCAGCATGGCCGCATTGACCCGCGCCAGCCGGATGACCACGGTGCGCTCGTCCGGGGCCGAGATCCGGCTGATGTCCTGATAGTTGCTGGTGATGGTGGAGGTCAGGGTCTTGTCGCTGGTCAGGGCCGTGTAGGTGTAGACCACGTCCCGGGCGCTGAAGGGCGCGCCGTCGTGCCATTTGACCCCGTCGCGCAGGTGGAAGGTATAGGTCAGGGTCTTGGGATCATAGTCCACGCTTTTGGCCAGGTCGGGCACGGGCAGGCCCTTGGCGTCGAACTTCATGAGCCCGGAAAAGATGATGGTGGGCAGTTCCTGATGGGGGCTGAGCACGGGGTTGATGGTGTCCTCGTTCTCGCCGGCATAGACCAGGGTGTTGGCCATGTCGGCGGCCGGGGCCGGATGGGCGGTCAGCAGGGCCAGAGCCAGCAGGCAGCAGGACAGCAGGGATCGTTTCACGGCGGGGGTTCCTCGGCGGCGGGCCCGGGGCCCGGGTTGAAGGTTCTCGGCGGACGGGGGAACAAAGATGCCCCCGGGCGGGCGGCATGTATCCGGGGCAGGCGGGGCCTGCCGGTGTTCAGAGATTGCTGGGGCCCCGGACGCTGTTGCGGCGGAAGTGGTGACCCAGGCTCGTGATGCAGAGCAGGGCCGTCACCAGGAACAGGCCGGGGATGAGGATCACCCACCAGGTGTTGAGCAGCAGGGCCTTGTCGGCCAGGGCCAGCATGCTGCCCCAGGAAAGTTCGTCCACAGGCAGGCCAAGGCCCAGGAAGCTGAGGGTGGATTCCATGGCGATGCTGGTGCTGACGGCCGAGATGACCACGAAGAGGATGGCCGAGACCACATTGGGCACCAGATGGCGGCGCATGATCCAGCCAAAGCTGCCGCCCATGCAGCGTGAGGCCAGGATGTATTCGCTGTGGCGTATCTGGCGCACCTCGCCGCGCACGATGCGGGCCAGGGCGAACCAGCCCGTGACGCCGATGAGCAGGGCGATGCTCAGGGCGTTCTGGGGGCCCAGAAGGGAGACGGCCAGCAGCAGCACCAGCAGCACGGGGATGCTCTGGACGAGCTCCACAAGGCGCATGAGCAGGGCGTCGGTACGGGCCGGGGCGATGCCGGACAGGCAGCCGTAGGCCACGCCCAGCACGGTGATGACCGCGGCGCTCAGCAGGCCGATGAGCAGGGAGGCCCGGCCGCCGAACCAGATGATGGAATAGATGTCCCGGCCCAGGGAGTCTGTACCGAAAAAGAACCGGCTGCCGGGCGGGGTGTTGCGGTCGGCAAGGTAGAACTCGGCGGGGTCGTGGTTGGCCAGCCAGGGCGCGCACAGGCAGCCCAGCACCAGCAGGAGCAGCAGGCACAGGGGCAGCAGGGGCAGACGGGCCAGGCGCTGCCGCCAGCCGGGACGGCGCAGGGCCGGGCGGTGTTCCCGCCAGCCCGCGCCCACCAGCTCGAAGGCATCGTCGGGGAGGGCCTCCTGCGGCCGGGTCGCGGCGCTGTGGGGGGCCGTACGGGTCTCGTCCATCAGCAGACCACCTCACCGCTCTTGATGCGCGGGTCGATGGCCTCGTTGATGCTCTGGGCCAGCAGACTGCTGATGATGACCATGGCCCCGGTGAACAGGACCATGAGCATGAGCAGGTTGTAATCGTGATACTTGGCGCTGGAGATGGCCAGCAGGCCGATGCCGGGATAGTTGAACACGGCTTCGGCCACATAGGTGCCGCTGAGCACATGCGGGATGGAGATGGCCATGATGCCCACCACCGTGGGCATGACGTTGCGCAGGCAGTGGCTCCAGAGCACGCGGGTGCGGCCCAGGCCCTTGGAGCGGGCCAGCAGCACATAATCGCGCCGTACTTCGTCCAGCAGCTTGTTGCGGATCATGTAAGCGTAATACCACAGGTGGCTGGCCACCATGACGGCCAGCGGCAGCACCAGATGACGGGCGCGGTCGGCGATGTCGCCGGCCTTGCCGTAGCTGTAGGCGCCGCTGCTGGGCAGCCATTCCAGATTGACGCTGAAGACCAGCACCAGCAGCACGCCCAGCCAGAAGGCCGGGACATAATAGGCCGTGGTGCCCACCCGGCAGATGAGGCGGTCCAGGGCGCTGTGCTCGAAGCGGGCGCAGAGCAGGGCCAGGGCGATGGCCAGCACGAAAACCAGCGCGTAGGCCAGCCCGCCCAGCAACAGGGTGTTGCCCAGCAGGGGCAGGACCACATCCACCACCGGGCGCTTGTATTTGAGCGACATGCCGAAGTCGCCGTCCAGCACGTTGCCGGCCCAGCGTTGGTACTGTTCCCAGATGGGGCCGTCCAGGCCCAGGCGCCGGCGGGCGGCGTCCAGCTCGGCGCTGCTCATGGATTGCACGGCATCGCCGTAATAGGATTGCAGGGGATCGCCGGGCGTCAGGCGCGAGATGTAGAAGACCGCCAGCGAGAGCGCCAGCAGCATCAGCACCAGCAGCGCTGCCTTGCGCAGCAGGGAGGCTATGAGGGTCGGCATGACATCCTCCGGTCGGCCTGACGGTCGCATCCGGTTTTTGGTGTTACAAATTGCAAATCCGTGTCACGGCTATTTAGGGCCATAAAAGCTGCCGTGTCAAGGCAGGGGCCGGAAAAAAGCGGACATGGCGTGCTTTCGCGCCATCCTGCGGACAGGAGCGGCGCGTGCGCGTCCGGCTGTCTGTTGCCGCTGCCCGCCGCCGGAGGGGTGGTCACCAAAACATGGAAAAATCATTCCTGATTCTGCCGAAAACGTGACAAGAGCCGGGAAATGTCGTATGCCTTGCGCAGTCTTCGCGAGACGTTCAGCCCCTAAAGAGAGCCGCCGCAGTGTCCCATCTGACCCGAGAAAAACTGGAAGCCCTTTCCCGCTGCTGGGAGCAGTGGGAAGCCGAGGCCGCCACGCCCCAGCGCAAGGTGGCGCGTGCCCGGCTGCATCTGTTGTTCCTGCTGCTGCGTTACGGCGGCCTGCGCCTTGGCGAGGCGCTGGAGCTGGACGCCCGCAAGGATGTGGACACCGTGACCGGTATGGTGCATGTTCCGGGTCCCAACAGCCGGGACGTACTGCTGCCCCTGAGCGCCATGCGCCATGTGCGCCGCATCCTGAGCCTGCCCGAGGCCGAGAGCATGGGCAGGGACTTTTTGCACTTCGACCAGGGCTTCATCCGCAAGAGCTTCTATGCCGTGGCCCGGCCGCTGGGGCTGGACAGGGCCCTGGTGGGGCCGCGCGCCATCCGCTACGCCCGCGGGCTGGAGCTTCTGGACCTGCATGTGCCGGTCAACCTGGTGCAGAAATTTCTGGGCCAGCAAAAGCCTTCGCAGATCGCGGCCTTCCTCAACTTCTCCGACGGCGCCGCGCGGCGCATGGTCCAGAACAAGACCCTGGGGCCCTCGTCCGGCACGGACCCGCTCTGCAATTCCTTTCTGGGCATCGTGGAGGACATTTCCGTGGGCATGCGCATGGCCTCGGTGAGCGTGCGCACCTTCGGCGACATGCGCCTTGGCGTGCAGTGCGGCACGCGCCAGTTCGTGCATATGGAGATCCACGCCAACCAGGTGGTCACCGTGCTGGTGGACCCGGAACAGATCGTGCTCTCGCGCAGCCGTGCCACGCTCAGCATGGGCAACTGCCTGCCCTGTACGGTGCAGAGCATCCACCAGGATCAGGTGGAGTCCTTCGTCTCGCTGGAACTGGGCGACGGCTCGCGCCTGTGCGCCACGGTGGAGACGCCGGGCCTGCTCCGGGTGGGCATCTACGAGGGCCAGAAAGTCTACGCCCATTTCCCGTCACGGGCCGCGCGCCTGTGTCTGGACTGATATTTCCCGCAAGGGGCCGCCGTTCCGAACCGGCGGCGCATCATCAACCAATCAAGGAGTCGTATCATGAAAAACCTGAAAAAACTGTTCCTGCCCGTGCTGGCCGCCGCCTTCCTGGCCGCTCCGGCCCAGGCTGCCGACACGCTGATGATGGCCACCACCACCAGCACCCAGGATACTGGCCTGCTGGAGTTCCTGGCCCCCACCTTCCAGAAAGAGACCGGCATCGAGCTGAAATGGGTGGCCGTGGGCACCGGCAAGGCCCTGGAGATCGCCAAGAACTGTGACGCCGACGTGCTGCTGGTGCACGCCCCCGCCGCTGAAAAGGAATTCGTCAAGGCCGGTCACGGTATCGACCGCCGTCAGGTGATGTACAACGACTTCGTGGTGGTGGGCCCCAAGGCTGACCCCGCGGGCGTCAAGGGCAAGGATACCGCCGCCGCCCTCAAGACCATCGCCGACAAGAAGGCCTCTTTCGTGAGCCGCGGCGACCAGTCCGGCACCCACAAGGCCGAACTCAAGCTGTGGAAGCAGTCCGGCCTCAATCCCGACAAGGAAGCCTTCTACATCTCCGCCGGCCAGGGCATGATGGCCACCCTGAACATGGCCGCTGAAAAGAGCGCCTACACCCTGACCGACCGCGGCACCTGGATCAAGTTCAACGCCCAGCAGGGCGCCAAGAACCCCCTGGCCATCGTGGTGGAAGGTGACAAGGCCCTGTTCAACCAGTACAGCGTCATCACCGTGAACCCCAAGCAGTGCCCCAAGACCAAGGCCGACCTGGGCAAGAAGTTTGAAGACTGGTGGGTGGCCCCCTCCACCCAGAAGCGCATCGCCGAGTTCAAGCTGGAAGGCAAGCAGCTCTTCTTCCCCAACGCCGGCAAGTAGCGTTTTTCCGTCCATTGGCGGGGACGGTCTCCGGGCCGTCCCCGTTTTGTTTTTCGACCTCCCTCCACGGATTCCCTCCGTCACATTCCTGGTGATCTATGGACTATCTGGTCAACGGCTTCTGGGCGGCCTTCGCCCTGCTGGCCAATATGGACGACGCCACCTTCTCGGCCATCACGGCCACGCTGGTGTCCACGTCCTACGCCATGGCGGCATCGCTGCTCATGGGCCTGCCCATGGGCTTTGCCCTGGGCTATTGTGATTTTCCCGGCAAAAAGTTTTTGCGCCTCATCTCCGACACCCTGCTGGCCTTCCCCACCGTGCTCATCGGCCTGCTGGTCTATGCCTTCATCACCTATCGCGGCCCGCTGGGCGAATGGGGCCTGCTCTTCACTCTGCCGGGCATGGCCATCGGCCAGACCCTGCTGGCCCTGCCCATCGTGGTCTCGTGGGTGGCCCAGGCCGTGGAGGGCCTTGACCCCCGCTGCCGCCAGACCCTGCTGACCCTGGGCGCCCGGCCCCTGCAACTGGCCTGGCTGAGCCTGTGCGAAGTGCGCTTCGCCATCGCCATGGTCTGCCTGACCGCCTTCGGCCGCGTCATCACCGAGGTGGGCATCGCCATGATGCTGGGCGGCAACGTGCGCTATCATACCCGCACCATGACCACGGCCATCGCCCTGGAGACCAGCAAGGGCGAGTTCGCCCAGGGCATCGCGCTGGGCCTGGTGCTGCTGTTCATGGCCTTTGCCATCAACGTGCTCATGACCTTCATCAAGCACCGGGGGCGCATATGAGCCTTTTGTACGAAGTCCGCGGCCTGGTGTGCCGTTACGGCCGCGTGACCGCGCTGGACCTGCCCGCCCTGGGCGTGGACGAGCTGCGTATCCACAGCGGCCAGGTGCTGACCCTGGTGGGCTACAACGGCAGCGGCAAGTCCACCCTGCTGCGCCTGCTGGCCTTTCTGGAAGAGCCCGACGAGGGCCGCATCATCTATCATGGCGGCGAGGACCCGCGCCGCGAGGTGAGCCTGCTGCTCCAGGAACCCTATCTGCTCAAGACCACCGTGTTCGAGAACGTGGTGCTGGGCCTGAAGCTGCGCGGCCGTCGGGACGGTCTGGAGGACGCCTATCAGGCCGCCATGCGGCAGGTGGGCTTCGATGATCCCGATGCCATGCGCCGCCGCGGGCCCAACGCCCTTTCCGGCGGGGAACGCCAGCGCGTGGCCCTGGCCTCGCGCCTGGTGCTGCGTCCGCGCGCCCTGCTGCTGGACGAGCCCACCTCCAACGTGGACGTGCGCAGCGCCCGCGCCATCGCCGCCGCCGTGGCCCGGTGCCGGGCCGAAGGCGCGGCCATCGTCTGTTCCACCCATGATCCCGCGCTCATGCAGGCCCTGGGCGGGGAACAGCTCAAACTGGGCCAGGGCTGGAGCCTGGAAGGCTAGAGGGTCGGGGCAGGGGGAAGACGGGGGAAGGAGGGGACCCTTTTTCTTGCGGAAAAAAGGGCCCCCTCCTTCCCCCGTGCCCCCATCCTCCCCGCCAAAAAACGCTCATACGGGTCTGTGCGCGGCTGTAGGCGTCTGGCGTGCCGTGGTTGCCCTCCCAATTTCCCTCTGCTAATCTTCTGGCGGCAACTGCCGTCCATCCCTCTCAGCCGTGGTTGCCCTCCCAATTTCCCTCTGCTAATCTGCGGCGTGCATGCGGGCCATGAGCTGGTCCGCCGTGGTTGCCCTCCCAATTTCCCTCTGCTAATCTCCAAAATGCCCGCCATCACAGACATGATGGGCCGTGGTTGCCCTCCCAATTTCCCTCTGCTAATCTGGGCAGATTCCGCGGAAATGACAGAGGCAGGCCGTGGTTGCCCTCCCAATTTCCCTCTGCTAATCTTACACACAGACGGGGGAACAGCTCCCCAGCGCCGTGGTTGCCCTCCCAATTTCCCTCTGCTAATCTGGAAAATGGAAAACCTTGTGTTTTTACTGGAGAAAACAGTGTTTTTTTCCGGTAAGAGCACAAGGTTTTTCCGTATGGGGCGTTGTATGGCAGCACTTTTTAGAAAAGCAGCAATTGCGTGGCCGCCTCCTTTTCCATGACCGGCATGTCCCCCACCAGCAATCTCATGCGGCCGTACTGTTTTTCCGTCACCTGCAGCAGGCGCACACAGCCGTGCGGCGGCAGGTTCTTTTGCAGCCGCCGGATATGGGTCTCCACATTTTCCGGGCCCCGGCAAACGCGGGCATAGACCGAGAGCTGCACCCGGTCATAGCCGTCCCGCAGCAAAAAGTTGCGGAAGCGGTTGGCCTCCCGCTGGTCATCCTTTGTTTTGACCGGCAGATCGAAAAAGACCAGCAAACGCATGTATCGCACCTCTTCCGCAGGCATGCTCCCCCCTTATTCCCCAAGCTGGGGAAAGGGCGGCAGCGGCCCTTTTTCGGCATAATAGGCACGCACGGCCTCCACCTGACGGCCCACGGCCTGGGGCAGCAGGCAGCGGCCCCCTTCCCAGTCCACCTGCCCGTGCAGCAGGCCCAGCAACGCGGCCTTGTCCGCCGGAGCCAGTTCCGCGTCGTCCCCGGCCGGGCCCGCCTCCAGATGGCGCGCCACCAGCAGGTCCGCGAAAGGTCGCCAGGCTTCCATAAGGTCGTCGGCCAGATTGAAGGCATTGTACGGGCCCCTGTGATGGATGCCCAGCGCCGGGGCAAAGCCCCGTGCCGCCAGTTCCCGTGCCACACAGGCCCGCAGCAGGGCATAGGCATAGTTCAGCAGGCTGTTGCACCTGTCCTCGGCGTCCGGGTCACGCCGGAAGTGGCGGAACAGGCGGCTCCAGTACAGGCGGGCGGCCACGGCTTCCACATTGTCCGGGTCGCCGCTGCCCACTTTTGTCCGCAGGGCCGCCACCCGTTCCGCGCCGTCACGGCCCAGCAGGCGCAGGCAGGCCGCCTGATTGCCGATCTTGGCCCGCACGCAGGCCTGCCACAGCCGTTTTTTGCGTACTTCTCCCAGTGCGACCTGGGCCTGCAGGGTGGACAGTTGCCGGTAGTAGGGCGCCAGCGGCAGCACGGCCGCGCAGGGCATGTGCCGGGCATCCACGGTCAGCAGCAGGCAGCCCTGTTCCGCGCAGGCCGAGAGCAGGGCCGCGCTCAGGCGGACCTGGGGCGTGTCGATGACCACAAAGCCCAGGTCTTCCAGCGGCAGGGACACGTCCTCCTCCCCTTCCCGGCGCAGCAGCAGGCGTCCGGCCCGCAGGTCCAGCCGGGCCGGGCTGCTGATGCACAGGCCCCGCCAGCTCATGACCGGCCCCGGGGATCGGCCTCGCGGCGGACCAGGGACAGGCGGCCGAAACGGTCCACCCGGTATTTTTCAAAGCGCTTCAGATTTTGGATGCCGATTCCTCGAATAGTATTTTTCTTATCATGAGCAAGGCTTAAGCTGATATTGGCGGAACCTCTATCTGGACCCTCAAAATAGCCTTCCTTCACCTCGCCCTTGCGGTTCTCCGTCAGCACATAGCAATCCGGTGTCAGGGAAAAAAGGAAGTGATAGTCCTCCGTCAGTTCGAGCCAGTCCTTTTCATCCTTGTGCGCGACGCAGGCCCGCAGGGGCAGGCGTTTGTCCGCCACGTCCTTGGCGTAGACGGGCACCATGTAGAACTTGCCGTCACGGCTGTAGATGTCCGTACGTACTATGCCACCGTTTTTGGCCTGGGCCTGTCCGGAGCCCCGCTGCAAGATTACGCCGCTGCTGAACTCTCCGGCGCGCACGCGCACATGCCGGATGATGTCGCCATGTGCCGAGCGGGGCAGGGCATCCCCGGGCTTGCCCGCATCCAGCCAGCGGCGCAGGGCCGCCACCACGTCCGGGCAGCGGGCGGCGTCCTTGATCCTGTCCAGGTCGGCCACCGTCAGCCTGGCCACGGCCTTGCGCTCGTACAGCACGCGCCGCGTCTCCCCGTCGGGTTGCCGTTCCTCGCGGATGGCGCGCAGGGTCTCCTCGTGCAGGGGGCCCTTGGTGCGGCCGCGTTCCACGCGCGAGACGAAGACCGAGCCCAGGGCCCGCCCCACCGTGGCGCTGAAATCCTGCCACGGGCAGGGGATGTGCAGGCGTTCGGGGCCGTTCTCCTCCCGCTGGAAAGCCCGCACCATGCGTTGCAGCATCCCTTCGCTGCACGCGGCCACCAGCAGGGCGTCCAGGGCGTGATGCCGGTCGCCGGAGCGCTGGCCGTCGATCTTTTTCAGGGCCTGCACGCCCCAGTGGCGGCGTAAAAAGTCCGTCACCTGCCCCGGCCGTGCGAAGAAACGCCGCCGCGTCCTGCCGTCCGCGTCCTGCATGGGCACGTCATGGCGGGCGTACTCCTCCTCCAGCCAGCGCAGGGTCAGGCGGGCCACATAACCGGAATCCGTCAGGTTGCGGGCATGGAAGCGCCCCTGTACCTCGGCGTTCAGGTCGCGCAGCAGGTAGTTACGCTTTTTCAGGCCCTTGAGCGGCAGGCTCTGGACCCATTGCTCAAAGTCGTGCCAGGCCTGCGGCTGTGCGGCGCCCAGCCATTCCCACGGTGTCCTGCCGCCCTTGGCCTGGTTGGCCGCGTGACAGCACAGGCAGAGGTTGTGGAAACTGTTGTCGAAGGTACGGCTGCGCGGCAGGATGTGGTCCACCTGCACGGCATTGACGCCGTCGGCCAGCCATGCCGGGGGGATGCTGCCTTGCGGCATGGCGTTGCCGTAGGCACGCTCGCCGCCCGCATGGCGCCACAGCATGTAATAGGCGCACTTCCCGTCCTGCTGCCTCCACAGTTCATAGCGCTGCACTTCACCGGCGCTGACCGCCTCCGGGCTCTTGCCCAGTAATTGGGCCACGGCTTTGCGGGCGGCCTCCTTTTCCTTGGTGCGCCGTTCCAGGCCCCGCGAGATGCGGTTGCGTTCCTCGCCGCTCTTGCCTACCTCACGCAGCAGCTCCACATGCACCCGGCCGGGCAGGAAGCCGAACTCGCGGCAGATGGCGGAGAACTGGCGGCGCACCTCGCGGAAGACCCGCAGGACCACCGGATTGCGGATGTCCGTCACGTCGGTCTTTTGTGCCGCGCGCGGGTCGAACCCGGCCAGCTCGCAGGCGGCGGCATATTCGCCGCAAGCCAGCATATGCGGCAGGATGGCTTCCATGGCCCGCAGGCTCAGACGTGCCGTGCCCTGGAAAAAGCCCAGTTTCCCTTCCCCGGCGGCCTGTGACAGGGCCGCGATCCGGGGCGCCGGCAGCGGCAGCAGGGCCAGGAGCGCCCGTATCTGGCTCAGGTCGTTGAGCTCGGACACGATGCGGACAAGGGCGTCCGTCAGGCGCAGCCCCGCCATGCCCCGCGCCAGCAGGGCCGCCGCCGGGGCGGACAGGGCGCCCGTGGCGGCCAGCCGGGCGGCGTCGGCCTCGTCCAGACGCTGTTCATGCAGGGCTTCATATGCATCGCCAAGGATGCCCCTCAGGCAGGCCGTGCCCTGGCAACACTTGCCGGTACGCATGACCACGTCCGCTTTTTCGGGATCCTGGACGTTGCCCTTTTCCGTCACACCGTAGGAAAGGCCCGCAAAACGGCAACCGGCAGGCAGGCGCAGTACCTGCCGCAATTTTTTGTAGGTGACGGACTGCACGCTGCCGAAAACGGCGCACGCCGCCTGCCGCTGTTCCTCGCTCAGGGGCGTCTCTTCCCCTGTTTCCTGTCGCAGGCGCATATTGCACAGCGCCTGGACATAACGGAACAGTTCGGCCGTGGGGGCGAAGCGCGGGGCCCGGCGCTCCCCTTCCAGAAAGGCGCACGGCCCCACCATATGGCTGACGGGAGCCAGCGGCCGCTGCGCGAAGGCCAACTCCGCATAACGGCACCGGACCTCCTCTCCGGCCAGAGGGTTGCCAAGCTCCCGCTGGCGTGTGAACAGGATATCCACCTCGTTTTCCTGCAAGCTGCGCAGCATGCACAGGTCATAACGCGGTGCGCCGGTATGGTCGGCCCGGTTGCGACGTCGCTCCCGCGAGGCCAGCAGGGCACCGACGGTCAGGCCGCTGGCCTCCACTTCCTGCTGCAGATTCGAGACTGCCTGCAATACCTGGCCCATCTCCTTGTCACTGCCGCTGCGGTCAGTCTTGCTGTTGGAACGGAAACCGCGATGCTTGGCGATATGCAACAGCACCACGGCCCATTCCCGGGCCTCCAGCCGTCGCTCCAGCCCCTCGCGGCGCAATTGCCAGGGATCGCATTGCGCGCCCCGCCCTTTGCCCAGATGGAACGCATCGGCATCCCGGACGCCGGGCACTCCCAGGCTGTCCAGCAGGGCACGGACACGCCGCATCCTTTGGGCCCGCCGCGCCGTCGTCCGGCGCTGCATGCGGGCCGTGCGCCGCTTTACGTTCAGCAGCTCCTTGGTCTTGGGGTTTTCGGGAACATGGAACAGCCGCACCCCCAGGGCATAGGTTGTCTCTCCCTGCGGGGTCTGCCGTTGCAGCAGGCGCTGTTCGCCTGTTTGAAGGTCTTCTTCCAGCAGGGCCCAGCCCAGAGAGCCCACGCCTATGTCCAGTCCGAGGATAACGTCGTCACGTACCTGCATAGGAATATCCTTGACAGTATATAGAATAAGAGGATACTTTTTATTTGCTCTTTAGCAGAGGGCAGTTGGGAGCGCAACCACGGTAATCTTTTCTGTGGAAAAGAGCTCCTGTATGGGGATGGATTTTAAGATCTGTCCCCATACATCTTTTCTAAGAGTCTTTTTTAAATATCATGCTGTATTATGCTCTGTTTTGCAGTTGACTAAAAAATTATGTGCTGCTTTTTTAACAGCCTTTTTTGCTGGTTATGACAGCTTTGTTCCCGGTCAAAGACAACGGTCAGGGCTGCTGAAACGAAACACGCTTTTCCCTGTTTTTTCGAGGAAAGGCGTGTTTCGTTTTTCTGTCGCCAACGGTCTTTTCGAGGGCTGCCAGATGGTTAGTCTGCATGAGGGGAAGGCAGTTTTTCCGTCCTGACTCTCAACCAAAAACACGCTTTTGCTCCAGACTTGGATATTGCCGGGCAAAAGCGTGTTTTTTGTCGTGTTTTATGAAATTTTTTTAAGAATCAGCGCTTCAAGGCCGCATCCCTGCCGGAAGCGTGTCCGTTTTGGGGAGGGGCAGGGCCGGAAGCGTGTCTGTTTTTCCGTTTTCTTGACCAATTTTTTTTTGCGGGACTAAGGTGGGTCAAACTGGATGGATGTACTGCTGAACTGCCTTGTTTCGCATCAATCAAAGGAGAGTTTCATGTTCCGTTTCCTGCGGGTCAACATGGCCGCCAAGACCTGTGTGTTTGAAGATATCCCCGAAGAATACGCCGGTCTGGGCGGTCGTGCCCTGACCTCCACCATCGTGGCGCGCGAAGTCAACCCCATCTGTACGCCGCTGGGCCCCCACAACAAGCTGGTGTTCGCTCCCGGCCTGCTGGGCGCCACCAACAGCCCCAACGGCAACCGTATTTCTGTGGGCTGCAAGAGCCCCCTCACCGAAGGCATCAAGGAATCCAACTCCGGCGGTCAGCCCGGCGGCCATCTGGCCAAGCTGGGCATCATGGCCATCATCGTTGAAGACATGGCCACCGAAGGCGAATGGTGGCAGCTGGAACTGAGCAAGGACTCCGCCAAGCTGGTGCCCTCCACCGTGGCCGGCCTCAACAACTTCGACGCCGTCGCCAAACTGGTGGAGACCTACGGCGACAAGTGCAGCTATGTGACCATCGGCCGCGCCGGTGAGTTCAAGCTGACCGCCGCCAGTATCGCTTTCACCGACCGCGAGCTGCGTCCCATGCGTCACGCCGGCCGCGGCGGCGTGGGCGCCGTCATGGGTTCCAAGGGCCTCAAGGCCATCATCATCAACCCCGAGGGCGGCAAGAACCATCCTCTGGCGGATGAAAAGGCCTTCCGCGAAGCTTCCAAGCGCTTCGCCAAGGCTCTGACCGAGCATCCCATCACCGGCAAGGGCCTGGCCGAATACGGCACCGGCGTGCTGGTGAACATCCTGCACGAAGCCGGCGGTCTGCCCACCGCCAACTTCACCGTGGGCCAGTTCGACAAGCACGAAGGCGTGTCCGGCGAGACCATGAACCGCCTGACCAAGGAACGCGGCGGCGAAGGTGCCGTGGCCCACGGCTGCATGAGCGGCTGCATCATCCGCTGCTCCGGCCTGTTCCCCGACAAGCAGGGCAAGTTCCAGAGCAAGTGGCCTGAATACGAGACCCTGTGGTCCTTCGGTCCCCACAGCGGCATCAGCGACATCGACGCCGTGAGCCGCTTCGACTACATGTGCGACGACATCGGTGTGGACACCATCGACGTGGGCGTGGCCGTGGGCGTCGCCATGGCCGGCGGCGGCATCCCCTACGGTGATGCCGAGGCCGTGAAGGCCGCCATGCAGGGCATCAGCGACGGTACCCCCCTGGGCCGCATCATCGGCTGCGGTACCGCCACCACCGGCCGCGTGTTCGGCGTGCGCCGCGTGCCCTGCGTCAAGGGCCAGAGCCTGCCCGCGTACGATCCTCGCGCCGTCAAGGGCGTGGGCGTGACCTACGCCACCACCCCCATGGGCGCCGACCACACCGCCGGTTACGCCGTGACCGCCAACATCCTGAGCTGCGGCGGCAAGGTCGATCCGTTGAAGCCCGAAGGCCAGATCGAACTGTCCCGCAACCTGCAGATCGCCACGGCCTCCGTGGACTCCGTGGGCCTGTGCCTGTTCACCGCCTTCGCCATCCTGGACATCCCGGATGCCCTGGCCGCCATCGTGGACATGCTCAACGCCAAGTACGGCTGGCAGCTGACCGGTGACGACGTGGTCACCCTGGGCCAGCGCATCCTCTCCACCGAAATCGACTTTAACCGTCGTGCCGGCATCACCGAATCCGCCGACCACCTGCCCGATTTCTTCGTGGACGAGCCCGTGGCCCCGCACAACACGACCTTCGACATCTCGCACGAAGAGCTGAAGACGGTCTTCAACTGGATCAAGAAGTAGCATAGACTGAGACCGGGCCCGCCTTTGGGGCGGGCCCGGATCGTCACACTTTTTCTTGACCGGCGGACGCCATCATCGGAGGCAGCATGAGCATACTCGTCAAACTGAGCACGACCCTGCGGGACTATGTACCGGGATATGACCCAGAAGCGGGGATAACGCTTGATGCGCCCGAAGACGCCACGGCTGCCGATGTGGCAAGGATGGTGGGACTGCCGCTGGAAGAGATAAAAATCGTCATGATCAACGGGCGTCAAAAAGAGGTCCAGAGCAAGATATGCGACGGTGCTCGTGTGGCCTTTTTTCCTGCTGTCGGAGGAGGTTAGACGCCCGTTGATCATGACACCCATCACATCGCCATCCCCTGGGGAAGGGGCATGTTCCGCGGCGTTCCCGCCCTGGACTGCGTCCAGGATACGGGAGCGCCTCGGCGCGTTCCTGCACGACGGCTCGCTGGCCTCATGGGCCGGGCCGCATGTGCTGCGCCGGGCTGCGGACGGTACGCCCTTCGTCGGCGGCACTGCCATCCGGCAGCTGGCCGCAGGGGCCGTCCTTCCCGAACGGGAGGTGATGGTCGCGCTCCTGCAAGACGGCATCTGGCCGGAACGCTTCCGTAGAAACTACGGTGTTTTTTCCGCTGATGCAATGGTTCATCTGTTGCAAACTCGTGTCTTCGTGCTGGGCTGCGGCGGTCTGGGCGGGCATGTGGCCTCCCTGCTGGCGCGGCTGGGCGTGGGGGGCCTGCGCCTGTGCGACAGCGACATCTTTGAGGAGAGCAACCTCAATCGTCAGTATTTCTGCACGGAAAGCACGCTGGGCCAGCCCAAGGCCGTGGCCACGGCGCGCGGTTTGTGCGACATGGCAGGCTATCTGGCCCTGGATGTGCGGCATGCGGAAGCGGATGAAAAAAATTTGCCGGACATGCTGCAAGATGTGGATGTGGCCCTGGATTGTCTGGACGACCTTGCGCTGAAAATGCTATTGGAAGAACGTTCCGCCGCGGCGGGGGTGCCGTTCGTGCACGGCTCCGTGCTGCGGGCCGAGGGCTTCGCACGCGCGGCCCGTTCCGGGCGCCTGCATCTGCGGGAACTCTACGCTTCCGGGCTGACCAGCGAGGAAGCGGGCAGTGCCCGCCACGAAGGCGTCATCGCCACGGCCCCGGCCGGGGTGGCCTGCCTGATGGTCTCCCTGTGCCTGCGCCTGCTGCTGCGGCCCGATGCCGGGGATTCGGCCCTGTTCCATGCCGATCTTTCCGTGCCGGAACTGGAACGCTTTGAATTTTAGCCATTGCGCCCTGCCGGGCATCTTTTTGCGGAGATGGTCTGACAGCGCACACCATATTTCTCCACAGCCGACTACCTGCGCCCGACGCACAGGCGGGCAGGCAGTGCGGGGCTGCCTTGGGGGGCGGCCCGGCCGGAAGAATTCTCCTTCTTCCGGCCTTTTTTGTTTTTGTGGGGGAAGGGGCGGGTCGCCTGCGCGGCGGGCGGCAAGGGGCCGGGGGCTCGGCGCCCCCAGGCCCCCTGCACCCCCGTGCCCCGCCTTGGTCCCCAGTGCTGTGACGGCGCGCCGTAGGCGGGGCAGCACAGCGCCTTCGGCGCACGCCGCCCAAGCGGCGCGCTCAATACACGGGACGACAGCCTGTAGGCGGCAAGGATCGCAGTGCACAGGGGCCAGACAGTCCATATGCGTGGAGCAACAGTTACTGGATTCTGGGCCGCTGTGAGATCCTGCAGGCACTCTGCGTCTTATAGGAATGCCCCAGAGAACGACGCATGACAGGCCGTCTCGTCAGGGGCGGCCTGTCTGGTAAAGCGCGCTGGGGAAGGGGAGGGGGAACCCCTCGCCTCAAAACATCATCTTAATCATCCTCGCCATCATCGCGTGGGCGGAAGAGGCGGCCGCGCTGGACGGCCTGTTTGCCGAATTTGCCCCGCAGGTTGTCCAGGGCGGCGTCCAGACGGCGGCGCCGGGCCTCCTGCTCGGGGTCGCGGCCCCGGACGCCGCGGAACACGCCGGGCAGCAGCTCCTGGGTGGGGGCGTTGCCGAAACCGGACACGCCCAGGCCGATGAGCCGCACCGGCTGGGGCAGGGCTTCGGCTTCCAGCAGGGCGGTACCGGTCTCGTAGAGGGTCTCGGTGCTGTCCGTGGCTTCGGGCAGGGTGCGGGATCGGGTGATCTGACGGAAATCCGCGAATTTGACCTTGAGGGTCACGGTACGGCCGCGCAGGCCGTGACGGCGCAGCGAGGCCCCCACGCGCTCGGCATGACCGAGGAGCATGGTCTTGAGGAATTCCCGGTCGCGGGTGTCGCGGGCAAAGGTGGTCTCGGCGCTCTCGCTCTTGGCCTCGTGTTCGGGCACCACCGGCCGGGGATCGATGCCCCGGGCCCGGGCGTGCAGCTCCCGTCCCCATTTGCCGAAACGCTGTTCCAGAAGCTCCGGGCCGTAGCGGCGCAGCTGCTCCACGCGGCGGATGCCCAGGGCCTCCAGCTCGGCCACCATGCGCCTGCCCACGCCGGGCAGACGGCGTACGTCCAGCCCGCCCAGAAAGCTGTCCACGTCGTCCGGGCGCAGGATGTAGATGCCGTCGGGCTTGTTGATGTCCGAACAGATCTTGGCCAGGAATTTGACCGGCGCCGCGCCCACGGAACAGGTCAGGCCGCCGGTGACCTCGCGCACCCGGGCCTTGATGGCCGGGATGAGCTGCTCCACCGGGCCGAACAGACGCTCCAGCCCGGTGGCGTCCAGATAGGCCTCGTCGATGCTGGCCGGTTCCACCAGCGGGGAAAAGTCCTGCAGGGCGGCCATGATGCGGCCGGATATCTCCACATAACGCCGGCGGTTGCCGCGCACGAAGATGGCCTGCGGGCACAGCCGCCGGGCCGTGGTCATGGGCATGGCCGAATGCACGCCGAAGCGCCGCGCCTCATAGGACGCGGTGGAGACCACCCCGCGCGTCTCGCCGCCGATGATGACAGGCTTGCCGCGCCACTCCGGGTGATCCATCTGCTCCACGGAGGCAAAGAAGGCATCCATGTCCAGATGCAGGATGATGCGGGGAAAAGGATCGGACAAAGACCGCATGAGGCATCCTTTGCCGGGCCGCGGTCAAGACGGCCCGGCGTCGATCAGCTTTTTTGCGTCGAGGGGCTCTCGGCGAAGACTTCGCGTACACGTTCCAGTTCCGCTTCCAGGCCGGTACGTCCCACACCCAGATCGTCCAGCAGGAAACGGGACATGCTCAGGGCCACCTCGCGTTCGCCGCTGAAGGCGCCCTCTACGCCCATGCTGCGCAGGCTGTCGGCCTCGCTGGCAAAGGGCGTGTTGACGAAGATGCGCAGATCCGGGTTGATGGCACGGGCGATGGGCACCACTTCCCTGGCCGGGATGGCCGGGGCCGAAAGCAGCAGGGCCTGCGCCTGTGCCAGACCGGCCTCGCGCAGCACTTCGGCCTGGGTGGCGTCGCCGTGGACGGCCGGACGCCCCAGCCCGCGCAGGCGACGGACCGTGTCGATATTGGCTTCCACCACCACCGGCAGCATGCCGTGCGCCCGGACGATACGGCACAGGCTGCGGCCCACGGGGCCAAAGCCCACGACCACCACACGCGGCAGCCCGTCGGCATCGGTCTGTCCGTGCTCCATGCGGGGCAGACGGGCGCCCAGGCCCAGGTGTGCCAGCAGGCGGGCCAGGGCCTGGGCGCGCCGGAAGAGCAGCGGATTGAGCGTGATGGAGAGCAGGGCCGCCGGGATGACGGCGTTGCTGATGCTGCTGTCGAACAAGCCGAAGCTGACCCCCATGGCTATGAGGATGAAGGTGAACTCGCCTATCTGCCCCAGCGAAAGGCCTACGGAAACGGCCAGACGCAGCGGCTTGCGGGCCGCGAGGCAGACCAGGAAGGCCAGCAGGGGCTTGAGCAGCACGATGACGCCCAGGGCCAGCAGGAAAAGGGGCCATTGTTCCAGCAGGGCGGCGGGGTCGAAGAGCATGCCCACGGATACGAAGAACAGCACCGCGAAAGCATCACGCAGGGGCAGGGCCTCGGCGGTGGCGCGGGCGCTGAAATCGGACTGGCCCACCACCATGCCCGCCAGGAAGGCCCCGAAGGCCATGGAAGCGTCGAAGAACAGGGCCGACCCCACGGCGATGCCCAATGCCAGTACGATGACCGCCAGCGTGAACAGGTCGCGGGTGCCCGTACGCGCCACATAGCCCAGCAGGGCGGGGATCAGGCGCTGCCCGGCCACGAGGGTGAAGACCGTGAGCGCGCCCAGCTTGAGCAGGGTCTTGCCCAGTATCCACCAGATATTGCCTTCTCCGGCGCCCAGGACAACGGGCAGGAGCACCAGCAGCAGGATGGTGAACAGATCCTCCACCACCAGCCAGCCCAGGGCCACATGGCCGGTAGGGGTATGCAGCACATGGTTGTCGGCCAGGACGCGGGTGAGCACCACCGTGCTGGCCACGGAGACCGACATGCCGAAGACCGCGCCCGCCCAGAGGGAAAAGCCCCAGAACTGGAGCAGGAACATGCAGGACAGTGTCGTGAGCGTGATCTGCACTGCGGCCCCGCCCAGAGCGATGCCGCGTACGGCCAGCAGATCCTTGAGATGGAAATGCAGGCCCACGCCGAACATGAGCAGGATGATGCCGATCTCGGCCAGTTGCGAGGCCAGCCCCGCATCGGCCACGAAGCCCGGCGAATGCGGCCCCACCAGGATGCCCGCCAGCAGGTAGCCTACCAGGGGCGACAAACGGAGCTTCTGGGTCACGAAGCCCAGGACGAGGGCTGCCCCCAGACCTCCGGTGAGGGTCAGGATCAGGGAAATGTCGTGCGGCATGCTCATGGGCGCGTGCTGTCCTCGCCGGGGAGCCACTGGGCCCAGAGCGTGCGCTGCCGGGGGCCGTCGCCTTCGCACAGATAGATGGACTGCCAGCGGCCCAGCTGCAGCTGGCCGTCCTCCACGATGAGCATCAGGCTGGGACCGTGCAGGGTGGTCTTGATGTGGGCGTCGCTGTTGCCTTCGGCATGGTCGAAATCAGCGTCCTGCGGCACCATGGCGCTGAAAAAGCGCACCATGTCGCGGCGGACGTCGGGGTCCGCCCCTTCGTTGATGGTCAGGCCGCAGGTGGTGTGCGGCGAGAAAAGCAGCAGGGCACCGTTGCGGCGGCCCTGCTGGCGGCCGCGGGCCACCAGTTCCCGGACCTGGGCGGTGATGTCGCGCATTTCGCAGCGGCTGCGCGTGGCCACGAACAATGTCTCCATGATGGCTCCTTGTTTTTCCTGTTGGATGGGCTTAGGGTCGGGACGCATTCCCCGCCTGCCGCACGGCACGTTCCGGTGCGTCGCGGGCGGCGTGTCCTTGGAGCCTGTCCCGCTGGGGCAGGGGCCGCACTTTGACGGCCATCCCGGCATTTTTTACCCGAACACTCCCATGCAAATCAATGATCCCGAACGTACCCGGCAGGCTGCGCCCGAGCTGCGTCTGGATGCTCCCGGAGCCGACGACTTCACGGAACATCCCCTGAGCATGAACGGCGAGGCCCCGGCCGGCAAAAGCGTCCGCAACGGCAAGGGCGCCCCGGCGGCTCCTTCCTTCTCCTGCTTCACGTCCTGCCCGCTTTCGCATGTGCCGCAAAAGGCCTGGCTGCACCTTTTCCGGGTGCCTTTCCGCAAACGTCATCCCGTGATCTTCTGGGGCCTGCTGATCCTGCTGCTGGGCGGCATCGCGGCCTTCATGGTCTCCCAGGCCACCGGTCTGGGCAGCGAGCGCATCGCCCTGGTGCGCGTAACCGGCCCCATCATGGACATCGACGCCCAGCTGCGCTGGATCGACAAACTGGGCCGCATGCCCGGCGTCAAGGGCGTGCTGATGCGTGTGGATTCCCCCGGCGGCGGTGCCGCCGCCTCGCAGGAACTGTATGAGGCCCTGGCCCGTCTGGGCAAGGACAAGCCCATCGCCGTCAGCATGGGCAGCACAGCGGCCTCTGGCGGCCTGATGGTCAGCATGGCGGGCAAGCGCGTCTTCGCCAATGCCTCCACCGTGACCGGCTCCATCGGCGTGCGTATGGACATCCCCCAGATCCGGGGCCTGCTGGACAAGCTGGGCCTTGGCCGCCAGACCCTGACCACCGCCCCCTACAAGGACGCCGGTTCCATGCTGGAGCCGCTCACCGCGGAAGAAAAGGCCTATTTCCAGGGCGTGCTCAAGGACATGCACGAGCAGTTCGTGGACATCGTGGCCCAGGGCCGTCATATGGATCGCGCCCGCGCCGCGCGTCTGGCCACGGGCAAGATCTTCACCGGCCGCGAAGCCGTGGAGCTGGGCCTTGTGGACGAGCTGGGCGGCCAGCAGGCCGCGCACCGCTGGCTGGCCGATGTCTGCAAGGTGCCCGTGGACCAGCCCCTGCTGACGCCCCCCAGCGAAGACGAATGGTGGGAAAAGAGCCTCAAGACCTGGTTCGGCCTTGATGCCGATGCCCTGCTGGGGCGCGAGACTCCGGCCTTCCTGTACAGCTTTTAGGGACAGCAGAGCGGGACGCCATCACCCCCCAATGCTTGTCCCGCCAGCCCGATGAACACAAAAAGCCCTGCCTCCAACAGAGGCAGGGCTTTTTAGCATCCGTACCGGTCGGGTCTTCCTGATACCACAGGACGGCCCCTGCTTTTCCCATTTCCTAATAAAGCGCGCTGGGGAAGAGGAGGGGAGCTTGAGGGGAGGGGGAACCCCTCTCGCGCTAGCAGAGGGGTTCCCCCTCCCCTCAAAAAAACACCCCCTCACGGCTCCGGTCAGGGCCGGGCGAAGAGGGCCATATATTCCTGGTTGCCCTTGGGGCCCTTGATGGCGGCGGGCAGCACGCCCCGGCTCTCCAGGTGCAGGTTCTCGGTGCAGAAGCGGACGATCTTGTCCACGGCGCGCTGGCGGGCGGCCTCGTCGCGCACGACGCCCTTGACGGTCTCGCCGGGGCCCAGTTCGAACTGCGGCTTGATGAGCACGGCGGCCAGACCGCCGGGCTTGAGCCAGGTCATGCAGGGCGGCAGGATGAGCGTCAGGGAGATGAAGGACACGTCGGCCACCACCAGGTCCACGGGCTCGGGGATGAGCTCGGGCGCGGCGGCGCGCAGGTTGACGCCTTCCAGATTGATGACGCGCTCGTCGGCACGCAGCTTCTCGTGCAGCTGGTTCTTGCCCACGTCCACGGCATAGACGCGCGTGGCGCCGTGCTGGAGCAGACAGTCCGTGAAACCGCCGGTGGAGGCACCGGCATCAAGACAGACCATGCCGCTCACGTCGAGCTTGAAATTGTCCAGGATGGTCAGCAGCTTGTAGGCGCCGCGACTGACGAAGCGCTCCTGCCCCAGCAGCTCGAAGACCGTGCCTTCGGGATAGGGATGCCCGGGCTTGTCCACCTTTTGGGGCGGGGCGCCGGGGGGCAGTCCTTCGGAGGAGAGCGCCACCTTGCCGGCCATGATGAGACGGCGGGCCTGTTCACGGCTTTCGGCCAGGCCCTGCATGAAGACCAGTTGATCCGCGCGCTGGCGGGCGATTTTTGCACACATGGCCGCACTGTAGCCTGTCGGCCCGGCGCTGGCAACCGGCCCCGGGCGGAGGGGGCAGGCCGGGGCCCGCATACATGGGCGGGGCGTATCCGTTTTTCGGTGGAGATTACCGGCGTGGCCCCGTGTGATTGGATCGGCGGTGGAGGTCCCTGCCCCGTATCTTCGTCCGGATGGCCGGCCATCTTGCCCCGGATGCCCTCCCGGCTGTGCCTGCCGGGGCACGGCCTTTGCCTGCTGTCCGCTGTCCGCAGCAAACGTCCTTATCTTCGGGCCCCTGCCGTGACGGGCGGCCCGGCCTTGCCCGGAGCGGGAAAAAACTCCGGGAAAACGCCCTTCCGCCGGGGCAGGGGACTTGCCAAAGCTGCGTTTATGGGCTATTGATTTGGGCCCTGATGCGCAAAAGCCGCGCAGAAGACGACTATTGACGGCATATGCCGTTGCCATACGAGGTAAGGATCATGAAGAAAGATATCCATCCCAAGGTGTTCAACGCCACCATTACCTGCGCTTGCGGTAATCAGGAACAGGTGCTCTCCACGAAGGGCGAAGAAGTGCACGTCGAAGTGTGCTCCGCCTGCCATCCCTTCTTCACCGGCAAGCAGCGCTTCCTGGATACGGCCGGCCGTATCGACCGCTTCCGCAAGAAGTACGCCAAATTTGAAAAGAAGTAGGCGCTGCCGCGCAAGCGGTGTGCTGCCCCGCGTCTGCTGGACGCGAACGTTATCCCACCTCTGGCGGAGGCGTTGGAATCTTTGGTTTCACGCTCCCGCCGGAGGCTTGGCGTTTTTTTGAGGGAGTCTATGCGCCTGTCCCGTCTTGTTTCCCTGATGCTGACGGCCGGCTGCCCCACCGTGGGCGGGCAGGCCGTTCTGGAAGGCGTCATGATGCGCAATGGTGACGCCTACGCGCTGGCCCTGCGCCGTCCCGACGGCGAGATCGTGGCCCGGCGCATGCCCTGGTTCTCGCTGACACGGCATCCCTGGCTGAAAAAGCCTTTCGTGCGCGGCTTTCCCGTGCTCATCGAGACCCTGGTCAACGGCATCAAGGCGCTCAACCGTTCCGCGGAACATCAGGCCGAAGGCACCGAGGAAGAGCTCAAGGGCTGGCATCTGGTGCTGACCCTGCTGCTTTCCCTGGCCATGGCCGTGGGCCTGTTCGTGGTCGTGCCGCACCTGCTGTCGCTGCTCATGCAGTGGCTGGAGCTGGGCGGCGGGGTGGAAGGGCTCACCTTCCATCTGTGGGACGGCCTGTTCAAGTGCCTGATCTTCATGGGCTATATCTGGGCTATCTCCTTCGTGCCCGATATCCGGCGCGTGTTCCAGTACCATGGCGCGGAGCACAAGGTCATCCATGCCTTCGAAGCCGGGGGCGACGTGGACGCCGCCACGGCGGCCCGCATGAGCCGCCTGCATCCCCGCTGCGGCACCACGTTCCTGCTGTTCGTCATCAGCATCTCCATCATCCTGCATGCGGTGCTGGTGCCCCTGCTGCTGTTCATCTACTGCCCGGAAGGGGCGGTGGCCAAGCAGGCATTGACCATCGTGTTCAAACTGCTGCTCATGGTGCCCATCAGCGCGCTGGCCTATGAGCTTATCCGTTACGCTGCCCACATGCCCGACGGCTTCATGGCCACGCTGCTGCGGGCCCCCGGCCTGACCCTGCAGCGCATGACCACAGCCGAGCCCGACGAGCGCCAGCTCGACGTGGCGGTGGTGGCCCTGCGCGAAGCCCTGGGCGCCCAGGCGGGCGACAATATCATCACGGCTCCCTACCGGCGCGACGCCTAGTCGCCCCGGCGGGGCCATACATTTTCTGGAGTTCGCATGTTTGCCAAGCTGGAAGGTCTTGAAAAAAAGTATATGGAGCTTGAACAGGCGCTTGCCCAGCCTGACGTCTACAATGACCAGGATCAGTACCGCAAGCTGACCAAGGCGCATGCGGACCTGCGCGACGTGGTGGAGCTGTTCCGCCGTCATCGCAGCCTCACGCAGGAACTGGAAGAGAACAAGCAGCTCCTGCACGACAGCGATCCGGACATCAAGGCCATGGCGCAGGAAGAGATCGCCGCCGCCGAAGCCGAGCTGCCCGAGCTGGAGCACAAGATCAAGGTGCTGCTGCTGCCCAAGGACCCGCTGGACGAAAAGAACACCATCCTTGAAATCCGCGCCGGTACCGGCGGTGAAGAAGCGGCCCTGTTCGCCGCCGACCTTTTCCGCATGTACACCCGCTATGCCGAGATCAAGGGCTGGAAGGTGGAGATCATGAGCGAATCCCCTTCCGACAGCGGCGGCTACAAGGAAATCATCTGCCTCATCTCCGGTGACCGCGTGTACAGCCACCTCAAGTTCGAGGCCGGTACCCACCGCGTGCAGCGCGTGCCCGCCACCGAGACCCAGGGCCGCATCCATACTTCCGCCGCCACCGTGGCCGTGATGCCCGAAGCCGAGGAAGTGGACGTGGAGATCCGCCCCGAAGACCTGCGCATCGACATCTACCGCGCCTCCGGTGCCGGCGGCCAGCACGTCAACAAGACCGAGTCCGCCGTGCGCATCACCCACATCCCCACCGGTACCGTGGTGACCTGCCAGGACGAACGTTCGCAGCACAAGAACAAGGCCCGCGCCATGAAGGTTCTGGCCTCCCGTATCCTGGCCGCCGAGCGCGAGCGCCAGAACAACGAACTTTCCGCCGACCGTAAGGCCCAGGTGGGCTCCGGTGACCGCTCCGAGCGCATCCGTACCTACAACTTCCCCCAGGGCCGCTGCACCGACCACCGCATCAACCTGACCCTGTACTCTCTGGACCGCATCATGGAAGGCGAAGTCGAGCCCCTGTTCGAGGCTCTGGCCACCGCCGCCCAGACCGAGGCCCTCAAGGCCGAGGCCGAAGCCTAGGCCGCAGACGATTTTCCGAAAAGAGAGGACGGCCCGTCGGATGCTTTCCGGCGGGCCGTTTTTTTAGGCAGACAGCGTGCCGGGGCTGTCCCGGCGTATCGGGATGCCGGATGGCTGCTGCGAATGTCCGGTCTAGCGGCAGAAGAACGTCGTGTCGCGGGCATATCTCCCGTAGCCGTGGTGCCGGGTCATGTCGTAGGCCGCGATGGCCGCGACCAGCAGGACGGCCGCCACCAGCAGGGGGACAACCAGCGAGCGCATGCCCAGGTAATGGCGCAGGGGCTTGCTGTTGATGCCCATGTGCAGCAGGGCCGCTACCATGAAAGCCACGCCGAAATATTTGTGCAGATGCATGACGGTGCGCGAATCGAGGTGGAGCAGGATCAGCCCTCCGGTCAGGATGAGCACGACGGACGTGATGAGAAGGGCGATGCTGACTATCTGCCTGTAGTTGTTCATGGTCTGCCCCCATACTGGCTTGGATGCCGGATGCTACATCAATGCGGATGGCGGGTACAGGCTTTCGGTCGGGCCCGGGGCAGGGCCCGGCAAGCGGTCGCGTGGGAGGATCCTGCGCGCATCCGGTTGGTCCGGCGGCCGTATGCGGTATCCCCGTAAAAGTCCGGCAAGGCGGGCAGCGTCGATAGATTTCCCGGACAGTTCGCCGTCCCCGCCGCGCGGCGGCCCCACAAATCGCTTGACCTTTGGCCCGCAACAGGCTATTGCCTGCCGCCATATGCCTGCGCTTTTGACTTCATGCCGCAGGCTTGCTATCATTATTTTTTGCGTATGACCGAACAGACTTCCACCGCCGCACGCAAACCGGCGCCGCTGCCCCAGCTGGACGGCGTCCTGGTGCTCAACAAGCCTTCCGGCCCCACGTCGGCCCGCTGTCTCTCGGCGCTCAAGCGCCTGGGCCAGCGCAAGATCGGCCACGCGGGCACCCTGGACCCCATGGCTTCCGGCGTGCTGCTGGTGCTGCTGGGGCAGGGCACCAAGATCGCCTCGCATCTTCTGGCCGACGGCGGCAAGGTCTACAGCGGCCAGTTGCGCCTGGGCCTCACCACCGATACCTGGGACATCCAGGGCGAGGTGCTGACGGAATCCCCGTGGCAGCAGGTGACCGAAGCCGATGTGCGCGCCGAGGTGGCCCACTGGCTGACCCTGCACGAGCAGGAAGTGCCCGCCTATTCCGCGGCCAAGCACGAGGGCCAGTCCCTCTACAAGCTGGCGCGCAAGGGCAAGGAAGTGCCCAAGAAGGTCAAAAGCATGGAAATTTCGCAAGCGGACGTGCTCGAGGTCGAGCTGCCGTTTGTACGCTTTCGGGTCGCATGCAGTTCCGGCACCTATATACGCTCCCTGGCCCACAGCTTGGGGATGCGACTGGGATGCGGAGCCGTGCTCACGGAACTGACCCGGGAGTACAGTCACCCCTTCGGTCTCGAAGTGGCCTGCGGACTGGACGAACTGTCGGCCGATCCGGGCCTGCTGGTGAAGCACCTGCGCCCCCTTGCCGAGGCGCTGCCCCACTGGCCGGTGCTGGAGCTGGACGAAGCCGCCGAGGCCCGCATCCGTAACGGCATGGCCATCCCCTGCCGCGACGATGTGGGCGACAAGGCGTTTTTGCAGCGTCAGGGCATGCCCCTGGCTCTGGCCCGCCGTTCCGAAACGCCCCAGGGTCCCTGCTGGACCGTGCTGAGGGGCCTCTGGAATTAACTTACATCCGTAAAGGAGAACTGCTGTGGCTATGGACGCTGAACAGAAGAAAGTGGTTATCGACGCTCACGCCAAACACGAAGGCGACACCGGCTCCCCGGAAGTGCAGGTGGCCCTGCTGACCGCCCGCATCGAAGGCCTGACCGGTCACTTCAAGGTGCACAAGAAGGACTTCCACTCCCGCACCGGTCTGCTGAAGCTGGTTGGCCAGCGCCGCAAGCTGCTGAACTACCTGAAGAAGAAGGACATTCAGCGTTACCGTGCGCTGATCGCCAAGCTCGGCCTGCGCAAGTAATTACGATGGTTTGAGAGGGGGGGCCAAGCCCCCCCTTTTTGCAATCTCGCCTCACGACAACATTTAGCAGGAAGGGGGGTCCGGGAAGACCGGGCAGCACCCGTGGCCCAGGGCCGCACAGCAGGGCGCTGTTGCCCGCTTTTGCCGGAATCCCCTTCATACGAGGTCCACATGAACCAGGATATCTTCAATCCTACCCGCGTCACGGCCACCGTGGGCGGCAAGGAAATCATTTTCGAGACCGGCCGTCTGGCCAACCAGGCCCACGGCGCCGTCTGGGTGCAGTGCGGCGGCACGGTGGTGCTGGTGACCGTCTGCTCCCAGGCTCTGGAGTTCGACAAGGGCTTCTTCCCCCTCACCGTGGAATATTCCGAAAAGATGTACGCCGCCGGCCGTATCCCCGGCAGCTTCTTCCGCCGCGAGATCGGCCGTCCCTCCGAGCGTGAGACCCTGGTCTCCCGCCTCATCGACCGTCCCATCCGTCCCCTGTTCCCCAAGGGCCTGAACGAAGACGTGCAGGTGCTGGCCAGCGTTATCTCCGCCGACCAGGAGAACGAGTCCGACGTGCTGGCCCTGACCGGCGCTTCCGCCGCCGTCATGCTCTCGCCCCTGCCGTTCGAAGGCCCTGTGGCCGGTGGCCGCATCGGCCGCATCGACGGCCAGTTCGTGCTCAACCCCACCTTTGAAGAGCAGGAGCGCAGCGACCTGAACATCGTGTTCGCCGCTTCCCGCGATGCCCTGACCATGGTGGAAGGCGAAGCCACCTTCGTGCCCGAAGACGTCATCATCGACGCTCTGGAATGGGGCCGCAAGGAGATCCAGCCGCTCATCGACGCCCAGCTCAAGCTGCGCGAACTGGCCGGCAAGGAAAAGATGCCCTTCACCCCCCATCAGGACGATCCGGTGCTGGTGGCCCGCGTGCAGGAACTGGCCCGCGAGGCCGGCATCGAAGAAGCCCTGCGCGTGCCCGAAAAGCTGGCCCGCAAGGACGCCCGCAAGGCCGTCAAGGACAAGGTCATGGAAGCCCTGCTCAATGACCCCGCCTGGGCCGAGAGCGAAGCCCTGAAGGAAGTGGGCGAGATCATCGGCGACCTGGAAAAGAAGATCGTGCGTGCCCGCATCGTCAACGAAGGCGTGCGCATCGACGGCCGCGACACCAAGACCGTGCGTCCCATCCAGATCCAGACCAGCGTGCTGCCCCGCGCCCACGGCTCTGCCATCTTCCGCCGCGGTGAGACCAAGTCCCTGGTGGTGACCACCCTGGGCTCCTCCACCGATGAACAGCGCATGGACAGCCTGAGCGGCGACGTGACCAAGCGCTTCATGCTGCATTACAACTTCCCGCCCTTCAGCGTGGGCGAAGTGAAGCCCGTGCGCGTCTCCCGTCGCGAGATCGGCCACGGCGCCCTGGCCGAGAAGTCCCTGCGTCCCGTCATGCCGGCCGACGCCGACTTTCCCTTCACCGTGCGCGTGGTCTCTGAGACCGTGGAATCCAACGGCTCCTCTTCCATGGCTGCCGTGTGTGGCGGCTGCCTCTCCCTCATGGATGCCGGTATCCCCATCAGCGCCCCTGTGGCCGGTGTGGCCATGGGCCTGATCAAGGAAGGCGACAAGTTCATCGTGCTCGCCGACATCCTGGGCGATGAAGACGCCCTGGGCGACATGGACTTCAAGATCGCCGGTACCGCCGAAGGCGTCACCGGCGTGCAGATGGACATCAAGATCACCGGCCTGACCACCGACATCATGCGCCAGGCCATGCAGCAGGCCCACGAAGGCCGCCTGCACATCCTGGCCGAGATGGCCAAGGCCCTGCCCGAGCCGCGCAAGGAACTGTCGCGCTACGCTCCCCAGCATGCCGAGATCTTCGTCAATCCTGACATCATCCGTCTGATCATCGGCCCCGGCGGCAAGAACATCAAGGCCATCACCACCGCCACCGGCGCCTCCGTGGACATCGAAGATTCCGGCCGCGTGTCCATCTTCGCCCCCACGGCCGACGCCCTGGAAAAGGCCCGCGAGATGGTCACCTACTATGACCAGCGTCCCGAACTGGGCAAGAACTACACCGCCAAGGTCAAGAAGATCATGGAGATCGGTGCCATCGTCGAAGTGCTGCCCAACGTGGAAGCCCTGGTGCATGTCTCCCAGCTGGACGTGAACCGCGTGGAACAGCCCGGCGATGTGGCCCGTCTGGGCGAAGACATGGTGGTCAAGGTCATCGAGATCAACGGTGACCGCATCCGCGCCAGCCGCAAGGCTGTGCTGCTGGAAGAACAGGGCCATCCCTGGAACCCCGAAGAGACCGCCCGTCCCCAGCGCGATCGCGGTGACCGCGGCAATCGTGGTGACCGTGGCGATCGTGGCGGCCGTCGTGAACGCGGCGACCGTGGCGACCGTGGCGGCAGGGGCGACCGTCGTTAATCGGAGGCACGAGCCATGACCAAGAAGAGCAAGGCCGAACAGGTCGAAGAAAAAGTGCAGGACGCTGCTCCCGCTGCCGAACAGGCGGAACAGATGGAAGGCGCCGACGCTGCCCGTCAGCCCTCGGAAGAAGAGCTGAAGGCCATGCTGCGCGGCGAGAACCGCCAGCATGACGAGGCCCTGGGCGATGCCTGGGCCGTGCTGCTGGGCCAGAACCCCATGGCCGTCATGCCGCAGGTGGTGGGTACGGTGCTGCACGATGGCGGCACCCGCCCCGCCTGGCAGTGGAAGCGCAGCGGCAAGGATTATGTGCTCATGGCCTGGCCCAAGGACCAGCCGTCGCGTGCTGCCGTGCTCATGCAGGCTGACGAAGGGGAAAAGTTCAAGCCCCTGTCCGCCGTGCCTTTCCTGGAAGGCCTGCCCAATGACCTGACCGTGGAAGACATCCATCCCTGGAGCCAGGGGGGCGGTGCCAACGTGGCCGTGAGCATGATCGAGGGCAAGAACCCCATGTGGTTCTATGATCCCCTGTATCTGCGCGACAAGGATGACCTGACCCCCGGCGTCACCCAGACCTTCCTGCTGTCCGGTCTGGCCATCGCCCTGCGCAAGGCCCTGCTGGATGACGTGAACATCACCCAGGGCCCCCAGTACGAAGCCTGGGCCGCCCAGTGGCTGGCCGAGAACCCCGGCAAGACCCGCCTGGACGTGCCGCCCCTGAAGATCTCCATGACCGGCCGTCAGCTCATCATGCCCGGCCGCCGCTTTGCCGAATACCAGGTGCGCACCAAGGTGGAGCGCGTGGACGACGTGAAGCTGGAAAAAATGGACATCAAGGTCCTGTACGTGCGCTTCCCCTTCGACCAGCGTCCGGACATGGTGCTGCCCATCTACGCCAGCAAGATGGTCCTGCGGGATTACGATCCCCAGGAAGGCGATGAAGTGGATGCCTATGTCTGGCTGCAGGGCCGTGTCATCGATATGGATGAAAGCCCTGCGCAATAATCCTGCACCCCAGGAACTGATGAAGGCGCCCTGCTGCAAGGCAGGGCGCCTTTTTTATATGCTTCGTGAGGTTCCTGAAAACTGTGATATGGTCAGAAAAATCCATATATTCCAGTGGTCCTGGAGTGCTTCGAGAGCATGGATGCACAGGCAGGGCATGAGAGGGATATGCCAATCCAGGCATGGCGGCTGTCCACACCGGCAGGATGCGGGCTTGCCTGTGGCAGCCAGGGGACTTCATGACTGCGGCGGCGTGTCCCGGACTGCCTGGAGGGGCTCCTTCCGTACTGTCCGGCTTGTGACGGCTGCCTTTCTGTTGTTTGCGGGAGGCTGGCTCTTATGTCATATCATAGTGTTTTTATTTGATTTATCCGTACTGCAAACATATTGTATGAAAAATGTCATGAAGCGCTTTACTTTTTCTGGGGGAAGACGTACTGTCACAAACAGCTGGTTGAAAAACAGAGCTGCACGACGCGGAAGCGCCTTTTTGACGGTTCGAAAACATTTTTTCGATTTTTTGCGGAAAAATGCTTGACGGTGGGGTCGAAAAGGCGCATAAAGCCATTCGCGCCAACGAGCCGGCCACGTCCGAAAGGATGACGGGAAAAGAAATTTTCCCGGATGGCAAAAAAGTTCTTGACGCGGGTTTGAAAATGAGACATAAGTCTCCCTCGC
>NZ_JABAFY010000027.1 GCF_012843875.1 Desulfovibrio piger | reverse complement strand
CCCCCCCCCCCCCCCCCCCCCCCCCCCCCCCCCCCCCCCCCCCCCCCCCCCCCCCCCCCCCCCCCCCCCCCCCCAAAAAAAACAGCTGCGGCAGGCTAGGCCGTGACGGTCAGGCGCAGGAAGCGCTTCTTGCCCAGCTTGATGACGTATTCACCGGCAGCCAGGGGCGACATGGCGTCGTCGCAGCGCTGGCCGTCCACGGACAGGGCGCCTTCCTTGATGAGGCGCTTGGCTTCGCCGCGGCTCTTGACCAGACCGGCGGCTTCCAGGAAGGCGGGCGGGGTGCTGTCGTCGCCCTGGGCGCAGGTGTGGCAGGGGGCGTCGTCCGGCACGCCGCCGCTGGCAAAGACGGCATTGAAGCCCTGGCGGGCCTCGTCGGCGTCCTTTTCGCTGTGGTAGCGGCTGACCATTTCGTGGGCCAGCATTTCCTTGGCGGCCTTGGGATGCACGCGGCCCTGGGCCACGTCTTCCTTGAGGGTGGCGATCTCTTCCAGAGACTTGAAGGACAGCAGCTCGTAATAGCGCCACATGAGCTCGTCGGAGATGGCCATGACCTTGCCGAAGATCTCGGAGGGAGCTTCGTCGATGCCGATGTAGTTGCCGTAGGACTTGGACATCTTGCGCACGCCGTCCAGGCCTTCCAGCAGGGGCATGGTCAGGATGCACTGGCTTTCCATGCCGTAGTGGGCCTGGAGGTTGCGGCCCACCAGCAGGTTGAACTTCTGGTCGGTGCCGCCCATTTCCACGTCGGCCTTGAGGGCCACGGAGTCATAGCCCTGGCAGAGGGGATAGATGAATTCGTGGATGGAGATGGGGCGCTGCTCGCGGAAGCGCTTTTCAAAGTCGTCGCGTTCCATCATGCGGGCCACGGTATAGCTGGAGGCCAGACGGATGAAGTCCGAGGCGTCCATCTTGCCCAGCCAGTGGGAGTTGAATTCCACGATGGTCTTTTCGGGGTCGAGGATCTTGAAGACCTGCTTCTTGTAGGTCTCGGCATTGGCGATGACCTGTTCCTCGGTCAGGGGGGGACGGGTCTCGGAGCGGCCGGTGGGGTCGCCGATGCGGCCGGTGAAGTCACCGATCAGGAAGATGATCTGGTGGCCCAGTTCCTGAAAGTGGCGCATCTTGTGCATGACCACGGTGTGGCCCAGATGCAGGTCGGGAGCGGTGGGGTCAAAGCCCACCTTCACGCGCAGGGGCGTGCCGCGTTCCAGTTTCTTGCGCAGTTCCTTCTCGTCAATCAGTTCCGCCACGCCGCGCTTGATCACGGCCATTTGGCGATCAATATCCATCATCGAACTTGTCCTTGCGTGGAGTTGGCCCGTTACGGGCGTTATCCCGGCAGGATAGCCTCGGCAAAGCGGGGGTGTCAATGTCCCGCAGGGGAAAAGGACGAAAAAGGGAGGCATGCTCCAAGGGAGGGAAAGGCCGTGCCCCCGGGCGGCAGGGAAGGCTGCGGACCGGTGGTGCGCAAGGGATGGCGGGAACGGGGAACAGGCGTCCCGCGCGGCTTCAGCTCCGTCGCGGGCAGGGCCCGTGGGGAAGGAGGACAGCCAGCGTCGTTTTTTGGGGAGGGACGCGGGCAGGCAGGGACGCCGCGGCAGGCGGGCGGCGGGCAAGGAGAGGGCAGAAACAAGGAGCGCCCGCAGGGACGGATGACGCTCGAAAGGGAAGAGACGAGGGAAGCGACAAAGGTATCTCTTCGGCATGCCCGGGGACGGGAATGAAAAAGGCGCCGACGGTTGCCCGTCGGCGCCTGACGTTGCCCGCCTGGAAAGGCCAGACCGGGAACTAGCCTTCCTGCTTGACCTTGGACTTGGTCATGGCAAGGCCAACGCCTTCAAACAGCTCGAAGATAGCGAAGCCATACCAGAGCGTGTAGATGACGTAGAAGATCAGCATGCCGCTCATGAGCCAGATGTGATCCGACACCTTCACGGGTTCCACGCTGTAGAAGTTGTTGCCGGGTTCCACGGCGCGGCGCAGGACCTGGTCAACGACCTGGGCCTCGGCGATCAGGCGCTGCTTCTGCAGTTCCTTGATGGAGGGGCTCAGCACATACCACCAGGCCGCGGCGGCCTTGAGGGCATGGGTGCCGTCGTAACGGGCGCTCACGGTGGCGGCGTCGTTGTGGTACAGGCTGTCGGCGTCGGTGGTGGCGGCGTTCAGCATGGCGGCCAGGTTGCCTTCGTAGGAGACCTTGGCGCCGTCAGCGCTGGCGGTCATGCCGGCCTTGGTCAGCACCTGCACGGCGGTCTCGGCCAGTTCGGCCTTCTTCATGGTCACGGTGACCTTGACGTTGACCTTTTCCACGGTCTTCACATGTTCACGCACGCTGGGGATGAAGTAGGAAGAACCCTTGGAGAGTTCGTTGAACACGTTGTCGGCGTACTGCAGACCGGTCAGGTGGTTGCCCTTTTCATCCTTCATGATGGGAGTGAGCAGCACACAGAACAGGACCAGGAACGAGACCAGCAGGATGGAACCCCGGACAAAGGGGCCTTTTTCATGAATAAGCATAATTAGGCCTCCCCTCTGAGCTTGCCGAGATTAAGGAAGAACTTGCTGAACACCCAGAGGCCGAAGAAGGCCACCACAGCCCAGAAGATCACGTTGCCCACGCTTTCGATGGTGTTCACCACGGACATGGACCAGTCGAGGTATTCCATTTCGACCAGCTTCTTGGGCAGGGTAGCGGCGCGGTTGATGAAACCGGAGATGATGGACACGGCGTAGAAACCGCGGATGTGCACGCCCTTGACGACCTTGGTGGTCAGAGCGCCCACCTGGATGCCCAGCAGGGAACCCAGCAGCATGCCCACGGCCAGGGTGTAGAACACGTAACCGTAAATGGCGTACTGGCCCACGGAAGCCAGACCGGCGGTGAAGATGATCTGCAGGATGTCGGTACCCACGGTGGTCATGGAGGACACACCGAAGATGTACACGAACATGGGGAAGGTCACGAAACCGCCGCCCACACCCATGATGGCGGCCAGCATGCCCACGACCACGCCACCGGCGGCGACGATCCAGCCGGAGATGCGACGGCCACCAGGCACCAGGTCTTCGTCAAAGGTGATCATGGGGGGCACGTTCAGGCTCTGCAGCTTGACGGAAAGGCCGGTCATGCCGGCGCTGCCGCCGTGAGCGTCGCCGCTGTCGGCCTGGGTGCCGCGGGTGGCTTTCAGGAAGTCGAACAGGGCGTAGAAGCCCAGGAAGCCCAGCAGCACGGCGTAGATGGTGCTGATGAACATTTCGGACAGCAGCGGGTCGGCATTGTACAGGCCCTTGTTGATGGCGCCGCCCACGAAGGTACCGGCACCGGAGCCTACCAGGAACGCGATGGCCAGTTTGACGGACACGTTACCGAGCTTTTTGTGGACGGTGGTGCCCATGATGGCCTTGGCGAAGATGTGGAACAGGTCCGTACCGACGGCCAGGATGCCCTTGACGCCCGCGGCCATCAGGGCCGGGGTGATGATGAAGCCGCCACCGGCGCCGATGCAGCCGGTGATGAGGCCGGCCGCCAGACCGACGGCGATGGAGGCCAGGAAAATGGTGGTGGTGTAGAAGGCCGGCGCATACGCGCTTTTGCCGCCCAGCATTTCGTGGGCTTCATAGGCTTCGGCACCGCACACAAGCAGGATGGGCGCGGCCAGGGCCAGCAGGAACAGCATCTTTTTGCGGTTCTTGATGATGGACGTGGAGACTTCCAGGTCCCATTTGGCGTAGGCCTGCGAGCTGCTTAACAGAAATTGATACAGTGATCTGCCAAAACTCATAACTCCTCCCGGTATGTTTGCCGTCAAAAACAGCAAAAAACATGCCATTTGTGCAAAAAATCCCAATCGCCAGCTAACATGCCGTAACCAAAAGAGATACGAAAAACAAAAACACCCTGCTCCCCTGATGGGAAGCAGGCTGTCAGATGTCAGCTTTTTTTACAGTTGCAAAAAAAAGCTACTTTTTGTTCAAACCTTCGCTCTGTCCGAAGATGACCAGTTCCAGCCAGTCCAGAGCAAAGTCCAGCGTGGCTTCGTCGGATTCCATGACGGCCTTCTGGCGCTCTTCGGTGATCTCCACGCGGCGGAAGATGCCCATTTTTTCGATGAGTTCGCGGAACTTGTCCAGCTGGTAGAGGCAAAGGATGACCATGGTGGCCATGCGCGGTTCCAGCGGCTTTTCCGTGGCCTTGACCATGGCCATCAGGCGCATGTAGCGGTCATTGGCGGCATTGTACTCGTCCAGTTCCTGGCTGGCCAGCCAGGTCTGGGCCGTCCATTCCTTGCCTTCGTCAAAGCCGTGGCAGTGGGGCTCACGCACCAGGAAGAAGCGTTCGTCCACGCCCTCGTGGCCCATCTTGGTGCCGCGGCCCAGGGGGTAGAAGCGGCAGGCGCCGGGGCGGTTCTCGTACACGGAACAGCCGCCGGGCGTCACGAAGGGACAGGGCTCGCCGGGGCCTTCCAGCATGCGCAGCAGAGGCAGGGGGAAGCCCGTGTCGGGGAAGGTGCGCATGCGGGTGAAGTCGTTGAGGAAGGCCTCGCTGGGCATGTTGTTCATATGGCGGCGCAGGCGCAGCACGTCATAGGGGGTCAGGGGCAGGGTCAGTTCCGCACAGCAGCGGTTGAAGCAGGGAACTTCGGGATGGCAGGCAAAGCAGAAGGTCTTGCCCGGTTCCAGCTCGGGCAGGTTTTCCATGAATTCGCGGCTGGCGTCTTTTTCCATGATGCGTTCTCTTGTTGGAAGGTTGTGGGAGCGGGACAGTGCTTGGGAAAAATTTCCCTAACGCACGCTGTCCTGCTTGCTTGTATCCTCTTCCGGGGTTTGCTGCAAACTTTTTCGTTCCGGAAGACGGGCTGCGGTGCCGGGGGACGCGTCGCAGCCTCTTGGCAGGGCATGTCCGCTGCGGTGCAGACATCGCGTGCGCTTCTGCCGTAGCGGAGCAGGAGCTTCCCCCCTTGGCCGGTTCCGCGGGAGGGCCATGCCGTCCCTTTTATGCGGAGGGAGCGGCCATGCAGCGTGTGCCCGGACCCCTGTTGGGGAGAACGAGTGTCCCCAACATGATGCAGCGCCGGGACTGCGGAGACCTGCGCAGGGGGCTGCAGGGCGGGGTCCTCAGTCGCGACGGCCCGGACGCCAGGAGCCGTCCCGCTGGATGCGGGGCCGGGGCAGACGGTGCTGGCCTTCGGGACGCAGATGGTGCTTGTTGCGGAAGTCGTCGTAGCCCTTGCGTGCGGGATTGCCCTGCCATTGCCGCTGGACGGGACGGGCGGAAGACCGGACGGAGGACGAAGGCTGCCGGACAGAGCCGGTCGCGGCGGCCACGCTGGTGACGGAGGACGGGAGAGGGCCGCTTTCTGCGGACACCTGCGCGGCGAAGGCGGGAGCGATGCCCAAAAGGCAGAGGACGGTCAGCAGGCGGAGAGGCTGGCGATACATGACGGGACCTCGTGGCGGGGGACAGAAGGGGAGAGAAAACAGCCATCTTGAGGGGGCGCCCCGTGTCTGGGCATCCGGCTTTTGAAAAAAAGGCCGGAAACCACCGGACGAGACGACATGATCATGGCCTTTCCCCGATAACAAAAAAGCGCCCCTCTCCCGCAGGAGATGCCGCTGCCTGTCCTTTCCCATATCCCCCAGCCCCGAATGGCGGGTTGTGGGGAGGGAGGGGGTGCGGGGGAGGGAGCCCCTTTTTGCCGCGAGCAAGCGACCGAAGGCGGCCTGCAAGGGCCGTGCCCGTTGCGACGAAGGAAGCTACGGGCATCGACAGCAGAGATAAGGGGGCCCTCCCCCACAGACATTTTTTCGTCAGGCCCTGCTAGATGACCTTGTTCAGGGCGTATTCGATGATGCCTTCGGCCCCGGCGTCGCGCAGACGGGGGATGAGGTCGCGCACCACGTCGATGTTGACCACGGTTTCCACCGAGAGCCAGGCTTCGTCGCGCAGGGGCGAGACCGTGGGCGAGTTCAGGGAGGGCAGCATCTCGAGGATGGCGTCCAGGTTGGAGGCCGGGGCGTTCATCTTGATGGCCACCAGGCTTTCGGCGCGCAGGGCGCCCTGCAGGAGCAGGGTCAGCTGGTCGATCTTGGCGCGCTTGCACGGGTCGGCCCAGGCTTCCTTGTTGGCGATGATGACCGGGTAGGAGCACATCACTTCGTCGATGATGCGCAGGCCGTGGGCCCGGATGGTGGTGCCGGTCTCGGTCACTTCCACGATACCGTCGGCTAGGCCTTCCACGACCTTGGCTTCCGTAGCGCCCCAGGAATAGAAGACGTTCACGTCCACGCCCACGCGCTTGAAGTAATTGCGGGTCAGGCCTTCCAGCTCGGTGGCGATGCGCTTGCCGGCCAGGTCCTGCGGGCACTGGTAGGGGGAGTCACCGGCCACGGCCAGCACCCAGCGGCAGGGGCGGTTGGACGTCTTGGAGTAGACCAGATCCGCCACGTGCACCACCTTGTCTTCATGACCGCCTTCCGTGAGCCAGTCCAGGCCGGTGATGCCCACGTCCAGGATGCCCGCGGCGATGTAGCCGCCGATCTCCTGCACGCGGCACAGCGAGGCCGTGATCTCGGGGTCATTGATGTCCGGGAAATAGTTGCGCGTATGCTTGCGGATCTTCCAGCCGGCGCGCTCGAAAAGGTTGATGGTGGCGTCTTCCAGCGAGCCCTTGGGCACGCCCAGTTTGAGGATGGCCTGCGATTCTTCGCTCATCGTGTCTACTCCGGCAGGCGAAAGGCCTGCTGCTGTGTTGTTTGGGCCATGCGCCGCATGGCTCCTTCCCAGAGACGGGCCCGAGGGCCCGAAGAAAGCATCGTGTGGTCCCGGCTACTTGGTGCCGTAGACCTTCCGGGGATCGAAGACCACGGGGGAGCACTCGCGCACCACGCCGTTGTCCCATTCCCGGTAGAAGCAGGAACGCCGTCCCGTATGGCAGGCCGCGCCGCCGATCTGCTCGATCTTGAGCAGCACGGTGTCGCTGTCGCAGTCCAGGCGGATGGAAAGCACTTTCTGTACGTTCCCGGACGTGCCGCCCTTGTGCCAGAGTTCCTTGCGGCTGCGGCTCCAGTAATGGGCCTCGCCGGTTTCCAGGGTACGTTTCCAGGCTTCTTCATTCATATAGGCCAGCATGAGCACTTCGCCCGTGGCCGCGTCCTGCGCGATGGCGGGGACCAGTCCCTTGGAAAAATCGGGACCGAAATCCGGCTGTAGTTGCGCCATGGCTCCCTCCGAATCAAAAAAACATGCTCCGGTGCCCCTGTCCGTACGGCGGGTGCGCCGGTGAGGCCTTTCAGGCTAGCCGCATTCTTGCCCGGACGCAAGCGGCGCCCGCATCCGGCGGCCTTTTTTCACAGCCTGTCCGCTGCCGGTGACAGCCTGGCGACGCCAGGGTGACAAGAGCCGTGCCCCGCGCCTTTTTGCCGCCCCTGCGTACGGGGACGCCTCGGGCGCTGCCTGACGGAAAGGTGGGCGGGCTTTCAACAACGGGGCCCGCCCTGCACCCGGCAAAGGGGGCGCCCCTGTCCGGCCGACGCCATCGCGAAGGCCTTTGCAGGCCGCGCCCGTGCCCGCCGCGGGAGGGCCCCGGCGGCGCCTTGCGCATGGGCGCCGCTTGTGGCAGGTTAGTACGTTTCCGACATCAAAAGAATAACCCATCCGCATCGGCGGCAGACGGGATCCCCCCGGCCGCCGTGCGTCAGAGAGCCATCATGTCCGACATCACCGATCCTACCTGCCCCGCCTCCGCCGGAGAGGCCGCGCAGGAACAGGCCGCCCCTGCGGCCGAACTTTCCACCCCCGGCGCTTCCCTTGAGAATTTTTCCGTGGCCGAGCCCGAGAACGCCCTGCCGCGCGCCACGCTGGAGACCCTGCCCGAGACCATCGCCGCCGCCTGCGGCCGTGCGGGCTGGACGTCCCTGATGCCCGTGCAGTCCCTGGCCCTGCCGTACCTGCTGGAAGGCCGCGACATCATGGTGCAGTCCCGTACCGGCAGCGGCAAGACCGGCTGCTACCTGCTGCCCCTGGTGCCGCGTCTGGATCCCGAACTGCACGCCGCCCAGGCCCTGATCCTGGTGCCCACCCGCGAGCTGGCCGTGCAGGTGGAGCACGAGGCGCGCACCCTGTTCGAAGGCACGGGCATCCGTCCCGTGGCCGTCTATGGCGGCGTGGGCTACAAAAAGCAGATGGACGCCCTGCGCGACGGGGCCCAGCTGGTGGTGGGCACGCCCGGCCGCGTGCTGGACCATCTGCTGCGCCGCACCCTTTCGCTGGACGATCTGGACGCCCTGGTCTTCGACGAAGCCGACCGCATGCTGTCCATCGGCTTCTACCCCGACATGAAGGAAGTGCAGCGCTACCTGCCGCGCCGCCGCATCCACACCAGCATGTTCTCGGCCACCTATCCGCCGCACGTGCTCAAGCTGGCCGGGGAATTCCTGACCGAGCCTTCCATGCTCTCCCTCTCGCAGAAGGAAGTGCATGTGGCCGAAGTGCAGCATCTGTTCTGCCAGAGCCGTCCCATGGACAAGGACCGCGTGCTGGTGCGCCTGCTGGAGACCGAGAACCCGGCATCGGCCATCATCTTTTGCAACACCAAGGCCAACGTCCATTACATCACCGGCGTGCTGCAGGGCTTCGGCTACAACGCCGACGAGCTGTCGGCCGACCTTTCCCAGGCCCGTCGCGAGGCCGTACTGGACAAGATCCGCCAGGGCAGCCTGCAGTATCTGGTGGCCACGGACGTGGCCGCGCGCGGTATCGACATCCCGGCCCTGTCCCACGTTTTCCTCTACGAGCCCCCGGAAGACCATGAGAGCTACATCCATCGTGCCGGCCGCACGGGCCGTGCCGGGGCCGCCGGTACGGTCATCTCGCTGGTGGACATCATGCAGCGCATGGAACTGGAGCGCATCGCCCGCCATTACAAGATCGCCCTGCGCGAGATCCCCGCTCCCACGGACGAGGACGTGGCCGTGGTGGCCGGTGCGCGCGTGACCACCCTGCTGGAGAGCCGTTTCCGCAAGCTGACCGGTCTGGAGAAGATGCGCGTGGCTCGTTATGCGCCGCTGGTGCGCGAACTGGCCAGCCAGGCCGAGGACGACGAGAACGGTCTGCTGCTGGCCATGCTGGTGGATGCCGCCTATCAGGAGAGCCTGGGCCATGTGCAGCAGCTGCCCGAAGGCCGCAGCGAATCTTCCCGCCGTGGTGACGGCGAGGGCCGGGGCCGCAAGCGTTCCTCCCGTCGTCGCCGTGATCGCGGGGACAAGGCCGCCGAGGCCGCCGCTCCCGCCGTCGAGGCCGTCGCGGACGCCGCGCCCGCGGCGGATGGCGGGGATGCTCCCGCCCCTGCCGAAGGGGAGGGCACGGCCAAGCGCCGCCGTCGTCGCCGTCGTCGCAAGCCTGCGGCTGAAGGTCAGGCAGAAGCATGAGCAGTCTGATGGCCGTCCGTGCCGATGCGGTACGGGAGGCCCTGGACAATTTCCCCGTCCTGCTCCTCGATCTGGATGCGGGACGGGCCCTGCACATCCTCGGTATCGGCCGTCTGCAGTTCCGGCGTCGTGCCCGGCTGCTGGCGGAGTGGCGCGGCCTACTGGGAGGTGCTGGCCGAGCGGGGCGATGCGGACTTTCGTCCCGTGTCCCGTTTTCTGGCCGCTGTCTTTTTCGAGGACGAGGCCCGCGCACAGGCCATGGCCCTGCGCCTGATGCTGCATGTGCGGCAAACCTATCAATCCATTTTCGACCGTCTTATCTGAGCAACTGGACCATCATGGAAACTTCCCCTTCCGCGTCTCCCCGCGCCACGGCCGTCACCATCGGCAATTTCGACGGCGTACACCAGGGCCATCAGGTCCTCATTCGCCGTGCGCTGACCTACAGCCAGCAGTTCGGCCTGGATTGCGTGGTCATCACCTTCTGGCCGCATCCGCGCGTGCTTTTCGGCAGGCCGCATCAGCCCCTGACCAGCCGGGCCGCCCGCATGCGCCTGCTGCAGGGCCTGGGCGATCTGCGTGTGCTGGAGCTGCCCTTCACCCACGAGCTGGCCGCGCTGTCGCCCGAGGAGTTCGTCCGGCAGCACCTGCTGCCGCTGCGGCTCAAACATCTGGTCATCGGGCATGATTTCACGCTGGGGCGCGGCCGCAGCGGCCAGCCCGATGTGCTGCGTGCCCTGGGCGAGAAGTACGGCTTTGACGTGGACCAGCTGCCGCCGGTGGAAGTGGGCGGGCATGTGGTCAGCTCCACCTGCCTGCGTGAGCTCATCGGCAAGGGCGATGTGGCCACGGCCGCCAGCCTGCTGGGCCATGCCTACGGCTGCGAGGGCCTGGTGGTGCACGGCGAAGGCCGCGGCACCGGCCTGGGCTTCCCCACGGCCAACATCGCCATCCCGGACACCATGCTGCCCGCACCGGGCGTCTACGCCACCCGCGTGGTGGTGCCGCACCTGGGCAAGACCCTGCAGGCCGTGACCAACATCGGCCGCAAACCCACCTTCGGGGATTACGGCCTGAGCATCGAGAGCTTCCTGCTGGATACGGATCTGAACCTCTACGGCAGCGAGCTGCGCCTGGACTTCGTGGCCCGCCTGCGCGACGAGAAGCGTTTCGACTCCGCCGATGCCCTGGTGGCCCAGATCCGCACCGACGTGGCCCGGGCCCGCGATCTGCTGACCATGTATTTTTAGAACAGACGGCGATGGTATAGCGCACCTGAAATGGCGGGGCTGCCCTGCGGGGCGGTATCCTCATGCCAGTGAGACCGGCGTGTGACGAGAGAGCGTCATGCGCCGGTTTTTATTTGGGAAAGGATGTATTGCGGGACTGCTGCGAGGTAAGGGTTGCCCGATACGGAGCGGCCATCAGAGGCTTGGTTGCCGGTGCGTGGCAACAGACTGTCGAAGGACGCTAACATCCCGTTTCGGCAGGTGGATTGTGGCCTGTACGATATCGGAGAACACTGACACTGGTCGTGCTGTTGCTCGCAGGCAGTTTTTGTGCTTGAGTGGTAGCATCTTTTTTCTGTGATACCAGCAGCGCTGACCATGAGGTAATCTATGGCCGACATCGTACACCTTGATGGCATCTGGACAAAATTCCTTGAACTCTGGCCTGTGGAAAAAGTGCGAGCCATGACGCTGGAACAGTACCACTCCCTTAATGATCCTGCCTGTTTCCAGCGCTGTCTGGAAAGCATGGCAGGGATGTTGGGCTCTATACGCGGAAAAAGTGCTATTAAGTTTGGTATTTATGAACGTAACGATAAAGATGTTCCTAAAGAAGATACCAGCCATTACGCCTATTCTGATACCTATGCCTGGCGGCCAAGTCTGGGAGGCTCTCCCGAAGAAGCTTTCGCGGCTGTCAAAGAAAATATCCTCAGCATCATCGAAGCGATGCAGAATCGCGATTTGGATGCGGTGTCCCATGATGCCTTATGGCCCATGATAGCCTGGAAGATAGCCTTCCTCTATCAGGACAGGAATGATCCGCAGGTGTTATCTGTCTATAAGCGTGCGAAGCTCATCGCAGCCTTGGGTGATGATGCTGTCAGATTGAGTACGGCGGAGTTGTATCGCCGCCTCATGGCCCGGCGTAACGGCAAAAATCTGCACGAGTACAGCGAGGAGATCTGGAATATGACATCCCCGAAAGCCGGTGATAGCAGAGAAGAGACTACGGGCATGCCGCAGCCGACAGCGTCAGAGCATCCCATCCCCCTGAACCAGATACTCTACGGCCCTCCCGGTACGGGCAAGACCTACGCCACAGTGGAAAAAGCACTGGAAATATTTGCCGCTGCGGGTATGCGGGATGTAGGCGCTACTCGGGAAAAGAAGAGGCAGCGCTTTGACGAGCTGGTCGCTGACGGCCATATCCGTTTCGTGACCTTCCACCAGAGTTTCAGTTACGAGGATTTTGTGGAAGGCATCCGGGCTTCCACCGATGACGAGGGCAGGATCAGCTATCAGGTAGAGGACGGCATCTTCAAGGAATTGTGCCGGGAAGCGCACGAGGCCGCGAAGACCGGCAAGACGACGCCCTATGTGCTCATCATTGATGAAATCAACCGGGGCAACATCTCCCGTATCTTCGGCGAACTCATCACTCTGGTGGAAGCGTCGCACCGGGCCTGCCTGCCCAACAGTCCGCACACGCGGGACAGCATCAGCGTGCGCCTGCCGTATTCTCGTGACCTCTTTTCAGTGCCGGAGAATGTCTACATCATCGGTACCATGAACACGGCGGACCGCTCCCTTACCGGGCTGGATGCGGCCCTGCGGCGGCGTTTCTCCTTTATGGAGATGCCGCCTCGCCCTGAACTACTGGAGGGCAGCCGTCTGCAGGGGACGGAGTTTTCCTTGGCTGACTTGCTGGACCGCATAAACCGCCGTATCACCGTGCTGCTGGATAAGGAACATCGTCTTGGTCACGCTTGGTTCATGGGGCTTGGAACGGTGGTGACGGCGGAGGCGCTGGCGATCGTGTTCCGTAACCATATCCTGCCCCTGCTGGAAGAATACTTCTTCGAGGACTGGGAAAAGATCCGGTGGGTCCTCAATGACCACCGCAAGGAGCTGGAAAACCGTTTGTTGCGGCAGGATGAGGGCGATCCGCTTGAGCTATTCGGAGAGAATGTCCAGTTGCCGGACATAGGACAGGTCTGGCACTGGAATGAGGACGCCTTTGAAAATATGGATACTTATGTCCAGATCATTAATGTGGGATACAAGTCGGAAAAAATTGATGAGGAAGATAATTTTTTTAAATTTGATAGCGAACATGAAAAATCATTCAAAAAAGAATATTCATATGATATTTATAGGATAAGAGAATATACAGACCCTCCCAGATATATATTAATTATAAATGGTAGAGTAATACCTCCTGAGGAACGTAAATTGAAACATGAACTACGTCCTATTGCTAAGAAGCTAGGTATTGATCTTGCACATAATGCACGGACATATGACTTTGTAACAACTATCCTCAAAACGTGGCAATCTTTGAAAGAACAGGCATGACCTTCATCACCATCCGTGAATACGGCTGTTTGACCACTGCTCCTGTCCCCGTCCCTACGCTGGACAGGGCCCAGGTCACGCCCTCGGCCTTTGACTGGCTCTGCCGTTTTGGCGAGCAGGAAAAGGATGTGGCCACCCTGCGGACAAGGCAGACCTTGCAGTGGAAAAGTTTCGTGGGTGTCCTGCGCACGCCCTGCGGGCTGGAGTTGGAGATACTGCCCAAGACGTACTCTGAGGTGGATGACGCGGCGGCCTGCCGTGCGCATCTGGTGCGTATGCTGTCCAAAGTGCTGGATGTGACCTGTCGCGAGACGGGCGAGGCCGACATCAGCCTGTTGGCCCTGCCGCTGACGGAGTGGGTGGCAAGACAGTTCTTGAGGCATGCGCATGTCCTTGTCCGGCGAGGACTGCGTTTCGACTATCAGCGGGTGGAAGAGGAAGAACCTTACCTGCGTGGCCAGCTGGACGTGCGACGCCAGATCGGGCAGTTGCCGCACCGGCGGCATCTGTTTCACATCCGGTATGACGTGTTCAGCGCGGACAGGCCCGAAAACCGCCTTCTGCGTAGCGCGTTGGACGTGGTAGTGGCCAATGTACGGGCACCGGAAAACTGGCGTCTGGCCGCGTCTCTGCGTCCTCTGCTGTCTGCCGTGCCTCCCAGCCAGAATATCCGGGCAGACTTCGCCCGCTGGCAACAGGACAGGCTCATGGCCGATTATGCAGCTGTACGGCCGTGGTGCGAGCTGGTGCTGGGTAAATACATGCCCAGGGGCATTGCCGACCATCAGCGCGGCATCAGCCTTTTGTTTTCCATGCATGAGCTTTTTGAACGCTATGTGGCTCAGGCTTTACGGAATCGGCTCATGCCCGGGGCCCGCATGGAGATACAGGCATCGGGAAGGGCCCTTTGCTCGCAGGAAGGTCGCGCGGCCTTTATCCTTCGGCCTGACATGGTCATCCGCTACGGACAGGAGGCCTGGGTACTGGACACCAAGTGGAAGCGTCTCGGACAGGGTAGCGGGGAGGACGGCATCAGTGTCCAGGATGTGCACCAGCTCTATGCCTACGGCTGGCAGTGGTTGGGCGGGCGGGGAGATGTCGTGCTTGTCTACCCTTGGCATGCGCATTTCCCGCATCAGCCGCCCTTCCTTTTCCGTCCGCCACTGTCATTGCCCAATGCGCCGGCCCTGCGTTTGCTAGTGGCCAGCTTCGACCTGTCCACAGATAGCTTGTCGTGTCATAACACAGCGGGCGATTGGTGCCCTTGGTTACATACTGCTTAGCCTCTGCTGAAAAGCGGAGATTGTACGGGCACAGCTTATCCTACCTGCATCAAGCCGCCCGTAGTCCGTTTTGATTCCGCTTAAATTGAAAAATTTTTTCTGTCAGGCTGTTGAGGCCAATGCCTTTCGGTTAGATGAGAGACCACCCGCATCTTGGGTGGTCTCTCATTTTGGGTAAGCCCTGGTCTTTTTTTCACGAACTATCGGCGGGCTGATAGATTGAGAATTTTTTCCCAGATAGGTTGCAGGCAGATGTTCCGTTTTGTCATGAAAAAAGGAGTCTGCCATGCCTGAGCAAACCTCTGCCGGTTCCGGTTCGTTTTTGCAGTACCTGGCCGGGAACCTGCGCCGCAACGGACGCAGCCCCGTGCGTGTCTACACGGGCTTCGTCATCGCCTGGGCGCTCTTTTTCCTTTTCTGGACCGTGCTGCCGCCCTTCCCGGGCCTGACCCACAACGGCATGGCCGTGCTGGGCATCGTGCTCTGGGCCAGCGTCATGTGGGTCAGCGAGGCCATGCCCACGGGCATCACCGGTATCTCCATCCCCACGCTGCTGCTCATCACCCAGGCCATCCCCTGGCAGGGCGGCAAACCGCCCATGTCCATCATCTTCGCCGGGTTCACCAACCACGTCATCTGGCTGTGCCTGTTCGCCTTCCTGGTGGGGGCCGTCATGCAGCTGGTGGGCCTGGACAAGCGCATCGCCCTGGGCATCCTTGCCCGGCTCAAGGCCTCCAGTGTGGGCCGCGTCATCTGGGGCATGTTCTTCGTGAACATCGTGCTGGGCTTCCTGGTGCCCGCGGCCAACGCCCGCGCCGCCACCCTGCTGCCCGTGGTGCAGGGCATCTGCCGCCTGCTCGGTGATACGCCGGAAGAACGCGCCGCCAAGAAGGCCATCGTCATCCAGTCCCTGGTCTACGGCTCCATGATCTGCGGTATGTTCATCATGACCGCCCACCTGCCCAACATGATCATGGTGGGTATCTTCGACAAGGCGGGCTTCAGCAACCTCAACTACCTCAACTGGATGCTGCTGCAGGCCCCCTACCTGGGCATGTTCGCCCTGACGCAGGCCTGGATCCGCTGGCACTTCGGCACGCGCAAGGTGCATATCGCCGGCGGAGTGGAGGCCCTGCAGAAGAAATACGACGACCTCGGTCCCATGACCATGCCCGAAAAGGTGCTGCTGGGCATCTTTGCCCTGGCGGGCATCATGTTCATGACCGGCAAGGGCAGCTTCATCGCCGAGCTGCACCACCAGCCTCTGGGCGTCATCGGCCTGCTGGGCATGCTGGTGCTCTTCGCGCCCGGCCTCATGCCCTGTTCCTGGAAGTCCGTGCAGGAAAAGACCATCTGGGGCACCTTCCTGCTGCTGGGCGGCGCCATGACCATGACCACGGCCATGACCCAGTCCGGTCTGGCCCAGTGGCTGGCCGACCACATCCACGCCTGGGTGGTGGGCATGAGCTGGTGGCAGGCCATCCTGACCATGATGGTGGGCACGCACATCATCCGCCTGGGCATGCTTTCCAACGTGGCGGCCGTGGCCATGCTGGCGCCGGTGGTCTTTGCCATGGCGCCCAAGCTGGGCCTGCATCCCGTGGCCTTCACCATGCTGGTCTGTGACACGGATACCTTCGCCTACATCCTGCCCACCCAGATCACCGCGGCCGTCATCGCACACGGCACGGATACCTTCTCTTCCACGGACTACGCCCGTGCCGGCTGGGTCTCCGTCTGTATCGCCATCGCCTATGGCCTGCTGGTCATGGCTCCCTGGTACGCCCTGTGGGGCATGCCCGTCTGGGACGCCAGCGCCCCCTGGCCCTTCTAGCCCTTTGCCGACCTGCCGGGGCGGTATGGCCCCGGCTCCAACAGCTTTTTACAGGAGAACATCATGGCCAACATCCCTGCGGCGCACATGCGCCAGTTCACCCCTGAAAACCTGGACGATATCGAGACCGTCGTCGTCGAGACCGACCTGCTCATCATCGGCGGCGGCAATGCCGGCTGCTTCGTGGCCACGGAAGCCGCCCTGGTGGACCCCAACGTCCGCGTCACCATCATGGAAAAGGCCGAGATCATGCGCTCCGGTGCCTGTTCCGCCGGTATGGACGCCATCAATACCTACATCCCCGAAGGCAAGACCCCCGAAGACCTGGTGCGCTGGAGCCGTGCCCAGGTGGGCGGCGGCCCCCTGCGTGAGGATCTGGCCCTTTCCAATGCCCGCGAGCTCAACGAGTCCGTGGACGATCTGGAACGCTGGGGCCTGCCCATCCTGCGCGACGAGCAGGGCCGCATCCGCTACCGCGGCAAGTGGGACATCTCCATCCACGGCGAGCAGCTCAAGCCCATCATGGCCGAGAAAGCCCTGGAGAGCGGCGCGGACGTCTACAACCGCGTGACGGCCACGGCCCTCATCATGCACGAAGGCCGCTGCACCGGCGCCATGGGCTTCGGCGTGCGTGACGGCAAGTTCTACATCTTCCGCGCCAAGGCCACGGTGGTCAGCACCGGCGGGGCCGGTACCCTGTACAAGTCCTATACCGCCGACAGCACCGACAGCGGCGCGCAGATCTGGATGTGCCCCTACTGCGTGGGCACGGGCTACGCCATCGGCTTCCGTCAGGGCGCCGAGCTCACCAGCCTGGAACAGCGCTGGGTGGCCACGCGCACCAAGGACTTCTGCGGTCCGGTGGACACCATCTCCGTGGGCTACGGCGCGCCCATCATCAACGCGCACGGTGAGCGCGTCATGAGCCGCTACGAACATCTGGGCGGGGACGCCGCGCCGCGCTACATCCGCGCCAATGCGCCCATGGAAGAATGGCTGGCCGGTCGCGGCCCCTGCTATTGCGACACCACCCACCTGACCCCCGAAACGGCCAAGGCCATGATGGAGGACTACCTCAACGAGCGGCCTTCCTTCGTGCTCTTCCTGGCCAGCCGCGGCCAGGACGTCACCCGCGAGCCCATCGAGATCTACGGTTCCGACCCCTACATCCTGGGCGGCCATACCGGCGGCGGTTTCTGGGTGGACATGCAGCGCATGACCACCATCCCCGGCCTGTTCGCCGCGGGCGAGACCGCAGGCGGCAACCCCAACAAGTTCGTGGGCGGCTGCTGTGCCGAAGGCAAGCTGGCGGCCCGCGGGGCCATCGCCTACATGAAGGATCTGGAGCTGCCGCCCCTGGACATGGCGGCCGTGGAGCAGGAAAAGGCCCGCGTCTACGCGCCCCTGCTGGCCCGGGACGAAGACGGCGTGCGCCCCGTGGAGATGAAGGAACGCCTGCAGCGCCTGATGGACGAATACGCCGGCGGCGTGTCGCAGTTCTACCGCACCAACGAGGAGCGTCTGGACTACGCCCTGAAGCACATCGCCATGCTGCAGTCCCAGTTCGGCTACCTGCGTGCCCGCGACCTGCACGAGCTCATGCAGGCCCACGAGACCATGGACAGGGTCGATGTGGCCGAGGCTGTGGTCCATCACCTCAAGGCCCGCAAGGAGACCCGCTGGGCCGGCTGGCAGACCCGTTCCGACTATCCGGAACGCGACGATGCCAATTTCGACTGTTTCATCGAATCCCGGCGCGATCCCGCCACGGGCAAGGTGGAGACCTTCACCCGTCCGTACGAGCAGCTGATCCCCGGTGACCGTTATACCGCGTAAGCAAGGAGCCAACCATGCCCCCGAGAATAGATCTGAACAAGTGCAACGGCTGCGGCGGCAAGCCCGAGACCGCCTGCGAGATGGTCTGCCCCGGCGACCTCATGATGCTGGACCTCGAGACGGGCAAGGCCCGCTGCCGGGCCACCGGCGAATGCTGGGACTGCATGTCCTGCATCAAGGTCTGTCCCACCGGTGCCCTGCAGACGCGCATGCCTTACCAGCTGGGCTACTACAAGGCCAGCCTGCGCCCCATCATGGGCAAGGACTGCATCACCTGGAAATGCCGTGATATTGACGGAAATGAATATACATATAAGTATGTCAACCGGATACGTCACTAGAACACGACACGGCTAAGGCCGGGTCCGGGAACGCGCTGCCGGTGCGCCGCAATGTCTGGTTGCGGCGCACCGGTTCCGGCGTCTGTACGGCAGACAGGGAACGCCTCTTCACGGGCCTGGTGCACGGGAGGCGGCATGCGCAGTTTCTGGCATCTGGAAAAAGGGGATTTCTTCGACGGCATAGAAGAGTGCAAGGAACACTTTCTGCGCAGTGCCCAGCGCATCGAACTGAAAAAGAACGACATCGTTTTTTTTGAAGGCGACGCGGGCGGGGCCTGTTTTTATGTGGCGTCCGGGCTGCTGCGCATCTTTTGCGTGACCGAGGCCGGAAAGGAATCCACTTTTTTCCTGCGCACCGCGGGTGAGATCTTCGGCCTGTCGGAGGTCCTGCAGGACCTGCCCCGTAAGGTCAATGCCCAGGCCCTGGCCGCTTCCGTCATCTTCCGGCTGGACAGGCAGGCGTTCGACGATCTGCTGTCCCGCAATTACGCCCTGGCACGGCGGGTCATCACCGTCATGGGCAGCCGTCTGCGCTATCTGGGCGACAGCCTCAGCGCCCAGACCTGCGATGTCCACCACAGGGTCGGCCGTCTGCTGCTCTCGCTGGCGCACGAGAGCCTGCGCGACCCGGCCGCCTGGGAACAGCCGCTGGCCCTGCCGGTAAGCCTTTCCCAGGGCCAGATGGCGGCCATGGTCTGTTCCACGCAGCCCACGGTCAGCGAGACCCTGCACCAGCTGCAGGACGAGGGCCTCATCGACATCCGCGGCCGGGGCATCGTCATCAGAAGGCCGCAGGCCCTGCTGGCGGCCCTGGAATCTCCTGCGGATCGCGCTTGAGTCCTGCCGCGCTCCGGCATAAGGTGTCCGCCGGAGGTATCACGATGCTGGCAGACCTGCATACCCATACCAACACGTCCCACGGACACCACAGCGCCGCCGAGATGTACGAGGGCGCCGCCGCGGCCGGGCTGGACCTCTTCGGCCTGAGCGAGCATTCCCCCCTGCCGGAGGAATATGCCTGCAAGCTGTATGTAGCGGCGTTCCCCGGCAATTTCCGCCAGTTCGTCCAGGATGTGCAGGCCTTGCGGCAACGGGAGCTGGAGCGGGAAGACCGGCCGCTGCCCCTGCTGGGGGTGGAGCTGGACTGGCTGCCCGACTACCCCAGGCATATGTGCCGTTTCCTTTCCTGCTGGCCGTTCAGCTATGTGATCGGCTCCCTGCATTATGTGGGGCTCTTCCCGGTGGCGCGTCCCAACACCTGGACCGACGGCCGGGAGGCCGCCTATGCCCGCTACCGGGAATATTATGAAGAGATGGCGCGCATGGCGGCCAGCGGGCTGGTGAATGTGGCCTCGCATCCCGACTTCATCAAGCGGGCCTCCTATGATCTGTTCCATGCGTGGCTGCGCGAAGAGGGCAGTCTGGACGTGGTGGCCGGCGCCGTGCAGGCCATGGCCGATAACGGGGTCATCATGGAAGTCTCGTCGGCCGGATTGCGCCAGCCCTTTGCCGAGCCCTATCCCTGCCCGGCCATCATGCGCCTGGCCGCCGACTTCGGCGTGGACGTCTGTCTGGCCTCCGATGCCCACGACAAGGCCGATGTGGGGGCGGGGCTCGCTGACGTGGCCCGCTACGCGCGCTCCTTCGGCTTTCGTTTCGACACCTTGCCCCTGCGGCCGGACGACATCGCCACCCGGCCCGCCGTGCTGGCGCAGGCCCTGGACTATCTGGACGGCCCGCTGCCGCGCCTGCGTTTTTCGCTGTAGTTTTTCGGGAAAGGCATCCTCTGTCCGGTCCCCGACGGTATGCGGGCGAGGACACACTGAGGCATCATGGCTCCGGCAGCAGCCGGAGCTTTTTTTATGGCATCCGGTAAGGGAGCGGCGGGGATGTGTCCGCACTGTTTTGATGATATGCGGCCCGCCGTTGCCGCAGGACTGTGGCTATCCGGCCCGGGAGGGGACGCTCCTTCCCCGGCCGTTTTTTATGGCCGGTATCAGCTGTGCGGCAGCAGACGGTGCAGCAGCCAGCCCAGGAACGGCGCCAGCAGCAGGACGGTGTACAGGCGCACCAGATGGAAGGCCAGCACGGCAGGGGCGTTGGTGCCCAGGTCGGAGGCCATGCCCACCACGGCCTGCAGGCCGCCGGGGCTGGTGGCCAGGATGGCGCTGCCCGCGTCCAGCCCGGCCGAGCGGCAGATGAACCAGGCCCCCAGGGCACCGGCCACGACGAGCAGGGCCGTGGAGCCGAACATCAGGGGGGCCATGGCGCGGATCTCCAGCAGGGTGCCGCCGGTCATCATGTTGCCGACCATGACGCCGATGGCGATCTGGGCCCCCAGCTGGAACAGATGGGGCGTATCGGTCTCCACATGTCCCAGCATCTTGACGGCCAGCACGGCCACTACGGCCCCCAGCATGGCACCGCCGGGGATATGCAGGAAGAAGAACAGCAGGCCGCCCACGATGCCGCAGGCGATGAGGAGCAGGAAGGTCGTCATGGGTCCTCCATGGGTTGCAAGAGAGGGGACCATGATGCGGCAACAGGGTCGCGGCGGTCAAGGTTGCGCCGGCAACGATTTTTCGGGGTCGCCGGGAGCGGCATGACGCCGCCATGGGGAAGGGCGAGGGATGGAATGGTGGAGCAGGGGGTGATGGCGCTTGGGCGGAGGAGGGCGGTCACAGGTCACCGCCGGACAAAGCAGGGAAAAGGGGAAGGAAAGCGCTTGTCCAGGGCGCTCCCTTCCCCGCTGTCATTTTTTCCACCACCACTGCGCGCGGCGGCAGAGCAGTTCGATATCACCGGCAGCGGCCACGTTGAGCATCTTGCGATACTGGCGCACGGCCTCGTGGCTGTACGGATTGGCCTCGAAGAGGCCGGTGAACATGGTGCCGTCCTCGGTGAGCATCTTCTCTGCCGCGTGCAGGCGGCGGCGGAAGGAGGGGGTGATATAGGGCAACAGGTCTTCCTGCCCTGCCAGCAGGGCAAAGTAGGCCAGGTTGGTGATGAAGTTCATGTTCTGGACGCGGGCCATGGCGCGGTCGTGCTCGTCGGCCGTGGCCCGGAAGGTGCTGCACCCCAGGGCCCGGAAAAAGGCCTCCACCAGGGCCGTGTCTTCCTCGCGGGCCGTGCGGCCGGGCGTGACGGTCACGGGCAGGCCGTCCTCGTCGGGCGTGGCCGGGCCAAAGAGCGGGTGCGTGCCCACCACCGGGCCGGGCCAGATGGCTTCCATCTGCTGCAGGGGCCGCACCTTCACCGACGTGATGTCGGCCAGGATGGCCGTGGCGGGCAGATGGGCGCAGACCGTGGCGGCCACGTCGGCAAAGACGGCCGCGGGCACGCAGAGCAGCGCCAGGGCCGCATCCTTGCAGGCCGGGGCCAGCACCGCATCCGTCAGGGGCACGTCCACGCCCCGCATGTCCAGACCGGCGGCCTTGCCGCGGCGGCAGAGCATGGCGCCCATGCGGCCCCGGCAGCCAACGACCAGCACTGCGCATCCCCGCAGGGAGGCTGCGGCTTTCGCGGGCACGGGGCCGGTGCCGTCTCCGTCCGCCCTGGGCGTCGTCGAGCTGTCCGGGCTCACAGCAGCCGCTCCCAGACCTTCCAGAAGGTGGGGAAGGACTTGCGCACCACCAGCGGATCGTCCAGCAGGGCGTCCATACGCTTGCCGTGGGGCAGGCCCAGCAGGGCCAGGGACATGGCGATGCGGTGGTCGTTGTGGGCCGAGAAGCGCGCGGCCTCGTCCCAGGCCGGGCCGTCGGGGCCCGTACCGTGGACGGTCAGGCCGTCGTCATGCTCGTCCACACGCACGCCCAGACGGGCCAGCTCGGTGGCCGGGGCGGTGATGCGGTCGGATTCCTTGATGCGCAGATGGGCCACGTTGCGCACCCGGGTGGGCCCCTGGGCAAAGGCGGCCAGCACGGCCACCGTGGGCACCAGATCCGGGCAATGGCCCATGTCCACGTCCACGCCGTGCAGGGCCGAAGGATGCACGGTGATGGACGTGCCCTCCACCTCGGCGCGGGCGCCCATGGCGCGCAGGATGTCCAGCATGGCGCGGTCGCCCTGCAGGGAATCGGCCCTCAGGCCGTCCACACGCACGGGGCGGCTGCCCAGGGCACCGGCGGCCAGCAGGTAGGAGGCCCCGGACCAGTCGCCTTCCACCTGATAGCTGCCCGCACGGTAGGTGCCGGGCTGCACGGTGATACGCAGGCCGTCGGGGCGGGCGGTGCGCAGGGCGCGCCAGCCGCCGTCGGGCAGGAGCTGCCACGGGCCGTCGGGCTCGCGGGTCTCCACGCTGAAGCGGATGCCGAAATCTTCCAGGCAATGCAGGGTCAGGCCCACATAGGGCCAGGACACGGCCTTTTGCCCGCCCAGTTCCACGCACAGGGGTGCCGGGGCCAGCGGCGCTGCCAGCAGCAGGCCGGAGAAATACTGGCTGGAGGCATCCATGCCCAGGCGCACGCGGCCGCCGTTGCGGGCGGGATCGAGGCCTGCGGCCCGCAGCAGCAGGGGCGGACAGTCGGGACGCTGCTCGAAGCGCACGTCCGTGCCCAGGGCCTCCAGGGCGCGGGTCAGCTCGTCGATGGGCCGCTCGTGCATGCGCGGCGCGCCGTGGATGCGGAACAGGCCGTGACCGGCGGCCAGCACGGCGGTCAGCAGGCGGCAGGTGGTGCCGGATTCGTGCACGTCGCAGCTCAGGGGCGTGCCCGTGCCGCCCCGGGGACGGCCGTCCATGCCGGTGACGCGCCAGCCGCCTTCCTCGCCGGGCAGGGCTTCCATACGGGCACCGGCGGCGCAGAGGATGGCGCGGGTGCATTCCAGGTCGCGGCTGTCCAGCACATGGTGCAGCTCGGACGTGCCGTGGGCCAGGGCCGCGCCGATGCAGTAGCGGTGCGAGATGGATTTGGAGGCCGGGGCCCGCACGCAGGCGGTATCGGGACTAGGCATGGCTGTCCTCCACGTCGTCCAGGCCGATGCGGTCCAGCTGCGGGCCGGTGGCGTAGCTGCCCAGGATGCGGAAGCTGGTGCAGGTCTCGGCCAGCTTCCGGAGCAGATCCTCATACTGGGGGGCGGTCAGGTCGCATTCCACGTCCGTGAAGAAGACGTACTTCCAGCACTGGCCGCGCAGGGGGCGGGACTCCAGCTTGCGCATGTTGATCTTGTGCTCGGCCAGCAGGGAGAGCACGCCGGAGAGCGTGCCGGACTTGTCCGGCAGGGTGAAGAGCATGGAGGTCTTGTCCGCGCCGGTATGGCCGGGCACGGGCGCGGTGCGCGGCAGCTTGTCCAGCTGTCCCACGGGCTTGGGGCCGATGATGACGAAGCGCGTCCAGTTGCCGGGCTCGTCCTCGATGCGGCGGGCCAGGATGGAAAGGCCGGTCATGTCGGCCAGCTTGCCGTTGCCGATGGCCGCAGACTGCGGATTGGCGGCGGCCATGCGGGCTGCGGCGGCGGTGGACTCCACGGGGATGAGACCGGCCTGGGGCAGATGGCTGCGCAGCCAGCCGCCGCACTGGGCCAGGGGCTGGGGGTGCGAGTAGACCGTGGTGATCTCGGCCAGGCTGGCGGCGTGGCTCAGCAGACAGTGCGAGATGGGCGAGAAGAGCTCGGCCTGGATATGCACGTCATACTTGAGGAACAGGTCGAAGCTGACGCCCACGGTGCCCTGCAGGGAATTCTCCAGCGGCACCACGCCCAGCTCGCAGCGGCCGGAGTGCACGTCGGCGAAGACCTGCGGCAGGTCGTTGCAGGGGTGGAAGCTGGCGGCATGGCCCAGATACTCCACACCGGCAAAATAGGAGAAGGTGCCTTCCGGGCCCAGATAGGCCACGTTCTGCGGGCGCTGCAGGGCGCGCGACGAGGAGAAGATCTCGCGCCAGATGGCACGCAGGTGCTCTTCGGGCAGGGGGCCGTCGTTCTTGCGGGCCAGGCCGTCCAGCACTTCGCGCTCGCGCAGGGGCTTGAACACGATGCCGGGGTCACCGGCCTTGATGCGGCCCACTTCCAGGCTCAGGGCGGCGCGGCGGTTGAACAGGGCCAGCAGTTCCTGGTCCACGCTGTCGATCTCGCCGCGGATGGCGGTCAGGCGCTGGGGGGCGTCGGAGGGGGAATGTGCGTCGGCCATGCTACACCTCGCGGATCTCTTCCTGGATGCGCATGCCGAAGTGGCGGCCTGCCTGATCCAGACGGCAGAGCACCGTATCGCCGGGCTTGAGGCTGACCACGCTCAGGGGCGTGCCGTCAGGGGCGGTCAGGCGGATGGTCTCGGCGTTCTGCAGGAACACGGCGCCGCGCTTGGGGCCTTCGGGGGTCTCGGCCTCGGCTTCCACCAACAGCATGGGGCGCACTTCGATCTTGACCCGGCCCACCGTGGCCACGCTGGTCTGGCCGTCGGCGCCTACGATGAGCACTTCCTGCCCTGCGGCCAGTTCGCCCAGGTAGCAGGTCTTGTCATGGGGCAGGCGGGCATAGGCATGCACGGCCCCGGCATTGACCCTGAAGGGACGGGCGGCCACATATTCGTTGTGTTCGGTCTCGGCATGGACAAGGAAGGTGAAGGCGCTGGAATTGCCCACCAGCATACCCTGGCCACGCTTGAGCAGCGAAAGGGTATCGGCGCAGACGCGGTGCCCCAGGCCCACGGGTTCCACGCGGGTGATGACGGCTTTCTGCAATTCCTCGCGTCCCTGCGAGATCTTGCACTGGGCCACGATGGCCTTGAGTTCGGCCAGAGCCTCGGGCAGGACCACGATGCCGTCCACGCCGCGTTCCAGGATGCCGGCGGCCAGACGGGCCTCTTCCAGGCTGCCCGCCTCGGCCAGCACGTTGTCGGCCTGGGCCAGCAGGTTCTCCACGGGGATGATCTCCCAGCCGCGGGCCAGGCAGGCGGTCTCACCGGCCTTGAGGCGGGCCACCAGGGCCTCCTCGTCGGCCTTGACGTTCAGCGGCACGCTGGCCACGTCCTCGCAGGCCCAGACGGTGCAGCGGGAAAGGGCGGCCACCTTCTCCACCTGGGCGCGGGGCACGATGACCCCGTCCACACCGGATTCCAGGGCCAGGGTCACGTCAGCCTTGCTGAACGGTTCGCAACGGTAGTAGATGCGGGCCATGCTATTCTCCCACGATGGCCAGGGCTTCTTCCACCGTGGCGTTCTCATGCACGATGGCGCGCAGGGCACGCACGAGCTGGATGCGGTTGGGATGCTGGAACACGTTGCGGCCCATGGAGATGCCCGCGCCGCCGGCCTTGATGGCATCGTGCACCATCTGGAGCACGTCGCGGGTGGAATCCATGCGTTCGCCGCCGGCGATGACCACGGGCACGCAGCAGGAGGAGACCACGTCGGAGAAGCTTTCCATGTCGCCGGTGTAGGGCACCTTGACGATGTCCGCGCCCAGTTCCACGCCCACGCGGGCACAGTGGGCCACCACGTCGGGGGCGAAGCCGTTCTTGATGGCCGGGCCGCGGGCGTACATCATGGCCAGCAGGGGCATGTGCCAGTCGTCACAGGCGGCGGCCACGCGGCCCAGGTCGGCCAGCATCAGGCGCTCGTTGGGATCGCCCAGGTTCACATGCACGGAGACGCAGTCGGCGCCGTGCTTGATGCCTTCTTCCACGGTGCCCACCAGGGTCTTGGTGTTGCCCTGGGGAGAGAGCATGGTGGAGGCGGACAGGTGGACGATGAGGCCCACGTCCTTGCCGGCGTTGCGGTGCGAGCAGCGGACCAGGCCCTTGTGCATGAGCACGGCGTCAGCGCCGCCCACGGCCATGTCGTTGACGGTCTCGCGCATGTCGATGAGGCCGTCGACGGCACCGATGGTCACGCCGTGATCCATGGGAACGATGATAGTGCGGCCGGTTTCACGATTGATGATGCGTTCCAGACGAACCTGTTTGCCAAGGTACATGGGATCTCTCCTTGTGGAATGGAGCCGTTCCGGCGGCGCTGGATACAAAAAAAGGGCCGCCGGCTAATGCCTGCGGCCCCGAAACTCTCTGACAGAAGATGTCAGCAAAGCTCCTGACCACAGGCTCCGCTAAAGTACGCAAAATAAAACCAGCTAAAGCAAAAGCCGGTAGCAGCGTAGCAGGAGGTGGCAGGAACGAAACGGGACATCTTCAAAACTCCAACAGTTTCCATGAACGCTACGCCGCAGCCCGGGGCTTGTCAAGAGTCGCTCGTGAAAAAAATGCCTCCCGCCGGAAAATAGCGGGGGCTATTTCTGTATCATATTGTTTTTATTTGTTTAAAAAATGATTGTCCGTATGGAATTGGTGAAGGATGGCCGCAGTGGCGGCGTCCCGGGAATGGGGCTGTCAGGCCCGTCTGTCTTCGGAGATGACGAGCTGTTGCAGTTTTTGTTTCAGGCACCGGCGCCGGGTGGCGATAAATTTTTCAAAAGCATCGAATCCTAGATCCGTGTCCTCAGATACATACAGCATAGGAAACCTGGAAGGATTTTTCTGGATCCATTGTGAAAGGTCCATGTCCTGCTTTGCTTTGTTTTCCGAGGCGTTCAGCAACTGCAGGTTGGCGATCCCGTTCCAGTTCTCTGGGGCTTCATAAAAAGTCCGCCGTTCAGGATTGTTGCCCCAGTCATGCTTGGCAAGGACGGCTTTTCTGAAGCCTGCCGCAGGATGGATATGGTCGATATCGAGCGCCTGGCTGAAATCAAGGTCAGGATACAGCAAGGCAAGGATCGAGAAACAGGAAGGATGCTCTTTTTGTGTCTTTAGCAGCCTGTCGATGAAGTCATCAGTGAAGGTCATGTCCTTCGATGTCCCACGAAAATGCTCTATGATATTTTCGAGAGGAAAGAGTTTTGTATCAGAGAGGTTTGAGCGCAGGATGCGACGAAGCGTCGCCAGTGTCGTATCGCTATGCCCACCAAACGTTCCTTTCAGCAGGGACATATGGAGCCACTGGCAGATCTTTTTGCGTTCATCTTTGTTCTTTGCCGGATTGTTTATCGTTTTGTACAACGGTTCATGAGAAGTGTCTGCCTTATGAAAAACATAGTATACGATAGGAATTAAGGCATTCTTGGCTCTGAGGGCTGCATCTGTCAGGCCAAAGGATTTTATGAGTTCAAATGTATTATTGAAGCATAGTTGAAGATTTTTCCATATTCTTACTATGGATTCAACCTTGTCTCTGTTGAAGTTTTTTACTTTGAACTGGATATCGTTTCCAGAGACAGCAAGAGCTGTTTTGAGAACAAAATCACGTGTTATGTGGAAGCCTTTGGATCCTGCCTCAGAGACGATATTATCGATATCTTTTCTAATATCGATATCTTTGTCTTGAAAATTTGCAATAGCAATGGATATCAGCAGATCCGAAAAAGAGAGGGGGCTACCTCCGTGATTGGTACGAATAAAAATACTGACGATATCATCAATTTCTGTACTTGTTTCATTGTAATAATTGATTATTTTTTCAGTGCGGATGCTTGTGTATAATCTATAGAGCGTTTTGAAGGCATAGCTATTTGTTTCCAAGTCATTATCTTTAAGATAATGCAGGATGGATTCATGGATTTCTTGTGTGCTCGTCGCTTTCTTCCCAATACATTTCGTGTCGATACAGAAGATATCACCCACCTTGAACCAAATTTTTTCTGATATTTCCCCCGCAAGAAATCTGAATTCATATTGTATTTTGTCCTCGGCCTGTTCATCTTCAAGAGGAGATGCAATATTCAAATAAAGCTTACGTTCTGGCAAGATTTCAGAATTCTTGGATGATGGCCACCATTTTCTGGGGAGTTTATAAGCATACGTCCCTTTGAGCCCGATATAGAGAGAGGTGAGCCGCTGCTGTCCGTCGATGACAGCCCAGAAGTGTTCCAGACCTTTGGTATCCAGATCGGGATTATCTTCGCCGAAGCGTTCACAGTAATTTTTAAGGAATTGAAAAAAACGAAAATCATTTGCTATCCGGGGGGTAGTTACTTCCCAGAACATAAAGGAGTTGATGGGGTAGCCCCGCATGATGGAGTCAAAGAGAGAGCATATTTGCTCAGGCCGCCATATGAATTTGCGCTGTATGGCTGGCAAAAGATATTCATTTTTTATGATATGGCGTACAGCATCTTCAATCGTGATAGGTTCTGCATAGCTACCAGCCATGTTTGCTCTCCTGATGAATCATCATATCGAAAAAATCAAAATATATTATTCGATATAAGGAAAAATAACCATAAAAAAAGGAGGGGCGGGCTACCCCTCCTGATAAGAAGACGGCTTTTTTACGCCCCGTGGGCCAGGGCCTGGACGGGAGCGGGCTCCAGCGTTTCGCTGTGCACGGCCTGCTGCCCGGCGTTCTCGGCCAGGGGCGCGGCGCTGGCCGTGACCGGGCGCAGCTTGCGGCTGTGCAGACGCTGGAAGATGAAATCCGCAGGCTTGGTGCCCGCCGGGATGGCGGCAAGGGGGAATTCCGCGCGGCCCAGGTTGCGGTGGCCGCCGGCGGAGCCCACGTCGTAGAAGCAGGCGTCGGCCAGACGGCCGATGTCGCGGCTGCCGTCACCGCGGAAGATGACCACCACGGTCTTTTCCACCACGCCGCAGACGGCGATCCACTTGAGGCCGTGCACACGGGTGAAGAAGTCGGCCACGGCCACCAGCAGGTCGGCGCTGTCCACCTCGTTGAGCCAGACCATGGCCCCGCCCCGGCAGTCGCGCAGGGAGCGGAACGCGCGGGAGAAAAGGGGCAGCCAGGCGCGCAGGTATTCGCTGCGGATGATGCGGCGCAGCAGGGTGGCGTCGGCATGCTTGATGAGCCACTGGTAGGCGCGCAGGTCGTCCTCGCCGCCGGAACGCTCGAAAGTGGCGGTATCCGTGCGGATGCCGTAGAGCAGCGCCGTGGAGAGCAGCGGCCCGGGCTTGATGCGCAGACCCTGCAGGTAGCGGGTCATCATGGTGCTGGTGGCACCGAAACCGGGGCGGATGTCGCAGAAGGGCGCCTGCGGCAGCTGGCCTGCCGTGAGGGGATGATGGTCGATGATGAGGTCGAAAGTGATGCCCTGGAACGCCGGGTTGTGGTGGGGCTGGGAGTCCACCATGGCGAAATTGGTGTAGAGATCGGCCTTTTCGGGCTGCCAGAGCTTGGCCGGGATGCGCAGGTAGCGGATCATGGCCAGGTTGTCGGGCCGGGTGACTTCGTTGATGCGGAAGATGTCCACACCGCGCACACGATGCGCCATGATGCGCTTGAGCGCCAGCGCCGAGGCCAGGGCGTCCGGGTCCGCCGAGATGAGGATGGCCCAGCGCTGATCCTTGGTCAGTGTCTGCCGCCACTGTCGCATCTGCGCTACATAGGGATTGGTCATGACCGCTTTACTCCGCTGTTTTGGCGTTGTTGGGGCCGTGCGGGCAGCCGGGGGACACGGTATCCGGCTGGCTGGCCAGCAGGTCGCGCAGGAGGGGCAGGGATTCCTCCACCCCCTGCCAGCGGAAGATCTCCAGCAGATGACGGCAGTTCCCGGGCAGACGGCCGGCCAGTTGCCGTGCCAGATGCTGCTGGGCTGCCGTGAACCGGTGCAGGGCCAGATGCTGGTCCTGGGTGCCGGGGGCGCTCCAGTGGACCAGGGCCGCTGTCTCGGGCAGGGGAGATGCCCAAAGTGCGTTTTGAGCATAGCTCATGAGGTGGCCGACGTCCAGACAGAAGCCCAGGCCGTGATCGGCCGGAAAGCCGCGTCCCAGGCCGGCGATGTCGCAGATGTCGGTGTTCTCCAGCAGCAGGGGGATCTTGCTGCGGCGCTGCCAGCAGGCGGCGGCCTGACGCAGGATGAAACGCTGCAGCACGGGGCTGCCCTTGGGGGCATGGAGCACGGCGCCCCAGGGCTTGAGCCAGGCCACCCGGTCAAAGACGCGCAGGGCCAGCTCCACGGCCACGCGCACGGCTTCGGCATCCTTCTTGCGCGGCCAGGGCAGATCCACGGGCAGGTGGACATGCCAGCTCAGGGGCAGGTCCGCCAGCGCGGGGGGCAGGTCTTCGTCGTCATAGGCAAGGCAGGAACGGGCTTCAAAAAGGCACAGGGCCACTTCATCGACGCGCCCGGCCAGAAAGCGGGCATTGTCGGCCACATTGGCGGGCATGACAAAAGAAGGAGCGCCGATGACGGGGCCGGGGGTCTGCTTCATGGATCCTCCTTGGGAGCAGGGAAGGGGAACGCCTTGGGGGAAGGGCTCCCGAATACGGGCGGGGATGGCCGTTGCCTGAAGCCATGGCGTCCGGGGATGCGGAAGATCGAAGGCATCCCGGACCGGCAGCAGACCGGCTGCAGCGCGGCAAGACGGCATCCGGGCAGCAAAGCCCGTGCGGGGCCCTGCCTGACGGTTTCCTGAAAAGGTAGGTATTCCAGAGGGAAAAGGCAATACCAGGCATTGCTGCCGCTACGGGCGGGAGAGCTGAGGGCCTCCCGTGCCACAGGCCGTGTCCTGCGTCAGGGGCCGTCCCGGCTCCGTCCGCGGCGACATGGATCGGGAAGGGCGTACCGGTCCCTGTCCCTGCGGGCCGGGATGCCGGAGAGGCAGCGCCCTTGCCGTATCCGCCCTGGTGGAGCTGCCGGGCCGGTGAGCTCGGGCGGGAGGAACGGAAAAGGGGAAGGGGAAAGCCTTCGCCGCGGCGCAAGCTGTCCCCCTTCCCCGGATGGTCATGTACGCATCCAGGCCTCAGGGCCGGGACTACAGCAGTTCCTGCGTCTGCCAGCCGTGGGCCTCGGCGGCGGCGCGGGTCTGGGCACCGCCCAGTACGCAGGTCACGCCGTGACCGGCGGCTTCGGCCAGCACGTCGGCGAAGTCGCGGAAGTGCCGGGCCGTGGTGCCGAGGATCTCGTCACGCATCTGCTGGCGGGCGTCCTCGTCGTCCCCGGCCAGATGGCGGGCCAGGCCCTGCGCACCGCGGGCGTCGGGCAGCAGGTAGCTGTCCAGGTCGCCGATGGCGCCCACGATGGCGCTGGTGAGCTGCTCCTTGTCGGGACGGAAGGAGCGCAGGTAGTCGGCCATCTGGTCATAGGCGGTCAGGGTCTCGTCCACGTTGGGGTCGCGGTACGAGGCGCAGACCAGGGTGCCGCCCATGCGGTCCAGCATGCAGAAGGCGCCGTAGGCACCGCCGCGCACGCGCACGCGTTCCCACAGATAGCCCATGCGCATGTAACGCAGGATGACGCTGGCCGAGCCGTGGTAGGTGTAGCCCAGGTCGTAGAGGTTGGCCGCCTTGCCCACATAGTTGATCTGGGCCGGGGCCAGGAAGGCCTCGGCGGCGGGCAGACCGTCGCTGAAGGGCGGCAGGACCAGGGCCGCGTCACGGCCGGCGGGCAGGGCGGCCAGCAGGTCGGCGGCCTGCCGCTGCACGGCATCCAGACCGGCGGTCTCGGCCGTGCAGTCCACCAGCACGTCGGGGCTGACCACGATGAGGCGGCGCAGCTTGTCCAGATCGGCCAGCAGGCTGTCGGGATCGCTGTCCAGACGCTGCAGGTGCTCGCGTACGGCCATGAGCTGGCTGATGCCCGACAGGCGCTCGGCCAGCAGGCCGGAGGACGTGAAGTGGGCGCGCAGGCGGGAACCCACGGCCGAATGACCGGCCGCCACCAGACCGTGCTCCAGACGGGCCTTGTCTTCCAGCAGCATCTGGCGCAGGCGCTCCAGACGCACGGCGCGGTCGGTCAGGGGCGCCAGCAGGATCTCGCGGAAGATGTCGAACAGGTCGGGCACCTTGTCGTAGACGGCCTTGCCGGCCACGCTCAGATATTTGACCAGGCCGCGCTCCCCGCGGGTGGTGGCCAGCAGGGGATCGGCGCCCACACCGCCGGTCTTGGCGGCCATGCGCGCGCCCAGTTCGCTGAAATCGCGGCGGGCGGTGCCCACTTCGGTGAGGCTGCGGGCAAAGAGGGGCAGCAGGGGCTCCAGGCGGGCCGGGACGGCGTTCAGGGGCAGGAGCAGGGCCGTATAGGCGATGCCGCTGGTGGGCAGGTCGTGGGCCAGCCAGGTCTGGCCGCCGCTCAGGGCCTCCCGCACGCAGGGCACGGGCGTGTTGCGCAGGGGCAGGGCATCCATGCCCAGGCTGGGGATGGTGGCCAGGGCCTCGGGGCTGTCCGGAGCGGACTGGGCGGCCTGCAGACGGCTGGTGGCCTCCACCAGCTCCTGCCGCTCGGCGTCGGAGCAGGCCTCGTACACGGCGGCCAGGCGGGCGGCCTCGCGGTCCTCACGGGCCTTGGCCAGCCGGGCGTCAGGCAGCAGCACCACGGTGGCGCGGTGTTCGTTGTTGAGGAAGTGGTCGCGGATGGCGTTCTCGAAGACCTTCTCCCCGGCGGCCAGACGGGCCTTGATTTCGGCCAGCGGGCCTTCCCAGGCCAGCGGGGCCAGCGGGTCGCCGTCGTAGAGCCAGGTGGACAGGGCCTGGATCATGGCCGAGAGGCCGCGCGGGAAGCGGCCGGAATTGTTCTCGCGGTAGGAGAATTCCACGCTGTTGACGGCGGCTTCCACGGCGGCGGGGTCGATGCCGTCCTCGGCAAGGTCGGCGAGGGTCTCGAAGATGAGCATCTCGGCGTCCTGCACCTTGCGCGGGTCCACGCCCTTGAGACCGGTGGAATAGTACATCTGGCGCAGGTCGGTCTCCAGGCCGCAGCCGGTGGTGTCCTCGCCCAGGCCGGAGCTGATGAGGGCCTTGCGCAGGGGAGAGCCCGGCAGGCCTTCGAGGATGTGCTCCAGCATCTCCATGAGCAGGGCCTGATGCACGTCGCCGCGTTCGCCCAGCAGCCAGTTGACCGTGAACAGGGCCGTTTTCTGGCCGTCGGTGGCGGCGTAGGGCACTTCCACCTGCCGGGGCGTGTCGCGGCGGGGCTGCAGGGGCACGGCGGAGTCCACCGCGCGGGCGGTATAGCCCTGCAGGGCCTCGGCCACGATCTCCAGACGCTTTTCTTCCGGGTCATCGCCCCAGAAGAAGAAACGCGCGTTGGAGGGATGGTAGTAGCGGCTGTGGAAATCGCGGAAGGCCTCGTAGGTCAGGTCCGGGATGACTTCCGGGTTGCCGCCGGAGTCCAGGCTGTAGAGCATGTCCGGGAAGATGGCCTGCTGGCTCTGTTCGGCCAGCACGGAATCGGGCGAGGAGTAGGCGCCCTTCATCTCATTGTAGACCACGCCCTTGTAGGTCCAGGGGCCCTTGGTGTCCTCGGCCTCCACGTGCCAGCCTTCCTGCCGGAAGATGTCCTCGCTGATGCGGGGATGGAAGACGGCGTCGATGTAGACGTCGATGAGGTTGTAGAAGTCCTGCAGGTTGGCGCTGGCCACGGGATAGCAGGTCTTGTCCGGGAAGGTGAAGGCGTTGAGGAAGGTCTGGAGCGAGCCCTTGAGCAGCTCCACGAAGGGTTCCTTGACCGGATATTTGTCCGAGCCGCAGAGCACGGAATGTTCCAGGATGTGGGCCACGCCCGTGGAGTCCGTGGGCGGGGTGCGGAAGCTCACGCCGAAGCACTTGTTCTCGTCGGCATTGCTGACGGAGAGCAGCTGCGCGCCGGTGACGCCGTGTTTCCAGAGCCGGGCCGTACCGCCCACTTCGTGCAGGCGGCGCTCGGTGACGAGTTCGAAACCATGACTGTTCATGAGGGATCCTTTCAGGGAAGGTTCGTTGGTAAGATTCATATGGTTCGGCTATACTATGGAGCCTGCCGCTTTGCAAAGAGCGTGCTGGCGCCCCGGCGCAGGACCCTTTGCCGGAACGGCGGCCGCGGACTGTATAAAAAAAGCACATAGGCCGCCTGCTGCGGGGCAAAGCGTCCAATTTTTTTACAACCTGCCGGAATGGCGGGAAAAAATGTTCAATTTCTGTACAGGTGCCGGGGCTAGGGAAACGCCTTTTTTAAACCTTATTTTGTAATTTATTGTTTTTATTATGAAAATATACTTTGGCACGGCGATTGCTGTATCCCGTACAACAACGGCATCGTCCGGGACGGGCCCTCCGGTCCGCCACCACTACGGGGACAGCGCCGAACAGATATACATGCCATACCATCTTCTTCCTTTTTGGAGGTCCGTCATGGAACACCACAAATTTCTTACCGTCCGCGCTACCGCGGCAGCCGCATGGCCTCTTTGCTGCCTCGGCCCGCGACAGACCGCGGTAGCGTGGACAGCCTGACGGACCTCCTTCGAACCTGAAACGAACATCCTCCGCTTCTTCTGAGACCTCCTTCCCCCGGTCGGCCTGTCCCCCCCCAGGACCGGCCGGGACTGAAAACAGCAACCTCCTTCCTCCTGAAAAAGTCCCTCCCCGGCCGGCTCGTCCCTCCTTCGGAGCCGGCCGGGAACATACCGACCTTCCTCCTCCTGATACCCCCCGGCAGCTCCGCCCCCCCTTGAGGGGCTGCCGGTGATCCCGGAAAATTTCCCGCTAGATAGTGTCGTCAAATTATGTTTGCCCACAAAGATATGCATCTGATTTGAACGGCGGCAAGAAAAGATGCACAT
>NZ_JABAFY010000026.1 GCF_012843875.1 Desulfovibrio piger | reverse complement strand
AGGAGAGGCTCGATACGTTCCCACAGCTCATCAGGCACATCACGAAAATCTGTTTGTTTCATGGGACGAGATTACCATACCTTTTAAAATCAAAAAACATGCCGGACATCCTCTAAGGATGTTCCCATGCTCGATCCGCACGCTGAACTGCTCCGTATCAATGCCCGCATCAAGGAGATCCTGCTCCAGCACATGCCCCGCACGGGCACGTACCACAGCCCCGTGCCCGGACTGGTCACGCGCAGGCTCGAGACCTGCCACACCACCACGACCTGCCTCGGCAAGCCTTCGGCATCCATCATCGTGCAAGGAGAAAAGATCGCCATGCTGGGGGACCGGGAGATCCATTACGGGGAGGGCCAGTGCCTGGTCACGGGCGTCGACATGCCCAACGCCTTCCGCGTCCTCCAGGCCTGCCATGACCACCCCTTCCTGGCCATGTCGCTGGAGCTGGACAGGAGCCTGACCGGCCAGATGGTCAAGGAACTGGCCGATGCCGTCCCGCCTGCGGCCCGCCCGGACAGCGGCGTCATCTTGGGCACGACCAGCCCGGAACTGCTGGATGCCTTCCTGCGTCTGGCCCGCCTGCTGGATACGCCGGAACGGATACCCATCCTTGCGCCGCTGGTCATCCGCGAGATCCACTACCTGCTGCTCATCGGCCGCAGGGCGCCGGGCTGCGTCAGCTCAATACCCACGGCACCCAGGCCAACAGCATCGCCCAGGCTACGGACTGGCTCCGCAAGAACTACCGCAAGCCTCTGCTGGTGAGCCAGCTGGCCCGCCAGGTCAACATGGGCACATCGACCTTCCACCGGCATTTCAAGGAGGTCACGGGCATGAGCCCGCTGCAGTATCACAAGCGGCTGCGCCTGTACGAGGCCCAGCGTCTGATGCTGGCCGGCGAGATGGATGCGGGCAGCGCGGGGCTGGCTGTAGGCTACGAAAGCACGACCCAGTTCAATCGTGAGTACAAGCGCCTCTTTGGCGAACCGCCCCTCCGCGATCTGAAAAGGATGCGCCGCCACGACGCCTGCCCCTCTGAAAACTCCCACTGAGCGCCGAAAAACGTATTGCAAGGCTCGGAGAAACTGCGTAAAAAAAATTCCTGCCTTTAACGGCAGGATTCAACGTTTTTTGCGCTATGCGCACACAGAGCACAGAGGAGTGCACCCATGTCTTACGCTCAACGAGTCATTGAAGGCCTGAAACAGAAGTACGCCAGCGAACCTGTCTTCCTCCAGGCCGTGGAAGAAGTGCTGATGACCCTCCAGCCCCTGCTGGACAAAGACGCCAAGTACGAAAAATACAAGATCCTCGAGCGCATCACCGAGCCCGAACGCATCATCAGCTTCCGCGTGGAATGGGTGGACGACAAGGGTGAGATCCAGGTCAACCGCGGCTACCGCGTGCAGTACAACTCCGCCATCGGCCCCTACAAGGGCGGCCTGCGCTTCCATCCCAGCGTGAACCTGGGCATCCTCAAGTTCCTGGGCTTCGAACAGATCTTCAAGAACTCCCTGACCGGTCTGGCCATCGGCGGCGGCAAGGGCGGTTCCGACTTCGATCCCAAGGGCAAGTCCGAGACCGAAGTCATGCGCTTCTGCCAGGCCTTCATGACCGAACTGCACCGTCACATCGGTGCCACCATCGACGTGCCCGCCGGTGACATCGGCGTGGGCGGCCGCGAAGTGGGCTACATGTTCGGCCAGTTCAAGCGCCTGACCCGCAGCTACGAAGGCGTGCTGACCGGCAAGAACCTGCTCTTCGGCGGTTCCTTGGCCCGTACGGAAGCCACCGGCTACGGTGCCGTGTATTTTGCCCAGAACATGCTGGAAGACCGCGGCGAAAGCCTGGAAGGTAAAGTCTGCGCCGTTTCCGGTGCCGGCAACGTGGCCACCTACTGCTGCGAAAAGCTGCTCCAGCTGGGCGCCAAGCCCGTCACCGTGTCCGACTCCCGCGGCATGATCTATGATCCCGAAGGCATCAAGGTCGACGTGCTCAAGCAGGTGAAGGAAGTGGAACGCGCTTCCCTGACCCGCTACGCCGAACTGGTGCCCACCGCCAAGCACACCCCTGTGGCCGAATACCCCGAAGGCCGCAATGCCGTGTGGTCCGTGCCCTGCTTCGCCGCCTTCCCCTGCGCCACCCAGAACGAACTGAACCTGGCTGACGCCAAGGCCCTGCTGGCCAACGGCTGCAAGTGCGTGGCCGAAGGCGCCAACATGCCCTCCACCCTGGAAGCCGTGCACGCCTTCCTGGAAGCCGGTATCGCCTACGGCCCGGCCAAGGCTGCCAACGCCGGCGGCGTGGCCACCAGCCAGCTGGAAATGCAGCAGAACGCCGGCATGCAGAGCTGGACCTTCGAGACCGTCGACGGCAAGCTGAAGGACATCATGGGCAACATCTACAAGAATGCTGCCGAGACCGCCAAGGAATTCGGCCAGCCCGGCAACCTGGTGCTGGGTGCCAACATCGCCGGCTTCCGCAAGGTGGCCGATGCCATGATCGCTCAGGGCGTCTGCTAACGCTCCCCTCCAAACAGCAATGAAAAAAGCCCGGCCATGCCGGGCTTTTTTCATTGCATCACACACAAAAACGCGTGCGCGAAAGGCCTGCTTACCAGTCTTCGTTATGGACACGTTCAGCGCGGAAGCGTTCCTGAGCCTTGAATTCCTGATCCGTATGTCCAAGCACGATCAGGCTCAGGGGACGGATGTTCTCCGGCATGTGGAAGATCTCGCGGAACGGCCGGGCCCTGTCCTCGATGGGGTGCAGACCGCACCAGACCGTGCCGATGTTCAGGGCACGCGCCGCCAGCATGAAGTTCTGCGTGGCCGCCGAGCAATCCTGGACCCAGAACCCGGGGGTCTTCTCTTCGTTCAGATCGGCGCAGATGATGACGGCTGCGGCTGCGCCTGCCGCCATCTTGGCGTAGGGATGGACCTCCGCCACCTTGCGCAGCATCTCGCGGTCACGGATCACGACAAAATGCCAGAGCTGGCGGTTGTTGGCGCTGGGAGCGCACATGGCGGCCTCCAGCATGCGGTCCATATCTTCCTGGCTGACGGGTTCGTCGGTGAAGGAACGGATACTGCGCCGGGTCCTGATCGCTTCAAACAAGTCCATAGGTACTCCCTTGCGGCTTTGGCCGCCTTTTTTTATGATAGTTCCCTTGCAAACGGCATGCCCAACCGGTCCGGGACCGGCGCATGCCGTGCGGGTTCGCACCTGCCCCGGAGGTACAAATGCATTTTGAACTGCTCGATGAACTGGTCATCATTTTCCTGCTTTCCATCGTCGTCAACCTTGTATGCAACAAGATAAAGCTGACGGCAACTGTAGGATTTTTGCTGACCGGCGTATTGTGCGGGCCTTCCCTGCTGGGCATCGTGGACAGCCAGTCCATCAGCGATGTGGCGGAGCTGGGCGTGGCCATGCTGCTGTTCACCATCGGTATGGAGCTGTCCGGCGAGGCCCTGAGCCGTCTGAAACGCCCCGTGTTCCTGGGGGGCAGCCTGCAGATCGGCCTGACGGTGCTGGCCATAGCCGGCCTCACCGCCCTTCTGGACGGGACAAGCCTGCCCAGCGGTATTTTCTGGGGCTGTCTCGTGGCCCTGTCCTCTTCGGCCATCGTCTTGCAGATTTTTCAGCAGAAAGGCCTCACCAGCACGCCGACGGGGCGTCTTTCTCTGGCCATCCTTGTTTTTCAGGACATCATGGTCGCACCCATGATGCTCTGTGTGCCCCTGCTGTCCGGACAGTTCCATATGGCGCCCCTGGACATGCTGCTGTCGGTGCTGAAGGTGGGCGGCATCCTCGGGGCCGTGCTGCTGGCCGCGCATCTGGGCCTCAACCGCTTCATGGAAGCGGTCATGCGCACCCGCTCGCGCGAGCTGCTCTTCCTCTCGACCCTGGGCACCTGTTTCGGCATGGCACTGCTGACCCACAGCCTGGGCCTTTCCCTTTCGCTGGGCGCCTTTTTGGCGGGCCTGATGCTGGCCCGTTCCCAGTACAGCATGAGCGTCATCTCGGGCATCATGCCCTACCGTGACGTTTTCATGAGCCTGTTCTTCATCTCCGTGGGCATGATGCTGGATCTCTCCTTCTTCCTCCAGCACATCTGGGCCATCCTGTTCAACACCCTGCTGTTCATCCTGATCAAGAGCCTGCTGACCATGCCCGCCGTCCTGGTGCAGGGCTACCCGCTGCGTACGGCCATCCAGACCTCCCTCTGCCTCGCGCAGGTCGGTGAATTCTCCTTCGTGCTGGCCGCCTCCGGTCTGGCCGCCGGTCTGCTCAACGACATCGGCTACCAGTCCTTCCTGGCCCTGAGCGTCATCACCATGATGCTCACGCCCTTCCTCATCAATCTGGCCCCCCGCGCCGCCGCCCTGCTGACCAGGGGACGCGGCAAGAAAGCCTCCAGCCCGGAAGCAGAGCAGCAGAAGGCCAGCACCCTCAAGGATCATCTCATCATCGTGGGCTTCGGCATCAGCGGCAAGCACCTGGCCCAGGTGGCCAAGGAATCCGGCATCCCCTACACAATCCTGGAGATGAACCCCGAGACCGTGAGCCGCTACAAGAACAAGGAGCCCATCTCGCACGGGGACGCCTCCCAGCCTGTCATCCTTGAGCATCTGGGCGTCTACACGGCCCGTGTCCTGGCCATCATCATCTCGGACCCGGCGGCCGTGCGCGCCATCACCCTGGAGGCCCGGCGCATGAACCCCGACCTCTACATCGTGGCCCGCACCCGCTTCATCACCGAGGTCGCCCCGCTGCGCCGTCTGGGAGCCAATGTGGTCATCGCCGAGGAATTCGAGACCTCCATCGAGGTGTTCAACCAGGTGCTGACCCAGTATCTGGTGCCCCGTCAGGATATCGACGCCTTCTCCGCCCGTCTGCGCCAGCAGAATTACCGCATGATCCGGCGCATGAGCAGTGCTGCGGACAGTCTGGAAAGCGTTGCCAGCCGTCTGCCCGAAATGGGAGTGCAGACCATGCGGCTGGAGGCAGGTTCCCCCCTGTGCGGCCTCAGCCTTGCCCAGAGCAACCTGCGCCGGGAATACGCCGTGACCGTGGTAGCCGTGGCCCGCAGCGAACAGGAGGTAGTGGCCTCCCCGCCTGCCGACTTCGTCATGGAAGCCGGGGATCTGCTCTACCTGTTCGGCAAAACGGACAAGCTCTTTGCCGTCAAGCCGGTCATTTGTGCCGCTCCTGCGACACCTGCAACAGCGACCGCCCAGGAGCCCCACCAGGCCTGATATCGCGACAGGGCGCAAGTTTTCATCAAGCCGGAGCCCAGGCTTGCACTTGCCCCTGTCAGCCCGTATAGTCGTCTTCCCCCGTCGGCTATGTCGGGGCAATCCCTTATGGAGGCAAGGATGCTTTCGTTTACCGCCATCCGGGACGTACTCCAGCGATCCCGCAGCATCGCCATCGTAGGCGCCAAGGACAAAGCCGGGCAGCCCGTGGACAGAGTGGGCCGCTATCTGCTGGACAAGGGCTATACCATCTTTCCTGTGCACCCTGTCCGCAAGACCGTCTGGGGCCTGACGGCCTATCCCGATCTGGCGTCCCTGCCCCAGCCGGTGGACATCATCGACCTTTTCCGTGCTCCCCAGTACTGCCCCGCCCATGCGCAGGAAGTGCTGGCCCTGCCCTGGAAGCCCCTCTGCTTCTGGATGCAGGAGGGCATCCGCTCCGCCGAGGCGCGTGCCCTGCTGGAGCCTGAACAGATCCTGGTGGTGGAGGATCTCTGCCTCATGCTCGAACACGCCCGCCTGCTCACTTTGCAAAAATAATCCTGAGGATATCGAAATGAGCCAAGAAACCCAGGCCTTTTCCTGTAAGATGTGCGGCCATTGCTGCAAGGGGAAAGGCGGTATCGTCGTCAGCCCCTCCGACCTGAAGCGGCTCTGCGCCACTCTCCGCATGGAAGAGGAAGAGGTGATACGCCAGTTTGGGGAATATGTGGGGACCAAACTCAAGATCCGCGTGGGCGAAGACGGCTACTGCATCTTCTTCCGGGAAGGCAAAGGCTGCATCGTCCATGAAGGCAAGCCTTCCATCTGCAAAGCCTGGCCTTTTTTCCGGGGCAATATAGAAGACCCCGTCAGCCTGCATCTGGCCAAGGATTTTTGTCCCGGCATCCCCAAAGAGATCAGCCATGCCGACTTTGCCGCCCAGGGCAAACGCTATCTGCAGGAAAACGGCCTGCTGGCCAGTGACCGCAGCTGCGAGGCCAATGCCCTGATCCTGGACAAATAGGTTGCCTGAACATCGAGAAAAAAACAGCCCGGAAGATGATCTTCCGGGCTGTTTTTCATGATCCGGTCCTCGGTCCGGCGGCTTTTGCCGCATCCAGATCCGCCTGCAGGCGTTCTGCCTGCAAATGACGCACACGGCGCAAAAAATCTTCACGATATGTCGCAGACTGCCCCGGAGATGTCTCCCCCTCGCGGAGACGCCGCTCGATGGCGGATCGCCGTGCCTCCGGGACATGCTCCAGCAGGGCCGCACGCACGGCAGGCCCGCAGGTGTCCAAGACCCCGACCAGAGCTTCACCGGACGTTTCCTCCAGTGCCTCTTCCAGCAGACCGTCCTCCAGTTTCAAGCAGTCTTCAGGACAGTGAACCATCCTGCCCAGCAGCGACGGCAGGCGGGAGTCGTGCCGTTCCAGATCGGCCAGCAGCTCCCTGGCCGCATCCTTGCCCGCAGCCGCCACGATCTCCGCTGCCACCTGCAGGCCGGGACGCCAGTCCTGCACGGATCTTTCCGCAGCCTGCCGGGCAAGCACACTGTCCACCTCATCCAGGATGTCCGCATCCACCGGGGCCAGCCCGCCGATATGCTCCAGCAGCAGTGAGCGCATCTCCGTCGGCAGGCGCATGAGCAGGCCCGCCGCCTGGGAAGCGGAAAGATGGCCAAGGACCAGCGCCAGCGTCTGGGGATGTTCCTGCCGCAGCAGCTGATAGAGCTGCCCCGGGCGCATCCGCTCCAGAGATTCGAACGGCCGTGCCGACTCCGCCGGGCCCCAGGCGCGCATGGTCTCCCGCGCCTCGCGCTCGCCAAGACAGTGCGCCAGCAGGCGACCGGCCAGGGCCCTGTCCGCACAGATGCCGTCGGCCTGCGTCTCAAGAAATATCCGGGCCTCCCGCAAGATGGCCCGTACTTCGCTTTCGGGGACGTGCGGCAGGCTGGCCATGGCTTCCGTTATCCGGGCAACTTCCTGCCGTTGCATGCGGCCCAGCATGTCCGTAGCCACGTCTTCACCCATGGCCAGAAGGAAGACCGCACACCGCTGGCTGCCTGTCAGTTGCATGACTCCCGCCCTCCTGCTGCCCCTTCCGGCGTTGTATCTTCCTGTGTCAGCCAGTGCCGCAGCAGGGCCACCCCCTGCCCGGGATGCTCGCGCAAAGAGGTTTCCAGCTGCCGGCACAGACTCTCGGCATCCTCTGCCGCTTTGCTGTCCCTTTCTGCCTCACACGGCAGTTTTTCCTCAAAACGGACTTCGGGATCGGCAGATGGGCCAGAGGCCCGACGACGTGCCCGGAAGAATGCAGCCATACCGGCCAGAGCCAGCACGGCAAAGGTGAGGGCCAGCCCCCGCAGGGCAGCCGCATTCCGTCTGGCAGGCAGGAAACAGATCCGCAGGGCATCGCCCCTCCCCTCTTCCAGCGCACAGGCCTGCCCCAGCAGGCTCTCAAGATACGGGCGCACTGTTTCCAGGACGGCATTTTCTTCCAGCAATACCGAGATGGTACGACGTCCCGTTGTCCGGCCTTTTTCTGCCCCATCCAGACTGACGAGGACTTCTGCCCTGCCGTTGCCTTCCAGCAGTGGCCGCAAGACCCGCAGGGCCTGCCGCTCAAGCGCCACTTCCTGTTCCCGGCGGGCCGTCTCGTCTGTCTCATGATCAGGATACAGGCGCCGTCCTTCCGTATCGAAGACGAGGACATGGCGTTTGTCCGGGGCATCCGGTATCAGGGCCAGGGTATCCAGCATCCTGTCCAGAGCTGCGGCATCCGGCATGGCTTCCGGTCGCGCGGGCTCCAGGACGATGACCGCCCCGGACTGCCAGCTTTGGGGAGCCAGTTGCACCCGCGCCTGACGGATGCAGGAGAACTGTTCCAGCTGCCGGGCCAGCAAGGTCTCCCGCTCATGGCGAAGGGCGGCTGCATCGTTATCTCCGCTACACCCGCCTTCCCCCTGCAAGGACAACCAGCCAAGAAGTACGGCCAGAAGCAAAGACACGAACCCGACCGCTGCAAACGCGGCCTGTCGTGTACGCCCTGTCGCTCCGTGACGCTCCTGCATGCTGCCCGACACTGCCAAATTTCCCCCATGGATAGCTGTATCCATATATAGCTAGCAAAGAGGATGCCATTCATGAATAATCATTGATTACAATATATTAAACATCACCTCAAAAAAATGGCTCCACATAAGCATTCAAAAAAATGACGCACGCTGCGTCCTGATACGATCCCCCGCTCCCTGCCCTATCCCCCGGCAGACAGCCGGCGCCGCAGGTACACCATATCACGCAAGAGTATGCCCTCTTCCACAATGGGCTGGGGATAGTTGCGGGTAAAGAAGTCAGGGATGCGGTCAAAGGGCACAAAACCGCAGGCCCGGTAAAATGCCAGCGTCGATGGGACTTCTCCTGTCCCCAGCTGCAAACTATGGCAGGACGAGGCATATCGCGCACAGACAAATTCTATCAGCGCCCTGCCGTAACCGCGTCTGCGCCAGGCGGCTGCCACGGCCAGGTTCTTGATCTCCGCCACGCCCTCGCCTTCCCGGGTCACGACGCAAAGCCCCCGGGCATCGGGGTCATGAAGGACGAACAATTCCCCGCGTTCCAGATACCGGTCTATCATGGCTTCGCTCTCATCCCCGACAAGCAAGAGCGGCAACCAGGCTTTCTTATGACTACGGACATGTACGATATCCATATCCCCTCCCAGCCCTCCGTTTCTCCATACGGTCGTGCGGCTTCTCCCATCCGCCCGTGCCCGTTCGCCGACCTTCAGCCATAAAAAAAGGAGGTCATCCGGGGGGATGCCTCCTGTCTGCGCTATCTGACCGCCGTTACAATTTCATCTGACCATCTGTGACGCCCAAGCCGCGCAGACGCAAATAGATCTCCGCGCAGGCCCGGGCATCGGACCCCGCATGATGATGATCCAGCGGGATACCGAAGTAGCCGCAGACGCTGTCCAGCGCCCGCGATGCCAGCGGCAGGCTGCGACGCGCTCCCTTGAGCGTACACAAAAACGGCAGCTGCGGCTGCACAAGCTCCAGAGCCTGACAGGATGCATGCAGCACCCTGCGGTCGAAGCCGGCATTGTGGGCCAGAAGGGCATGGCTGCCTTCCATGAAGGCCACGAGCTGCGGCCACAGTTCCGTGAAGGTGGGGGCGTCTTTCAGCATGGGCCAGGTCAGGCCATGCACATGGGTGAACAAAACACGGGAGGACGGCGGACGGATCAGGCTGTAAAAGCTGTCCGTCACCACGCCATCCTCGATGCGGCAAAGGCCCACAGCGCACGCGCTGTGGGCCGCATAGCCGGAAGTTTCAAAATCAAGGGCCACATACCGGCCTGTCGTCATACGGGGCTACTCCTTGCCCTCCGCCGCGCTGCGGGCAGCTTCGGCGATGCGGTCAGCGATGTAGGCACGCATGGCATCATCATCTTCATCCAGATTGAAGCAGCAGGCATCTTCGCCCATGAGACCGGCCGGCACATAGTCGCCCAGCTCGTCAGGATCCTGGATCATGTCGGCATAGAAGCAGACCGACAGCCAGCGGCTTTCCGGTTCGTCATCCACCACGTCCACCAGGACGAACAGCTCGCGCCGTTTCTGGGCGGCATTGCGCGCACGCAGCGAATAGCTGACGCCCGGACGGGCCTTGAATTCCAGCGAAACGTTTTCCAGACCCACCAGATAGTCACGATACGCCAGGAAGGCCGCGCGGGCATTCAGGGGATCGCTCTGCCAGGCCTGCACCAGTTCTTCAACGCCCTTGCTCCAGTCAGCGGACATATGAACACTCCTTTGTCTGCTCTTTGCCACGGCGTACCGCATACGGACGAAACGGCCTCGTCGTGAATCCGGGCATGCTCTTTCGTGCACAGCCTGACCACCGGCTGTCGCGCGCGTCCACCCTCTGCGGACCGCATGTCCGCCGGATCAGAGAATGCCCCATCGTGGGGATAATGCCCGTGCTCCGCAGCCTTTGTCAAGGCAGGATACAGACCTCCCCGACGAAGCCGTACAGGCCAGCCGTCCATGCTGTCGCGGCACCTGTCCACACGGAATGCTCCAGAATCCAGAACGGTCCCCAGCACTCATGCACCGGTACGCATCAGGCCTGCACGGCCCGCACACTGTGCAGACGGGATCAGGAGGCCGTTCCTTCCTGCAACCAGTACGAGGGAAACGAAACAACAAAAAAGCCCCGCAAAACGGGGCCTTTTTTATCTGCTTTGCACGATGGCGCTACTTGAAAAGCTCGCGCTCCTGCACCTTGGCTTTATCCGTGCGGTCTTCCACGTCGACGCCCTTGGGCGGCGTGAACTGGAAGGTGCTGCTTCCCAGCATGACGTCCGGAATGAACTTGGTGAAATTCACGTCGTTATGGTTACCGTAAAAGTCCACCAGATCCACGCGACGGATAAAGGTCTGGGCATCCACCCAGATCAGGGCTTCGACCATCTGGGGCGTCGGGTCCTTGGGGTACAGGCGGATCTTCCGCATCCCGTTCTCCGAACCTTCTTCCTTGATGTCAAAATCCTTGCTCAACGCGGCCTGGCCGGTCAGCACCTGGATGATGCTGCGGGAATCCTGCACCAGATCGTGAGGATAGCGGTAGGCCACTTCCTCTTCCGGGATGTAATCCCAGATCTCCTTGCCCGTGACCACAAGGGTCTCCTTGATGGGCTTCTTCGTCTCCCAGCGGATGAGCAGGGGCTTTTTGAAGTGCAGGGTCCCGTAACGGGTCTCTACAGCCCCGCTTTCCTTATGGGTGAGCTTTTGTTCGAACTCGGCGGAAAAAGACTGCAAGGTGTCATAACGCTGTTTGAGATCTCCCACGAGATCGGCGGCCTGCGCCCATGAGGCAAGCGCCAGCAGGGATACGGCACCAAGCACCAGAGATTTGATCATGCGCATTGTTACCTCCTATTTGACCACGGCTCGCGGCTTGCTGCCGTCAGCAGGGCCAATGATACCGTCGGCCTCCAGCTGTTCCACCATATTGGCGGCCCTGTTGAAGCCGATCTTGAAGCGTCGCTGGATCAGGGAAATGGACACCCTGCCCTGTTCGGTCACAAAAGCCTGGACCTCCGCGTACAGGGGATCCGAAGCCACATCCCCTGCGCCGCTGCCGCCACCGCTGCCACCGGCCGCGCCGTCAGCGTTCCAGTCCGCAAAGCTGACCTTGTAGCTGGGCACGAGATGGTGCTTCCAGTAGCCGACGACGTTCTGCACTTCCTCATCGCTCAGGAAGGGGCCGTGCAAACGCTGCAAGCGACCGCCGCTGGGCTTGAACAGCATGTCGCCGCGGCCCAGCAGATGCTCGGCACCGGCCTGGTCCAGAATGGTGCGCGAATCATGCCGCGACGTGACCTGGAACGAGATGCGGCAGGGGAAGTTGGCCTTGATCAGACCGGTCACCACGTCCACGCTGGGACGCTGGGTGGCCAGGATCATGTGGATGCCCGCGGCACGGGCCAGCTGGGCCAGACGCACGATGCTGGTCTCCACCTCGCGGGCAGCCGTCATCATCAGGTCGGCCAGTTCGTCGATGACGATGACCAGATAGGGCAAGGGCTCCAGATCGGCCAGATCCGGCGGGAGCTGACCGTTGTAGCTGGCCAGGCGCTGATTGTAGGAAGCCACGTTGCGTACGCCCATGCGGGCCATGGCCTCATAGCGCTGGTCCATCTCATGCACGGCCCAGTCGAGAGCGTTCTTGGCCTCGCTCATCTCCGTCACCACCGGATGGATCAGGTGCGGCTCATCGGCGTACATGGCCATTTCGATGCGCTTGGGGTCCACCAGGAGCAGACGCATCTCTTCAGGCTGCGTACGATACAGCAGGCTGAGCAGGATACCATTGAGGCAGACGCTCTTGCCCGCACCGGTGGCACCAGCCACCAGCAGGTGCGGCATCCTGGTCAGGTCCGCCATAAAGGGACGACCGGCGATGTCCTTGCCCAAGATCATGGTCAGGGGCCCGCAACCCTTGCGGAAATCTTCCGACGAGGCCAGCTCTCTAAAATTGACTATCTCCCTGTCATCATTGGGGATCTCGATACCCACGGTATCCGATCCGGGGATCGGGGCCTGGATGCGCACGGCGATGGCCTTGAGGGCCAGGGCCAGATCGTCGCTGAGATTGGCGATGCGGTTGACGCGGATACCGGGAGCCGGGCGCACCTCGTACATGGTGACCACAGGCCCGGGCGTGATGCGGACGAGCTCGCTCTGGATATCGAAATCCTTCAGGCATTCCATCAGTGCCTTGCCGCGGGCTTCCAGATCCTCACGACGCACACGGGGGGCATCCTTGGAGGGCAGGCTCAGCAAATCGAGACTGGGCAAAGGAATGGGCGCGCGAGGGCGCTTTTCCTGCGGGGCAGGCGCCGTCGGCCGGGGAACAGATGCTGCAGGAGCGGCCTTGGGGGCTGCGGCGGCGTCCTGCTTTGCAGAAGCCGGTTCGGCAGAGGCGGACGTGGCAGCATCCTGCCCGCAGCTTTCCTGCGCCAAAGCCTCTTCCACGGCAATGTCACCGGCGGCGGAGTCATCCTCAGCAGCCGGGACGACGGAAGGCGTCTCTATGATGACCGGACGGGGAGCCGCCGGCGCAAAAAAGTCATCATCGTCATCAGGCCCGGAGACGGGCACGGCAACCGGCGCCTGCTCCCTGACGGGAGCGGCAGACGCAGCAGGCTGGGCGACCTCCTCGGGCTCCACAGGATAGATCTCCGGCATGGGGTCCTTGGCCGGACGGATATTGCCCAGCTTGTCGCGCAGGGCCCGCCAGAAATCGGATCCCTTGCCCGGCGTCTTCTGTTTCAGACCGGCGAGGATGCGCTTATGGAAAGGCAGGGAGGCAAGCTCCTGACCGTGAGTGACGATCTCGGGCTTGTGCTCTTCTTCCTGTTTTTTCTGCAGGATGCGCTCGCGGATGCGGGCCACGCACAGCGCCCCTACGGAGACCCAGGAGAAGTTGAAGGTCAGCTGGACGCCGACCAGAAAAATGAAGAACCAGACCAGCCCCGAGCCCCCGGGGCTCAGATAATAGCTGGAATTGGAGTGCAGGGTGCCGCCGATCATCCCGCCACCGGCGATATCGCCAAGGGACAGATCCCATGCGGCCCCCACGACCAGCAGGCAGATGGTGAGCAAAAAAAGGCCGCACCAGCGCCACCAGCTGATGGTATACGCGGGGGAGACACAGGACGCGCCCAGGGCCCCGAAGACCAGAGGCCAGATATAGGCGCCTATGCCAAAAACATCATTGAGGAAGCCGGCAGTATAGGCACCAAAAAGTCCCGCCTGGTTGCTGACTTCAGCCTGCCTGCTGACCACATGGTTGAGGCTGGGGTCATTGGCGCTGAAAGTCACCACACTGAGCAGCATCAGCAGTGACCAGAAAAGCAGGAAAAGCCCAAAAAGTTCGCGGCTGAACTTGCGTGCGTCCGTATGTCTACCCTCGCGTATCTTGCAAAAAGGCCTATTCGCGGCCCAGGTATTCCTTGGTACGGGTATCGACCTTGATGCGGTCACCTTCGTTCACGAAGATGGGCACCTGCACCACGATACCGGTCTCCAGCTTGGCGGGCTTGGTCACGTTGCTCACGGTGTCGCCCTTGGCGCCGGGTTCGGTCTCCACCACTTCGAGTACCAGGCTCAGCGGAATGTCGATATCCAGGGGATTGCCCTTGTACAGCAGCACGCGGCATTCCTGACCGTCCTTGAGGAAGCCTTCCTTGCCGCTGGTGGTGGAGGTGGAGACCTGGAGCTGTTCGTAGGTGGTCATATCCATGAAGATCAGCTCGTCGTCCTGGCGATACAGGAACTGCATGTCGCGGGTCTCCATGTCGGGCTTGCCCACCTTTTCGCCGGAACGGAAGGTGATGTCCTGGATGCGTCCCGTCAGGATGTTGCGCAGCTTGGTGCGGACCATGGCACCACCCTTGCCGGGCTTGAAGTGCTGGAAGTCAACAATTTCGTAGGGGATGCCTTCCACCTCGATCTTGAGGCCCTTGCGAAAATCAGTCGTCGAATACATTCTTCCTCCTGCTGCCGTGCACGTGGCCTTTTTCCGGCCATTTGCAAAAAAAACGCGCTACGGCTAGTATACGCTTAGTGAATTGCGGATTATTGTGAAAATACCCCTTACTGTCAAGCTGTGCCTGAGGTCCACACCATGCCGACGCTTACCCTAGAAAGCACCGTCTACACCCTCCAGCAACTCCTGGATGTCCCGGAAGCCCAGGTGGCCCTGGCCGGCCGTTCCAACGTGGGCAAGTCCTCGCTCATCAACGCTCTGGCCGTGCGCAAAAAGCTCGCCAAGGTCAGCGCCACACCGGGCAAGACGCGCTCCATCAATTTTTACCGGGTGCAGCCCCACAACTTTTTTCTGGTAGACCTGCCGGGCTACGGCTATGCCCGGGCCAGCCACAGTGAGCGCCGCAGCTGGGCGACCCTGCTGGAAAAATATCTTTCTACCTGCAAGGACCTGCGCGCCCTGGCCTTGCTGCTGGACAGCCGCCTGCCTCCCCAGAAACTGGATCTGGAGCTTGCCGGCTTCGCCCGTTCCTGCGGGCTTCCCCTGCTGCCCATCCTGACCAAGGCCGACAAGTGCAACCAGCGGGAACGTGCGGCACGCCAGGCGGAATGGGGCGAGATCGTCGGCGTCAAACCGGTCATCACCTCTTCCAGCAAGCGCATGGGCATGGATGCCCTGTGGCAGCGCCTTATCGAAGCTTCGGGCTGCGCGCCGGTCATCCTTGAGGAAGAGCCCGCCCAGCCCGTGACGGCATCGCTGGCCGAAGCTCTTGCCCGGACGACCGCCGGAACGGAAGAAAAGGCCTAGAGGCCCTTTGAGGTCCAAAGCCTCCCTTTGGCGCGAAAAGGACGCTTTTCCCTCAGGCCCCATCCTCTCGTGAAAGGCCTCCGTCCCAAGCAGAGGCACTTTTCCTGAACGGGACGACACAGAGAGCCTTACTAAAAAGAGGCAGGAGAATGTTCATGCATCTTCCTGCCTCTTTTCTTTTTGCTCGTTACTTGCCCAGCGGAGCGGATTCCGTCCTGGGCGGCTCCAGATGGATGAGTATGCGCCCCAGCAGCGGCAGGCGTTCGCGCAGCTCTTTTTCCAGACGGACCGTCAGCTGATGGGCTTCTTCCACACTCAGCTCATGCCGGACACAGCAGTGGAAGGAGATGCACAAGCCGTACACCGGCAAGGTGTAGGCATGGTAGCCGTGGGCACAGCACAGCAGGGGCTCGCGACCAACGGCCTGCTCTACTTCCTTCCAGGCCAGCTCTGCCACGGCTGTCTGGGCAGGAGCAGCTTCTTCCTGGACGTCTCCCCGCTCTTCAGGGTCGATGTGGGTGACGATCCCGGCCTGCGGCAGGGCAGAATGCAACGCCTCTTCAAAGGCACGGACCCGCTTGTGGGCCTCGCAGAACGCTTCCTGTCCCGGCACTTCCACATGGACCTCCACAAGCGTCCCCGCCCCGCTGCGCAGGATCTGGACATCATGGACGGCCAGCCCCTGGATGGAGGCCACCCGCTGCACCACAGTAAAGGGATCTTCCTTCTGGCCGGAACGCACAGGCTCCACGTGGACCGTGACATCCGCGCCGGGCAAGATGGCATCCACAGCCAGTTCGGCATCGTGGGCGATCTTGTGCCCTTCACTGACGCGTATGGCCGGGTCGACCCCCACGGTCAGATCCACAAAATAATGCGGACCGCTGGAACGCAAACGCACACGCTGCACGTCCTGGACGCCCGGCAGATGCTTCACTGCCTCACAGATGGACTGCTGTTCTTCCGTAGAACCGCTGTCCATGAGCATATTGATGGCTTCCCGGGCCATATGGAGGCTGGCCCGGAAAATGATCAGGGCCACCAGGAGGGCGGCAACGGTATCCGCCTGCACCAGGACCTTTTGTACCGGTTCAGGCAGCTGCAGCTTGGCGGCCAGCCAGACGGCCCCCACCCCCACGAGGACGACAGCAGAAGACAGGATGTCTGTCGAAAAATGCAGGGCGTCGGCTTCCAGCGCCTGGCTCCGTGTCTCCTTGGCGACTTTTTTCAGCACCCGCACCCGGTTCACGTCGATCACGATGGAAATACCCATCACGATGATGCCCCAGATGGAAGGGGCCACCGGCGTATCGCCCGAGAGCAGACGGCCTGCGCCTTCATAGACGACCCAGACGCAGATAACGAACAGCAGCACTGTCTCGCCCAGTGCCGACAGGTTCTCGACTTTGCCATGCCCATAAGGATGCCGGGCATCCGCAGGACGGGAAGAGAGCCGGACGGCATACAGGGTCATGGCCGCCGCCAGCAGGTCAAGCCCGCTGTGCAATGCCTCGGAAAGGATCCCCAGGCTGTTTGTATAGATACCCACAACCAGCTTGATGGCCGTAAGCAGGCAGGCCGCCAGCAGGGATACCAAGGCAGCCCTGTTCTTGGCCTGACTGTGTTCCTCGTTCATCGTCATTCCATCCTTGTCTTCATGCGGCAGAGCGTCCCCAAGCCAGACCGGAAGCCTCTGCAGCACAGTCATGCGCCGGTTCCCTTAGTACCGGTGCACATCCCGGAAAGCGGGAGTGGAAGTCATTTTCCCTGCAGAACAAAAAAGCCCCGAACGGGGCTTTTTTGTTCTTACAGCCAGGTGAACCAGTTTCGCCAGCTGCCCTGCCGCTTTTCGCGGGTCAGGCGGCCTTGCTCTTCCTTGTAGTAGTGGTACGCCGCCAGGGACTTTTCCTTGGCATGCGAGGCTACTTCAGGAACATCCGGGAAGTTCTCGCTCACATATTCATAGCGCCGCCAGGCAGGACCATACTTTTCCATATGCCAGAACACGTCGGCGATATAGAGTTCATGCTCGGCCATCAGGCGACGGCAGGTGTGCATCTTTTCCCCGGCATCCTTGGCATAGGGAGAGTCAGGATAGACCTGCTGCAGCCGTGCGAAGTATTCGTGGGCTTCCTGCAGGATCGTCGTTGCCCGGTCGATGGACCGGAACTGCTTCATGAGCGACATGCCCGTCTGATAGATGACGTAGGGGGTCGCATCATGCCGCGGGTGCAGCGACTCGAAATCCTTGTATGTTTCCGCAGCCAGCACATATTCCTCATCGAGGTAATAGGCATCGGCCAGGGCCAGCTCCGCGTCGACCGTATAGGGGCTGAAGGGATAGGTATCCCGCAGCTTGTTGTACAGTTCGACCGCGCGCACATAGTTCTTTTCGCTCATGGCGTCATTGCCGGCTTCGAATATCTCCTGCGCTGTATCCTCGGCCGGAGGCAGGTAGATCATATCGATGATGCCGCAGCCAGACAGCGAAAAGATGGCCAAAGCCAGAGTCAGAGAGCGAAGATAGTTTTTAAACATGGAGCTGTTCCAGGAAGACGAAAGCTGCCTGCGCAGCAGTTGCACCGTCACCGGCGGCAGTTATGACCTGACGGCACAGTTTCGAACGCACGTCACCGGCGGCAAAAATGCCGGGGATGCTGGTCCGCATTTCCGTATCCGTCACAATGAAGCCCTGGGCATCACGTTCCAGCGCGGCGGGCAGGTACGCCGTTGCCGGCTCGAAACCGACATAGATGAACAGCCCTTCGACGGAGATCTGACGGATCTCGTCCGTCTTCAGATCCCTGACGCTCAGGGATGTCAGGGCGTTTTCTCCATGGAGGGCGGTCACGACGCTGCTGCGCACCAGCTCCACCTTGTCCGGCATGGATTCCAGCTTGTCCTGATAGATCTTCGCCCCGCGGAACTCGTCACGGCGATGGATCAGATAGACTTTGGAAGCCAGCTTGGCCAGATAAAGGGATTCTTCCAGCGCAGCATTGCCGCCGCCGACGACGGCGACCGGCGCATTGCGGAAGAAGTTGCCGTCGCACAGGGCGCAATACGAGACCCCACGACCCTGCAGACGCTTTTCATCAGCAAGCCCCAGCTCGCGATGATGGGCGCCGGAACACACGATGACCGTCCGGCAGCTGTGCTCCTTGCCACCGGCCTGCACGACAAAATTGCCGGCCTCGCCGCTGACGCTTTCCACAGCATCCCGGCTATGCGTCACCGGCAAGCCTTCCAGATGGGCGGCAAACAGGTCGGCCAGCTCGTAGCCCTTGATACCCTTGGGATACCCGGGGTAGTTCTCCAGAGCTTCGGTCTGCAGGATCTGTCCTCCGGCTGCCATCTTCTCAAAAAGGATGACGGAGCAGCCGGAACGGACGAGATACAGCGCCGCCGTCACCCCGGCAGGGCCACTGCCTATGACTGCAGCATCGAAGGAGCTCATGCCAGGGCCTTGGTCTGCAGGATGTTGACGATGGCGTCCTTGTTGACGGCACCGGTCACCTGGTCGATGGCCTGGCCATTCTTGAACAGCATCAGGGTCGGGATGGCGCGGATACCGAATTTGGTGGGCGTCGCCGGGTTTTCGTCAACGTTCATCTTGACGATGCGGACCTTGCCTTCGTACTCGGCAGCCAGTTCATCGATGATGGGGCCCACAGCGCGGCAGGGACCGCACCAAGGGGCCCAGAAGTCCAGCAGGACAGGGATATCGGAATTCAGGACAACGCTATCGAAAGTGGCATCAGAAATCTGTTCGGCCATAGTGTCTCTCCTTAGAAAATAAGCAAATTCCCGTCACAGGCGGACGGATCCCGCCATCGCAGATGAGCTGCCACGGCTGCCAAAAGATTAGTTGCCTCAACCGCCACTGTCAAGACGGTGACACAAAAACGGTGACAAATATCTAGAGTTCCCGAAAAAACATATCGTCCGGGATCGCCTTGCCCCGCGGGATGGTCTCCATGCGCAGATCATGCTGCCAGCCTTCCCTGGCGATGAGCCAGGAGGCATAGGCCACCATGGCGGCGTTGTCCGTGCACAGGGCACGGCCGGGCATGATGGTATGGCCGCCCCGTTTTTCCATCAGCTGTGCCATACGCTCACGCAGCAGACTGTTGGCGGCAACGCCTCCGGCCATGATCAGCAGATCCAGATCGGGGTTGGCGGCAAGCGCCCGCTCCACCTTGGTGGCGATGGTCTCCACCACGGCCAGATTGAAAGAGGCGCAGCAGTCCTTCAAAGCCTGGGGGGCATCTGCCGTATCCTGCAAGGGATGCGGCCAGGGCTGATCAGGCAGCACCTGGTGCACATAGCTGGTCACGGCGGTCTTCAGGCCGCTGAAGCTGAAATCCAGATTGTCGTTGTCCAGATACGGGCGCGGGAACAGACGGGCATCCGCCCTGCCCTGCCGGGCCAGGGCATCCATCAGTTTGCCGCCGGGATAGGCCAGCCCCAGGATCTTTCCGACCTTATCAAAGGCCTCACCTGCCGCGTCATCCAGCGTCTTGCCCAAGACGATGCAGCGGGAAGGCGATTCCATGCGATAGATATGCGTATGCCCGCCGGAGACCAGCAATCCCAGCGCGGGGAAGCGCAGTTCGTTCTCCAGCCCTGCGGCCAGCAGATGCGCATGCAGGTGATTGACCCCCAAAAAGCGGGCCCCGCACCCCAGCGCCAGTGCCTTGGCAAAGGCAACGCCTACCAGCAGGCTGCCCAGCAGGCCGGGCCCCCGGGAGACAGCCACCACATCCAGATCGGACGGACGCAGGTCAAGGCGCTGCATGAGCTGGTCGAACAGCGTCCCCAGATAGCGGTAATGCTCGCGGGAAGCCAGTTCAGGGACGACGCCCCCGAACAGGGCATGGATATCCGCCTGGCTGGCCAGGACGGCATCCAGCAGGACACCGTCCCGGACCACCGCCAGCGCGGTCTCATCACAGGAACTTTCAATGCCGAGGCACAGCAAGGTCTTCTCCCACTCGGACTAGTCCGGATACTTGGCGTAGATGGCCTCCACAGCCTCCACGTCACGGGCCGAACCGATGTACAGGGGCGTACGGGCGTGCAGGGTCTCGGGGCGACGCTCAAGGATACGGCGACGACCGTCGCTGGCCTTGCCGCCGGCCTGCTCGGCCAGGAACGCCAGCGGGGCGGCTTCGCACATCATGCGCAGTTTGCCGTTGGGCTTGTTCTTGTCCGGCGGATACAGATAGATGCCGCCGTACAGCAGCGTGCGGTGGAAGTCGGCCACCAGCGAGCCCACATAACGGGCGGAATAATCCTTGCCTTCCGGGCTCTTGCAGGTATGGAACCATTCGACGGCCTCACGCGCGGGCTCGTCCCAGTTGTTCCGGTTGCCTTCATTGACGGAATAGATGTGCCCCTGCTCCGGGATGCGCATATCAGGATGGGAAAGCAGGAATTCCCCGACGCCGGGGTCCAGTGTGAAGCCATGCACCCCCTGACCGGTACTGAACACCAGCATGGTGGACGGGCCGTACAGGATATAGCCCGCGGCCACCTGCTGGATGCCGGGCTGCAGGACTTCTTCCAGGGAGACTTCACCGGTGCTGCCCGCAGGACGGCGCAGGATGGAGAAGATGGTGCCCACATTGATGTTGACGTCGATATTGGACGAACCATCGAGAGGGTCGAAGATCAGGATATAATCGCCGCGGGGAAATTCCGGTCCCACGCGCACCAGCTCCGGCTCTTCCTCGGAGCCCATGGCGCACAGGGCGCCGCAGCGTTCCATGCGGTAGAGCAGGATCCGATTGGCGATGCTGTCCATCTTCTGCACGTTCTCGCCCTGGACGTTCACCTCGCCCGTGCCGCCGAGGATATCCAGCAGACCGGCCTTGTTGATCCGGCGGGAGATGGTCTTCCCCGACAGGATCAGGTCATACAAAAGACCGGTGAACTGGCCGGTAGCCTGGGGAGAGCGCTTTTGGTGCAGCAGAAGATGTTCGGTAACGGTAATGTCGGCCATGAAAAGCCTCCTTACACTGGATATGAAAGCGTGTGCGCCGCCGAAGCGGCGCACACTGCGTGATTGCTGTCAAAGACTACCTGGGGCCGAAGGGACTGGGGCGCCCGCCCGGCAGCAGGGCCGGACGTCTGGGCTCTGAAGGCTCTTCGGCTGCCGGCGCTTCCGCAGGCTCGGCAGCGGGTTCTGCCGCAGGCGCTGCCGTCTCTGCCGGGGCCGCAGCAGACGTTTCGGAAGCTGCGGGCTTGGCGGCAGCCGGAGCCTCGGGGGCAGCCGTTTCTGCTGCGGGAGCCGTATCGGCAGCGGACTCAGCCGGAGCTGCCGGGGCAGCGGTATCCGCTCCGCCCTGCTCGGCTGCCGGCTTGGCAGCGCCACGAGGACCAAAGGGACTGGGCATGCGCACCTGCGGCGCGGGCGCGGTCTCTTCAGGCAGTTCGGGCACCGTGAGCGCCTCATCGGGGATGACGAGCCGTCTGCGCGGACGCGGCTTCACGTTCTCGCCGGCCAGCGGCCGTTCACGCACGCGGGAAGGAGCCGGAGCGCTTTCCTGCGGCGGCTGGACGATGCTGGCGCCCGGAGCCACATCCTGCGGCGGCATGCCGCCGGCATCACCGTAGCCGTCAACGGCATCTTCGGAAGCACCGAAGGCGGGCGTCGTCTTGCTGCTATCCTTCTTGCGTTCGGGCATAGGCGGCGGAGGAAGCTTTTCCTTTTCCTTGGGGAAGAAGGGCAGGCCCTGATCCACGCTGCCGTTCCCCTGCGGGAAGGTGCCGGATTCCGCCACGGCAAAGACCAGCGGCAGGTTGCCCAGATAACGCACCATGTAATAGAAGCTCCCCGTCGCGTTGGTGCAGGTGCCGGAAGAGCTCTTGGTGACGGCTTCTTCCCAGTTCACCGAAGCGAGCGGGGTCGCCGCATAGTCATACTTGCCGGGCCAGAGCAGCGCCTGAGGGCTGAGGATGACCATGTCCTGGGGATTGCCGGAATACTGCACCAGGTTGCGCATGTCGAAATAGGCCACGACGATGCCGAGGAAATCCACGCCATCGTACAGGGGGGCAGCCAGCATGACTTCCGGCCCCATGGGGGTCTGCTGCACACCGGCACGCAGGGCACGGCTGCCCTGCTTCTTGTCTTCATACAGCAGCGGGATGAAATCCAGCTGTTTCAGAGGATTGGCAGGCTCCTGCCCCAGCAGGGTCCCGTCATATTTGACGCCGGCAAAGCCGTCCAGCCAGGGATGGGCGGCAAAAAGGCTGTCCATCCACTGCCGCGTCGGCGGTTTGTCCGCATTGATCATGGTCCGCTCAAAGCGGCCCAGCTCCACATCCAGCCCCATCATGCAATTGGTGAGCGCCAGCGCACGCGGGGAAAGATCTCCTTTTTCACCATAATCCACAGATGCAGGAGGGCTGACATAGGTATACCAGACATCCTTTGTACCCTTCCAGACATTCTTGGTGGGCTGGTAGGAACTGCAGCCCGCCACCATGGCGGCGGAGGCAAGCAGTACACAACAACGCCTAAACAAATGGGACACCACGCACTCCTGCTTCTTAACTCTGGGCCCTGGCTTCCACGCGTTCGGCCAGGGCTTCCAGCATACTGATGAGTTTGTCCTTGCCTGCGGCCATGTCCGGCGAAGGCGGAACGAGATCTTCCACAGCAGCGCCCTCAAGCTGAGTGCGCAGCATGGCGATACGCTGCTGCAGGACTTCCTGTTCGGAAGAGCCGGCGGCGGCAGCAGCCAGCTCGGTATAAATATCCAAAGCGCCCTGAAGATCCCCCTGCTCGGCCAGGACTTCTGCCATGGACCGGGTACGCAGGGAAAGGGGCCTGTCCGGGGTCGGTTGCGGCAGCGGATGCTCCCGTCTGCCCTGTGCCGCAGCAAAGGAAGCAGCGTCGTCGTCTCCCTTAGCCACCCCGGCACCGGCAGGCTTGGCCGCCGGAGAGGAAAAAGCATCATGCGCCTGCGCGTCCAAGTCCTCGGGCCCCATGACGGCCAGGTCGGCCAGGGCCTTGCCGCGCGGCAGGTCGCTGCTCTGGGCCTCCTGCATGAAGGAACGCAGGCCCCGTTCAAAAACTTCGTTGAGATTCAGCGGGCGGCTCGCGAAGCTGGCAGCCAGAAAGCGCAGGGCCGTCGCCACATCCCCGCAGCCGCTGCCGAGCATGCTGGCCGCCCAGGCCTGCCAGAAGCCGGGATAGGAGGCAAAAAGCTGCCCCAGTTCCGTCACCTCCGCCACGCAGGCTTCGGGCTGCCCGTGATGATAGAGCTGCTCGATATAAAAAAGCCGTGCTTCAAGAAATTCGGGATGACGCTCCAGCCCCCGGCGCAGGGTCTCAAGCGCCGCTTCAGGCTGTCCGTCCTCCACCAGCAGGCGAGCCAGAGGGAAAAACAGCTTGGAGCTGGGTTCCAGCTCCAGCACTTCCCTGTACCATTCAATTTTGTCCATCATGCGTGGCAGCCCCGCTCTCCCGGTTTTCGGAGGAATCACCAAAAAGGTACAGCACTTCGTTCTCGTGGACGTAGTGCAGCCGCTGGCGTATCATTTTTTCGACATAGCGTTCATCCGTCTGGAGCAGACGGATGTCCCGGCTCAATGAGCGGTTCTCCGCATCGATGCTGGCGATCTCGGCCTCGATGGCCGCATGTTTCTGTTTGAGTTCACGATAGGCGATGAGCCCTTCAGATCCCCAGATCATGTGACAGAAAATGATGAGGTTGATCCCCCATACAGCTACCAGAACTATGACCCGCCAAGCTACCATCTTATTGCAAGACCCGTCGTTGTTTCTGCCAGGTACGCCGGGAGAGCCCCAGCTCTTCCAGAAAAGTCGCTGTGGCGGATTCCAGACGCTCTACGTCATCCTCTCCAAGGCGCATCTGCTCGACGCTATCCAAAAAGCGCCGTAATGCCATGAATTCTTCAACAAAATAGCGATCGGAGAGGTCAGCTCCGATCTGTGGCTCCAGCTCGAGGATGGTCTGGATGCAGTTTTTCAGCCGTAACTGCAGGGTACTCATCTTATTCGGCAGCGTTTTTTGCGGCGATCTTGCGGTAGAAACCGTAACAGTAGTTCACACAGGACACTACGGACATGATGAGCGCCAGATAGAGGATGATTTCCCCGATGGGCCACAGACGCACGCCCCAGTAAGGATAGTGCAGCAGCATGGGGATGATGGCCGCGATCTGCAGGACGGTCTTGAGCTTCCCGTACCTGTCGGCGGCGAGGACGATCCCCTCATCAATGGCGATGGCGCGCAGCCCCGTGACCACCAGCTCACGGCAGACGATCAGGATGACGACCCACGCTTCAGCCCAGCCGAGGGTGCAGAACATGATGAGCACGGAACAGATGAGGACCTTGTCCGCCAGGGGATCAAGGAACTTGCCCATGCTGGTGACCATGTTGTTGCGCCGGGCCACGTAACCGTCGGCCCAGTCCGTGATGGAAGCGGCAATGAATGCCAGCGCGGCCAGCACACAGGTCACCGGGCCCTGGAAATACAGCAGCACGATGACGAGCGGAACCAGCAGCATGCGCAACAGCGTCAGTTTATTCGCAAGATTGAACATATTCTCACCGACCGGGAAACAGAACTACATGGAAACGGGTATCACAAACGCGTCCCCGAGAAAAGGGAAAAACGCGCAGGTATCTTGAGGGGGTGGACGAGCCACCCCCCAAAGAGCGCCTAGCTCTTGCTGACCAGCTTCGCGGCGCCGCTGTCGGCAGCCTGGGCGATGGCGTCAGCCAGATGCAGGAAAGCCTGCTTGGCAGGGCAATCCTGTTCAAGATAGACCACGGGCACGCCCCGGTCGGCGGCCACCACGGTGGCCGGATCCAGCGGGATGGCACCCAGGAAGGGGATGCCGTAATGCTTGGCAAGCTCTTCACCGCCGCCCTTCTTGAACAGGTCGATCTCCTGGTGGCAGTGAGGGCAGACAAGGCCGCTCATGTTTTCCACCACGCCCAGGACCTTGCCTTCGGCGACCTGCAGGAAGTTGACGGCCTTGCGCACGTCGGCCAGGGAGATCTCCTGCGGGGTGGTCACCGTGACGCTCTGGGCGTCGGTGATGGTCTTGAGGATGGTCATGTGTTCGTCACCGGTTCCTGGAGGGGAGTCGATGAGCAGGAAATCCAGCGGGCCCCAAGCCACATCGGAGAGGAACTGGCGGATGGCAGCCGTCTTTTTGGGGCCGCGCCACAGGATGGCCTGGTCACGATCCTGCAGGAAGGAATCCATGGAAATGACTGCCAGGTTTTCATTGTACATGGCAGGGATGAGTTCGTTTTTCTCATTCATTTCGATGGTAGCCTTCAGACCCAGCAGGTTGGGCACGCTGGGGCCGTGCATGTCCACGTCCAGGATGCCGACCTTGAAGCCGCGATGGGCCAGGGCCGCGGCGGTATTGACGGTGACGGAGCTTTTACCCACGCCACCCTTGCCGCTCATGACAAAGATCTTGTGCCGGATGTGGGCCAGGCGGTCGGCAATGATCTGGTCTTGCCGGGCCATGGCCGATTCCATGCAACCGGCACCGCCGGGGTTGCCCTTGGAAGAGCAGCCCGACGCAGAGGAACAGGAAGAACAGGAAGACATGATATCTCCTTTACAGGGTATGACAACAGGCGGGCTTACCAACCATGGTCGCCCACCAGATCCACGAAGACGGCAGGGCCCAGGTCCTCGCTGCAAAGCCGTCCCTGACGGCGCATGATGCGCATCAGGCGTTGCGTGCGGGGCCGTGCCCCCACCGGGATCAGCATGATGCCGTCCACGGCAAGCTGCTCCAGCAGGGGGCGGGGGATCTGGGGACCTCCGGCAGTGACGATGATGCGGTCGAACGGGGCGGCGGCAGGCATGCCCAGCGTTCCATCGCTTCGTTGCATGTGAATAGCGCGAAGATCGAGCTGCTGCAAGAGGGCCCGGGCCGATTGGTACAGCTCTTTGAGGCGCTCCACGGTATAGACCGTGCAGCCCATGGCGGCCAGCACCGCCGCCTGGTAACCGGAACCGGTGCCGACCTCCAGCACGCGCATGCCGGGCGAGGTCTCCAGCATCTGGGACATGAGGGCCACCGTGGACGGCTGGGAGATGGTCTGTCCGTAGCCGATGGGCAGCGGACAATCCTCATAGGCCCGCGAACGCAGCCCCTCGGGCACGAAAAGATGCCGGGGGACCCGCGACATGGCATCAAGGACGCGTCCGTCCGTTATGCCCCTGGCGGCCAGCTCCCGAACCATGCGCAGACGCAGGCGTCTGGGATCTATCGCGGTACCTCTTGCCATCATGCTCGTTTTGTCCTTTGCGTATGGCGAAGAAAGAACAAATTTTCCCCCCCAAGTCAAATGCCGTCAAAGCGGGGGCTATTCCTTGAAAACTCCCCTGAAACGTGCAACACTCCCGCTTGTATGAGAAAGGAGTCTCCATGCGCAAAAAAAATTTCTTTTCCACTATCCTGAGCCTGCTCATCCTGATCGCGCTGATTGCCTGTGGGTACATCTTTTTCAAGGATATGAACGGTCCGTCCATCGCCATCGTGCCCGATACCGGACGGGTCTCTCCCCACACGCCCCTGCAGATAACGCTGGCGGACCCTTCGAACATCCGCTCCATCTCCGTGGGAGTGCGCCGCAACAATGTGGTCACCCCCATTTTCCAGCGGCATTTCGAAGAATACCTGCCCCAGCGTACTGTCGAGGTCTCGCTGAAGAATGCCGGCCTGCGTGAAGGGGCCTTCGAGCTGGAGATCAAGGCGACGGACGCCTCCCTGGCCGGCTTTGGTCAGGGCAATACCCGCACGGAGGTGCTGGCCATGCGTCTGGATACCCAGCCGCCGCGCATCTCCGTGAAGACCCTGCCGCCCAGCGTGCGCCGCGGCGGTGCCGCCGCCATCCGCTATACCATCGACGAAGAAGTCACCCAGAGCGGTGTGCTGGTGGCGGGGTATTTCGTCCCCGGCTTCCTGCAGAAGGACGGCAGCTACATCTGCTTCTTCCCCTTCCCCTACACCATGACCGCCGTGGAATATAAAAACGCCGTGGAGCTGACCGCCACGGACATGGCCGGCAACGTGACCCGCAGCCGTCTGGGCCTGCTGGCCTACGAACGCAACTTCAAAAGCGATACCATCAGCATCTCGGACAACTTCCTGGCCAGCGTCAACAGCAAGCTGGGCTATCTGGCCCCCAACGCCGCCAATCAGCTGGAAGGATACCTTTATATCAACAACCAGGTCCGCGCGGCCAACGTCGAGACCCTGCGTGCCCTGCGCAAGGACACCGCAGCGGCCATGCTCTGGGACGGGATGTTCCAGCGCCTGCCCCGCTCCGCGGCCCGTGCCGGTTTTGGTGATCACCGCTACTTCACCTACCAGGGCAAGCAGGTGGGCGAATCCTACCATCTGGGTTTTGACCTGGCCTCGGTCCGCAATGCCGAAGTCCCCGCAGCCAATAACGGCCGCGTGGTCTTCACCGGTGAGCTCGGCATTTACGGCAACCTCGTCGTCATCGACCACGGCCTGGGACTCATGTCCCTCTACTCCCATCTGAGCGAGATCCACGTCAAGGTGGGCGATGTGGTCCAGAAAGGCGCCATCATCGCCAAGACGGGGAGCACCGGTCTGGCCTTCGGCGATCACCTGCACTTCGGCATACTGGTCGGTGGCGTGGAAGTCACCCCGCTGGAGTGGCTGGATCCCAAGTGGATCAAGGACAACATCACCGGACGCCTGAACGCCCAGTAAGGCTCGCAAAGCCATCCCGCAAGGGATGGCTTTTTTTATGCCTGCATGGACTCGACCTGTCTGGGCACACCAGAAACCTCTTGTCTTATAAAATATTTTATGCAATAAGGATTGCCGCTTTTTTCATTTATCCACAGGAGATTCCATGGAACGTACTTTTTGCATCATCAAACCCGATGCCGTTGCCCGTAACCTGCAGGGTGAGATCCTTGCCATGATCCAGGGCGCCGGTCTGCGCGTGGTGGCCATGAAGCAGATCCACATGACCCGCCAGCAGGCCGAAGGCTTTTATGCCGTGCACAAGGAACGGCCTTTCTTTGCCAGCCTGACGGAATACATGAGCTCCGGCCCTGTGGTGTGCGCCATCCTTGAAGGCGACAAGGCCATCTCCCGCTATCGGGAACTGATGGGCGCCACCAATCCTGCCAATGCCGCAGAAGGCACCATCCGCAAAAAGTACGCCGAAAGCATCGAAGCCAACTCCGTGCACGGCTCTGACGCGCCGGAAACTGCCGCTTACGAAATGGCCTACTTCTTCAATGCCCTGGAGATCACCGGCTAGGCATCTTCATTTGCCGCCCGGCCCCCGGTCCTCGGCGGATCGGGGGCTTTTTTGTTTTTCTCCCCTGCCCCCGGCTTGCGGGCCGCCGGTGCCTCGGCTATTGAAAACAAGCGCATCTTGGCTGCAAAATTTTTTTGGAGGGACTATGCCCGTTGCCATCATCACCGGCGGAGCCGCCGGTATAGGACGTCACCTGTGCGCAGGATTTGCCCGCGAGGGGTATGTGGTCGCAGCTCTGGACATCCAGCCCATGAGCAGCACCCACCCGGACATCCACTGTTTTCCCTGTGACCTGCGCGATGAAGCCGCCATCACCTCTGTTTTTCATACCATCGCCCAGACGCTCGGCACTCCTCGCGTCCTCATCAACAACGGGGCCGTCAGCCATTTCCGAAAGCCCCTCCCCCTGCTGGAAGCCAAAGAATTCGATGACGTCCTGGAGACCAACCTGCGCGGCGCGTTCCTCTGCTGCCGGGAATTCGTCCGTCTTTGCCGGGGAACGGGCTATGGACGCATCATCAACATCGCCTCCACCCGTTACCAGCAGAACGAATGCGGCTGGGAAGCCTACGGCGCCTCCAAGGGCGGGCTTGTCTCCCTGACCGCCAGCCTGTGCGTGTCGCTGCACGGCACGGGCATCACCGTCAATGCGGTCAGCCCGGGATGGATACAGGTGGACGACTACGACAGCCTGAGCCCCTGCGACCACAGCCAGCATCCGTCGGGACGTGTGGGAAAACCGGAAGACGTCTGCAATGCCTGCCTGTTCCTGGCCGGGGAGGAGAACGGCTTCGTCAACGGCGTCAATCTGCCGGTGGACGGCGGCATGACCAAGCGCATGATCTATCCCGAGACCGATCCCCTTTGGACGGAATAGGCGGAAGGGCCTCTTTCTTTTTGACGCCCCTCCTGATATGAGGCCCGGATGACATACGAAAGGGCACGCCGTCTGCCCTGCGGCGCCACCGCGGCACGAGTATCGGCCGCGCAAGGCGCGGAACCAGCCTGCCCGACGGCAGGAAGAACAAAGGATATACGATGATAGCCGAGAGAGTACGCGGCATCACGCCGTTTCTGGCCATGGAAGTGCTGGAACGCGCCCAGGAGCTCGAACGGGAGGGTGCTTCCATCATCCACCTGGAACTGGGCGAACCCGATTTCGATACGCCCGAGTGCATCCGTCAGGCTGCCTTCAAGGCCTTGGACGAAGGGCAGACCCACTACACCCACTCCCTGGGCGATGTGGAGCTGCGCGAACATTTGTGCGCCTATTACAAGCGGCGCTATGGTGTCGGCCTGCATCCCGACCAGGTGCTGATCTTCCCCGGTTCTTCCCCGGCCATGATGGTCCTTTTCTCCGCCCTGCTCGATCCGGGCGACGAAGTCATCCTCTCCAATCCCGGCTATGCCTGCTACCCCAACTTCGTGCGCTATGCGGGCGGGGTGCCCGTCTGGACGCTGACCCATGAGGAAGAGGGCTTCCAGTTCCGTCCCGAAGACGTGGCCAAACAGATCACGCCGCGCACCCGGGCCGTGCTCATCAACTCCCCCTGCAACCCCACGGGCATCGTGCTGGAGCCGGAGCGCATGCGCGCCCTGGCCGAACTGGGCCCCATGATCGTTTCCGACGAGATCTATCACGGTCTGACCTACGGGGATGCGGAAGAGCACTCCATCCTGGAGTACACGGACAATGCCGTGGTCATCGGCGGCTTTTCCAAGGCCTATGCCATGACCGGCTGGCGCCTGGGCTACCTCATCGTGCCCCGTGATCTCGTGCGCCCCATGCAGGCCCTGATGCAGAACTTCTTCCTGTCCACCAATTCTGCGGTGCAAAAAGCCGGTATCGCGGCCCTGACCTGTGCCGATGAAGACGTGGCCCGCATGCATGCCACCTACGACGAACGCCGCCGCTTCCTGCTGGGCGAGCTGAAGCGCCTGGGCTTCAACATCCCCGTGGAACCCATGGGAGCGTTCTACATGCTGATCAATGCCCGCCATCTGGGCAGCAGCTCCATGGAACTGGCCTTCGACCTGCTGGAAAAAGCCCATATCGGCATCACCCCCGGTATCGACTTCGGCAGCCAGACCGAAGGGTTCCTGCGCCTTTCCTACGCCAATTCCATCGACAACCTGGCCGAAGCCATGCGTCGGCTGGAAGCCTACATCCGCCAGCGTTAGCACTTTGGAGGAAGCGGGGAAGGAATGTCCTTTCCCCTGCTTCCTCCCTGCACGTCCCGCTCCTTCCTCCCATGTCGTCACCGTGCCGGTCCTGACAGGATACGGCTTTTTTTCTGCGCCCCGCCCTTCCCCGACTATGGCCCGAAGCCTTGCGCAGCACATTTTTCGGCATCTTTTTTCTTTGCGAGCGGGGGAAGATATGCTAACCTCGAATACCCCCGACAGGGGAATCAAAGGGGAGGCACTATGGCCGAAGCGCCGATCATCGATATCGTCAATCTGGAAAAACGTTACCGCAGCAAAAATACGGATGTTTTTGCCCTTCAGGGCATCAATCTTGCCATCAACAAAGGAGACATCTTCGGTGTCATCGGCAAGAGCGGTGCCGGCAAGAGCACGCTCGTCCGCTGCATCAACATGCTGGAACGTCCCACGGGCGGTTCCATCTTTTTTGAAGGCAAGGACATGTGCCGTCTGTCGGAGAGCGAGCTGCGCGCTGCCCGGCGTTCCATGGGCATGATCTTCCAGCAGTTCAACCTGCTCATGCAGCGCACGGCGCGCCAGAACGTCTGCTTTCCTCTGGAGCTTATCGGCATGGACAAGGTCCAGGCCCGCAAGCGTGCTGAAGAACTGCTGGATCTGGTGGGCCTTGCCAACCGCATGGATTCCTATCCTTCGCAGCTCTCCGGCGGCCAGAAGCAGCGCGTAGCCATCGCCCGTGCCCTGGCCACCAATCCGCAGGTGCTGCTCTGCGACGAAGCCACGTCCGCCCTTGACCCGGCCACCACGGACTCCATCCTGTCCCTCATCAAGGACATCAACAGGGATCTCGGCATCACGGCGGTCATCATCACCCACGAGATGAGCGTCATCGAAAAGATCTGCAGCCATGTGGCCATCATCCACCGCGGCAAGATCGTGGAGCACGGCGAAGTCGAAGAGGTCTTCTTCCATCCGCGCACCGAGGCCGCACGCCGTCTGGTCATGCCCGAGGCCCTGCAGAACCTGCCCCAGGAGAACCTCTACCGCCTGATCTTCAACGGCCGTTCCTCCTTCGAGCCCGTCATCGCCAATATGGTGCTGGAATGCCACTGCCCCGTGAACATCATGTATGCCGATACCCGCGACATCGGCGGTATCGCCTTTGGCCAGATGGTGTTGCAGCTGCCCGAATGCCCGGAATCGCGCCGGAGCATCCTGGAATTCGCCAAATCCAGGAACATCCTGCTGGAGGAGATGAAGCATGTTTGATCAGGCCACTGTGGAAATGCTCATGGAAGGGGTGGTGGATACCCTGTACATGACCATCGTCTCCACGTTTTTTTCCTATGTCTTCGGCATCGTGATGGCCGTCGTCCTGGTCATCTGCCGCAAAGACGGCATCCGTCCCAATCCCGTGGTCTACAGCGTGCTGGATGTGGTGGTGAACCTGACCCGTTCCTTCCCCTTCCTGATCCTGATGATCGCCGTCATCCCCTTCACCCGCTACATCGTGGGGACCACCATCGGCAACAACGCCACGGTAGTGCCTCTGGTCATCGCCGCGGCGCCCTTCGTGGCCCGTCTCATCGAGTCCTCCCTGCTGGAAGTGGATAACGGTGTGGTGGAAGCCGCCCAGAGCATGGGGGCCTCCACCTGGCAGATCATCACCAAGGTACTGCTGCCCGAGGCCATGCCCTCGCTCATCAACGGCAGTGCCGTGGCGGCCATCACCATTCTGGGCTACTCCGCCATGTCCGGCGCCGTCGGCGGCGGCGGTCTGGGCAAGCTGGCCATCATGTACGGGTACAACCGCTACCAGACCGACATCATGATCGCCACGGTGATCCTGCTCATCATCATCGTGCAGATCTTCCAGAGCTTCGGCAACTGGGCCACCCGACGCAGCGACAAACGCGGGTCTTGATCCGCTTTTTCTATCACCCTTTCCCCGAGGTTTTTCCCATGAAAAAACTTCTGCTGACGCTGGCCGCCATGCTGGCCGCCGGTACTCTGGTTTGCCATGCCCAGGCCGCCACCACCGTGAAGGTGGGCGCCTCTCCCACGCCGCACGCCGAGATCCTGAATGCCGCCAAAGACATGCTCAAGGCTGAAGGCATCAATCTGGAGATCATCGAATATTCCGACTATGTGCAGCCCAACGTGGCTCTGGACAGCAAGGATCTGGATGCCAACTACTTCCAGCACAAGCCCTATCTGGACGACTTCAATGCCCAGAAAGGCACCAAGCTGTCCTCCATGGGCGGCGTGCACTATGAGCCCTTCGGCATCTACGCCGGCAAGTGCAAGAGCCTGAAGGACCTCAAGAAGGGTGCCATCGTGGCCGTGCCCAATGACGCCACCAACGAAGGCCGCGCCCTCCTGCTCATGCAGGACCAGGGCCTCATCACCCTCAAGGACGGTGTGGGCCTGACCGCCACCGTGCGCGACATCAAGGACAACCCCAAGAAGCTCCGCATCGAAGAGATCGAAGCCGCCCAGCTGGTGCGCGCCCTGCCTGACGTGGACATCGCCATCATCAACGGCAACTACGCCATCCTCGGCGGCCTGAAGGTGGCCGATGCCCTGGCCGTGGAAGCTGCCGACTCCGCCGCTGCCACCACCTACGCCAACATCCTGGCCATCCGCACCGGCGACGAAAAGCGTCCCGAACTGCAGGCCCTGTACAAGGCCCTGTGCAGCGACAAGATCAAGGAATTCATGAAGACCAAGTACGAAGGCGCCGTGCTGGCCACTCACTAGGCCAGGACCGCAACGTCATCTGTAAAGGCCCCCTCCTTGGGGGCCTTTTTCATGGCTCCACGTTTCCGTACTGCTGCCCGGGGATATTGCGGACAGGCAAGACGTACCTGCCGCCCCCATCAGACCAACAGCCAGATCTCATCCACGGATGCTCTTCCTGGCCGGTCTTCAGCATATACAGACAGTTCCCGGGCTCCGGCACCTCCGGCCGAAGCGCGCCCCCTTCCTCTTGAAGCCATCCCCTCTGCCTGCTACCCTTTCCTCTCTACCGTCACTTTTTCCAAAGGAGAGCGCATGCGCCCGGCCCTGCTCCTGCTGCTGGCTATCCTGCTCCATGTCCAGCCTGTCTCTGCCGCCCGGTCTTTCGTCGACATCTGGGACGATGCCGTCCCGTTGTTGCACGAAGGGGTGGATATCATCGCCTCGGGAGAGGGCCCCTCCGAACGCAGCTGGGCCGAGGTCCTGACGTTCCGCGATCCCAAATTCCAGCGCATCGTCTCCGAATGCTTCGCCATCCTCGCGGATTCCCAGGCTCTGGACCTCATCGCCAGCCGGGATGCCGCCCGCGACGAGATTGCCGCAAAGCGCCAGAAGATAGCGGCCCTGCAGCAGGAGCTCGTTTCCGCCCCCTCTTCACACTGGAACCCGCTCAAGGCCACGCGCAGCAGCCTGCAGGAAGATATCGCCGGACTGCGCAAGGAGATAGCAGATCTGGAACACGGTCTGGAGGCGGACAAGGAGCGCATCTTTGCCGAGATCTCCGCACGCGGCCTGCCTGTCAGCCGTGAACAGCTGGAGACCATGCTGAGCGCGGCCGACGGCAAGGATACCGCCAGCATCATGGCCGTGGCCGAGAACATCAGCGCCATCCAGCGCAGCATAGAAAGCCAGCTGGCGGCCCCGGACGCCTCTGTGGAGCTGCTCCAGACCTATACGGGCATCTACATGATGTGCAACAAGGTCTATGTCTACGCCCTGCAACAGGCCCTGCAGCAGATCGACAGCCGCTACCTCGACCGTCTGGGGAAAATAAGGAAGGAGGCTGCCCAGCTGCAGGAACATGCCCGCAGCCTGCTTTCCGGGGCCGAGGAGACGGACCGGAAGATCCTGGAAGTGAACATCGCCGCCAACCAGAGGACACTGGATGCCGTGGACCTCTACAACCAGTATCTGTCACGTCAGAAAAAGCATTTGCAGCAGTTGCTGCAGCGGGCGGAAAAATCCTTCAAGGTGGCCGTCAATACCTATCGGACCGTCAAGACCAGCAGCGATCTGCTGGGGATGATGCACACGTCGGAAGCGGATTTCTCCCGCATCTTCGCCTTCCAGCCGCCAGACCTCTCCCTGCTGTATGATGCCCGGCTGCGGCAGGAGTTCGACGACATCACAAGCAGACTGCGGGCAGCGGAATAAGGCCGGACGCCCCAGAAACGGCAAAAGCTCTCCTCATTCGAGGAGAGCTTTTTTATGACAGAGCCTGTCACCGTCCGTCTGCTTCACGTACCGGCAGGGCACATCATGCCGCCTGCCCCGCTCATCGCAGCGGTGAGGCTGGCAAGGAGCCGCGCAAAAGTCTGCGCTGGCCTCCGCGCCCGGATCACCGCCGCCCGGATGGCGGGCTGTCTATTTTGCGCCTGCGGCACGCAGCAGGTCAAAGCCTGCAACAAAAAAAGGCTGGTATCACTACCAGCCTTTGCTTTCACTTGGTGCCGAAGGGGAGAGTCGAACTCCCACTCCGTTGCCAGAACTAGACCCTGAACCTAGCGTGTCTACCAATTCCACCACTTCGGCACAACAAAAGTGTATTTACGCCATCAGCGCCCATCTGGCAAGCATTTTTTGCCTCCCTTTTCCGTTTTGCGGAAACTGAATTTTTTTCTTTTTATTATCAGCATGATATAGCGATATTTGACAGATGTTCCGCATCGGGATAATCGACATTTTTGTCCGGCACAGCTGAAACTGCCGGAGGATCTCCATGCAAAAAAGCTCTTGGCATTACTGGCAGCAATGGCGTCAGCGTTTTTCCCTGCAACGGGATGTACATTTCGATCAGGGGATCCTGAGCAATGATTATTGCCGGGACTGTCGTTACTGTTGCGGCCCCCAGGACTGCGCCACCCCTTTTCCCATGAAGCTGCTGCCTTCGCAGCAGCATGCCCATCTGGAGAAGGACTTTTTTCTGCTTGCCCCTGATACGGCCTGCCTGGACGACAGGGGGTGCAAATCCTGCGGCCCGGAAGGCTGTCTTCTGCCACGGCAACGTCGTCCTGTGGCCTGCAGCCTGTTCCCGCTGGTCCTGCTCGATACGGGCCTTTATCTGTACAAGATCTGCCCGGCGGTCTTTTTCCTGCCGCTGGACCGCTGGCTCGTCATGGCCCGGGAGGCCGTAAACTGGCTTGTAACGCTCGCTCCGGAGGACCTGAAGCAGCTCGCCATCCATATCCCGGAAGCTATCGTGCGGGAACGCTTCATCGATCTGGAGCTTCCCCTGCCCTTTTCACCCCGGATGCCGGATCCCGCGTCTCAGCCTGTCCAGGGCTGACCAGCAACGGTCCGATTCCGGCCTTTCCTTTCCAGGAGAACTCATGAAACGTCTCTCTACCCTTCTCATGCTGACGACCTGTCTGGCCCTCAATGGCTGCGGCCTGCTGGGAGACTCCCCTGAAACGCCCGAATACAAGCCCAGCCCTGTGGAAAATTTTATGGCCAATGCCGTGCCCGGTGACATCACCACCCTTTCCGATCCCGCCTTCGGGACGGACGTGCGCGTGAGCATGGAAGACAGCTTCTTCTCCGCGGCTGGTGAGGAATGCAAGCGCGCCACTGTCCGCAACAATTTCAATGAAGCCGAGATCATCGTTGCCTGCCGCAATGCCCAGGGCCAATGGCGGCTGGCGCCCCGCGTCTGGGGCCAGGGCATGCGTCCCGCTGTCATGCCGGCTTCCCAGACGGAAGAGGCCAAGGACTAAGCCCGGGGCCGTACCATGAAAAAGTCTGTTTTTCTTTTGCTGCTGTGCCTGCTGCTCCTGCCGCAGGGCAGCTATGCCGCTGACGCTCCGGCACCCTACGGAGCCAATCTTTTCCAGGGCAATTTCGGTCAGGGAGGAGCCGCCGGCGCCATCGCACCGGGTGACAGGGTCGTCCTGCGCCTGTGGGGCGGGAGCCTCAATGTGGATACCATCCTCGAAGTCAGCCCTGCCGGCCAGCTGGACATCCCTGAAGTCGGCCAGCTCAACGTGACCGGTCTGGCCCAGGACAAATTGCAGGATGCCCTGCGCAGCAAGCTGGCGGCCTCCGGCCATGCCGACAGCCAGATCTATCTGGCCCCCATGGATGCGCAGCCCATCACTCTGTTCGTCACCGGCAATGTGCCCAAGCCCGGCCGCTACAGCGGTTCTGCGGCCGATCCCCTGCTGAGCTATCTGGACAAGGCGGGCGGTATCGACGCCGGACGGGGCAGCTACAGGAACATCCAGGTCCGCCGCAACAATCAGGTCGTGACGACGGTGGACCTGTATCCCTTCATCCGTGAAGGCAGCATGCCGCCCATCCGTTTCCAGAATGGCGACATCATCGTTGTCCCCGACAAGGGGCCCACGGTCACTGTCACGGGCAAGGTACGCACCAGCGCCCGCTTTGAGCTGCCGGAAGGCAAGACCTCCGGGGCCAGCCTGCTGAAGCTGGTGGATCCGGACAGCAGTGCCTCGCATATCGCCATCAAGGGGGTCCGCAACGGCAAGCCCTACAATACCTATCTGCCCCTTGGCGAACTGGCCAGCCTGCAGCTGGCGGACGGTGACAGCATCGAGCTGCTGGCGGATACCGCAGGCAATACCATAACGGTCACGGTGCAGGGAGCCGTGCGCGGTGCCAGCCGCTTTCCCGTGCGCCGCGGGGCACGCCTGGATGAAGTGCGCAACTTTATCGCTGTCGAACAGGGACGCGCTGATCTGAACGGCATGTACATCAAGCGCAAGAGCGTGGCCGAACGCCAGAAGAAAGCCATCGCCGACAGCCTGCGCCGCCTGGAAGAATCCGCCCTTACCGCTTCGTCGGCCAGCACGGAAGAGTCCCAGATCCGCGCCAAGGAAGCGGAGATGATCGCCAAATTCGTGGAGCGGGCCAAAGCCGTGGAACCGGAAGGTGTCGTCGTCCTGAGCGACGGCCAGAAGATCGGCGACATCACGCTGGAAGATGGCGATGTCATCGTCATCCCGGCCAAGAGCGACGTGGTCCTCGTCAGTGGTGAAGTCATGATGCCCCAGGCCATGCTCTGGAGCAAAAACAATGATCTGGACGATTACATCAAGGGAGCCGGCGGCTATAACAGCCGCGCGGACCAGGATACTGTGCTCGTCATGCATCCCAACGGCTCGGTGAGCCATGATGGCGACAATATCCGGCCCGGGGACCAGATCCTTGTGATGCCGCGGGTGGCCTCCAAGAACATGCAGGCCGTCAAGGACATCTCGCAGGTCATGATGCAGGTGGCCGTGTCTGCCCGTGCCATCCTGGGCCTGCCCACCCTCTATTAAGCCTTCCCTCCTCTGCCGACACAAAAACAGCCCGCATGGTTCGCTCCATGCGGGCTGTTTTCGTAACCAGGAAAAGCAGCGGGAACTCTTGCCGGGCAGCCGTTATCCTGCCAGGAGCATCCCCATACCGGCGCACAGCAAGATGGCGGCATGCACGGCGCCGGACAGCGCCAGCACAAGCAGGAGAGCTGCTCTCTGATGCCGGTTCACGCCTAGATACGGTCGAAGTACAGGCCTTCGAGGAAGCGTTCCATAGCTTCATCTGCCTGACTGATGAACTGTTCCAGCGGGAAACGCTTGCCACAAAAAGGACAGCGCATGAAGGCCTCGTGGCAGGTACGCGCGATCTCCAGCTTGTGATCGCATTCAGGACAGGACAATGTCGTCTGGGCCTGCCGGGCTGCAAAATAAGACATGTTTCCTCCCTTGTGTGCTGAGGAACGCACACGATGCCGCCCCTTATGCCGGGACTGACAGCGGCTGTCAATTGTTCTTTTTTACACAGCCGCTTACCTGCTTTTCTGTGAAGATCAACGCGCAGGCGGTGCGGCTGGCCATGATTTACGTGCTTAAAATATATTTAATAAATTCAATATACTAAGAGAATGTCCGGCATACACCTTGCTATACCAGTTTTCTCCAAAGGATACAGGCCAAAGCAAGGTAAAGTAGCCCCA